>NZ_JBVHMR010000003.1:0-527507 GCF_055558375.1 Streptomyces sp. NPDC025793 | reverse complement strand
GCTCGTGTCTCGGCCGGTCCCGCGGGGCCGGTGCCGCATGCCTCCGTGTGACCGCCGGCTCCCGCTCGGGCCTCGGCTGGGTGGCCCGCGCCGCCCAGGCCTCCGGTGGGGCCCCGCTGCCGAGGTCTGCGGGCTGTGGTCGGCGGGTGGTCGAGGGTGTCGGCTGCGGCTCGTGTCTCGGCCGGTCCCGCCGGGTCGGTGCCGCATGCCTCCGTGTGACCGCCGGCTCCCGCTCGGGCCTCGGCTGGGTGGCCCGCGCCGCCGAGGCCTCCACCCGGGAGGCAGTGTCCGCTCGGAGCTCTGGTGGGTGGCTCCCGGCGCCGAGGCCTGCGGCCTGTGGTCGGCCGGTGGTCGAGGGTGTCGGCTGCGGCTCGTGTCTCGGCCGGTCCCGCCGGGTCGGTGCCGCATGCCTCCGTGTGACCGCCGGCTCCCGCCCGGACCTCGGCTGGGTGGCCCGCGCCGCCTAGGCCTCCGGTGGGTGGCCCCCCGCCCAGGGCTCCACCCGGTGGCCGTGTCCGCTCGAAAGTCCGGTCGGTGGCCACCTGGCGCCGAGGCACCCGGCGGGTGGGCACCCGCCGCCGAGGCCCACGTCAGGTGGTCGGTCGCCGGTGAGGCCGGTGGCCGGTGCCGCTCGTGCGTCCGGCCGCCGGGGATCTCTCGGTCACGTCTCCGTCCGGTACATCAGGTCCGTCTCGTACGTCGTGAAGCCCAGGCGTTCGTACACGGACACGGCCGCCTGGTTGTCGGCGTCGACGTAGAGCATCGCCGTCGGCAGGCCCTGTGCGGCCAGGTGGCGCAGGCCGATCGTGGTGAGGGCCTTGCCGAGGCCGCCGCCCTGTTCGCCGGGCCGCACGCCGAGGACGTACACCTCGCCGAGCTGCTCCTCCGCGTGCACCTTGGTCCAGTGGAAGCCGACCAACTCGCCGCCCCGCTCGGCGAGGAAGAAGCCGGCCGGGTCGAACCACGGCTCGGCCTTGCGGTCGTCGAGGTCCCGCTGGGTGAGCGAGCCCTGCTCGGGGTGGTGGGCGAAGGCGGCCGCGTTGACCGTGAGCCAGGCGGTGTCGTCCTTGCCCGGCACGAAGGCGCGCACGCTCACACCCTCCGGCAGCTTCGGGTCGGGCAGTTCCAGGCCGGTCAACGGCCGCCGCATCTGGCGCAGTTCACGGAACAGGGTCAGGCCGAGCACCTGGGCCAGGTGCCGGGCGGCGGGATGTCCGCCGTGCGCCCACACCCGCAGCCGCTTGCCGGACGCGCCGAGCAGGGCGGAGCCGAGCGCCCGGCCGTGCCCGTGCCCGCGGTGCACGGGGTGGACGACGAGTTCGGCGGCCGGCGCCTCCACCGGGTCGGTGTCCTCCAGCTGGGCGTAGCCCACGAGTTCACCGTCGACGGTCAGCAGCAGATGCGAGACGCCCTCCCGGGCGCCCCCGCGCAGTTGCAGCCGCCCCTGCTCGGACACCGGCTGCTGCCCGTCGGCCCGGACGGCCTCGGCCAGCAGGTCGAGCACGGCCTCGGCCTGGTCCGGGGTGAGCGCGGAGTGGGTCTCGATGGAGCGGGTTGGGAAGGCTCGTGCGGTGTCGTCGCTGCTCATGGGTACGAGGGTACGGGGCGGGGGTCGCCGCCGTGCGGCAGAACGTTCGACACGCGCCATAAAACCTGTGTGAACGCCGCCGCGGTTCCAGAATTCCCCTGTGAATTGCTCACAGGGGTATTTCATTCAGGTCTCATCGGAATCGGCTTTTCCTGGCTCGCGAATCCCGTAATGTTTTCCATGTCGAAAGCGAAAAGCGCTGACGGTGGCAAGACGACAGCGAAGGGAGAGGTCACGGTCGTGAGCTTCCACAAGATCGTCCCGGTGAAGAAGGCCCGCAAGCCCGCCCTGGAGCCGAAGCCGAAGCCCCGCAAGCACCAGCCGAAGAAGCGCGAGCCCAGGCGCCCGGTCGGCCGCAAGTAATTCCCGGACGGCACAGGAAACAGTAAGGGAAATTCCATGTCTTTTCACAAGCTCGCTCCCGTCAAGAAGCACTGCAAGCCCGGCCCCGAGCGGAAGAGGCCGGCGCCGAAGAAGCCCGAGCCGCGCCGCCGCCCGATCGGCGACAAGCGCTGAGACATGCGCTGGGACAAGGCTTGAGTCAGTCCGTCGTGAGGCGGGGTCACCGGTTGCCGCGTGGTCGCACCGGTGGCCCCGCCTCGGCCGTGTCGGCTGCGTCAGCCGTGTCCACAGCTGTGGAAAGGATCCGCCGATGCCGAGGGAAGCGCGTGAGGCCTTCCGCCGGTTCTGGCCGCTGACCCGCGGGGACCGCGGATGGCTCGCGGCGATCGTCGCGTGCGTGGTCGTGGCCGCGCTCGCCGAGACCGCCGCGATCCTGCTGTTCGCGCAGCTCACCGACCACGCCCTGAAGGCCGGTTCGCTCGCCGCCTTCTGGGGTCCGGCCGGCGCCTGGCTGGGCGTGGCCGCGCTCGCCGCGCTCGTCGGCTGTCTGGGCAACTCCCTGGCCACCTGGACCGCCGAGCGATTCGTCCTGCGCCTGCGCGCGTCCGTCTTCCGGCACGTCCAGGACCTGCCCCCGCACTTCTTCCAGCGCCACCGCCAGGGCGACCTGGTCGAACGGCTCACCGGAGACGTCGAGTCCATCGAGCAGCTGGTGGTGTCCGGCGTCGTGGGAGCGGTGTCCGCGGGGTTCTCGGCCGTCTTCTACGCCACCGCCGCGTTCTGGCTGCGCTGGGACCTGGCGCTGGCCACCTTCGTCCTCGCGCCCCTGTTCCTGCTCGCCGCCCGCCGCTTCTCCGGCCGGATCGGCGAGGCCTCGCGCGCCGAGCGGGTCGCGGACGGCGCGATCACCTCGGTGGTGGAGGAGTCGCTCGGCAACGTCGTGCTCACCCAGGCGTACAACCGGCAGCGCGACGAGGAGCGGCGGCTGGAGCGTGAGGCCCGCGCCTGGATGCGGGCGAGCGTGCGCGGGGCGCGGCTGAGCGAGATGTACGAGCAGTGCGTCGAGGTCGTCGAGACGCTGTGCGTGATCGCGGTCATCGGCCTCGGCGTCTGGGAGATCTCGGCGGGCCGTATGACCCTGGGACAGCTCCTCGCCTTCGCCGCCTTCCTCGGCTACCTCTACCCGCCGATCCGCAGCCTCGGGCAGCTCGGCCTCACGGTCACCGCGGCCACCGCCGGCGCCCGCCGCATCGGCGAGATCCTCGACGCCGAGCCCGCCGTCACCGACCCCGCGCGCCCCGTCCCGGCCTGGCCGGTGCGCGGCCGGCTCGCCTTCCACCGGGTCTCCTTCCGCTACCCCGGCGCCACCCGCTCCTGCCTCCGCGACATCGAACTCACCGCCGATCCCGGCGAGTTGGTGGTGGTCACGGGCCCGAGCGGCGCCGGCAAGTCCACCCTCGCCGCCCTCCTCACCCGCTTCTACGACCCCACGGCCGGCGCGATCACCCTCGACGGCGTGCCCCTCACCGACGTCCCCCTCCGCTTCCTCCGCGAGCAGATCACCCTGCTCCCGCAGCAGACGCTGATCCTGAACGGCACCATCCGCGAGAACATCGCCTGCGGCCGCCCCGGCGCGACGGACGCCGAGATCGAACGGGCGTCGAGGAGCGCGGCGGCCCACGACTTCGTCACCGCGCTCCCCGACGGCTACGACACCCACATCGCCCCCGGCACCGCCGCCCTCTCCGGCGGCCAGCTCCAGCGGGTCGCCATCGCCCGCGCGATGCTGCGCGCCTCGTCGGTCCTCGTCCTGGACGAGCCGACGGCGGGCCTGGACCCGGTGGCCGCCCGCCAGGTGGTGCGGCCACTGCGCCGCCTGATGTCCGGCCGTACGACGATCATGATCACTCACGACCTGTCGCTCGCCCCCGACGCCGACCGCGTCCTGGTCGTCGAGCACGGCCGGCTGGTGGAGACGGGAACGCACGCGGAACTCGTCACCCGGGGCGGGGCGTACGCCCGGCTGGCGGCACCGCTGCCGCCGCCGTCGGAGGACACGCTGATCCTCGGACGGTGAGGGGGTTCAGTCGGTCTTCCGCCGGTCGAACGGGATGGTCACGAGCGTCGGCATCAGGCCCGCCCAGAACACGATCCGCGGCACGCCCCGCTCGGCCCACGGCACCTGGCTGATCAGCAGCGCGCACAGCATGGCCCAGGCGGCCTGGCCGAGCACGATGCGGGGCCAGCGGCGGCGCCGGAGCACGGACCGGAGGTTGTACCGGACGCCCGTGCGCAGCCGTCGGTAGCGCAGCAGGGCTCCGATGGTCCACAGGGCGCCGATGGGTACGAAGTACCACAGCTGTTGCCCGAGCGGGACGGGCAGCTCGCGCGGGGCCTGCCCCTCCTTGGTCCACAGGTCGAGCATGGTGGCGGCGAATCCCAGGCTGAGCACGGCGATCAGGCGCACCCCGCGCAGCAGCCGGTACGTCGCGTGGTCCAGGCCCTGCTGAAGGGCCGTGGAATCCGGGGTGACGGCGAGCGCGTCGGCGTAGAGCGCGGCGGCCTCGGCGGCCTTGACGCCCGGCGCGGTGGCGGCCTGCTCGGTCTGCCGGGCGAGGGCCTGCGGATGCTGGGGATCGCGCCGCAGGATCTCCCGGACCATCTCGTCGGCGAGAGCCCGGTCGCCGCCGATGTCCGCGATGCTCCAGCGCACCTCGTACGGGAAGACCTCCTCGGGCGCCAACCGTACGGCGGTGAGCGCCAGTTCGTCCGACTCGCGCTGGAAGGCGGTCGTGGCCTCCTGGGTGACCGGGCCGCCCGCGTGCCCGAGCCGCAGGGTGCGTATGCGCCACAGCCAGTGCCCGAGCAGCGCGTAGCCGTACCAGTAGTCGGGGGCCAGGCGGATGACCTCGCGCAGGGGGGCCTCGGCGTCCACGACGCGCGCGTTGGACTGGAGGGCGCGGGCGTGCTGGAGGAGCGCGCCGATGTGCTCCGGGTCGATGGCCAGCGCCCGCTCGGTCGCCTCCACGGAGCCGCTGTGCGGCTACTTCCGCCTGGGCCCGGTGAAGCGGAGCCGGTCGCGTTCCGCGGCAGCACGACCGCGGCCTCCCGTCCGCTGTTCGTCATTCACGGCGTCTCCGGCGGCGGCGTAGGTGCCCCCGGCAGTCGTACCGTCGCCACCGTGCCGCCGCCTTCGGCGTGGGCCAGGACGACCTGGCCGCCCGCCTGCTGGACCGTGCGGGCCACGATGGACAGGCCGAGGCCCGAGCCGGGCAGGGCGCGGGCGCTGGGGGAGCGCCAGAAGCGGTCGAAGACGTGCGGGAGTTCGTCCTCGGGAATGCCGGGGCCGTGGTCGCGGACGGTCAGCTCGCCGTCGGCCAGCCGCACCTCGACCATGCCGCCCTCGGGGCTGAACTTGACCGCGTTGTCCAGGATGTTGACGACGGCCCGCTCCAGCGCGGAGGGTTCGGCGCGGACGTACCAGGGCTTCAGGTCCGCCGTGATCGTCAGCTCCGGCCCGCGCAGCCGTGCCCGGCGCAGGGCCGCCTCGACGGTGTCCAGCAGCGGTACGACCTGGACGCGTTCGCCGTGCTGGCCCTCCGAGCGGGACAGCTCCTGCAAGTCGCCGATCAGCGAGGCCAGTTCGGTCATCTGGGCCTTCACCGAGGCGAGCAGGGCCCTGCGGTCCGCCGGCGGGATCGGGCGGCCGGTCTCCTCGCTGCGGGTGAGCAGTTCGATGTTGGTGCGCAACGAGGTCAATGGCGTGCGCAGTTCATGGCCGGCGTCGGCGATCAGCTGCTGCTGGAGCTCGCGGGAGCTGGCCAGCGAGGCGGTCATCGAGTTGAAGGAGCGGGACAGCCGGGCCACCTCGTCCTCGCTGTCGTCCTCCACGGGGATGCGGATCGTCAGGTCCTCGGTCCGGGCCACGTGCTCCACGGCCTCGGTCAGCTTGTCGACCGGGCGCAGACCGGCCCGGGCGACGGCCAGTCCGGCGGCGCCCGCGCCGATCACTCCTATGCCGGAGACGAGGAGCAGGACGAGCGCGAGGTCGTTGAGGGTCTTCTCGGTGTTCCGCAGCGGTACGGCGACCAGCACGCCCACGTTCGGACCACGGGTCCCGCTCGACGTCGACGTGGGCAGCAGGGGGCGGGTGAGCACGCGCAGCTCGTTGCCCTGCTCGTCCACTCCGTTGCGGAAGTAGATGTTGCCGGTGTCGAGGTTCCTGATCTCGTTCTTGTCGGCCTCGGTGACCTTGATCCTGCCCGATGCGCCCGCGATGAGGCAGACCTTGCCCTGCTCGGTGACCACCTGGGAGTACCGGTCCTGGAGGATCGTGTTGGTGGCGGGCGTGTCCGTGCAGTTGTTGAGCGTGAACTGGAGCTGGTCGAACTGCGACGTGCCGCGCAACGACTTCTGCAGGTCGTCGTCCAGCTGCGAGTACAGCTTCCCCTGCACGATGAACCAGCACGTCACCGACACCGCCGCCACCGCGAACGCCACCGCCGCCGCGACCAGCATCGCCAGCCGGGCCCGGATGGGCAGGGCCCGGTACCGGCGGACCAGCCTCCTCACTCGGCGCCGCCCTGGCGGAGCACGTACCCCACGCCCCGGACCGTGTGCACCAGGCGCGGCTCGCCGCCCGCCTCGGTCTTGCGGCGCAGGTACATGACGTAGACGTCGAGGGAGTTGGACGAGGGCTCGAAGTCGAAGCCCCAGACCGCCTTCAGGATCTGTTCGCGGGTGAGGACCTGGCGCGGGTGCGCCATGAACATCTCCAGCAGGGTGAACTCCGTGCGGGTCAGTTCGACCTGGCGGCCGCCCCTCGTGACCTCGCGCGTCGCGAGGTCCATGCGCAGGTCGCCGAAGGTGAGCGCCTCGTCCTCCTGGATGTCGGGTGACACCGCGGCCGCGTACGAGCTGCGGCGCAGCAGGGCGCGGATGCGGGCGAAGAGCTCGTCCAGCTCGAAGGGCTTGACGAGGTAGTCGTCGGCACCGGCGTCCAGGCCGGTCACCCGGTCGCCGACGGTGTCCCGGGCGGTGAGCATGAGGATCGGGGTCGTGTCGCCCGCGCCGCGGATGCGGCGGGCCGCGGTCAGGCCGTCCATGCGCGGCATCTGGATGTCGAGGACGACCAGGTCGGGCTTGTAGGCGGTGGCCTTCTCCAGCGCGTCCGCGCCGTCGACGGCCACCTCCGTGTCGTACCCGTCGAACGCGAGGCTGCGCTGCAGCGCCTCGCGTACCGCCGGCTCGTCGTCGACGATCAGGATGCGCTGGGGGTCACGGTCGCCTTCGGCGGGGCTCATCGCTCGCGGTTCCTCGGGGTACGGGTCCTGTTCGGACGGGGGCTGTCTCTCAGCGTGCCACGTTCAGGCCCGTACCGCGGTCAGGCGGTTCAGCGGGACCTTGCGGCGGTGGGTGCGGACGGCGGAGGTGCGCAGGCCCATCAGCTCGGGGACCGGTGTCACGACGACCTCCGGGGCGCGGGGCTTCGGGATCGGCAGGTGCAGATCGCGGGCGATGGTGAGCGCCAGGGTGATGTCGGCGGCGTGGCGGCCGGTGATCTGGTGCGCGTGCGAGACATGCGTGATCATGACGTACTCCCTGCTGACGTGCCGGTGCTCGGAGCTGGTGGAGCTGTTAGCCGGTGGCGCCCGACCGGAGCTTGGCCAGGTCGGACTTGACGGTGTTGATCGGGATCGCGAAGCCGAGGCCGATGCTGCCCGCGTCGGAGGACGACGAGGACTGCTGGCTCGACGAGTACATCGCGGAGTTGATGCCGATGATGTTGCCGCTCGCGTCGATCAGCGCACCGCCGGAGTTGCCGGGGTTGAGGGACGCGTCGGTCTGGATGGCCTTGTACGTCGTCGTGGACGAGCCGGTGTCGCCGTTGAACTGGCGGCCGCCGAACTGGAACGGCCAGTTTCCGTCGCCGCCCTGGTTCTGGCCCTGGTTCTCGTCGGTGGAGACGGTGACGTCCCGGTTCAGGGCGGAGACGATGCCGCTGGTCACGGTGCCGGTCAGGCCCTCGGGGGAGCCGATCGCGACGACCGTGTCGCCGACCTGGACGCCGCTGGAGTCGCCGAGCGAGGCCGTCTTCAGGCCCGAGGCGCCCTGGAGCTTGAGCAGCGCCAGGTCCTTGGAGCTGTCGGTGCCGACGACCCGGGCGGTGTATCCGCTGCCGTCGCTGGTGCGCACCTTGATGGACTGCGCGCCGGAGATGACGTGGTTGTTGGTGACTATCTCGCCGTTCGACGTGATGACCACGCCGGAGCCGGTGGAGGAGCCGCTGTCGAGGGTCGCGTTGATCTCGACCACGCTCGGACTGACCGCGGAGGCGATGGCGGCGACGTCACCGCGCTTGCTGGAGGGCACCACGTTGGTGGCCGTGCCGCTGGAGGCGACCGTGTCCTTGCCGGTCAGCTCCTGGAAGGCGTAGGCGGTGCCGCCGCCGACGGCCGCCGCGACGATCGCGACCGCCGCGAGGAGGGCGACCGGGCCGCGGCTGCGCTGCTTCCTGTCTTCGCCCGGCTGGTACGGCGGCGGGGGCGGCCACTCGGGGTTCACGGAAGCGGAGTGGTCCGCAGGAGCGGAGTAGTAGTGCTGCTGCGGGTACTGCTGCGCGTCGTTGCCCTGGCTCTCGGTCATGTCATAGAGAGTCCCCCGCGAACGTGAGAGCTTCCTGAGTGCTTGCTGAGAAGCCCGGCAGAACCTCGTTTGCCCGATATAAAGAACCGGCGGAGCTACTGGCAGCCGCAGCTCGTGCGCACCACCAGCCGCGACGGGAACGTCTTCAGCCGCTCCCGGCGCGAGCCCGGCACCCTGAGCCCGTCGTCCAGGACCAGGTCGACCGCCGCCCGGGCCATCGCCGAGCGGTCCGAGGCGACCGTGGTCAGCGGCGGGTCGGTGAGCGCGGCCTCCTTGATGTCGTCGAACCCGGCCACCGCCAGCTCGCCGGGCACGTCGATGCGCAGCTCGCGCGCGGCCCGCAGCAGGCCGATCGCCTGGTCGTCGGTGGAGCAGAAGATCGCGGGCGGCCGGCGGGGCCCGGACAGGACCTCCAGGCCCACCCGGTAGGCGTCGTAGCGGTTGTACGGCGCCTCGAACAGCCGGCCCTCGGTGCTCAGGCCCGCCTCGGCCATGGCCCGCCTCCAGCCCTCGACGTGGTCGGAGACCGGGTCGCCGACGGCCGGCGTCTCCGCCGTACCGCCCAGACAGGCGACGTAGTCGTGCCCGTGCTCCAGCAGATGGCGTACGGCGAGCTGGGCGCCGCCCAGGTCGTCGGTGACCACGGCGACGTCGTCGATGGCCTCGGGCCGCTCGTGCAGCAGCACCACCCGGGCGTCCCAGGCGTCGATCTCGGCGGCGGCCAGGTCGTTCAGGGCGTGACTCACCAGAATCAGGCCGGAAACACGCATGCCCAGGAAGGCGCGCAGATAGTGGACCTCGCGCTCGCCGATGTAGTCGGTGTTGCCGACGAGGACCATCTTTCCGCGCTCGGAGGCGGCCTGCTCGACCGCGTGCGCCATCTCGCCGAAGAACGGCTGGCGGGCGTCCGGGATGATCAGGCCTATGAGGTCGGTGCGGCGCGACGCCATGGCCTGGGCGACCCGGTCGGGCCGGTACCCCAGCTCCTTGATCGCCGCGAGGACACGCTCGCGCGTGGCCGGGGCGACCGGCCGGGGTCCGTTGTTGATGACATAGCTGACCACGGCGGTGGACGTCCCCGCCAGCCGCGCCACATCATCCCGAGTCACCTTGGCCACGCGCGGAGTCTACGCGGATGGACCCACTCTGGGCAGGGCGTATCAGTGCTCGGATGGTGCCCCCGAGGCGCGGGGACTACACGTCGGCGTGGACGTCGGCGCCGTCCCGGACGGCCGCCTCGGCCGTTTTGTCCGGATCCTCCGCCTTTGTCTGTCCGGCCTTGGCCTTGGCCTCCTCGGCCGCCTTCTCGGCGGCGCGCTCGACCTTCTCCGGGGTGACGAACCGGTAGCCGACGTTCCGCACGGTGCCGATCAGGGACTCGTGCTCCGGGCCGAGCTTGGCGCGCAGCCGCCGTACGTGCACGTCGACCGTGCGGGTGCCGCCGAAGTAGTCGTAGCCCCAGACCTCCTGGAGCAGCTGGGCGCGGGTGAAGACGCGGCCCGGGTGCTGGGCGAGGTATTTCAGCAGCTCGAACTCCTTGAAGGTGAGGTCGAGCACCCGCCCCTTGAGCTTGGCGGAGTACGTGGCCTCGTCCACGGAGAGATCGCCGTTGCGGATCTCCATGGGGGAGTCGTCGCCCACGATCTGCTGGCGTCCCGTCGCGAGCCGCAGCCGCGCCTCCACCTCCGCGGGACCGGCGGTGTCGAGCAGGACGTCGTCGATGCCCCAGTCGGCGGTGACGGCGGCGAGGCCGCCCTCGGTGACGACGAGGATCAGCGGACAGCCGGGGCCGGTGGACCGCAGCAGCTGGCACAGGCTGCGCACCTGCGGCAGGTCGCGGCGGCCGTCGACGAGGATGACGTCGGCGCCCGGGGTGTCGACCAGGGCGGGGCCCTCCGCCGGGGCGACCCGCACGTTGTGCAGGAGCAGGCCGAGTGCGGGCAGCACCTCCGTCGAGGGCTGGAGGGCGTTGGTCAGGAGCAGCAGAGAACTCATACGTCTGGTTCCTCCTCGGGTCCCCGCGAGGACTGTGCGGACGGGCACTGCTCTGCGATCCCGAAGGCCCCGTACACGGCCACGGGTCACCTGGGGTTTCCCGTTTCGTATACAACGCTTCCGAAAGCACAAAAGGACCCGGGGGCTTCGCTGCCCGAGTCCTCTGCCCAGCAGAATAGCCCACATGAGGAACCGTTCGGCAGGTCAAGTGGCGCATTCCACCGTTCGTCCGAATCCCGAGACGCCCAGACGGGAAGCTTTCCGGACGTTCCTGCGCACGGCCGACGGAATTCCGGTCGATTCCGTATACGATCCGGGCGCCTTCGTATACGAAAGCTCGGAATCCCTTCCCGACACCTCGGGTACGCCCGTCCGTGACCTCGTGTTCGTGATCGCCCACGGGTTCACCGGGGACGTGGACCGGCCGCACGTACGAAGGGTGGCGGGCGTGCTCGCGCGTTACGGCGCGGTCCTCACCTTCTCCTTCCGCGGCCACGGACGCTCCGGCGGCCGCTCCACGGTCGGCGACAAGGAGGTGCTCGACCTGGCCGCCGCCGTCGAGAGGGCCCGCTCCCTCGGGCACGCGCGCGTGGTGACCGTCGGCTTCTCCATGGGCGGCTCGGTCGTGCTGCGCCACGCGGCCCTGTACCCGCGCACGGCCGACGCGGTCGTCGCGGTCAGCGCCCCCGCCCGCTGGTACTACCGCGGCACCGCCCCCATGCGCCGGCTGCACTGGCTGGTGACCCGCCCCGAGGGCCGCCTGGTCGGCCGCTACGGCCTGCGCACCCGCATCCACCACCGCGACTGGGACCCGGTCCCGCTGTCCCCGGTGGAGTCGGTCCCGGGAATCGCCCCGACGCCCCTCCTCGTCGTCCACGGCGACCAGGACGGCTATTTCCCCCTCGACCACCCCCGGATGCTCGCCGAGGCGGCCGGTGACCACGGGGAACTCTGGGTGGAGCCCGGCATGGGCCACGCCGAGCACGCGGCGGACGACGCGCTGCTGGCCCGGATCGCGGACTGGGCCGTCGGCGCGGCGGGCTAGCCTGAGGGCACTCTTATTTCTTTCCTGCCGTCGATTGAGGAACGAGATGCCCAAGGTCACGGTGCGCTACTGGGCCGCCGCCAAGGCCGCGTCCGGCGTCCCCGAGGAGCCGTACGACGCGGACACGCTGGCCGACGCGCTGGCCGCCGTGCGCGCGCGGCACCCCGGTGAGCTGTCGCGTGTGCTCCAGCGATGCTCCTTCCTCATAGACGGTGACCCCGTCGGGACCCGTGCGCATGAGACGGTACGGCTGGCCGAGGGCGGCACGGTCGAAGTGCTCCCGCCGTTCGCAGGAGGATGAGGCGCGATGAGCGACCAGCCGCATGAGGGGTACGGGCCCTACGACCCGTACCAGCAGCACCAGCAACAGCAACAGCAACCACAGCACCAGCAACCACAGCAGTGGCAGGCCTACGACCAGTACGGCCCGTACGACCAGTACGGCCACCCGTCGGGCTACGACCCCCAGTCGACCCAGCAGTGGCAGGGCCAGACGTGGGACACGCAGACGCACGCGCACCCGCCGGCGCAGCCGTACCAGCAGCCCCAGCCCCAGCACTATCAGCAGCCGGCGTACTCCGGTCCGTACGCACAGCCGCAGCCGCAGCCGCAGCCGGTACCCGAGCCGGAGCCGAAGGCCGCGCCCGCGACCGAGCCGGAGGCGCAGGAGGAGGGGGAGCCGGAGTACGGCCCGGCCACGCTCGGCGGGAACGCCCGGATCACGGACGCCCAGCGGGCGCGCCTGGAGGGCCGTTCGCCGGTCATCGAGCCCGGCATGCAGCCGGCGCTGCTGACCGCCGTCCTCGGCCTGCTCCTGGCCGCGACGGCACCGATCGCCTCGTACGCCCTGGTCGTCCCGCTGGTCGTGCTCCAGGCCGTGACGGCGGCGGGCTGGTTCCGGCTGAACGGCATGTGGCCCGCCCGGCAGGGCATCGCGCTGGCCTTCGCGGGCGGCCTGACGGCCGACGCGGCGGTCCTGGTCGCGGGCCGCGACAACGCGCCCGCCGCGATCCTCGGCCCCCTCGGCGTCTGGGTCCTGCTGTCCCTGGTCCTCCAGCTGCGCTCGCACGCCTCGCCGGACGAGCGGATGTACGGCCTGATGGCGACGGTCGCCTCGGCGTCGCTGACCGTCCTCGCCACCGGCTACCTGGGCGCCGACACGCACGCGGTGTCGGTCGGCGCGGCGGCGGTGGCGGTCGCGGTCCTGGCCCGCGCGCTGCCCCTGCCGACCCCGGTCTCGGTCGTGGTCTCCCTGCTGGCGGCCGCCGGCGCGGGCATCGCGGTGGGCCAGATGACCCACTTCGGCACACAGGGCGCCGCCCTGGGCGCGGCGGCAGCGGCCTGCGCGCTGATCGGCCACCGTGTCGCCAGCTACGACTACCCGTCCCGCTTCGTGCACTTCACGGCCGGTGTCGCACTCCCGCTGTCGGCGGCGGCCCCGGTGGTGTGGGCCCTGGGCCGCGCGCTGGGCTGAGCAGGCGGAAGCAGACCGAAGGGCCGTACCCCCATGGCGTCCAACCCCGGGGTACGGCCCTTCTGTCCGTCACTCAGCCGTCACTGAGCCCTCGGCTCGCTCAGACCGCGATGGCGACCTCGGCGAGCCCGCCCTTCTCCGCCACGACGACCGTGCGGTCGGCGGAGCCGCCCGGCACCAGCGCCCGCAGGGTCCACGTGCCCTCGGCCGCGTAGAACCGGAACTGACCGGTCGCCGAGGTCGGGACCTCGGCCGTGAACTCGCCGGTCGAGTCCAGCAGACGGACGTAGCCCGTCACCGGCTCGCCGTCGCGGGTCACCTGGCCCTGGATCGTGGTCTCACCGGGCTTGATCGTCGAGGCGTCGGGGCCGCCGGCCTTCGCTCCGCACATGTCGTCTCTCCAGAAGAAGGGGGATGTCTTACTTGTTGGCGCCGAGCTCGATCGGCACGCCGACGAGGGAGCCGTACTCGGTCCAGGAACCGTCGTAGTTCTTGACGTTCTGCACGCCGAGCAGCTCGTGCAGCACGAACCAGGTCAGGGCCGAGCGCTCACCGATGCGGCAGTACGCGATCGTGTCCTTGGCGAGGTCCACGCTCTCCTCGGCGTAGAGCTCCTTGAGCTCCTCGTCCGACTTGAAGGTGCCGTCGTCGTTGGCGTTCTTCGACCACGGGATGTTGCGCGCGCTCGGCACGTGGCCCGGGCGCTGCGACTGCTCCTGCGGCAGGTGGGCCGGGGCGAGCAGCTTGCCGCTGAACTCGTCGGGCGAGCGGACGTCGACCAGGTTGTGCGAGCCGATCGCGGCGACGACGTCGTCACGGAAGGCGCGGATCGAGGTGTCCTGGGCCTTGGCCTTGTAGTCGGTCTTCGCGCGCTCGGGGACCTCGTCGCCGGCGACCAGCTCGCGGGCGTCCAGCTCCCACTTCTTGCGGCCGCCGTCGAGGAGCTTGACGTTCTCGTGGCCGTAGAGCTTGAAGTACCAGTAGGCGTACGACGCGAACCAGTTGTTGTTGCCGCCGTAGAGGATCACCAGCGTGTCGTTGGCGATGCCCTTCTCCGACAGCAGCTTCTCGAAGCCGGCCTGGTCGATGAAGTCGCGGCGGACCGGGTCCTGGAGGTCCTTGGTCCAGTCGATGCGGATCGCGTTCTTGATGTGGTTCTTCTCGTAGGCGGACGTGTCCTCGTCCACCTCCACGAGGGCGATGTTCGGGTTGTCCAGGTTGTCCTGGACCCAGTCGGCGTCTACGAGGACGTCGCTGCGGCTCATGCTCTTTCTCCTCCGGGGCAGTCGCGGCGGGGCGTGCAGAAGTAGAGAGGGCGCGCGCCCGAAAGGGGCCGGGCGGCGCACGGGTGCCCTTACCAGCAGGGCGGCTGAGGGATGCGGAAGTGGATTACTTCCACTCAGAAGGGGCGACAGAGCATGGCGGCAACGCGGCACAGGTCCACTGCCCGCCGCTTCGTGAGATCCGCCTGTCGCTTCATGGCCCCGATCGTAGGGACGTCCGGGCGCGCGTGTCACCGGTGTGTCGTATGGCGAGATGCGATCGTCCGAATGTTGGGACGAAAAGAGCGCCCGGGGCAGGCGGCGGTGGCCTCCGGGCGCTCGTGCGGGTGACGCATCTACGGTACGGACGTGGCCGTCTCGCCAGTCGGACGAAGTCTGTCCAGCGCCGGTGTTCCGCGGGTGTCCCTACCCTGCCAGCCTGACGTCCGAACCCTTCACGCTGATCTGCACGCCGTCCGGCGCGGCCTGCACCTTGTCCAGCTTGATGCCGCCGGGCAGCCGGTCGATGGCCTGGTTGAAGTCGGTGATGTCGCGGACGCGGTTGTCGGCGGCGGCGACGGCGGCCAGCTTCGGCAGCGAGTCGGCGTGGACCTCGACCTTGTTGTTCGCGACGGTCACGGAGCTGAGCACGGACGTCGTCTGGTCGACCGGGATGGACAGGAACGAGCCGGTGATGTGGATCGCGACCTTGATCTTGCCGTTGCCGCCGTCGGACAGCCCCACGACCTGGGCCTGGACCCCGGGTACGACCTCGGTCGGCTGGGACTTTGCGGTCTTCAGCAGCTCGGCGTAGGAGACGGTCGCGGTGCCGGTGGCGCTGTCCGCGGTGGCGGAGCTGTAGTCGCCGGAGAAGGAGACGCCCTTCATGTCGGCCTTCAGGTCGTCGATCCGGATCGTCTTGCCGTCGGTCCCGGTGGCCGCCTGGTAGTCCTTGATCCCGACCTGTACGTCGTCCAGCGACCCGCCCGCGAGCTGGGTGAGGAACGGGAACCCCTCGATGCTGACGTCCGGCGTCGAGGCGAGGTTCTCCGTCGACTTCAGCTTGTCGGCGGCCTGCCCCTCGGCGAAGTGCACGGCGACCCGGTCCACGATCACGAACAGCCCGCCCAGGATCACGACGAGGATCAGGAGTATTCGCAGGGCGCGCATGTGGTGGTTCTCCCCGAGGGTCGGTGTCGTTCGTCCGCTGCCGTACGGCCGTACGCCACGGTAACCCTGCGGGGCGGGGGCGCCGGGAGTTTGTGGATCAGTTGTGACAGGGGCCGCTCGGAGCCCCGCGACCTACTCTGGACGTATGTACGCGCGGCGGCGGCACGTCTACTTCGCGATGATGGGCGTCTGTATCGGGCTTTTCGTTCTGGCCTGGGGAGTCGTCCGGATCTGGTCTGTGCCGGCGGCCGTCGGCATGTGCGTGGTGGCCATGGTCATTCCACCGGTCGCGGCGATGATCGCCAACCGCCGGGGCCCCGAGGACCGTTGGTGGGACGATCCGTCGGGGGACCCGAAGTCCGACGAGTGGTGGGACGAGCTGGACGGCAAGAAGCGCCCCAGGCGGTGAGCCGGCGGTGATCCGTCAGTACACGAGGGCCTGGGTGTCGTCGGCGAGGGCCTCCTGGACGAAGACCTGCGCGCCCGCGATCCGTACGCCCTCGATGACGTCCTTCTCGGTGATCTCCCGCCGGGCCGCGCACTGCGTGCACAGCGTGAGGCGCCCGGCGGCCAGGACCGACTCGATCAGGTCCGGCAGCGGCGCGGCGTGCGGCAGCTCGAACTCCGCCGCCCGCCCCGGCAGCGCGAACCAGGACGACTCGCCGGTCAGCCACAGCGAGACCTCGACGCCACTGGCCACGGCCACGGCCGCCACGGTGAACGCCTGCGAACAGCGCTCGGGCGCGTCGGCCCCGGCCGTCACCTTGATCACGAGCTTCTTGGTCATACCGGAAGCGTAGCCGCGACGACGACGGTGACGATCAGCGTGGCCAGGCAGAGGACGGTGAGGACGCCGCTGACGGTGGCGCCGTCCACCGACCGCCGCGGGCGCCGTCGCTCCCGGGCCCGCTCGGCGAAGTACGGGTGGAAGGGCGGCAGCGCGTACGCGGGCGGGACGGACTCCGGGTCCCGGGGTGTACGTCCCTCCTCCCGCCACCGCTTGCACTCCTCGTACGGCAGTCCCGTCATGCCTGGTGCTCCTTGCGCTGGTGCTGGCGCAGCAGGACGTTGGCGTCCACCTCTGCGCTCCGGTCGTACGTCGCCTGCGCGGCCTCCCGTCGGTCCGCCAGCTCCGCGCAGGCGGCGCAGCCGGGGACGGGGCTCGGTGGCCGGGTGATGTCGTTCATGGGGGGGGCAGCTCCCTTCTCCGCACGCCTGCGCACAGCGCGAAGGGAGCGCTACGCTGCGTGTTCGGGTGGCGTGATGAGCATGGCGCAGAGAAACGGCATCTGGGCTGTTGAGAGGCCCAACTTCCACGCCGGGCCTGCCAAATTCAACAAATTCAACAGGAGCGCGATGCCGCAGCGGCTGGTGATCACGGGACGGAGTCAGGAGCCACGGGGACGCTTCGCCGAGGAGTTACGGCGTTTGCGGAGTGAGCGCGGCCCGAGCCTGCGGGACCTCGCGAAGGAGGTGGGCTGGGACGCGTCCCTGTTCAGCAAGATGGAGAGCGGACGGACCCTGGGCGGCCCGGAGGTCGTCCAGGCGCTGGACCAGTACTACGGCACACCGGGACTGCTGGTCACGCTGTGGGAGTTGGCGGTGGCGGACCCGACGCAGTTCAAGGAGCAGTACCGGAGGTACATGCTGCTGGAGTCGGAGGCGGTGAGCTTGTGGCACTACGGCGTGAGCACCGTGCATGGTCTGCTTCAGACCGACGGGTACGCCCGTGAACTGCTCGCGCTGGGAGGCGCCAAGGGGGAGGACCTGGACCAGCAGGTCGAGGCCCGCACCGGGCGGCGGCAGTTGCTGGAAGGCGGTGACGCCCCGCCGTTCCGTGCTCTGCTTGGCGAGGCGGTGCTGCGGACGCCGCTGCGGGACGCGGGCGAGTGGCGAGTGCAACTGGAGCACCTGCTGGAGGTGTCGGAGCAGCCGCACATCAAGATCCAGGTGTTGCCACAGCAGGTCGGACTGCACGGTCTGGTGAGTACCGATGTGATGTTCCTGCGGCTGCTGGACGGGCGGACGGTGGCGTACACGGAGAATGCCCGCCGAGGCGAACTGGTCGAGGAAAACACGTCTGTTGAGCGGCTGCACCGTGCGTACGATGCGATGCGGGACCTGGCCCTGAACCCGGTCGAGTCGCGGAAGTTCATCATGCGGATGTTGGAGGAAATGCCGTGCGAGCCATAGATCTGAGCGGCGTGACCTGGCGCAAGAGCAGCTACAGCAACCCGGACGGCGGCGCCTGTGTCGAAGTCTCCGACGATCTCCTGACCCACGCGCACTGGCGCAAGAGCAGCCACAGCAACACGAGCGGTGGCGAGTGCGTCGAAGTCTCCGGCGACTTCCTGGCCGGCGCGGACTGGCGCAAGAGCAGCTACAGCAACTCCGATGGCGGCCAGTGCATGGAAGTCGCCGCCAACGCCCCCGCGCAGGGGCTCGTCCCCGTCCGCGACAGCAAGGACACCACCCGCACCCCCCTCCTCTTCGGCGCGGGCGCCTGGGGAGCGTTCGTCGACGACGTCAAGCGCTGAATCGTAATCAAACCCAGCTACAACTCCGTGTGCATGCCATGAGTCTCCTGTGGAGCGCGGGTGGGCAACCCGCGCTCCCACCCTGTAGGGAGACGTTTTGGAATCACCTGAAAGACCGGGGCGCCGGGGCCGGACCGCCGCGCTGATCGCGGGGGCCGCCGGGCTCGGTGTCGTCGCGGGGCTCTGCACCGGTTACGTCATCCAGGCCGGTCGGCCGCCCACGAGGCTGCCCTCGCTGTCGCAGCCCGCCGTCCCTCAGGGCAAGGGCACTGTCGAGCCTCTGTCGGCGGCGGACGACCGCCGGGTGAAGACCGACGGCGACCTGCGCAAGCTGCTGCTGAAGCGGCCCAAGGGCGCGCGGGCCACCGACTTCGGGAGTGCCGACGGCTGGATGGACCTGGTCGACTACGCGAGCGCCTTCAAGAATCCGACCGGGGCCTTCAAGGACGAGCTGAAGAGCGAGTTCCGGCGCGCGGCCCGGACCACCTGGCAGACCGGCACGTACGACGTCGAGATACGGCTCGTCCAGTACCACCAGGTGTCGGCGCCCGGCGCCGCCAAGCACGTGGAGGAGCAGCGGTACTGGGCCGAGCGGGATCCGGACACCGGCAGCTCGCCCATCCCCGGCACCGGCGACGGCATGGTGTTCGTGCACCGCACGCCCAAGGCCGAGAGCGGCTACCTGCCGGTGTACTCGGCCGAGGCGCTCGCCTCGCGCGGTGACATCTACATGGACATCTGGATCACCGACACCCGGCCGATCCCCGAGAACGAGATCATGGAACTGGCGAAGCGGCAGGTGGCCCAGCTGTGAACGAGGCCGTGAACGAATCCGCCGAGCCCGAGACGCCGCCCGCACCGCCCGCAGCGCCCGCACCGGCCCCCGCCCGGCGGCCCGTGGGCCGGATCGTCGCCGTCGCACTCGTGGCCCTCGCCGTTGTCGGCGGGGTCGGGTTCACCGCGGTGACGGTCGCCGGTGCCGACCGGGATCCCGGCAAGCCCGTCTTCACGTTCCCCAAGGCCTCCGAGCGGGGCGAGAAGGGCCAGAACCAGGACGACCGGCAGGGCAAGGACGTCTCGGGGCTGCGCGGCATGCTGATGCCGTACGAGAAGGGCGTGTCCTACGGCTACGGCCAGGGGCCGGACATCGGCGAGTTCGGCCCCGACGTCGCGCTCGACGGACGCGAGGCCACCGCACTGCGCAAGCAGGAGATCCACGGCCTGCCGCCGGCGACCCGGCGGGCACTGGACCAGGTGATCGACAAGGAGCACATCCAGGGCATGGCGATGCGCAGCTACGCCCCGTTCGACAGCGAGTACGGAGGCCTCGACAAGCCCTTCACGCTCACCTTCGAACTGGTCCGGATGGCGAACCGCGGCTCCGCACGCGAAGTCTCCACCAGCCGGAACGAGGTCTTCAAGGCCCTCGGGGTCTTCCCCAGGGGGCCGGAGATCCAGGGCCACACGGACGCGGCCTGCTTCCGGATGCCCAAGACGGGCGACGAGAAGACCGACCGCATGGTCTGCTCCGCCTCGGTGGGCGACGTGCTCGTCACCGTCAACGCGGCCGGGACCCGCCCGCTCGACACCGACCACATCGCCGTCTTCGTCGGCAGAGAGCTCGACCGCATCAAGGACAAGGACCCGGGGAAGGCCGTATGAGCGAGCAGCAGATTCCCGTCGCCCCCGCGCTGCCGGAGCCGGAGCCGGAGTCCTTGCCCGCGGTGCCCGCGGGCAAGGACCGCCCGGTCCTGCGGGCCGTCCTGCGCTGGACCGCGGCCCTCGCGGTCTTCGCGGTGGCCGGCACGTCGACGGCGTACGGCATCACCCGGGTCGAGCGCACCGACCTCCCCGGCCTCGCCACGCGTCCGGACGGCCGCTGGGACTACCCGCGGATCGTCCGTCCGCCGCTGCCCGCCGGCCGCCCGGCCCCCTTCGCCCGCGACAACGCGGCGGACATCCACTACGCCGACCTGCGCACACTGGTGCTGTCCGCGCCGAAGGGCGCCAAGGCCGTCCCGGCGCTCGCCGGCGATCGCGGATGGACGACGCCGAAGGTGTTCCTCGCGGAGTACGCGAGCAAGGACGACCGGGACGCTCTCCAGGGCGAGCTCACCGACCACGGCCTGCGGCACATCGCCGCCCGCGGCTGGACCACGCCGGACGGCACCCGGACCCGGATCTACCTGCTCCAGTTCGAGACCGGCCTGATCGCCGGCGAGGTCCAGCAGGACGAGTTCACCGGCTACGACGACCCGCCGCTCGCCCTGCGCGGGGCTGCCGCCAACGCGATGGACGAGTCGTACCCCGCGGCCGCCACCGCCGACGGGAACAGCCTCGTGGAGGAGTTCGCCGAAAAGCAGCCGTACGGCGCCGAGCAGGTGCGGCAGGCCTACATCACCTCCGGCGACGTCATCGCACTCGTGGTGCAGTCCCGCGCGGGCGGTGCGAAGGAGATCCCGTTCCAGCAGACGGTGGTCCTGCAGCAGCAGCTGCTCGGCTGAGGACCCGGACAGCGCACCTCGGCAAGAGTGCCGGGTCCCGGCCGCGTAAGCTGAGCCCCGGCTCTGTCGTATGCCCACCCTCGCTCAAGGAGCACCCGTGGAGATCTTCTTCGAAACCCTGCTGGTCCTGGTCTGCGTCGGCGTGCTCGCCTTCGCCGCTCTGGCAGTGAAGAAGCTGTACCAGGGCCAGCGCTGAACCTCACCTAGGAAAGCTTTCCGCTCATGATCGAGATCCCGTCCGACCTGCACAAGGACCTCGTCCCGCTCGCCTTCCTGCTCGGCAACTGGGCCGGCGCGGGCGTGCACGACTTCCCCGGCGCCGAGAAGTGCAACTTCGGCCAGGAGGTCAGCTTCACCCACGACGGACGGGACTTCCTGGAGTACCACTCCCACACCTGGGTGCTGGACAACGACGGCAACAAGGTCCGCCCGCTGGAGTCGGAGTCCGGCTTCTGGCGGATCGACGCCGACCGCAAGGTCGAGGTGACGATGACCCGCGACGACGGCGTCATCGAGATCTGGTACGGCGAGATGGCCGACAAGAAGCCGCAGATCGACCTGGTCACCGACGCCGTCGCCCGCACGGCCGCCGCCCGGCCGTACAGCGGTGGCAAGCGGCTCTACGGGTATGTGAAGAGCGACCTGATGTGGGTCGGCGAGAAGCAGACGCCCGACGTCGAGCTGCGCCCCTACATGTCGGCCCATCTGAAGAAGGTCGTCACCCCGGAGGACGTCGAGCGCTGGGCCAAGGCCCTCCCCGACGACATGCCGGACGACGGCATCGCGTTCTTCAAGTGACCAAGGCCGGGTAAGGGCCTTTCCTGATCACACGCGGCTTCACACGCGTCCCAGCAGTCCACCCGCGAGACCGCCGACGAGACCGTCCTCCGCGTCCATGTCGTCGTCGGCGGACTTCGGCTTCGGGTCGTGCCCGGGGTGGTTGCGGTGGGGGTCGGGCCGGGACCAGATGTCCCCGGCGGCGGGCTGGTCGTCGGCCGTGGGCCCGGGGCGGGCGGACGCCGCGGTCGCGCCGAGCGTGGCGAGCAGGACAGGGGTGGCGACCGCGAGGGCCAGGATTCTGCGGACGTGCATGGATACCTCCGTGTTGGGGGCGACAGGTCGCCGCGAAGCTACCCACGGAATTCATCCTGAATAACGAATTATCGAGCTAACCACTCATGCGGCCGAAGAGGACCGGCTCCCGGTGTGACGGGCGTGGTTCTAGACTCGTCGGTGTGGTGAGCACCGACTGGAAGAGTGACCTCAGGCAGCGTGGCTACCGGCTGACGCCGCAGCGGCAGCTCGTGCTCGAAGCCGTGGACACCCTTGAGCACGCGACCCCCGACGACATCCTCACGGAAGTGAAGAAGACGGCGTCGGGGGTCAACATCTCCACCGTCTACCGGACGCTGGAGCTGCTGGAGGAGCTGGGCCTGGTCAGCCACGCCCACCTCGGGCACGGGGCGCCCACCTATCACCTCGCCGACCGGCATCACCATCTGCATCTGGTGTGCCGGGACTGCGAGAGCGTGATCGAGGCCGATGTGGCGGTCGCGTCGGAGTTCACCGCCAAGCTGCGGGCGCAGTTCGGGTTCGACACCGACATGAAGCACTTCGCGATCTTCGGCCGCTGCAAGGACTGCTCCCTGAAGAGTTCAACTACCGCGTCGTAGGCTGGCCGTATGAAGAGCCCTCTGCTGTCCCTGCCCGGTGCCGTCCCCGCCGAGGGCG
Source organism: Streptomyces sp. NPDC025793 (assembly GCF_055558375.1). NCBI lineage: Bacteria > Bacillati > Actinomycetota > Actinomycetes > Kitasatosporales > Streptomycetaceae > Streptomyces > Streptomyces sp. NPDC025793. The sequence continues at coordinate 505,214 of NZ_JBVHMR010000003.1, read as the reverse complement.
TGGACGAAGGTGTCGCCGCCCACTACGGCGACCTGTTCCGCGAGCAGCGTGCCCTCGCCGAGGGCGACGGCTTCGTGGACCTGTCCCATCGCGGCGTCATCACGGTCACCGGTGACGACCGGCTGAGCTGGCTGCACCTGCTCCTCACCCAGCACGTCAGCGAGCTGCCGCCCGGCGAGGCCACCGAGGCGCTGATCCTGTCCGCGCACGGGCACATCGAGCACGCCCTGTACCTGGTCGACGACGGTACGACGGTGTGGGCGCACGTGGAGCCCGGGACGCGGGAGGCGCTCCTCGCCTACCTGGAGTCGATGAAGTTCTTCTACCGGGTCGAGGTCGCCGACCGGACGGACGACTTCGCGGTCGTCCACCTGCCCGCCGGGTCCATCGCCGAGGTGCCGGACGGCGTCGTCGTACGGGAGACGGCGTACGGGCGGGACCTGTTCCTGCCGAGGGCCGACCTGGAGTCCTTCGCGGCCTCCCACGGGCCCGCCGCCGGGCTGCTCGCGTACGAGGCGCTGCGCGTCGAGCAGCACCGGCCCCGGCTCGGCTTCGAGACCGACCACCGGACCATTCCGCACGAGCTGGGCTGGATCGGTACGGCGGTGCACCTGCAGAAGGGCTGCTACCGGGGGCAGGAGACCGTGGCCCGGGTGCAGAACCTGGGCAAGCCGCCGCGCCGGCTGGTCTTCCTGCACCTGGACGGGAGCGACGTCCATCTGCCCGGCGCGGGAACCGAGATCCGCCTCGCGGACGACGGGCCCGACGGGCGCAGGATCGGGTTCGTGACGACGTCCGTACGCCACCACGAACTGGGGCCGGTGGCGCTGGCGCTGGTCAAGCGCAATGTGCCGGTGGACGCGCGGCTGATCGCCGGTGACACCGCCGCCGCGCAGGAGGTCGTGGTCGAGCCGTAGGCCGGTCCTGCGGCGTCGTCACATCTCCAGCAGCACCGTGAAGGGGCCGTCGTTCGTCAGGGACACCCGCATCCGCGCCCCGAACCGGCCCGTCGCCACCGTCGCGCCGAGGGCCCGCAGTTGGGACACCACCTCGCCGACCAGGGGCTCGGCGACATCGCCCGGGGCCGCCGCGTTCCACGTGGGGCGGCGGCCCTTGCGGGCGTCGCCGTAGAGGGTGAACTGGCTGATGACCAGCAGCGGGGCGTCGACGTCGCTGCACGACCGCTCGTCCTGGAGCATGCGGATCGACCACAGCTTGCGGGCCAGCTGGGCCGCCTTCTCCTTGGTGTCCTCGTGGGTCACCCCGACCAGGACGCACAGCCCCTCGCCCTCGATCGCGCCGACCGTCTCGCCGTCCACGACGACGCTCGCGCCGTCCACCCGCTGCACCACCGCTCGCATGCGGACCATCATGCCGGGTGTCCCGCTCGTGGTCACAGGCGGCCCATTATCAATCCTTACCGCCCATCTGGGGCTGTTCGGGGGCACTCGGTCACATTGCGGTCGGTCGGGGTGGCACGATGCTTACCACACGCCGGTCGAGGGGACGGTCAGAACCACGATGAGCACACCTAGTACCAGCGGGCGGCTGGAGCTCCAGGGGGTCCAAGGGGTCCAGGGGATGCCGGAGGTGACGTACCGGGCTCCCACGCAGCGCGCCGACAGCCCGTCGAGCCCCGTGCCGCCCGCCGAGCCCGGCGAGCGCGAACTGGCCCGGCTCGGCCTGCCCGAGCTGCGCACCCTGCGCCGGGACGCCCAGCGCGACGAGGCGGACCTCAGCTATGTGCGGCGGCTGCTCCAGGGACGGATCGACATCCTCCGCGCGGAGCTGTGCCGGCGCGGCCGGGCCTCGCTGCCCGCGCCGGCCGACGGCTCGGTGGTGGACCGGCTCCCGGAGATCCTCAAGGACGCCCCGGCCCGGTATCGCTCCTCGGCCCGCCATGTCACGCTCGGCACCCCGCACAACGAGGAGTACCGGCAGCTGGCCGCCGAGATGCTCGGCGAGGTCGAGCTGAGCGATCTCGCGGCGCGGACCGATCTCGAACTGAGCAGTGCCATGGGGCGGTTGGTGCGCTACGAGCAGGAGGTCTCGCGGCGCCGGCAGCGGCTGCAGCAGACCACCGACGAGTGCAGCGGGGAGATCGCCCGCCGGTACCGGGTGGGCGAGGCCACGGTGGACGACCTGCTGAGCTGAAAAGGGGGCGACGCCCGGCGGGTCGCGTGCCTATCGTGAGGTGATGAGCGACCTGGTGATACGCACTGTCGGCGAGTCCGAGCACGAGAACTGGCTGCGGGCCGTGAGCACCGGGTTCCTGAGTCCGCCCACCGTGAGCGCGGACCAGCTGGAGCGCAGCCGCCGCACGGACGCCGAGGCGTCGGCCCGGCGGACCGGCGCCTTCGACGGCGACCGGTGCGTGGCGACGCTCTGCTCCTTCCGGCAGGAACTCACCGCAGTCGGCGGCGCGTTCGTCCCCGCGAACGCCGTCTCGGGCGTCACCGTGAGTCCCACGCACCGGCGCCGGGGCCTGCTCACCCAGATGCTGGGCCGGGACCTCGCCGCGGCGAAGGAGCGCGGTGACGTCGTCGCCACGCTGATCGCCGCCGAGTACCCGATCTACGGCCGCTACGGCTTCGGCCCGGCGGCCTGGTCCGTCAAGTGGACCGTCGAGGCGCTCCGGGCGGGGCTCGACCGGCGCTGGGCCGGGCCCGAGGGCGGGGGCCGGATCGATCTGGCCGACGGCGCCGAGGTGCGCACGCTGGGGCCCGCGCTGCACGAGCGGTTCCGGGCCGCCACGCCCGGCGCGGTCAGCCGTGTCCCGGTGTGGTGGGACCTGACGACCGGCGTTCTGCGCTCCGGCCCGGACTGGACCGAGCCGTACCACGCGGTGTACCGCTCCGCCTCCGGCGAGGTCGAGGGTCTGGTGTCGTACCGCACGGCGGAGCACGACTGGCCGGGCAATCAGCCGGGGGACACCCTGGCCGTGAACTGGATGCTCGCCACCACCCCGGCCGCCGAGCGCGCCCTGTGGCACTTCCTGTGCTCGATCGACTGGGTGGCCCGGGTGACCAGTGACCGGCGCGCCCCGGACGACCTGCTGCCCCAGTTCCTGCCCGACCCGCGCGCGGCCCGCCTCACCGAGCACACGGACTGGCTGTGGCTGCGGATCCTGGACGTCGTACGGGCCCTGGAGGCGCGGACGTACGAGGCGGCGGGGTCGGTGGTTCTGGAGGTCGCCGACCCGGAGGGGCCGGCCGGCGGGCGGTTCCGGCTGGAGGCCTCGGCGGACGGCACGGCCTCCTGCACGGTCACGTCCGCGAGCGCCGATCTCACTCTCGGCGTGGGCGAGTTGAGCAGTGTGTGGCTCGGCGGGGAGTCGCTGCGGCGGCTCGTGGCGCTCGGGCGGGTGCGGGAAGAACGAGAGGGCGCCGCCCGGAAGGCCGACGCCCTGTTCCGCTCGCCCGGGCTCCCGTGGTGCCCGGACCTCTTCTGACGGTTCCCTTCTCCCGGCTGCCCTGACTGTTCATGGCTGTTCATGACTGCTATCCGTAGCGAGCTGTTCAGTTGTGGCTGTGCTGTGCGGTGTTCAGTTGTGGCTGTGCTGTTTGTCTCATGTCCTGTTCAGTTGTGACTGTGCGCTTCGGTGGCCGTCCCCTGCCCGGGCTCCCGGCTCCCCTCCGGAAGGAAGCCCGGTCGGCCAACCACTGGGGAAGCTCGACCATGTCCTGCAAGTTGGCAGCCAACTTCACTGTACTTATCTCCGCGCGGAAGCGGCTCATAACCAGCTGTCGCCGAACTGCCAGAAGTTGGCGGGAAGTTGTAGTGTTTGTCCGTGGACCCGGAGCACGTCTTGTCCCATGGACGGACGAGGCCACAGCGGCCCCGCTCGTCCCACCGTGACATCGCCGACGAACTGCGCAGCCGGATCAGGTCCGGCGTGCTGCGGCCGGGCCAGCGCATGCCCACGCAGGCCAAGCTGGCCGACGAGTTCGGCGTCGAGCGCGGGGCCGTACGGGAGGCGCTGCGCATCCTTCAGGCCGAGCAGCTGCTCATCAACGTGTCCAAGGGCAGTCCGGCGACCGTGGCCCCCGCGCTCGGGCCTGTGGCTTTCGTGTCCGGACCGGCCGCCGCGCCGCAGCCCACCATGGTCGGGCTCACCCCGCGCATCGCGGCCGCCTTCGCCGCGCCGCACGTGCGGATCGACGCGCTCTGCCTGACCTCCGTCTCGCTCACGCTGGCCGTCGGCGAGCCCCTGCGACAGATCCACGCGGGACGGCTGAAACCGGCCAAGATCGACGTCCGGGTGCTGCTGCCCAGCCGGGACATCGACCTCGCCTTTCCGGCGCCGGTGGCCGCCGACGACGGGGGCCTGCTGCGCCGCCGCTGGCTGGCCCAGCGCAACGCCCAGGGGCAGGTGCTGCGGCAGAACCTGCTGGCCCTGCTCACCACGCACGGCATCGACGTCCGGGTCTCCTTCCGGGCGCTGCCGTTCACCCCGCCCGTGAAGCTGTATCTGCTCAACGACGCGGAGGCGCTGTTCGCGTACTACACGCTCAAGCGCCGTGAGCGGGAGATCGAGCACGAGCATCTGGAGCTGTACGACGCCGACGGCACGCGCTCGGTGCTGTTCGCCTTCGAGGGGGACGCCGGGGCGCGGGACGCGGCGTTCGTGGAGCAGTCCCGGCGGTGGTTCGACGCGCTGTGGGGGACGATCAGTTCGGAGCTGCGGTTCGGCGCGTAGCCGGCGGGCGCGTGGGTGGCAGCCAACTCCGGCCAAGTTGCCGGTGCTTGGCAGCTATGGGCGAACAACTTCTGGGCAACTCTCCCTGGATGGATCAGAGTTGTAGCGTTTGGTCGTGACTCGGGAGTATGTGGCAGTGAACGGCAGCAGAAGGCGCACGCCCCAGGAGATCGCCGACACCCTGCGCGAACGCATCCGCACGGGTGCCCTGCGGCCCGGTGCGCGGCTGCCCACGCAGGCCGTGCTGGCGGGGGAGTTCGGGGTCGAGCGGGGTGCCGTGCGCCAGGCGCTGCGCGTGCTCCAGGAGGACGGGCTGCTCAGCGACGTCAGCAAGGGCAGCCCGCCACGGGTCGCCGAGCCGGGCGAGGGCCGGGAGGGGCCGCAGCCGACCATGGTGGGGCTGGCGCCCCGGCTCACCGAGGCGTTCTCGGCGTCGCACGTGCGCATCGACGCCGTCTGTCTGACCGCGCAGAGCCTGATCCCGGCGCTCGGCGAGCCGCTGCGGCTGATCCACGAGGGGCGGCTCAAGCCCGACCGGATAGACGCCCGGGTGCTGCTGCCCGGCCGGGACATCAACCTCGCCTTCCCGGTCTCGGTCGACGCCGGGAGCGAGGAGGACGACGCCGTGCACCAGCGCTGGCTGGCGATGCGCAACGCCCAGGGCCAGGTCCTCCAGTACAACCTCCAGGCGCTCCGCGGCACCCACGGCATCGACGTCCAGGTCACCTTCCGGGCGCTGCCGTTCACCCCGCCCGTGAAGCTGTACCTGCTCAACGGGGCGGAGGCGCTGTTCGCGCACTACATGATCAGCCGGCGCGAGGAGCCGACCGACAGCGGGACACTGGAGATGTGGGACACCCTGGGTTCCGAGTCGCTCCTCTTCTCCTTCGAGCGGCGCTCCGGGCAGCGTGACGCCGCCTTCGTGGAGCAATCGCAGAAGTGGTTCGACGCCCTCTGGGAAACCATCACGTCGGACCTGACACTCTCCTAGTGACTTCTGATGCGACTTCTGATGCCGGCGAGATCGAAAAGCTTCGGGAACTGATCACACCGGCCCGCTTCGTGCTGTGGGACTTCGACGGGCCGATCTGCCGGCTGTTCGCCCGGCACACGGCGGAACGGGTGGCGGCCGAGCTGGTGGACTGGCTGGCCGGACGGGGACTGCACAATCTGCTGAGCGACTCCGAGCGCGGCTCGCTGGATCCGCATGTGGTGCTGCGCGCCGTGGACCGTCGGCGCCCCGGCAGCGACCTCGTGGCCGAGTTGGAGGAACGGCTCAGCCACGAGGAGCTGCGGGCTGCCGGATCCGCGCTGCCCACCGCCTACGCCGACCCCCTGATACGCACCTGGACCGCGGTCGGCGCCCGGCTGGCCATCACCACCAACAACTCGCCGACGGTGGTGCGCGCCTACCTGAACGGCCGCGGCCTCACCTCCTGCTTCGCCCCCCACATCTACGGCCGTACGACCGACCTGCACCTGCTCAAGCCCGACCCGCACTGCCTCAACCGCGCGCTGTCCGCGATGGGCTCGGCCCCCGGAGCGGCCCTGATGATCGGCGACTCGCCCTCCGACCTCACCGCCGCGCACGACGCCGGCGTGCCGTTTCTCGGCTACGCGCGTAACGAACACAAGAGGAAGCTCCTGCGGGAGGCCGGAGCCGGGTGCGTGGTCGGCTCGCTGGAACCGCTGCTGCGGATGCTGCGCGGCCGGTGACACCGGGCCGTGCGTCGTCCGTGGCCACGGCCTCCGGGCGACGCCGGGCCCGCTTGCGGAGCCAGGCCGCCAGCGACACCGCCAGGCCGGCCCCCCAGATGACGAGGTGACCCACGTCGTCGATCTGTATGTCCAACCCGAGTACACGGACCGTCACGACTGCCACCCCCGTACTGCCCACGCGATCAGGCAACCTCTCAAGTCGTCCTGTTGGCTGGCGAAGTTGACTGCTTATGGCAGGCATGCCCGGTCAACTAGATCCAGTAACCGTGTAGTTGATTTGACTGGTTGCCTGACCGTCAGGTGTTTGCCGCCGGTGCGCGGGAGGTACGTACCGCGTGTGACGGTGGACCGGAAGGACGAGAGGGACGAGCAGGGCGAGGCCGGTGGTCACGAGTTCCTCCGGGTCGCGGAGGAACTGCGGGCGCGGATGGCCGATGGCTTCTACCCCGTGGACACCTACCTGCCCTCCCAGGTCGCACTGGCGAAGGAGTTCGGTGTCTCACGGGACACCGTGCAAAGGGTCCTGCGTGTGCTGCGCGGCGAGGGCTGGATCCAGTCCCGGCAGGGCAAGGGTTCCCGGGTGGTGCGGAACCAGCGCATCCAGTCCACGACACCCAGGGCGAGCAGGTCCCGGCGTCAGCTGACCCTCGGGCCGCTGATCGCCGAGGCGTTCGAACAACCCGAAGTCTCCCTGGACATCTACACGTTGACGTCGGAGAGCCTCAACACCCACATCCACTTGCAGGCGGAGCGGATCCGCGCCGGGTTCATAGCACCCCGGCGCATCGCGCTGCGTCTGATCGTCCCGTCGGGGATCGACACCTTGCCCTACCCGCGGGGAGTGCACGACGGGAAGGACGACGTACGGCTGCGCACACGGCTGCGGAGCATCGCCGAGACCCACATCGCCTCCCTGGACAAGGTCCTCGGAGAGCTGCACACGGAGAAACTCGTCCCGTCGGTGGAGTACGAGTTCCGCCACCTCGCCTCGGCCCCGATGTTCAAGCTCTACATCATCAACCGCTCCGAGGTGCTGCACGGTCCGTACATACCGATCGTCCGGCCGGTGATGCTCGACATGGGCGAGGAGGTCCAGGCGGTGGACGTCCTGGGACTCGGCGCGACCCTGACCCACCACGTCCACGACGGCCGCACGGACTCGACCGGGTCGACCTTCGTGGGCGACATGACGGCGTGGTTCGAGGCCACTTGGCAGTTGCTGACGGACGAGTCCGCCCGCGCCGGTGGCACGGACGGCACCGAGGGCGGCAAGGCCGGGACAGGGGAGAGTATGCGATAGCATCCGGCCAGCCGTCTGAGCGATCGCTCGGGTTTCCGCACACGGGACGGCGAACGGGCCGACCTCGGCCGGACCAGGTGCGGACGATGGGCAGACCACCCGCCTGACTCTTCGTCCCGCCCGAATCTTGTGATGCTCCACCCCGGGAAGACGGGAAGACACGGTGACCCGGCCTGACCCGTCCCCCTCCAGTACAGCGCGATCGAACTCCCGGAGCGGCCAGTGGGCGCACCACCCGTCCCCCGCGACACGGCCGGGGAGCGCGGCGGCCGGGCCTCGCGTGAAGCGGTCTGTGCGGCGTTCGCGGCCCAGGCCCCGGCGCGGGGGCGCCCCAGCGGCGGCTTCCACAACCAGAACTATGTGTTGCCGCTCACCGAGCCCATGGCCCGGCTGCTCGGCCTGAGGTCGGGCACGCCGGTGACCGTGCGGCTCCCGCGCGCGGGTGCGCTGCCCGTGGTGATCCGGACCTGGCGGAGCGAGGCGCAGATCCTGCGAGCCATCAAGGGCGTGCTGCCCAACGTGCCCGAGTGCCTGGTCCAGGGCGAGGGCTTCGCCATCCACAGCTATGTGGAAGGCGTGCCGCTCTCCAGCGTCTGCCGGGCCGGCAAACCGGTCGACGGCCTGCTGATCCGGGCGCTGGCGGACCTGCTCGCGCAGACGGCCCGGGTGCGTCGCTCCGCGCTGCCGGTCCTGCCGTCCCTGTGGCCCCGCAACTACACCGACAGCCAGGCCTTTCTGGAGACCCTGGCCCGGATGGCCGACGTACAGATCCGCAAGCCGAACTGGCACCGCTTCGGTGGCCTGTTCGCCGCGCTGGGCATCCCCGAGGACGCCCTGGTCCGGCTGGCCGAACGGGTCCCCTCGATGTCCCGCCGCCCCTACAGCCTGCTCCACGCCGACCTGCACCGGGACAACGTGATCATGTCGTACGGCGGTGACTCTCCCCTGATCTGGGTCGACTGGGAACTCGCCAGTTACGGCGACCCGTTGCACGATCTCGCCATCCACCTGGTCCGGACGCAGTATCCGGACCACCAGTGGGACGAGGTCGTCGAGGCGTGGGTGCGTGCCATGGGCGCGGTGCGGCCCGCCGCCGTCAACGGCGTGGGCCGCGATCTGCGGCACTACGTCGCCTTCGAGCGGGCGCAGTCCGTGTACCCCGATGTGATGCGTGCCGCGAAGTCGCTGGAGGAGTCCTTCGACCAGAAGGGTCTGGACGAGGCCACAGCCTGGGTGCGCCGGGCTCTGGAGGCGGCGGCGGAGCCGCTGCGGCTAGGCCGGGTGCCGGGGCGGCGGGAGATCGAGCGGATCCTGTTCCGCTGGCTGGCGTCCGTACGGTCCGTCGTCGGGACGACGGCAGGGGCCGGGGCGCCGGACGGCGGCGGGTCGTGGCCGGGGTCCGGCGCCCGGACGATCGACTGGAAGCCGGACCGGCGGGTCCCGGAACACCCGGACTTCCCCCATTCCGCCGTCGCCCACGCCCTGACCCTGGAGGGCGCGGCTCAGGCCGACCGGGTGTTCAAGGGCACCGTGCACCTCAACACGGTGCTCCGAGTCCCCGGTACCCGGTTCCCGGTCGTCGTCCGGCGTGAGGTCACGAACGTCACCCGGCGCGAGCGCAGATTCCTCAGCGAGCATGCCGTGCTCCAGGCCATCGAGCGGTCCGGCGCGGCCGTGGCCGCGCCCCGGGTGCTGGCATTGGGCGAGAGCCATTCGATGGACCCCGTCGGTATCCGCACCTACTCCGGGGACCTCTTCGCCATCCACACCTACGAAGGATCGTCCGACACGGGCCGACGCCCCGAGCACCCGGTGAACGGACTGTTCCCGCACGAGGCGGACGGCCTGGTCGACCAGTTGGCCGGGCTCACCGAGGTCGACTACGGGCAGGTCGATCCGGTGGCCGACCCGCCCGGCTTCTACGGCTGGCTCAGCGACCAGCTCGTGGCGCTGGTGGCCGGACTGCCCAAGGAGTCCCAGCGGCTGGCCCGCTTCCTCGGCCTGCCCGACGCGCCCCGGCTGCGCGAGATCCTCGCCCGGCACCGGGTCACCGACCGCGACCCCGCCCTGCTGCACGGCGACCTCAACCCCTGGAACCTGGTGCGACGCGACGACGCCCTGGCGCTGACCCTCATCGACTGGGAGATGGCCGTGGTCGGCGACCCGCTGTACGAGCTGGTCCGGCACATGCACCTCACCCCGACCCGGCCGGAGATCCGCGACCGTATGTTCCGTCGCTGGGAGAACCGGCTGTCCCAGCGGTTCACCCGCAACTGGCAGGAGGACTGGCGGGTCTACCGTTGGATCGAGATCGTCCGGTCGGCCTATGTCGACCTCGACCGCCTGGTCACCGGCGCGAGCCTGGACGCCCCCAACGTCCGCCGCGCCCTCGACTCGTACGCGATGACCCTGGCGGCGGCCACCGCCTCGCTGGGGCTGTCGTCACGGGGACTGCCGTCGTGGCGCCGGGCCAACCCGTACCTCACCCGCGTACTGGCCCGGCCCACCCGTCCCGGCGGTCCCGCATAGGCTCGGCCGCATGGAAGAGATGGGCCTGCGCGAGCGCAAGAAGCAGCGGATGTACCAGGACGTGTCGGACACCGCCGTACGGCTGTTCCTGGAGCGGGGCTTCGACGCGGTGTCCGTGGCGGAGGTCGCGGCGGCGGCCGGGATCTCCAAGCCGACTCTCTTCCGGTACTTCCCGGCCAAGGAGGACCTGGTCCTGCACCGGATCGCGGACCACGAGACGGAGGCGGCCCGGGTGGTCGCCGGGGCCGCCGACCCGCTGGACGCGCTGCGCCGGCACTTCCTCGCCGGGCTGGAGCGCCGCGACCCGGTCACGGGCCTGAACGGCCATCCGCAGGTGCTCGCCTTCCACACCCTGCTCTACGGCACCCCGTCCCTGGTGGCGCGGGCGTACCGGCACCAGGAGCGGTCGGAGGCGGCGCTCGCCGAGGCGCTCGGCGGCGATCTGGACGCGCGGCTCGCGGCCGGGCAGATCATCGCCGTCCAGCGGATCCTCGCCCAGGACAACTGGCGGCGGATCGCGGCGGGGGAGGCCGTGGAGGACGTGGCCCCGGACGCCGTGCGGGCGGCGGAGCGGGCCTTCGCGCGGCTGGCGGAGGGGCTCCCGCAGCTGAGAGGCACTGTGTGAGACCGGGTTAAAAATTTAACTCAGTAACGTTATGGCGGTACGCTGGCGCCATGACGCCACCCGACCCCGCCCTCACGGACACCCTCCACGCCGAGCGCGCCCACCACGACGCCTGTCGTGCCGCCCTCACCGCGATGGTCGAGGGCGCCGCCGAGCAGGTCGTCATCGGCGAGGACGTCTCCGCCTCCGGCGCCGACGCCGAGGTCCTCGGCCACCGGCTGCGCAGCCAGGCCAAGGCCATGCGCGAACTCCCGCCGGGCCCGCTCTTCTTCGGCCGGCTGGACTTCGCCGGGCACCACCCCGAGCACGGCGGCATGGCCTACCACGTCGGCCGCCTGCGCATCACCGAGGACCCGGCCGCCCCGCCCCTCGTGGTCGACTGGCGGGCCCCCGTCTCCCGCGCCTTCTACCAGGCGAGCGCCCGCGATCCCCAGGGCGTGGAGGTGCGCCGCCGGTTCGGCTGGGCGCCCGGCGGCGCGGGCGACTCCGCCGACCTGACCGGGCTGGAGGACGAGTACCTGGGCCGGGGCGAGTCGAGGGCGAGCGACATCGTCGCCCGCGAGATCGAACGGCCCCGGGTCGGGCCCATGCGGGACATCGCCGCCACCATCCAGCCCGAACAGGACGACCTCGTCCGCGCCGCCCTCGCCGACTCGGTCTGCGTGCAGGGCGCCCCCGGCACCGGCAAGACCGCCGTCGGCCTGCACCGCGCCGCCTACCTCCTCTACACCCACCGCAGGCGCCTCCAGCGCTCCGGCCTGCTGATCCTCGGCCCCAACCGCACCTTCCTGCACTACATCGCCGAGGTGCTCCCGGCCCTCGGCGAGAGCGCGCGGCGCGGCGCGACCGACGGGGGGTACCGGCAGACGACGCTGCCGGAGGAGATCGCCCGCCACCCCGTCACGGGCGCCGACTCCCCGGCCGCCGCCGCGCTCAAGCACGACGCCCGCATGGCCGAGGTGCTGCGCCGGGCGCTGTACGCGCGCGTGAGCACCGACGGTCTCAGCGACCTCGCCGTGCCCGACGGCTCCCACCGCTGGCGGGTGCCCGCCGCCGAACTGGCCGCGATCGTGGCCGAGGTGCGCGCCGAGGAGCCGCCGTACGCCGTCGGGCGCGAGCGGGTGCGCACCCGGGTGGTACGGCGCCTGCGGGAGCGGGCCGAGCGGCGCGCCGGGGTGCTGCCCGCCGCCTGGGTGCGCCGCATCGAGCGGGCCCGGCCGCTCACCGCGTGTCTGGACACGGTGTGGCCGAGGGTCCGCCCGGAGGAGGCGCTCACCGAACTCCTCTCGGACGCGGGGGTGCTGGCGCCGGCGGCGGACGGTCTCCTCGACCCCGCCGAACAGTCGGCCCTGCTGTGGCCCCGGCCGCCGCGCTCGTACAAGTCGGCCCGCTGGTCGGCCGCCGACCTGGTGCTGCTGGACGAGCTGTCCGGGCTGATCGAACACCCCGAGGGATACGGGCACATCGTGGTCGACGAGGCGCAGGACCTGTCGCCCATGGAGTGCCGGGCGATCGCCCGCCGGGCGGCCTTCGGCTCGCTGACCGTCCTCGGCGACCTCGCCCAGGGCACCACCCCGTGGGCCGCCCGCGACTGGTCCGTCCAGCTCCGCCACCTCGGCAAGCCGGAGGCGCGCGTGGTGCCGCTGACCACCGGCTTCCGGGTACCGGCGGCCGTCGTGACCCTGGCCAACCGCCTCCTGTCCCGGCTGGACGTCGCGGTCCCGGCGGCCCGGTCCCTGCGCACGGACGGCGCGTTGCGGCTGCGGCCGACGACGGACGTGCCCGGTACGACGGTGACGGCGGTCCGTGAGGCGCTGGCCCACGAGGGCTCGGTGGGCGTGGTCGCGGCGGACGAGGAGGTGGCCGGCGTGGGGGAGGCACTGAGCGCGGCCGGCATCGCCACGTCCGGGCCGGACACCCTGGGCGCCCGGGTCACGCTCGTCCCGGCGAGCATGGTGAAGGGCCTGGAGTACGACCATGTCGTGGCCGTGGAACCGGCGTCGGTCACGGCGGCGGAGCCGCGCGGCGCACATCGCCTGTACGTGGTCCTGACCCGGGCCGTCTCCCGCCTGGACGTCGTCCACTCCCGCCCGCTGCCGTTCTGACGGGGGTGGCGTGCGCCCGGCCGGTGGCAACCGTGCCCTCTGTCACACCCCCACGTAGGTGGCCAAGTGCTTCCCGGTCAACGTCGAGCGCGCAGCGACGAGTTCCGCCGGTGTCCCCTCGAACACCACCCGGCCCCCGTCGTGCCCGGCGCCCGGGCCGAGGTCGATGATCCAGTCGGCGTGGGCCATGGCGGCCTGGTGGTGCTCGACCACGATGACGGACTTGCCGGAGTCCACCAACTGGTCGAGCAGGCCGAGGAGATGCTCGACGTCGGCCAGGTGGAGGCCCGCAGTCGGCTCGTCCAGGACGTAGACGCCGCCCTTGTCGGCCATGTGCGTGGCCAGCTTCAGCCGCTGGCGCTCGCCGCCGGAGAGGGTGGTGAGGGGCTGGCCGAGGGTCAGGTAGCCGAGGCCGACGTCGGTCAGCCGCCGGAGGATCCTGTGGGCCGCCGGGATGTGCGCCTCGCCCGTGGCGAAGAACTCCTCCGCCTCGGTCACCGACATCGCCAGCACCTGGGCGATGTCCCGCCCGCCGAGCGTGTACTCCAGCACCGAGGCCTGGAACCGCTTGCCCTCGCACTCCTCGCACGGCGTGGCGACACCGGCCATCATCGCGAGGTCGGTGTAGACGACCCCGGCGCCGTTGCAGGTGGGGCACGCGCCCTCGGAGTTGGCGCTGAACAGGGCCGGCTTCACGCCGTTGGCCTTGGCGAAGGCCTTGCGGACCGGCTCCAGCAGGCCTGTGTACGTCGCCGGGTTGCTGCGCCGGGAGCCACGGATCGGGGCCTGGTCGACGGAGACCACGTCCGCACTCCCGGGGCCCTTGGGTACCGAGCCGTGCACGAGCGAGCTCTTGCCGGAGCCCGCGACGCCGGTGACCACGCACAGCACGCCGAGCGGGATGTCCACGTCGACGTCCTGGAGGTTGTGCGTCCGCGCGCCCCGGATCTCCAGCGCCCCCGTCGGCTTGCGCACGGTGTCCTTCACGGCGGCCCGGTCGTCCAGGTGGCGGCCGGTGAGGGTGCCGCTGCCCCGCAGCGCCTCGACGGTCCCCTCGAAGCACACCGTGCCGCCCGCCGTACCGGCGCCGGGGCCGAGGTCCACGACGTGGTCGGCGATGGCGATGACCTCCGGCTTGTGCTCCACGACCAGGACCGTGTTGCCCTTGTCGCGCAGGCGCAGCAGCAGGTCGTTCATGCGCTGGACGTCGTGCGGGTGCAGGCCGGTGGTGGGCTCGTCGAAGACGTACGTCACGTCGGTCAGGGCGGAGCCCAGGTGGCGGATCATCTTCACGCGCTGCGCCTCGCCGCCCGACAGCGTGCCCGCCGGCCGGTCCAGCGAGAGATAGCCGAGGCCGATCTCCACGAACGAGTCCAGGGTGTGCCGCAGCGAGGCGAGCAGCGGCGCCACCGACGGCTCGGCCAGCCCGCGCACCCACGCGGCGAGGTCGCTGATCTGCATCGCGCACGCGTCGGCGATGCTCACGCCCGCGATCTTCGAGGAGCGGGCCGCCTCGGTGAGCCGGGTGCCCGCGCACTCGGGGCAGACGGCGAACGTGACCGCGCGGTCCACGAAGGCCCGGATGTGCGGCTGCATGCCCTCCTTGTCCTTGGCGAGCATGGACTTCTGGATGCGCGGGATCAGACCCTCGTAGGTCATGTTGATGCCCGCGATCTTCATCCGGGTCGGTTCCTTGTGCAGGAAGTCCTGGAGTTCGCGCTTCGTGTACGTGCGGATCGGCTTGTCGGGGTCGACCAGGCCGGACTCGGTGTAGAGCCGGTAGTTCCAGCCGCCGGACTTGTAGCCGGGGATGGTCAGCGCGCCCTCGTTGAGGGAGAGGGAGTCGTCGTAGAGCTGGGTCAGGTCGAGGTCGGAGACCGTGCCCCGGCCCTCGCAGCGCGGGCACATGCCGCCGGTGACGCTGAAGCTGCGCCGCTCCTTGACCTGCTGTCCGCCGCGTTCGACGGTGACCGCGCCGGCGCCGCTGATCGAGGCCACGTTGAAGGAGAACGCCTTGGGCGAGCCGATGTGCGGCGTGCCGAGCCGACTGAAGAGGATGCGCAGCACGGCGTTGGCGTCGGTGGCGGTGCCGACGGTGGAGCGGGGGTCGGCGCCCATCCGCTGCTGGTCGACGGTGATCACGGTGGTCAGCCCGTCGAGCACGTCGACCTCGGGGCGCGCCATGTTCGGCATGAAGCCCTGGACGAACGCGGGGTACGTCTCGTTGATCAGCCGCTGCGACTCGGCGGCGATCGTGTCGAACACCAGTGAGCTCTTGCCGGAGCCGGATACCCCGGTGAAGACCGTCAGCCGGCGCTTGGGCAGCTCGACGTCGACGTCCTTGAGGTTGTTCTCCCGGGCGCCGTGCACCCGGATCAGGTCGTGGCTGTCGGCGGCGCGTGCCGCGGTGAGGTCCATGCCGGCCAACCTAACGCCGCCCGCGCCGCCGGCGCTTCTCGAATCCTGACGGCTTCGAGAGGCCCTAGGCAGGACCCGAGGTGTCGGCGGCCAGGGAGAGGGCGAGCCCGCCGAGCACCGTGCCCATCACCCAGCGCTGCACCCTGAGCCAGGAGGGGCGGCGGGCGAGGAAGACGGCGATGGTGCCGGCGGCGAGCACGACGGCCAGGTTGACCGCGATGCTCACCACGATCTGGACCGAGCCGAGCAGGAGCCCCTGGAGCAGCACGTGGCCCTTGCCCAGGTCGATGAACTGGGGGATCAGGGAGACGTACATGACGGCGATCTTCGGGTTGAGCAGATTCGTCATCAGGCCCATCGTGAAGAGCCTGCGCGGCGAGTCGTGCGGCACGTCCTGCGGGGCGAAGACCGAGACGCCACCCGGCTTCAGGGCGTTCCAGGCGAGGTACGCGAGGTAGACGGCGCCGGCCAGCTTCACCGTGACGTACAGCTCGGGTACGGCGGTGAAGACGACCGACAGGCCCAGGTTCGCGGCGAGCAGGTACACCAGGAAGCCGAGGGCGACCCCGCCGAGGGAGATCATCCCGGCCCGGCGGCCCTGGGTGATGCTGCGCGAGACGAGATAGACCATGTTCGGGCCGGGCGTGAGGACCATGCCGAGCGCCACCAGGCCCACGCCGAACACTCCACTTGGTTCGATCATGCGGCGAGCGTAGGTCAGTTCAATACCTCGGTGCAATCAAAAGATTGCGCTCGGTGCAATGATGTGGTGGGGTGGGTGCCGTGAAGGACTACCGGAGCGTCGCCGACGCCGTGGCCGAGGAGATCCGCGCCGGCACCCTGCGGCCCGGCGACCGCCTGCCCCCGCAGCGCGCGTTCGCCAGGCGGCACGGCATCGCCGGCTCCACCGCCACGCGCGTGTACCGGGAACTGGCCCGGCGCGGCCTGACCGTGGGCGAGGTCGGCCGCGGCACGTTCGTGCGCGCGACGCCCGACGGCCCCGCCCCCGCGCTCAGCGAACCGGCGCTCGCCCGGATCGACCTGGAGCTGAACCACCCCGTCGTACCCGAGCAGAGCGCCCTGCTCGCCGAGGGGCTCGGCGGGCTGCTGCGCCCGGACGCCCTCGCGCACGCCCTGCGGCCGGTCGGCGCGGCCGGGCTGCCCGCTGTCCGGGAGTCCGCCGCCGCCCTCCTCGCCCGCGGCGGCTGGCGACCCGACCCCGCGCGGATCCTGTTCGCGGGCAACGGCCGGCAGGCCGTCTCGGCCGCCGTCGCCGCCCTGGTGCCCCCGGGCGGCCGCCTCGGCGTCGAGGAGCTGACGTACCCCGTGATCAAGGCCGTGGCGGCCCGGCTCGGCATCACCCTCGTCCCGCTGGCCATGGACGAGGACGGGCTGGTCCCGCAGGCGCTGGCGCGGGCCCACGCGGCCGCCCCGCTGCACGCCGTCTACGTCCAGCCGCGCGTGCACAACCCGCTCTCGCTCACCCTGCCCGAGCGGCGGGTCGTGGAGCTGGCCGAGACCCTGGAGCGGCTCGCCCTGCCGGCCGTGGAGGACGCGATCTGGGGGTTCCTGCGCGACGAACTCCGGCCGCTCGCCGCGTACGCGCCCGAGCGGACCGTCCTCGTCGACAGCCTGTCCAAGCGGCTCGCCCCCGGTCTGACCCTGGGCTTCGCCGTCGCCCCGGCCGCGCTCACGCCGACCCTCTCCGCCGCCCTGCGCGCGAGCGGCTGCACCCCGATGCGCTTCGCGCTGGAGGCCGCCCACCGCTGGCAACAGGACGGCACGGCCGCGGAGTTGGCGGCCGCCAAGCGGCGGGAGGCGGTGGTGCGGCAGGAGATCGCGGCCCGGCGGCTCGCCGGGTTCGACGTGCGCGGCGAGGACCGCTCCTTCCACTGCTGGTGGCGGCTGCCCGGCGGCTGGCGCGCGGACACGTTCGTCGCCGCCGCGGCCCGGCTCGGCATCGGGGTCGTGCCCGCGGCCGCGTTCACCGTCGGCGAGGCCCACGCCCCGGCCGCCGTCCGCGTGGGCCTCGCCACACCCCCGCGCGACGTCCTCGCCCAGGCGCTCGGCACACTCGCCGACCTGGCCCGCACGGCACCCGAGGACGCGGTCGCCGACTGATCCGGGCCGGGGTGTCACATCCCGGATCCCGCCGGTGTCTTCATGGCGACAAGCCCTTCGTACCGTTCGTACCGGGAGAAGACGATGGCACTGCGTGTCCCGAAGGCGGACCTCTCCGCCGAGCTGAGCGAGAGCATGATCGAGCAGTACGGCCTCGTGCCCGAACCCCTTGAGGCCACCGGCCACCACCCCGACGTCTTCCGGGCGAGCTCGGAGATGGGGGCGCGGGTGACCGCGTGGGACATGGCCGACGACAGCCTCAAGACGTTCGCGCACATGGCCGTCGCGGCACAGGTCGGGTGCGGCTGGTGCCTCGACATCAACTACTTCCTCGCGCAGCACAAGGACCTGGACCTGACCAAGGCGAGCCAGGTGCCGCGCTGGCGGGAGTCGGACGTGTTCACGCCGCTGGAGCGGGACGTGCTGGAGTACGCCGAGGGCATGACGGACACCCCGCCGACCGTCACCGACGCGCTGGTCGCGCGCCTGCTGGACCGGCTCGGCCCGGCGGCACTGGTCGAGCTGACGGCGGCGATCGCCTTCGCCAACTTCTCGACCAGGAACAACGCGGCACTCGGAGTGAAGTCGCAGGGCTTCTCGGACGCCTGCGAGATCCCCCTGGCCGGGCGCCCGGCGACGTCCGGCCCGGCCCCGACGGCATGACGGCGCAGGACCCCTTCGTCGCCCACCGCAGCCTGCTCTTCACGGTCGCCTACGAGATCCTCGGCTCGGCCGCCGACGCCGAGGACGTGCTCCAGGAGTCCTGGCTGCGCTGGGCGGGCGCCGACCGGGCCGAGGTCCGCGACCCGCGGTCGTACCTGGTCCGCACCGTGACCCGGCAGTCGCTCAACCGGCTGCGCACCCTGGCGCGCAGACGCGAGGAGTACGTCGGCGAGTGGCTGCCCGAACCCCTGCTGACCAGCCCGGACGTCGCGGAGGACGTCGAGCTCGCGGAGAGTGTGTCGATGGCGGTGCTGACCGTCCTCGAAACCCTCGGGCCGACCGAGCGCGCGGTGTTCGTGCTGCGCGAGGTCTTCGACCTGCCGTACGGCGAGATCGCCGAGGCCGTCGGCAGGCCGGCCGCCACCGTACGGCAGATCGCCCGCCGGGCCCGCGCGCACGTGGCGGCCCGGCGGCCCCGGGTGACGGTGAGCCGCTCGGAACAGCGGGCCGTGGTGGAGCGCTTCCTGCTGGCGCTGCGCACCGGGCGGCTGCAGGAGCTGCTGGACGTCATGGCGCCCGACGTGGTCATGATCACCGACGGCGGCGGGGTGGTGGCCGCGGGGCTGACGCCGTTCCACGGCGCCGAGCTGGTCGCGGGGCTGCTGGCGCGCGCCGGCGAGGTCACGTCGGACTTCGCGCCGGTGTGGCTCAACGGCGCACCGGCGATCCGGATCGACCTCGACGGGGAGCCGTGCGCGGTCAGCGCCACGGTGGCCGACGGCCGCATCACCGGTCTCTACGTCGTCCGCAACCCGCACAAGCTGACCCGCCTCGACGAACCGGCGCAGCTGTCCCGGTGACCGGCCGGCCACCGTGCCCCACCCCGCGACACACTTTTGCAAGCAAGGTGCTTGCAATTGTTAGCATGGGTGGGGCACAGTGGGGGCATGGCATCGCTGAACGTCGGCAATCTCGGTGAGTACCTGCGCGAACAGCGGCGGAACGCCCAGCTGTCGCTGCGGCAGCTCGCCGACGCCGCCGGGGTGTCCAATCCGTACCTGAGCCAGATCGAGCGCGGGCTGCGCAAGCCCAGCGCGGAGGTGCTCCAGCAGGTCGCCAAGGCCCTGCGCATCTCCGCCGAGACGCTGTACGTGCGCGCCGGCATCCTCGACGCGGAGCGGGACGGGGAGGAACGCCTCCGGGAAGGCGCGACGCGCGCCGGCATTCTCGCCGACCCCTCGCTCAACGAGCGGCAGAAGCAGGTGCTGCTCCAGATCTACGAGTCCTTCCGCAAGGAGAACGGATTCGGGGGCGGCGAGCCCGACGCGGCCGAGGACGGCCCGGCGGGCGCGGACCACGGCGCCGGCGGCACGGACGGCGCCGGCGCCGCGGCCGGCAGAAGCGATGTCGATGCCGGTCCGCGGCGGACGGCCGGATAACCGGACCAGGGCGCCGGCCGCCCCACCGCGGACCACACCAACCCTCAGCCGAACGCGAATCCGGGAGGACCAGATCACCATGGCCATCACCGACGACCTGCGCAAGACCCTCAGCGACCCGACTCCGCTCTACTTCGCCGCCGGTACCGCCGACCTCGCCTACCAGCAGGCCAAGAAGGTGCCCGCCCTGGTCGAGCAGCTGCGCGCCGAGGCCCCGGCCCGCATCGAGGCCGTGCGCAACACCGACCCCAAGGCCGTGCAGGAGAAGGCCGCCGCCCGCGCCAAGGAGGCGCAGGAGACCCTGCAGACCAAGGTCAACGAGTTCCTCGGCACCCTCGACGTGGACCTGAAGAAGCTCGGCGAGCAGGCCCAGGACCTCGCCCTGCGCGGTGTCGGCGTCGCCGCCGAGTACGCCGTCAAGGCCCGCGAGACCTACGAGAAGGTCGCCGAGCACGGCGAGCAGACCGTGAAGACCTGGCGCGGCGAAGCCGCCGAGGACATCGAGGACTTCGCGATCGCCGTCGAGGGCAGGCCCGAGCCGGTCGCCGTCAAGGAGGAGGAGCCGAAGCCCGCCGAGGCCGAGGCCGCGCCCGCCGAGAAGAAGCCGGCCGCCAAGAAGGCCCCGGCGCCGCGCAAGAGCACCACCGCGAAGAAGACCACGCCGCCCGCGAAGTGAGCGCGCGCGACGAGCCGGCACCGGGCCGGGCACCTTCGGGGTGTCCGGCCCGTTGTATGGGTACCGTGGCTGTACGGACGACTCGACTCGGGTGGTGGGTACTGTGCTGACAACGGCAATCGGCGGAGTGATGTGGCTGATCTTCACCGCCATGCTGGCGCTCGCCATCGTGGCGTTCGTGATGGCGGCGATCTTCCGCGAGGACGCCTACCGCGCCGCGAACAAGAACAACAAGGGCTTCTGGCTGATCATCCTGGGCCTCGCGGTCGCGGTGAACCTCTTCGTCCCCTGGCTCTTCCTCCAGCTCGCGGGCCTGGTCGCCACGATCGTCTTCTTCGTGGACGTCCGCCCGGCCCTCCAGCAGGTCTCGGGCGGCAAGGGCTTCCGGAAGCGGGGCCGCGGCAGCAGCAGCGACGGTCCGTACGGGCCGTACAACGGCGGCCGCTGACAAGCAGCGCCCCGACCGGCAGCCGGCGACGGAGCGGTACCTCCTACGGGGAGGTACCGCTCATAGCGTCCGGTCCAGCAGCACGACCGCCACGTCGTCCGTCAACTCGCCCCCGTTGAGCTGCCGGACCTCGGCCACCGCGGCCCGCAGCAGCGCCTCGCCCCGCAGCCCCTCGGACAGCTGCCGCCGGATCATCGACACCATGCCGTCCTGACCCAGCCGCTCCCCGCCGTCGCCGACCCGCCCCTCGATCAGCCCGTCGGTGTAGAGCATCAGGCTCCACTCGGCCCCCAGCTCGACCTGCATCCGCGGCCAGCGCGCCCCGGGCAGCAGCCCGAGCGCGGGGCCGTTGTTGTCGTAGGGAAGCAGCGTCGCGTCCCGCCCGGGACGGGCGAGCAGCGGTGCCGGGTGCCCGGCCAGGCACAGGCCCGCGCTGCGGCCGTCCGGCGCGATGTCGACCGTGCACAGCGTCGCGAAGATCTCCTCGTCGGCGCGCTCGTGCTCCAGCACCTGCTGCAGCGTGCTCAGCAGCTCGTCCCCGCACAGCCCGGCCAGCGTCAGCGCCCGCCAGGCGATGCGCAGCTCCACGCCGAGCGCGGCCTCGTCCGGGCCGTGGCCGCAGACGTCACCGATCATCGCGTGCACCGTGCCGTCGGGCGTGCGGACGGCGTCGTAGAAGTCGCCGCCGAGCAGTGCCCGGGAGCGGCCGGGGCGGTAGCGGGCGGCGAAGCGCAGCTCGGAGCCGTCCAGCAGGGGCGTGGGCAGCAGCCCGCGCTCCAGCCGGCGGTTCTCCTGGGCGCGCAGCCGGCCCTCCGCGAGGCGCCGTTCCGCGGTGTCGGAACGTTTCCTCTCCACCGCGTACCGGATGGCGCGGCTCAGCAGCCGGCCGTCCAGCTCGTCCCGGAAGAGATAGTCCTGGGCCCCCACGCGCACGGCCTCGGCGCCGCGCTCGGGGTCGGCGGAGGCGGTCAGCGCGAGCACGGCGTGCCGGGGCGCGAGCCGGAGCACGTGCTTGAGCACGGCCAGCTCGTCGTCGGCGTCGTCGCGGGCGGGCGCGGACAGCGCGAGGTCCAGCAGGATGCAGTGGACGTCGTCGGTGAGCAGCCGCTCGGCCTCGGTGAGGTTGCGGGCGGTGCGCACGCGGATCGGCTTGCCGGCCGAGTCCTGCAACTCGTGCGCCAGCGGCGAGCCGGCCGGATCGTCCTCGATCAGCAGCAGCGTGAGAGTGGTGCCGGTGCCGCTGGTGGGCGTGGCGTCGCGGTGGGCCTCTTCCTTGAGGGGGCCGCCGACCGCGGTGGCGGCCTCCTGCGCCTGACCACTCTCCACGGCCGGGATCGCTCTCTGCCGCGGTACGGGTACGGGCATGGTGTCGGGTTCCTTCCCTCCCCCCGAGGGCGTGACGGCGCCGAGGGTCTCGGGCCATCGACGGGTGACCATAGCGGCATTGCCCGCCCTGATGGAATGGTGTGAGCCGCGTCGCTCCCGCGCAGGCCGCTGTCATATGCCGCGTTCCCTACCGCAGTTGGACAGGGCGCCCCGGCCCGCGGGATGACGAAGCTCACGTCTGCCGGGGTTCGGGCGGGGGTTGGGGTGCGGTGGGTCACATGGCGTGGGTCACGCGCAGGGTGGTGCGGGGGGTGATGTGCGGGTGGGGTGCGGGGTGTGTCCCGGCCGTGAGGCCTACGCGTCGGGCCGTACGACGCCCAGGATCGCCATCGAGCCGGCGCCCGCGATCGTGACGTTCCGGCCCGGGCGGGGGGCCTGGATGATGGCGCCGTCGCCGATGTAGATGGCGACGTGGCTGGCGTCCGTGAAGTAGACGATGAGGTCGCCGGGCCGCATGTCCTTGATGTCGACGTGCTTGAGCTGCTGCCACTGCTCCTGCGAGGTGCGCGGGATGGGCCGGCCGGCCGCCGCCCAGGCCTGGGAGGTCAGGCCCGAGCAGTCGAAGGAGCCGGGGCCCTCGGCACCCCACACGTACGGCTTGCCGAGCTGGGCGGTGGCGAACGCGACGGCCTTCCTGCCCTGCTCGGAGGCCTTGGCGTTGATCTCCTTGAGGATGCCGGTGTCCAGCCAGGCGGTCTGGGCCTTCAGCGCGGCCTGGTTCTCCAGCTGGTCCAGCCGCTCCTGGTCCTTCTTCGCCAGCTCGGATTCGAGCTTCTTCGCGGCGGAGATCTGCTGCTCGATCTTCTTCTTGGCGTCGGCCTTGGTCTTGCGGTCGGCGTCCAGCTTCTGCCACCGGTCGGCGGCGTCGACGGCGTAGGCCTGCAAGTCGTCCTGCGTGCCGGTCAGTTCGCCGATCAGCTTCTTCGTCGCCTGCTGGCCCTGGAGCACCAGCCCGGCGCCGTCCAGGAACTGGCCCGGGTCGTCGCTGAGCAGGAACTGCGCGGTGGGCGGCAGACCGCCGGTGCGGTACTGCTCCCTGGCCGCCGCGCCCGCCTGGTCC
This sequence comes from Streptomyces sp. NPDC025793, assembly GCF_055558375.1. NCBI lineage: Bacteria > Bacillati > Actinomycetota > Actinomycetes > Kitasatosporales > Streptomycetaceae > Streptomyces > Streptomyces sp. NPDC025793. The sequence goes on along the minus strand of NZ_JBVHMR010000003.1, from coordinate 482,026 downwards.
TTGAGCCTCTCCAGCCGCTGCTGCCCCGTGGCGATCTTCTTGGCCAGCGCGACGATCTCGGCGGACTGCTTCTTCGTCCGTTCCTCGGCGGCGTTGTAGGCGTCGGTCGCGACGGCCGCGTCGTGGTAGAGCTTGTCCAGCTGCTCGCGGACCTTCTCAAGGTCCTTGCCGGGCACGGGAGTCGGGGACGACGCGGGGGAGGGGGTCGCGCTCGGCGTGGGTGCCGGAGCGGCGAAGGCCGTGCCGGGTGCCGACAGCGCGGTCACCGCGCAGACCACGGTCACGGCGGCCATCAGCATGCCGCGCTTGCCCCAGCCCATCACACGTCCCCCAACCTGATTTACCGTCAGTAACTTACGGTGCCCGGGGATCGTGTCACGTCATGGCGCAAAACGACAGAGGCAATGACAGACCCACGGAAACGACACAGGAAGCAATCCCCCCGCACCCGCCGCCGTACGACGATCCCCCGCCGATGTGACGAACGACGCACGGAGATCGTTCCCCTCCCCTCCCCTCCACGCCCGGCGGTCCCACCGGACACCGGGGTCAGCCGCGCGGCGCCAACGCCCCCCACATGACCGTCACTTCGCCCTGCCGCCAGCGGGCCGGGGAGTCCGTCACCGGCCAGTCCGCCGTCAGGTCCCGTACCGCGCGCAGCCAGCGCTGGCGGGCGCCGTAGGAGGCGTAGGGCGCGGCGGCGGCCCAGGCGCGGTCGAAGTCGCGCAGGAAGGCGTGCACCGGCTCGCCGGGGACGTTGCGGTGGATGAGCGCCTTCGGCAGCCGCTCGGCGAGGTCGGACGGCCGCTCCAGCGAGCCCAGCCGCGTCGCGAAGGTCACGGTCCTCGGCCCCTCCGGGCCGAGCGCCACCCACACGTGGCGCCGCCCGATCTCGTCGCACGTCCCCTCGACCAGCAGCCCGCCGCGCGAGCCGGCGCCCGCCGGGGCGAGCCGCGCGCACAGCCGCTCCCAGACGGCCGCGACCTGGTCCTCGTCGTACTGGCGCAGCACATTGGCGGCCCGGACGAGCAGCGGGCGTCCGGCGACGGGGATCTCGAAGCCGCCGTGCCGGAAGACCAGCCCGTCGCGTTCGTACGGCCTGGCCGCCGCCACCCGCTCCGGTTCGATCTCGACGCCGACCACGCGCGCGCGGGGCGCGACGGTCCGCAGCCGGCCGAGCAGTTCGACGGCGGTCCAGGGCGCGGCGCCGTAGCCGAGGTCGATCGCGAGCGGGTCCGCGGCGCGGCACAGCTCGGCGCCGTGCGTGGCGGCGATCCACCGGTCCATGCGGCGCAGCCGGTTCGGGTTGGTCGTCCCGCGCGTCACCGTTCCGACAGGGCGGGAGGCTGCGCGGGCTGTCATGCCTACGAGGGTAAGCGGGCGCCCGGCCGAACTCCGTCGGCCGGGCGCGTGGGGTCGGGGGTCAGCGGGAGCGCTGTGCGGCCTTGCGGCGCAGGACGAGGACGATGCCGCCGCCCACCACGACCAGTGCGGCCGCCGCACCGGCGATCAGCGGGGTGCCGCTGGACGCACCGGTCTCGGCGAGGCGGGTCCCCCCGCCCGCGGGCGACGGGGCGCCGCTCGCCACCGGCGAGGCGGCCGGGCTGCCGCTGGGGGCCGGGGCCGGGACGGCGGAGGCCGCCGAGGAGGGGCGCGCGGACGGCGCCGCCGAGGACGCGGGGGCGGACGGTGTCGGGGAGGCCGAGGGGGCGGAGCCGCCGGCGGGCGTGCAGGTGAAGTCGTCCGGGACGACCACCGGGGGCTTGAGGTCCTCGTCGACGCTGTCGCCCGCCTTCACGTGGACCACGAAGGTCTGCCCGGCGTGCCAGTCCAGGGGATGCAGGTCGACGCTCGCGCCCTGCGCGGTCGGGTGCCCGATGGTGCCGGTGTCGACGTCCCGCTCCCCGCCCGGCATGCTCAGCTCTATCTTCAGGGTGAGCGTGGCGGGGGTGCCGGAGGCGTCCTTGTCGGTGACCCGGACGACGGGCTTGCCCGCGCTGTCGCAGGCCGGGGCGGCGGTGAAGTCGGCGATGTCGCAGGCGAGCGCGGACTGGGCGGCGGCGACGGAGAGGGCGGCCGCGGCGGCCGACGTGCCGATGGCACGCGCCGCCCTGGTGAGGTGACGGGAACGGAGCACGAGGAAGCGTGTACATGCCCCGCGCAGACGCTGTCAAAGGTTGTATCGCAGCAGGTCAAGCCTTGTTCTAAGAGGTTTCCGCCACGAGTAAAGAGGTGTCGCGTGCGGGTCTGGCACCCACCCGGACCGCCGACCGGCACCCGCGCGACGGATGGCAGGCACCCACCCCTATGGTTGACCGCGGGAAGGTCATGATTGGGTAAAGCGGTCCGATCGGGAAATGACAGCGCCCCCGCCCGCTGTTGCACCCCCTTGGAGGGCGCGGCAGGCCCTCCGGCAGGCATGCCCGCAGCCCAGGAGGAACGCCAGGTGAGCCAGTACGTCAGCAGGCTCGGGCGCCGCTCTCCGGCGACCGCCCCCCGGCTCCGGCTGCACCGCAGGCCGCGCCGGGTCGCCATGCTCTCCGTGCACACGTCCCCGCTCCACCAGCCCGGCACCGGCGACGCCGGCGGCATGAACGTCTACATCGTGGAGCTGGCCCAGCGCCTCGCCGCGCAGGGCATCGAGGTCGAGATCTTCACCCGCGCCACCTCCGGCGGCCTCGAACCCACCGTCCAGCTGGCCCCCGGCGTCCTCGTCCGGCACGTGGACGCGGGCCCCTACGAGGGGCTCAACAAGGAGGACCTGCCCGCCCAGCTGTGCGCCTTCACGCACGGCGTGATGCAGGCCTGGGCCGGCCACCGCCCCGGCTACTACGACCTCGTCCACTCCCACTACTGGCTCTCCGGCCACGTCGGCTGGCTCGCCGCCCAGCGCTGGGGCGTGCCCCTGGTGCACGCCATGCACACGATGGCCAAGGTCAAGAACGCCAGCCTGGCCGCCGGCGACACCCCCGAGCCCGCCGCCCGCGTCATCGGCGAGACCCAGATCGTGGCCGCCGCCGACCGCCTCGTCGCCAACACGGCGGAGGAGGCCGACGAGCTGGTCCGGCACTACGACGCCGATCCCGCCAAGGTCGCCGTCGTCCACCCCGGCGTGAACCTCGACCGCTTCCGCCCGGCCGACGGCCGCGCCGCCGCCCGGCTGCGCCTGGGCCTGCCGCAGGACGCCCTGATCCCGCTCTTCGCGGGCCGCATACAGCCCCTGAAGGCCCCCGACGTGCTGCTGCGCGCCGTCGCCGTCCTGCTGGACGAGCGCCCGGAGCTGCGCTCGCGCATGCTCGTGCCGATCGTCGGCGGCCCGAGCGGCAGCGGGCTCGCCAAGCCGGAGGGGCTGCAGAAGCTCGCGGCGCGGCTCGGCATCGCGGACGTCGTACGGTTCCGCCCGCCGGTCGGCCAGGAGCAGCTCGCGGACTGGTTCCGGGCCGCGTCGCTGCTGGTCATGCCGTCGTACAGCGAGTCCTTCGGGCTGGTCGCGATCGAGGCGCAGGCGGCCGGTACGCCGGTGCTGGCCGCCTCGGTCGGCGGGCTGCCGGTGGCCGTGCGCGACGGCGCGACCGGCTTCCTGGTCCAGGGCCACGACCCGGCCGACTACGCGCGCGTGCTGCGCCGGTTCGCCGACGAGCCCGCGCTCACCGCCACCATGGGCCGGGCCGCCGCCCGGCACGCGCAGTCCTTCGGCTGGGACACGGCGGCCACCGCCACCGCCGAGGTCTACACGGCCGCGACCCAGTCCCACCGCCGTCGCGTACGCTCGCCCCATGGGTGATGTGGACAAGACCGCGCAGGTCCTGGAGGGCGTCCTGGAGGACGCCGAGCTGGAGTGGGAGAGCCCCGAGCCCGGGAACTACGTGGTCAAGCTCCCCGGCACCCGCAAGCTCTCGACCACGGTCTCCTTCCTCGTCGGCCGCCACTCGCTCTCCCTCAACGCCTTCGTCGTCCGCCACCCCGACGAGAACGAGGCGGGCGTCCACCGCTGGCTCCTGGAGCGCAACCTCAAGCTGTACGGCGTGAGTTACGCCGTCGACCGCCTCGGCGACGTCTACGTCACCGCCCGCCTGCCCCTCGCCTCGGTCACCCCCGACGAGATCGACCGCCTCCTCGGCCAGGTCCTGGAAGCGGCCGACGGCGCCTTCAACACCCTCCTGGAGCTGGGCTTCGCCTCCTCGATCCGCAAGGAGTACGCCTGGCGGGTGTCCCGGGGCGAGTCGACGCGGAACCTGGACGCGTTCAGGCATCTGATCGAACGCCCTGCGGACTGACGCTCAGCGCGCGCTGAGCCGGTAGCGGCCGGGGGTGACCCCGACCAGCTTCTTGAAGTGCCGGGTGAGATGGGCCTGGTCGAAGAATCCGGTGACGGCCGCCACCTCGCCCGGCGCGAGCCCGTCCAGCAGCAGCCGCCGGGCCCGCCCGACCCGCCGCGACATGAGGTACTGGTGCGGGGCGATGCCGTACGCCCCGCTGAACGCCCGCACCAGATGGGCGGGATGGGCGTGCAGCGACCGTGCGGCCTCCTCCAGCCGGACCCCGTCGACGACCCGGGCGTCGAGCAACTCCCGCAGCCGGCGGGCGAGTACCGGATCCGGACGGCACAAGGGCATGTCCGTGCGCCGCCGCAGATGGTCCCGCAGCCGCTCCCCGACGAGCGTCAGCCGGCTCTCCGCCTCCAGTTCGTCACCGGGCCGGGCGAGGGCGGAGTGCAGTCGCCCGACGCGCTGCCGCAGCAGCGGATCCCGCAGATCGGGCGTGTCGACGGCGGCCCCGATCAGGTCCTCGCCCAGCAGGCTGCTGTCGAGGTAGACGACCCGCTTGCGGAAGCCGTCCGGGGTGGCGGGCGAGCCGTTGTGCGCCACGTGCGGCGGCAGCAGCGAGACGGTGTCGAGCGGGGTGCCGTGTTCATGCCGGTCGAGGTCGTACCGTACGGCCCCGGCGTCCACGATGAGCAGCGTCCAGGCGTCGTGGACGTGCATCGGATAGGCGTACTCGGTGAAGTGGGCGTGGAAGACCTCCACGACACCCGGGATGCGCGGGCGCCAGGCGGAGACTTCCTGCCGGTCGGCCACGTTAAGAACGTACAAGACCCGCGGTCCGGCCGACCGGCAGTCTCACTGCATGAACACCGAATCGATCAGTCCCGGGCCCGTACGCTTCGACACGAAGATCGCCGTGCTGCTGCGCGAGGACCTGGAGCCCTGGCAGCGCCTCAACGTCACCGCGTTCCTGGTCAGCGGTCTCGGCAGTCAGGTTCCCGAGGTGATCGGCGAGCCGTACGAGGACGCGGACGGGGTCGGGTACCTGCCCATGTTCCGCCAGCCGGTGCTGGTCTTCGCGGGCACGAAGGAGACGTTGAAGGCGGCCCACACCAGGGCGCTGAGCCGCGCCCTGCCCAGGGCCGTCTTCACCGCGGACCTGTTCACGACGGGCAACGACCGCGACAACCGGGCGGCGGTGCGTGCCGTGCCGACGGCGGAACTGGACCTGGTGGGGCTGGCGGTGCACGGCCCGCGGAGCGGGGTGGACAAGGTGCTGAAGGGGGCGCGGATGCATCCGTGAGGCGCGTCCGTGCGGTCCTCCGCGAGGTGCGTCCGTGCGGTCCTCCGCGAGGCGCGTCCGTGCGGTCCTCCGCGAGGTGCGCCCCGCGCGGGCGGGGCGCACCCTCCGGCACTCTCGGGTGACTACTTGAACTGGCCCGGCTGGTAGTCGCCGGCGGGCATCCGGACGATGACGTTCAGCCGGTTGTAGGCGTTGATGAGGGCGATCAGCGTCATCAGGCCGAAGAGCTGGTTCTCGTCGTAGTGCTTGGCGGCGTTCTCCCACACCTCGTCCGGGACGCCACCGGCCGCGTCGGCGATCCGGGTGCCCTCCTCCACCAGCTCCAGGGCGGCCCGCTCGGCCTCGGTGAACACCTTGGCCTCCCGCCAGGCGGCGACCAGGTGCAGCCGCTGTGCGCTCTCACCGGCGGCGGTCGCGTCCTTGGTGTGCATGTCGGTGCAGAATCCGCAGCCGTTGATCTGGCTGGCCCGGATCTTCACCAACTCCTGCGTGGCGGCGGGCAGCCCGGACTCCGCGACCACCGTGCCCACCGCGTTGAGGTGCTTGACCGCCTTGGTGGCGAGCGTGTTGCCGAAGAGGTTCAGACGCGCTTCCATGATCTGCTCCCGTGTGGTCGTCGATGACTGCACACCTCTGACGGGCGGGCTCGCCGAGATGTGACACGAGCGAATGTGACGCCCATCACCGCTCCCGCGGTCCGGCGCCGAATCTGCACAGCGCGCACGCAACTGCCGGGCGGGCGGCCTGTCTCGGTTCCCCTTCGTGCGGAGTTGTCGTGGTTGGCGCGGCGGTGGCAAGAGCTGTGCGGTGCCTGTGTGACGGGAGGTGTGGAGAAACCGCCCGCGTCGCGTGAGCACGCCCGCACGAATGAGACGACGAGAGCGGCCAATTGGCCAGGTGGGGGCGGTGATTGACTGGCTGCTCCGGCGCGCTCCGTGGTTGTATCGCTGGCACCGTCGGGACCGTGCCGAGGTGCTCTGAAAAGGCCGGCGCACGCCCGCGGCCGCGGCTCACCGTCTGTCCCCAGCGGCGCCGCTCCCCCCTGTGGACCATCCATGCGAAGGGCAGTTTCCCCATGAACTCCGCTCACCAGGTTCAGACCGTCGAGATCTCCGACGCCGACCTCGACTCCGTCGCCGGCGGCCTGAGCCCCGAGGCGAGTGCCTCCCTCGGCGCCACGACCGTCACCAGCACCGAGGTGCTGTCCCAGCTCAACGGCGTCACGAGCGAGGTGCAGGGCGTCCTCGGCCAGTACGGCCACGTCGGCGTCAACATCTCCCTCTGATCACCCAGATCACCCAGATCGCCACACCGAGCCCCCTGCCCGCGCATCACCGCGCAGCCAGGGGGCTCGACGCGGCGCCGTACCCGTACGGCTCAGGCGGCGCGAGCCTCGGCGGCCGTTTCCCCGGCCCGCTCGAACCACTCGCCCGGGCCACCGGTCCGGGCCGCTCAGGCGGCGTGAGCCTCGGCTGCCGCGCTTCCGGCCGTCGTGCTCGCGGTCGTTGTGCCTTCGGCCCTGACGTCCTCGCCCTCCGCGCCCCGACCGCCGCGCCTCAGGTCGCCGGGCCTCAGGTGTCGGGCCCCAGCCGCCGTGCCCTCGGTCCCCGTGCCCTCCCGGGCCCTCGGCCGTGACGGGCCCGGCCGTTTCCCCGGACCGCCCGGCCCGCCCAGACCACCCGGGCCGCCCGGGTCACCCGCCCGGACCGCTCACGCGGCGCGGACCTCGGTCGCCGTGTCTTCGGCGCCCGTGCGCTCGGTGCTTGTGTCCTCGCGTCCCGGGTCCGCGGGCGGCGGTGCAGGTGCTGTCGGGGTCTCCTTCGGCAGTCTCCGCATGAGCACCCCGTACCCCAGGCCCGCGACCGTTCCCACCACGGCGCACGTCGCCCACAGCCACTGCGCGCCCCAGCGGTCGATGACCGCGCCGGACATCAGCGGGGCGACCAGCGCGGCGACGGACCACGACAGGGTGTAGACGCCCTGGTAGCGGCCACGCCCGTGGACCGGCGAGAGCCGGACGACGAGGCCGGTCTGGGTGGGCGCGTTGACGATCTCGGCGAGGGTCCACACGCACACGGTGACCATGAAGACGCCGACCGATCCGGCGAAGGCGGTGAGCCCGAAGCCGTACCCGGCGAGGAGCGAGGAGAGCACCAGCAGCGTGCGTGGGTCGCGGTGCTCGATGAACCGGGTGACCGGGATCTGGAGGGCGACGATCAGGACGCCGTTGACGGCGACGGCGAGGCCGTAGTCGGCGGGCGAGAACCCGGCCCGGCCCATGGCCACCGGCAGTCCCACGGCCCCCTGCTGGAAGATCAGCGCGACGAGGAAGGACAGCCCGACGACGGCCATGTACCGCCCGTCGCGCAGCACGGTCCCGAGGCTGACGGCCTCCTCCGCGTCCTCGCTGTCCGCGGCCTCCGGCCGGGACTCGGGCACCTTCAGGAAGACGACGAGCGCGCAGGCCAGGGTCATCCCGGCCTCGATCAGGAACCCGGCGAGATAGCTGAACTCGGCGATGAACCCGGCGGCCGTGGAGGAGACGGCGAACCCGAGGTTGATGGCCCAGTAGTTGAGGGAGAACGCCCGTACCCGGTCCTCGGGCCGGACGAGGTCGGCCATCATCGCCTGCACGGCCGGCCGGGAGGCGTTGGAGGCCATGCCGACGAGGAAGGCGACGGCCGCGATGGCGACCGGGTCGGTCATGAAACCGAGCAGCGCGACGGAGGCGGCGGTGGCCGTCTGGGCGATGAGCAGCGTCGGCCGCCGCCCCAGCCGGTCGGCCATGACGCCACCGCCCAGCGAGGAGACGACTCCGCCGAGCCCGTGCAGCGAGGCGACGAGACCGGCGTACGAGGCGGAGTAGCCGCGGTCGAGCGTCAGGTACAGGGCCATGAAGGTGGCCACGAAGGCGCCGAGCCGGTTGACCAGGGTGCTGGTCCACAGCCACCAGAACTCACGGGGGAGCCCGGAGACGGTCTCCCGGGCGGCACGTCTGAGACTGGTTGCGGGCATGACAGCGGACCCCCGTGGATGGACGACGCCCCGGACGTGAGAGGCGATGTAAGCGGCGCAAGCGGTAGGCACAAGTTACAGAGCCGGTCCGTCGGTTGCCACTCGATTAACAGACTCCGTCAACCGTCCACCCACCGGCCGGGCGGGGCGGCGCCCCGAACGGGTGGATTACGCTCTTTCCCATGGCCGACGCACCGTACAAGCTGATCCTCCTCCGCCACGGCGAGAGCGAGTGGAACGCGAAGAACCTGTTCACCGGCTGGGTGGACGTCAACCTCAACGAGAAGGGCGAGAAGGAGGCAGTCCGCGGCGGCGAGCTCCTGACGGACGCCGGTCTTCTCCCCGACGTGGTCCACACGTCTCTCCAGAAGCGCGCGATCCGCACGGCGCAGCTCGCCCTCGAAGCCGCCGACCGCCACTGGATCCCGGTCCACCGCAGCTGGCGCCTGAACGAGCGCCACTACGGCGCCCTCCAGGGCAAGGACAAGGCGGCCACGCTGGCCGAGTTCGGCGAGGAGCAGTTCATGCTCTGGCGCCGCTCGTACGACACCCCGCCCCCGCCGCTCGCGGACGACTCCGAGTTCTCGCAGGCGCACGACGCCCGCTACGCCTCCATCCCGCCGGAGCTGCGCCCGGACACGGAGTGCCTGAAGGACGTCGTCGTCCGGATGCTTCCCTACTGGTACGACGGCATCGTCCCCGACCTCCTGGCCGGCCGCACGGTCCTGGTCGCGGCCCACGGCAACTCGCTGCGCGCCCTGGTCAAGCACCTGGACGGCATCTCCGACGCCGACATCGCGGGCCTGAACATCCCGACGGGCATCCCGCTGGCCTACGAGCTGGACGAGAACTTCAAGCCGATCACCCCGGGCGGCACCTACCTCGACCCCGAGGCGGCCGCAGCGGCGATCGAGGCGGTCAAGAACCAGGGCAAGAAGAAGTAACGCGGAACGATCAAGGCCCCTACCTGCGTACTCGTCGCTGGTAGGGGCCTTGATGCTGTGCTGGGGCCCTCTCTGGGCCGTCAGGTGCGGGACGGGCCGGACGGGGCCGTGTCGAAGACGGTGTGTGGGTCGACGGCGGACGGGATGGGAGCTGGGGTGAGTGGTGGGTGAAGGAGGTAGGCGCCTGACCCTTGCAGCCGTGCCGAATGCGGTTCGACGCTCAGACCGCGGCGTATGCCCCGGCGAGGTCTCCGGGCACGCCAATCGATCACCGCTCGTGTGTAGCCGCCCTCGGGCCCACAACATCATGAGGCGAGCTGCGACTCCCCGCTCGTATCGTGAAAAGAGACAGAGCTGCGGGCAAGGCAGGGAAGTCATGAAGGTACCGGCGATCGACTACGCGGCGGTGTTCCAGGTCCTTCCCGGGGCGGTGGCGCTAGTGACCCCGCAACTGATCTACGCGGACGCCAACGCGGAGTTCTTGCGCCTGCGGGGCCTTCCACGCGAACAAGTGATCGGTCACTTCGTGCCTGAGGACCACCCCGAAAGAGCCCCCGCCGAGCCTCTCCTGCTCAGAGTTCTGGCGTCACTGCGCCAGGCGGCCGACACCGGTGAGCGCAGCATCGTAGCGTTGCAACGCTACGACAGGGAGGACCCCGATCAGCCCGGAGTGTGGCACGAGCGGTACTTCAACATGACCAACATTCCCGTGTTCGGACCGGATGGGCGGGTGGCGCTGTTGCTGCACCGGGCGGAGGACGTCACCGAACTCATCCGCGCCCGTGAAGTGGCGCTGGCCTTGCAGGAATCCATGCTGCCCGCTTTGCGCCCGGTCGGCCGACATCAGGCGGCCGTACGCTACCGGCCTGCCGCCGAAGCACTGAATGTGGCCGGCGACTGGTACGACCTGGTCGATCTGCCCGGTGACCGCATCTCCGTCGCTGTCGGCGACGTCGTCGGCCACGGCCTGGCCGCGGCCGGCGTCATGGGACAACTGCGCAGCGCCCTCAGCGCCGCCTCCCTCGTCGCCGAAGGTCCCGCCCGCGCCCTGGAAGTCCTCGGGTTGTACGCCCGCACCGTCGACGGCGCCGAGAACACCACCGTGGCCACGGCATTCATCGACTGGGAGACCCACACCATCACCTACAGCAGCGCCGGCCACCCCCCACCCGCGCTCCTGCAGAGGGACGAGACCGTCGCGTTCCTGAACCAGGCCACCGACCCGCCCCTGGCCGCCTGCCCTCAGCACGCCCCCCGGATCCAGGCTGTCACGACCTTCCGCGAGGGCGCCGTTCTCGCGCTCTACACCGACGGCCTGATCGAACGACGCGGCGAAGACATCGACACCGGCCTCGCCCGTCTCGCCGACTCTCTGGCCGGCCACCAGGCAGAGGACCCCGAAGCCCTCGCCGACGCCGTGCTCAACGACCTGCTTCCATCAGGCGACGCCACCGACGACACCGCCCTGGTCATCATGCGCCTGTGAATCCAGCCCGCTACGTTCGCCTGCCCGTTTGTACCCCGCCGACGACAGTGAAGCGCTTGGATACGAGTGGCGGGGCGCCACGGCGCTCGGGGCAGACCAGGGGCAGCGATGTTCTGCGACGGCGTTTCCGCTGGTGGTAGGCGGGCAGGCCGGCGATCTGTAAATCTGCCGGTGGTGAGCAGCCCTGGTGGTGCGCTTCAGGCACCGGCGCCCGAAGGCCCGGGCTTGTCCGTCTCAGTCTCCGTCTCATTCATCGACGGACGCCGCCGTTCAGGAGGGTCCGGCCGTCGGCTCGCGCTGAACGCCTGGCCGGGCATGAACGCAGGTGAACCCTCTGGCACAAGGCTCATTCGGCCACCAACAGACTTGGAAAGCGTGCACGCCAACGCTCTGAAACCACGGGCGCGCGCGGTAGCTGCGGGCCAGGATGCAGACGTGACCTTCATGATTGTGCGTGGGAGCGCCGAGAACGGGCCGTACCGCTGCCCCTGCTGCGGGTTCATCACACTGTCCGAGCGCGGAGCCTTCGAGATCTGCGATGTCTGCTACTGGGAGGACGACGGTCAAGACGAGCACGACGCCGATGAGGTACGCGGCGGCCCCAACCACGACCTCAGCCTGCGGCAGGCTCGCCAGAACTTCGAGGCGATCGGCGCGTGCAACGGGTACCGCGCTCAGTTTGTACGGGCCCCACTGCCCGAAGAGCATCCGGACAGTGGCACGCCTTACGGAACGGGCACGCTCTACTCGTGGTCGTGACGTCCCAGAGTTCCCGCACCACAAGCGCACCAGAACGAGCGGGGAACAGCGGGGAACCACGGTGAAAGCGACCGAGCCCGACGAGGCAGCATCACAACCGTTCGCCCAGGTCAGTGCCAAGACCGGCCCCGAATACTCGCAGCTTCCCAAGCTGAGGGCTCAGGCACCGTAGTCACGGGCTGGCCGTCGTGGCTTGCTCTGGTCGACCGCGTTGGCAACGTGGCTGAGGCCGGCGGGGGTGCAGCGAGGCACACGCGTGGCTGGTCGGTCGGCGTGCTCGCCGTCGTGGCTGACTGTCGTCGGCTGAGGTTCAGACCGCGCGCGTCGAAGGGTGCCGGCCGCCGGTCGAGTGCGGCTGAGCTGGGCCGTCTCTGGGCCGTCCGAGGCCGCTCGACAGTGGCCAATGACGACCAACGACGACCACCAGGTGCACGAGTCCAGCGCCCCTGACCATTAAAATCCCAGCTCCCCAAGATCCCCGACAACACCCGGAGCAACAAGAAGTAGGGCGAGGAGTAGGGCGACCCCTTACAGCACAGGGCCGGTGTGAATTCGATTCACACCGGCCCTGTGGTGTTCGTGCCCTATTCCGGGTGGTCCGTCAGCCGCACTGGCAGGGGTTGCCCGACTGGCAGCCGCAGCCGCAGCCCGAGCCGCAGCCGCACGCACCGAACAGCGGAAGGCTCCTGGTCTCGGCGGGCTGGTCGGTCTCGCGCTCCTGCGTGGGGTCTGGCGTGGTGCTGGGGGATTCGGCCATGGGTCCCTCCTGGACGCTGGGGCAGGGATGCCCTCGCCCATTTCATGCCCGCTTCCCAGGGCGCATCAACGGCGCACAGTGGCGCTCGCACGCTCCCGCAGGTCACCCCCACAAGCCCCGGAGGGCCCCGGTCAGGCGCCCTCGACGCCCGTCACCGGCTGGATGTCCGGCTGGAGCTCGTCCGCGTGCTCGCCCGTGACCAGGTAGACCACGCGCTTGGCGACGGCCACGGCGTGGTCGGCGTAGCGCTCGTAGTAGCGGCCCAGCAGGGTGACGTCCACCGCGGTCTCGATGCCGTGCTTCCAGCGCTCGTCGATCAGGTGCTGGAAGAGCGTGCGGTGCAGCAGGTCCATCTCGTCGTCGTCCTGCTCCAGCTGGAGCGCGAGGTCGACGTCCTTCGTGATGATCACCTCGGCCGCCTTCGCCATCAGGCGCTGCGCGAGCTGGCCCATCTCCAGGATCGTGGCGTGCAGGTCGTTCGGGACCGCGCGCTCGGGGAAGCGCAGCCGGGTCAGCTTCGCCACGTGCTGGGCGAGGTCGCCGGAGCGCTCCAGGTCGGCGGACATGCGGAGCGACGTGACGACGATGCGCAGGTCGGTCGCCACCGGCTGCTGCCGCGCCAGCAGGGCTATCGCCCGGGCCTCCAGGTCGTGCTGGAGCTCGTCGACCTTCTGGTCCGCCTCGATGACGCTCTCGGCGAGCTTCAGGTCGGCGTCCAGAATGGCGGTCGTGGCGCGCCCGATGGCCGATCCGACCAGCCGGGCCATCTCCACCAGACCATCGCCGATCGAGTCAAGTTCCTCGTGGTACGCGTCCCGCATCAGGGTTCCCTCTCATAGGTGTGCTTGGTCCCACGCTCCCACGTTCCGGTCCGCACGCGTCCGTTTCCGCCATCTCAAGTGAACCAGCACTGGCTCCAAGGTGAACTCTGGGCGACGAGTGTTCGAGGTCGCCCTTTGACGGCTGTGGGTATGTCGTACGCCCTGCTTAACCTGGATGCATGGACGTGAACGCGGCGGTCGCCGCAGCGGCAGCGATCGCCGGGGTGCTCACCGGCGTCATCGCCATGCTGGCGTTCCGCTGGAGCGAACGCGACCAGAAGCGACCGACCAGGACTTCCTTGCACACCGATCCCGTACTCCCGCCCGGCGTGGACACCGTGCTGTCCGTGCTCCGCTCCTCGGCCGTCGTCCTCGACGAGGCCGACGCCGTCGTCAAGGCCAGCTCCGCCGCGTACGCCCTCGGGCTGGTGCGCGGCGGCAAGCTCGCCGTGGAGCCCATGCTCCAGATGGCGAGGGACACGAGACGTGACGGCGAGATACGCCAGGTCGAGCTGGACCTGCCCCGGCGCGGCACCGGACGCGGCGAGGCCCTCGCCGTCTCCGCGCGCGTGGCCCCGCTCGGCTCCCGTCTGGTCCTGCTGCTGGTCGAGGACCTGACCGAGGCCCGCCGGATCGAGGCGGTCCGGCGTGACTTCGTGGCGAACGTCAGCCATGAGCTGAAGACGCCCGTCGGCGCGCTGTCCCTCCTCTCGGAGGCGGTCATGGACGCCTCCGACGACCCCGAGGCCGTGCAGCGCTTCGCGGGCCGCATGCAGATCGAGGCGACCCGGCTGACCAACCTGGTCCAGGAGCTCATCGACCTGTCCCGCGTGCAGAACGACGATCCGCTGGAGGACGCCGAGCCCGTCCGCGTGGACGAACTCGTCGCCGAGGCCGTCGACCGCTGCCGCCACCAGGCCGGTACGAAACAGATCACGATGGCCGCGGGCGGCACCGCCGACCTGCACGTCTGGGGCAACCGCGGCCAGCTGGCCGCCGCCCTCGGCAACCTCGTCGAGAACGCCGTGAACTACTCCCCGGCCCGCACCCGCGTCGGCATAGCCGCCCGCCGGGTCTCCGCACCCGGTGGCGACATGATCGAACTCGCCGTCACGGACCAGGGCATCGGCATCTCCGACAAGGACAAGGACCGCATCTTCGAGCGCTTCTACCGCGTCGACCCCGCCCGCTCCCGGGCGACCGGAGGCACCGGTCTGGGGCTCGCGATCGTGAAGCACGTGGCCGCCTCGCACGGCGGGGAGGTCACGGTCTGGAGCGCCGAAGGCCAGGGCTCCACGTTCACCCTGAGACTGCCGGAGGCGGGCGTGGCCCGTGATCGTGCCGGTCAGCACCCGGACCCCGACCTCGATGACGAGGCCGGCGGCTCCACCGAATCATCCCCGTACGAACCGCTTCCCGCCCCGGAGGTCCTTCCGTGACCCGAGTGCTCGTCGTCGAGGACGAGGAGTCCTTCTCCGACGCCCTGTCGTACATGCTCCGCAAGGAGGGCTTCGAGGTCGCAGTGGCGGCCACCGGGCCCGACGGACTCGACGAGTTCGAGCGCAACGGCGCCGACCTCGTCCTCCTCGACCTGATGCTGCCGGGCCTGCCCGGTACGGAGGTGTGCCGTCAGCTGCGCGGCCGCTCCAACGTCCCGGTGATCATGGTGACCGCCAAGGACAGCGAGATCGACAAGGTCGTGGGCCTCGAAATAGGAGCCGACGACTACGTCACCAAGCCCTTCTCGTCCCGCGAGCTGGTCGCCCGCATCCGTGCGGTGCTCCGCCGCCGTGGCGAGCCGGAGGAGGTCACCCCGGCCGCGCTGGAGGCGGGCCCGGTCCGCATGGACGTCGACCGCCACGTGGTGACGGTGGCCGGCTCCAAGGTCGACCTTCCGCTCAAGGAGTTCGACCTCCTGGAGATGCTGCTCCGCAACGCCGGCCGCGTCCTGACCCGCATGCAGCTGATCGACCGCGTCTGGGGCGCCGACTATGTCGGCGACACCAAGACGCTGGACGTCCACGTCAAGCGCCTGCGCGCCAAGATCGAGCCGGACCCGGGCGCCCCGCGCTACCTGGTGACGGTCCGCGGCCTGGGCTACAAGTTCGAGCCGTAAACCGCCGGTACGGCCCCATCGGTCGTACGGTCCTCCCCGGCCTTCCCCGTGCACGACGAAGGGCGGCACCCCCGCAGGGGTGCCGCCCTTCGTGCGTGGCGCGGTGCTCAGTGGCCGGCGGCCGACTGGGACGCCGAGTCGCTCGGGGTGGCGTGGGTGCTCGCGGAGGACGACGGGGTCGCCTTGCCGCCCTTGCCCTTGCCCTTCTCCGGCTTGCCGCTGGTGGAGGCCGAGGCGCCCGGGGCGCCCGGGGCGCCCGTGGGGGTCGCCGGGGGGGACGGGATCGTGCTCGGGCCCCACTTGTCGAAGTAGCTGGTGGCCGGGACCACGAAGGCGCTGAGGCTCACGGCACCGGTCGTGCTGAAGGTGAAGGTGACCTTCTGGACGTTGCCGTCCTGGACCGCCGTACGGCCGCCCGGCACCTCCGCGGAGGCGTTGCCCTGACCACCGATGATCAGGGAGCCGTGCGCCGGGACGGTGAGGCTCTGGCCCTTGGCGGCGGTCAGCTTGACCGTGCCGCTGGTGCCCGGGATGGCGACCGACTGGAGGGTCTCGTCCGAGGCGCCCTGGTTGAAGAGGGTCGCGGAGATGACGGCCGGTCCGGTCGACTGAAGGTCGGGCTGAGTGATGATCAGCGCGTTCTGGACCTTGATGTTGCCGACCTTGGTGGCAGCGTTGTCCGGCTTGACCTCCAGGGTCTGCGAGCCGTTGCCGGCGCCGCATGCGGCGAGCGAGGCGATCGAGAAGACGATGGCGGAGGCGGCGAGGGCGCCGCGTCGAAGGCTGCTGCTCACGGCGGCGGCAACTCCTTGAACGCGCGGGCGGCTCCTCTTATAAAGCCACCCTAAGTGTCTGTCAGCGGCCTTAGGTTACCGAGCCGTTCCGGCGCCGCCGCACCCGACCCTCCCCAAGCGTCCCGCTTGCCTCCGGCTGGGGGTACCGCCCGCGGCCTCGTCGCTGCGGGCACAAGCTCCTCTTCCGCGACTTTGCCGAGTGCTCGTCCGCCATTCACATAACCGCGCGCAAAATTTCCGTGAAGGAATGCGGGCCCTCTCGGCGGCGGTCTTGAAGCCCTCTCGATGACCGCTCGGCGACCGTCCCGGAATTGATCACCGAGCACCCCTCGGGCGGTCGTTGATCAATTCCGGATTCTCGTCGCGGCCGCCTCCGGATCGCCCTCCGGATCCGCCTGTACGCACCGAACGGAGTAGCGGAAGTCGTACGCTTGGAACAGGACAAATCGGGATGTTAAGCCACCCGGAGAGGGTGCTCGGAGTGTGTGACGCACGTGTTTCACCCCGCCCGAAGAGCCCCTCCGACCTGCGAATACCCGCTTGCGCAGGCCTCTCGAAGCACGTTCCTGTTGCTGTTGTCAAGCCCCGAGATATGCCCTGACCTGCGAAAACGCCATTCAGAAGACGCCGTATCCGTGTTACCCTGGATAGCCACGGAAGGGGTACCTGTCACATGACGTTCAAGGTTGGCGACACCGTGGTCTATCCCCATCACGGGGCCGCGCTGATCGAGGCCATCGAAACTCGCCAGATCAAAGGCGTGGACAAGACCTACTTGGTGCTGAAGGTCGCCCAGGGTGACCTGACGGTACGTGTGCCAGCGGACAATGCTGAGTTCGTGGGCGTGCGTGATGTGGTCGGTCAGGACGGGCTGGACCGGGTCTTCGAGGTGCTGCGCGCGCCGTACGCCGAGGAGCCCACGAACTGGTCCCGTCGCTACAAGGCAAACCTGGAGAAGCTCGCCTCCGGCGATGTCATCAAGGTCGCGGAAGTCGTGCGTGACCTGTGGCGTCGCGAGCGCGAGCGCGGACTGTCCGCCGGTGAGAAGCGCATGCTCGCCAAGGCCCGCCAGATCCTGGTGAGTGAGCTGGCCCTCGCGGAGAACACGAACGAGGACAAGGCCGAGGCTCTGCTCGACGAGGTGCTCGCCTCCTGATGCGCCACGGCGGCGATCTCTCGCTGCCGGTTCGCGCAGCACACTCTGCACAATGAAATGCGCACAGTGAAATGCCGCGGTGCCCGATGACACGGATTCGACACTGACTCTGTCGGATCCCGTCGCCGGGCGCTGCGGCATGTTCGTACCCGCTTCGTATCCGCGCGTCGGTCGGGCGACTTTCTGACCGGAAAGACCCCCGATAATTTGATGTGCCGGGCCCGGGCAGTCGGCCTCGACCAGGGTCACGGAAGGGTCCGGTCAAGGCAGCGCGCCCGGCACTCCTCCAGGCCATACCCACCTAGGTCGAGCACACAAACCTGACAGGAACCGATGTCTGACGAATCGCGCCCCTCACCTGCGCAGACCCCCGTCGCAGCCGTGATTCCCGCCGCCGGCCGGGGCGTACGCCTCGGTCCGGGCGCCCCCAAGGCGCTGCGCGCGCTGAACGGCACGCCCATGCTCATCCACGCGGTCCGCGCGCTCGCCGCGTCCCGCCGTGTCTCCCTCGTGATCGTCGTCGCCCCGTCCGACGGCACCGAAGAGGTCAAGTCCCTGCTCGACGCGCACGCGCTGCCCGAGAGGACCGACTTCCTGGTGGTCCCCGGCGGTGACACCCGCCAGGAATCGGTCAAGCGGGGCCTGGACGCCCTGCCTCCCGAGTACGGCGTCGTCCTCGTGCACGACGCGGCCCGCCCGCTCGTCCCGGTCGACACCGTCGACGCGGTCATCGAGGCCGTCGTCGCGGGCGCACCCGCCGTCGTCCCCGCGCTGCCGCTGGCCGACACCGTCAAGGAGGTCGAGCCCGCCGCCGAGGCCGGCGCCCCCGAGCCGGTCGTCGCCACCCCGGAGCGCGCCCGCCTGCGCGCCGTCCAGACGCCGCAGGGCTTCGACCGTACGACCCTGGTCCGGGCGCACGAGACCGTCACCGACGACGTGACGGACGACGCGAGCATGGTCGAGCAGCTCGGGCTGCGGGTCGTGACCGTCCCCGGTCACGAGGAGGCCTTCAAGGTCACCCGCCCCCTCGACCTGGTCCTCGCCGAGGCGGTCCTGGCCCGCAGGAGGCTGAACGATGGCTTCTGAGGCCGGCTTCGTGCTGCCCTTGCCCCAGGTCGGCATCGGCACCGACATCCACGCCTTCGAGGAGGGCCGCGAGCTGTGGTGCGCGGGCCTGAAGTGGGAGGGCGAGGGGCCGGGCCTGGCCGGGCACTCGGACGCGGACGTCGTCGCCCACGCCGCCTGCAACGCCCTCTTCTCCGCCGCCGGGCTCGGTGACCTGGGGCAGCACTTCGGCACCGGGCGCCCCGAGTGGTCCGGTGCCCCCGGGGTGACCCTCCTCGCCGAGGCGGCCCGGATCGTCCGCGCGGGGGGCTTCACCATCGGCAACATCGCCGTCCAGGTGATCGGCCCCCGTCCGAAGATCGGCAAGCGGCGCACCGAGGCCCAGCGGGTTCTCTCCGAGGCGGCCGGCGCCCCCGTCTCCGTCTCCGGCGCGACGACGGACGGCCTCGGCTTCCCCGGCCGCGACGAGGGGCTGATGGCGATCGCGACGGCACTGGTGGTCCGTACGGGCTGAGGCCGGCGGCGGCCGTCGGTCGTGGTGCGGGTGGGCGGAGAGCGTGCGAGGGTACCCGGAGAGTCACCGCCGACCCTAGGAGGCACCCATGCCCGCCACCCTGCCCGACCGGCTCAAGTCCCTGCTCGACGGTCCCGTCTTCATCGTGGTCGGCACGATCCAGCCCGACGGCCGGCCTCAGCTGTCCCCGGTGTGGGTGAAGCGGGACGGCGACCAGGTCCTGTTCTCCACGACCGTCGACCGCCGCAAGAAGAAGAACCTCGACCGCGACCCCCGGGTCAGCGTCGTCGTCCAGGATCCCGAGATGCCGTACGTCTACGCCGAGATCCGCGGCACCGCGGAGTTCGCCGTGCAGGGCGCCAGGGAGCTGATCGACGAACTGTCACTGAAGTACACCGGCAAGAAATACGCGGAGTTCAACCCCGACTCCGTCAACGACGCCGACCGCGTGATCGTCAGGATCACCCCGGAGAAGGTCGTGGGGATGTTCTGAGCCGTCCGGCACCGGGCACCATGCCGTGCCCACTACCCTGGAGTGGTGACCATTCGCCTGTACGACACCAGCGCCCGGCAGATCCGTGACTTCACCCCGCTCGAGCCGGGTTGTGTCTCGATCTACCTGTGTGGCGCCACCGTGCAGGCGGCCCCCCACATCGGGCACATCCGGTCGGGGCTCAACTTCGACATCATGCGCCGCTGGTTCACGTACCGCGGCTATGACGTGACGTTCGTCCGCAACGTCACGGACATCGACGACAAGATCATCGCGAAGTCCCGTGAGCAGGGCCGCCCGTGGTGGTCGATCGGCTACGAGAACGAGCGCGCCTTCGACGAGGGCTACACCGCCCTCGGCTGCCTCCCGCCGACCTACGAGCCGCGCGCCACCGGCCACATCACCGAGATGGTCGAGATGATGCAGCGCCTCATCGAGCGCGGGCACGCCTACGCGGCGGACGGCAACGTCTACTTCGACGTGCGCTCCTTCCCGCAGTACCTGGCCCTGTCGCGCCAGGAGCTCGACAACCTGCTCCAGCCGTCCGGCGAGGGCGAGACCGGCAAGCGCGACCCGCGCGACTTCGCCATGTGGAAGGCGGCCAAGCCGGGCGAGCCGACCTGGCCGACCCCGTGGGGTGCGGGCCGTCCGGGCTGGCACCTGGAGTGCTCGGCGATGGCCCACAAGTACCTGGGCTCCGCGTTCGACATCCACGGCGGCGGCCTGGACCTGATCTTCCCGCACCACGAGAACGAGATCGCCCAGGCCAAGGCGTACGGCGACGAGTTCGCCCGGTACTGGGTGCACAACGCCTGGGTCACCCTGGCCGGCGACAAGATGTCCAAGTCGCTGGGCAACAGCGTGCTGGTGTCCGAGATGGTCAGGCAGTGGCGGCCCGTCGTGCTGCGCTACTACCTGGGCACCCCGCACTACCGCTCGATGATCGAGTACAGCGAGGAGTCGCTGCGCGAGGCCGAGTCGGCGTTCGCGCGGATCGAGGGCTTCGTGCAGCGGGTCACCGAGCTGGCCGGCAAGACCGTCGAGCCGGCCGCCGAGGTCCCGCCGGCCTTCGCCGAGGCGATGGACGACGACCTGGGCGTCCCGCAGGCCCTGGCGATCGTGCACACCACGGTCCGGCAGGGCAACAGCGCGCTGGCCGCCGACGACAAGGAAGCGGCCGTGGCCCGGCTCGCCGAGGTGCGGGCCATGCTCGGCGTCCTCGGCCTCGACCCGCTCGACGAGCACTGGGCGGGCGAGTCCGACCGGAGCGAGGACCTGCACGGCGTGGTCGACAGCCTCGTCCGCCTGGTCCTGGACCAGCGCGAGGCCGCCCGCGCCCGCAAGGACTGGGCGACCGCCGACGCCATCCGCGACCAGCTCACCCAGTCCGGCCTCACCGTCGAGGACAGCCCCCAGGGCCCCCGCTGGACCCTCAAGGCCTAGCCAGGACCGGAAGATCGATTGTGCCGCCCGGCCTTCCGGGCGGCACACTGCATAGGGCGCGGACGCACAGACGCGGACGACGCAGACACAGAAGACGTACGTACGAAGCTCACGGAGACGAGTGACTCATGGCCGCGAACAACCGCCGCATGTCCGGCAAGAAGGGCGCGCAGGTCGGCAGTGGCGGCCAGCGGCGCCGGGGCCTGGAGGGCAAGGGCCCGACCCCGCCCGCCGAGATGCGCAAGGGGCACAAGAAGAACCGCATCGCCACCGCCAAGGCGAAGCAGGCCGCGCGCCGTCCCGTGGCCCGGGGCCGCGGCGGCAAGTCGGCGTCCGAGATGGTCGTCGGCCGTAACCCGGTCGTCGAGGCGCTGCGCGAGGGCGTGCCCGCCACCACCCTCTACGTCCAGCAGTTCATCGACAACGACGAGCGCGTCCGCGAGGCCCTCCAGCTCGCCGCCGAACGCGGTGGCATCAACCTGATGGAGGCCCCGCGCCCCGAGCTGGACCGCATGACGAACGGCCTCAACCACCAGGGCCTCGTCCTCCAGGTCCCGCCGTACGAGTACGCGCACCCCGAGGACCTGCTCGACGCGGCGGCCGACGGGGGCGAGGACCCGCTGGTCGTCGCGCTCGACGGGGTCACCGACCCGCGCAACCTGGGCGCGGTCGTCCGCTCCGTCTCCGCCTTCGGCGGCCACGGCGTCGTCGTGCCCGAGCGCCGCTCGGCCGGCATGACCGCCGGCGCCTGGAAGACCTCCGCCGGTACGGCGGCCCGTACCCCGGTCGCCCGGGCCACCAACCTGACCCGCACCCTGGAGCAGTACAAGAAGGCGGGCGTCGCGGTCGTCGGCCTGGCGGCGGACGGCGAGGTCGAGCTCGGCGAGCTGGCGGCCCTGGACGGCCCGGTCGTCATCGTGGTCGGCAGCGAGGGCAAGGGCCTGTCCCGTCTGGTCGGCGAGACCTGTGACTTCCGCGTCCGCATCCCGATGCCGGGCGGCGCCGAGTCGCTGAACGCCGGTGTGGCGGCGGGGATCGTGCTGTACGAGGCGGCGCGCAGGCGGGCCTGAACGGCCGTCCGAATTCTCACCTGTTCGGGTTGATTCCGGTGTTCCTGCAGTGCTCCGGGCCCCTTTGACGGGGTCCGGACACATCCGACCGGTCAAAGACGTGTCCTAACTCCACGTCACTCGGTTAGATGAGTGTGGACACCAGAACACCCCGCACACCCACGGGGGACCGCTCGTCGGGATTCAAGTCCGGATTCTCGTCCGGTCCCGAAGACGCTCCCGCGCTGAGCATGGTGAAGGTGCCGAGCGATCCGGCGCAGGTCATCGTCAATCACGCCAGCTTCCGCGTGCAGCTGAGCGCGTCGGCGAAGCGGACCCAATCCCCGCGGATCGCCCGGCATCTGAGTGCCGCCCATCACACCGCCGGGATGCCCGCCATGAGCCCCGAGGGCCGGGCGGGCGCCGTCGGCCGCCGCCGCCCCGTCGTGTGGAGCGGCAAGTCCGCCCCCGACGACACCGGCGCCCACCGGCTCCTCCAGGCCGTGCGGGGCAGCGTCCGCCAGACCGAGGAGCCCGAGGGCGGCGCCACCCAGGTCATCCCGCGCGTCGGCACCGGCTACGACGACGGCTACGACGCGCTGGACCAGACGGTCGAGACCCCGGTCGTGGGCCACCAGCGCACCGCCCCGGACGCCGACGGCACCCGCCTGCTGCCCCACATGGGCACGGCCGGCGGCGCCTACGACGAACCCCCGTACCAGGAAGCCGACTTCGGACGCCCCCACGGCTACGACGACTACGACGGCTACGACGACCGCGACGGTTACGACGCGTACGCGGATCACCCGGGCCGCCGGGACCGCGCCCTCGACGACCTCGCGCGCCCCGTGCGGCGCCAGGGCGAAGACCTCGCCCGGCACGCCTACTACCCGGGCCGCCGGATGAACCTCGGCGTCGTCCTGCTCCCGCTGCGCATCTTCCTCGGCTTCATCTCCATCTACGCCGGCATGGGCAAGCTGTGCGACCCCGTCTACTTCGACGGCGGCAAGCGCGGCTCCATGGTCAAGTGGCTCAACACCCTGCACCCGTGGGACGTGGCCGAGCCGCTGCGCCAGTTCGCCCTGCACCATCCGGTCGGCTCCGGCCTGGTCATCGCCTTCCTCCAGGTGGTCGTGGGCGTCCTGACGATCCTCGGCTGCTGGCAGCGCGTGGCCGCGGTCGTCGGTGCCCTGCTCTCCGCCGCCCTGATCGTCACGGTCAGCTGGAAGACGGTCCCCGCCTACGACGCGCCCGACATCATCTACCTCGCCGCCTGGTCGCCGCTGATCATCGCCGGTGCGCCCGTCTACTCCGTGGACGGCCGGCTCGCGGCCGGTGCCTGGCGGCGCCTCGGCCCCCGCTCCGACATCTGGGAGCTGCGCCGCTACGTCCTGCGCCGCGGCGCCCTGATCACGGCCGTCACGGCCGGCCTCACCCTGCTCGTCGGCTCCCTGCTGGGCGGCGCCGTACGCGACTCCAGCCGCGTGGTCGTCCCCGGCCCCGGCGAGGCCCCCCGCAACAACCTCCCGGGCTCCCCGCTCCCGCAGGAGCCGGGCCGGCGGCACAGCACCTCCCCGTCGGCCTCCACGCCCCCCACGGGCGGTGCGAGCCCCTCCGGCGCGGCGACGACCCCGGGCGCCACGCGCAGCGCGGCTGGTACGACGGTGCCCAGCGAGACCCAGGGCACCTCGGGCCAGCTCCCGCGTCACCACTCCTCCCCGACGGGCGGCACCCCGAGCACCACCGCGGGCCCGACCAGCACGGGCGGTACGGCGACCGGCGGCCCGACGTCCTCGGGCGGCTCGGGCAGCTCCGGCGGCGCGTCGTCCTCCGGCCAACCGGGCCTGGTGGGCGGCCTGTTGGGCTGACCGGCAGCCGGTAGCCGGTAGTCGGCGCAGCGAAAGGCGCGCGAAAGGCAAGGGCCCCGCATCACGACGATGCGGGGCCCTTTGCCGTCAACGGCCCAGAGCCGCCAGCTCCTTGGCGGCTTCCGTCAGGTCCTTGGCGGTGTCGATGGCCCGCCAGTAGGCCCCCTGCGGAATGGGGAATCCGAAGAGCCGCTCTTCCCGGGCCAGCCGGGGGAACGTGGTCCGCTCATGGTCGCCCCGCTCCGGGAGCATCCCGGCGAACTCGGGCGAGAAGACGTACACGCCGGCGTTGATCTCGAACGTCGACGGCGGTGCCTCGATGAAGTCGGTGATGTGCCCGAACCCGTCGGTCCGCACCGCACCCCACGGGATACGGGGACGGGCCAGGGCCAGGGTGGCCGTGGCGTCCTGCTCGGTGTGGAAGTCGGCCATGTCCCGCAGGGAGAAGCGGGTCCAGATGTCGCCGTTGGTGGCGTACCACGGCCGGTCGGGGCGGGGGAGGTGCGCGGCGGCGTACTTGAGGCCGCCGCCGCGGCCGAGGGGCTCGGTCTCCACGACGGTGGTGACGGAGACCGGCAGGTCGGCGGAGTCCAGCCACTTCTGCAGGACTTCGGCGAGGTGGCCGCAGGAGACCACCACGTCCGTGACGCCTTCCTCGGCGAGCCAGGACAGCTGATGGCCGATGATCGGAGTGCCCGTGCCGGGGATCTCGACCATCGGCTTGGGCCGGTCGTCGGTGTACGGACGCAGCCGGGAGCCCTGGCCACCGGCCAGGACCACGGCTTGGGTGGGGCGCGACGCGGCGTTGGGATGGGTCATGCCCGCACTGTACGTGGCGCTCCGCCCGGGCCGGCCGACAACGACGCGGGCCCGGGCTCCGGCTCAGCTGTGCGCGGCGAGCACGCCCGAGGCGAACGACGTGTCGCACACCGGGCGGGCGTAGGACTGGGCGTGCGAGGCGCCGTAGATGCGCGCGGCGGCCTGGCCGAGGGCGCGGGCGATGGACGAGCAGTGCTTGGCCAGCGACGGGTGGTCGTTGACGGCCTGCTGGAGGTGGGTGAGGACCACCCCCGGGTTCTTGTCCTGGAGCTCGCTGATCAGCCGGTCACGGAGCGCGTCCTGCGGGGTCTCGGGAGCTTTCTCGGCGGACGCGGGGGAAACCTCCGCCGGGGAGACGTCCGAGGCGGCCAGCACCGAGCTGCGGGGGCTCCCGGTCCAGTTGACCCGCGTGACCGCGAGGGTCCCGGAGAGCACCAGGACGACGGGCAGGACGAGGGCGAGAGTGCGGCCGATGTGGCGGGCAGGGCCGCCCCGGTGGCCGCGTCGCGTCTGAGGGTTGGTGGAGTGCTTCACGCGTGTGAGGGTAGCGCCCGGTAATGATTTGGCGACATTGAGTCACTCTTACGGGGGATGAGGTCGTGCCTTTTTCTGGGTATGGGGTTGACGCCGCTCACCCGAAATGATCGCTGTGCCGGGGTATTTCCGGCGGTACATACGACGCGAATGGGGCCCCGCGGCACTCCGCGGGGCCCCATTCGTCAACTCCGGCGCAAACGCCCAGCTCAGTCGGAGAGGCGCTCGCCCGTCGACGTGGAGAACACGTGGATCTCGCCCGGCCGCGGCACGACGTGCAGCGTGGAGCCCTTCTCCGGCACCTGGCGGCCGTTGACCCGGACCACCAGGTCCTTGACCTCGCCGCCGACCTCGGCGGTGCCGTAGACGTAGCCGTCGGCGCCCAGCTCCTCGACCACGTTCACCGAGACGGCGAGACCGGCCGGGGCGTCCGCGCTGTCCTTGGAGAGGGACGCGGCCGCGCCTCCGCCCAGTTCGACCACGTCGAAGTGCTCGGGCCGGACGCCGACGGTCACCGTGCGGTCGCCCTTGTCGGTGGCGGCCGTCAGGGCCTCGCGGTTGACGGGGACGACGCTGTTGCCGAACTTCACGCCGCCGTCGGTGACCGGGACCTCGATCAGGTTCATGGCGGGGGAGCCGATGAAGCCGGCGACGAAGAGGTTCGCGGGCTTGTCGTACATGTTGCGCGGCGAGTCGACCTGCTGGAGCAGGCCGTCCTTGAGGACCGCCACGCGGTCGCCCATCGTCATGGCCTCGACCTGGTCGTGGGTGACGTAGACGGTGGTGATGCCGAGACGGCGCTGCAGGGACGCGATCTGCGTACGGGTGGAGACGCGGAGCTTGGCGTCCAGGTTGGACAGCGGCTCGTCCATGAGGAAGACCTGTGGCTCGCGGACGATCGCGCGGCCCATCGCGACACGCTGGCGCTGACCGCCGGAGAGGGCCTTCGGCTTGCGGTCGAGGTACTCGGTGAGGTCGAGGATCTTGGCGGCCTCCTCGACCTTCTGCCGGATCTCCGCCTTGTTGACGCCGGCGATCTTGAGCGCGAAGCCCATGTTGTCGGCGACGGTCATGTGCGGGTACAGGGCGTAGTTCTGGAACACCATGGCGATGTCCCGGTCCTTGGGCGGCAGGTGGGTGACGTCGCGGTCACCGATGCGGATGGCGCCGCCGTTGACGTCCTCCAGGCCCGCGAGCATCCGCAGGGAGGTGGACTTTCCGCAACCGGACGGGCCGACCAGGACGAGGAACTCGCCGTCCTCGATCGCGATGTCGAGACCGTCGACGGCGGGCTTGGTGGAACCCGGGTAGATCCGGGTCGCCTTGTCGAACGTGACTGTGGCCATGGTGAGGGGCCCCCTTCTACCGGCAGGAACGTGCCGGACGATCCGTTGTAGGAAGGTGGTGGGTGCAGTCCACGCGCTGTGGTCCACGCGGGTGAACTGGATCAGGACGGTACCTGGCGTTCACTCGGTCTGTCAGTACCCGGGCGACGGTGAACTTCGCGGAGATTTTCGACAGGACCCGGCGCGGAGGTGGGTACACTGCACGGGCGCCCATGCGCACGCCTCCTTAGCTCAGCTGGTCAGAGCACCGCTCTTGTAAAGCGAAGGTCGTCGGTTCGAATCCGACAGGGGGCTCTGGCTCTACCGGCTCCACCTGGGGCGATGCCCTCACGATCCATGATCGTGAGGGCATCGACGGCAGTTCTCGACGGCGATCCGCCTCCGGTGGAGTCGGCCTCACTCCACGCGGGCAGCGCCCGGCGCCGTGGAGGTCGTGGAAGCCGCCGGCGTGGCGCCGCCGCGGGCCCCGTCGGCTCCCGGCACCACCTGACGCACGCTCACCAGTGCCGCCAGTGCGATCGCTCCCGCCACCGCCGGAACGCCGGCCGCCCCGATCGTGGACAGCGTCACGCCGCCGAGCGCGCCGGCGACGGCGACGCCGAGGAACTGTGCGGAGAAGTGCAGGCCGAGGGCCTGGGAGCGCTGCTCGGGGGCGAGGCCGGCCAGGCGGGTCTGCTGGCTGATGCCGCCCGACCACCAGGCCATGCCGAAGGCGAACAGGAGCGGGAAGGCGATGATCCGCGCCGTCGTGTGCAGGTGCGCGACGGTCAGCAGGGTCAGTACCGCGAGGAACGCGGTGATCAGCAGCAGCGCCGTGCGCAGGACGTTCGCGAGCGCGTGCTTGGCCAGGACGGAGCCGATGATGCGGCCGCCGGTGAACCCGCCCGCGCCGAAGACGACCATCAGGGCGGCCACGCCGGTGCTGCCGAGGCCGGTGGAGCGCTGCGCGATGGGGGCGAGGTACGTGTACATCGTGTAGGCGGCCAGGAACAGGCCGAACGTGGTGACCAGGCCCCAGCGGACGGCGCCGCGGCGCAGCAGGTTGAGCCGGCCGGCGGTCGCGCCCGCGGTGCCCGGGACGTCCGGGAGCCAGGCCGCGATGGCGACGGCGGTGACGAGGGCCAGGGCCGTGACGAAGCCGAAGGAGGCCCGCCAGCCGAGGGCCGCGCCGACGACCGTGCCGATGGGGGCGCCGAGGGTGAGGGCGATCGCGTTGCCGCCGGCCGTGACGGCGATGGCGCGCGGCAGCTCCTCGGGTTTGCTCAGCGCGGCGGCTGCGGCCGCGGCGGGCGCGGCGAAGAGGGCGGCGCCCAGCGCGGCGAGGACCCGGGCCACGGCCAGGGTGACGAGGTTGGGGGAGACGGCGGCGAGCACGTTGGCGGCGGCGAAGCCGACGGCCGCCCAGATGAGCAGCTTCTTGAGCGGAACGTGCTGGAACTGGCCGATCAGGGGCGGACCCGCTAAGGCGTAGACGACGGCGAAGACCGTGACCATCTGCCCGCACATCGACACCGTGGAGTGCAGGTCGTGGGCCACGTCCGGGAGGACGCCGGCGATCACGTAACCCTCGGTTCCGACCGTGAAGGTGCCAAGGGCCAGGAGGTAGATCCTTGGATTCATGGTCCAACGGTACAAGAGTTGTTGAACCATTGGAAGGGGCGGCGCGGCGCAGTAGGGTCGTAGGCATGCGCGACAGGTTTCATGCCGAACTGGACAACGTCAGCCTCGCCCAGGCGATGCACGGGCTGAGCGACCCGCTGCGCCTGCGGATCGTCGCCCTGCTGGCCGAACGCGGCGAGACCGAGTGCTCGGTGATCTACAACGACCTCGGCATCAGCAAGTCGAACGCCTCGCACCACTTCCGTGTCCTGCGCGAGTGCGGGCTGATCTGGCGCAGCCACCAGGGGCAGCAGCAGAGCGCCCGGCTGCGTGTCGACGAGTTCGAGGGGCGGTTCCCGGGGCTGCTGGCCGCCGTGATCCACAACATGGGGGCCGCGGAGCCGGGGCCCGAACGGCGGCGCGAGGCCGGCGAGCCCGAGGGCGCGCCGGCCTCGCGTTGACCGGGGCCGGTGCCGGCGGGGAGCCGGGACCGGCCGGTTCAGCAGGCGAAGGGGGTGGTCAGGCTCAGGCCCGAGTACGTGTCCCGCATCGCGATGACGTCACCGTCGCGCAGCTCGGCCCCGTCCTTGTGCGAGCTGATGCAGGAGCCCAGCAGGAGATACACGACCGTGCCGGCCTCGAACAGGCCGCGCCGGTGCAGCAGCAGCCGTTCCAGGACGCGCGGGGAGTAGAGCATCTCCCGCCTGCCGAGGGCCCCGTCGCGCTGCCACACGACCCGGCCGTCCCGGCTGATCGACGCGCTGACGGCGCTGGTCGGCGGCAGTTCCTCCAGCACGGCCTCGGCGGCGACGACCGTCGGCTGGAGCTTCGACAGGTTGGCCAGGTTCCGGCGGGCGTGTCTGAGGCCCGCGTCCGAGAAGTCGTTGGCCAGCGTGAAGCCGAGGTAGACCGGCTCGCCCTGCTTGTTCACGCAGTAGGCGGCGCAGTACTCGACCTCGATGCCGCCGGACGTCAGCGGCACCGGGCTGGTGAGCCGGTCGCCGTCGGTGCGCAGGAGGTCCCCGGTGCCCTTGTAGTAGAAGTCCAGCCGTCCCTTCTCCACCTTCGCCCCGTTCACGACGGAGTGGGTGTAGCCGAAGCTGTAGACGGCGGCCCTTGACCGGTCGGCGGGCAGGAAGGGCACCTGCCCGGCGGGGAGGGGCTGTTCGGGCCGGCCGTCCAGGAACTCCGGCCAGGACAGCCCGCTGGCGGCGTACTCGACGGCGAGTTCGTACGATCCGGCGGTCTTCCGCGTCATGGTGATCACTTCTTCCTGAACACCTTGTACTGGTTTCCGGCGAGGGTCAGGTCGGCGGTCTCGACGAGGTTGTCGGGGAGCGGGCCGCCGCCCGGCACGTCGCGGACGTCGCTGACCAGGAGGCCGCCCTGGAGCAGGGTGCGCTCCAGCTCGGCGAACGGGACGACCGTGGTGCCGGGGGCGTGCTCGCTGATCGTGAGGTCGTAGCCGGTCCGCTTGTTGTAGTGGAAGTGACCGGCGGTCTCGAAGGGCAGCGTGGCGCCGGTGAGGTCCGAACGCACCCGGACGCGCAGGGCCTTGTGGTCGCCGGCCCACTGGAGCACGTGGGGCGTGAGGTCCGGGGAGTGCGTGGCGATGTCGAGACGGGCCTCGGCGAGCAGGGGCACGAGGCGCAGGGAGTCCGGCTTCAGCAGCAGGGTGCGCATCCGCGGGTGCCTCAACTCACTTGTGAGCTCGGCGAGTTCTGACAGGTCGTCGCCGGAGCCGAGCAGCGGGCCGCTCTCGGCGGCGTAGGTCCGCAGCCAGTCCGCGTCGACCTTCCCCCAGTCGGAGATCCGCAGCACCTCCTCCACGCTCAGTTGGAACCGGCCGAACAGGAAGGCCTTGAACGGCTGGTACTGGAGGATGCGGCCGTGGTCGCCGACGATGGAGTAGTCGCCCACCCAGCTGTTGATGAAGGACCGGGTGCCCACGACGCTCGCCAGGCCCAGGTAGTCGCTGTTCCAGCCGACCATGGCGTCGCGTCCCACCCATGCGTAGTCCCGCAGGACGACGCCCGGCTGGTCCGTCATGGAGACGGTGCGCGCCCCGATCGAGGGCCGTCCGTACGCGCTGTGGTCCTGGCGCAGCAGCAGGCTGCCGGGGGACAGCCAGGCGCCGTCGCCGATGGTGATGTCGCCGCCCGCGTTGATCCCGCTCCCCTTGCCGAACCGGACGTACCGGCCGATGTTGATGCGGGGTATCTGGTGCGCGGCCAGGGCGTACTGGTGGTCGGCGTGCGGGGCGCTGAAGTAGGCGCCGCCCTCGAAGTGGGTGGGGAGGATCCAGTGCTGCCCGGCACCCTCCTTGACGAGCAGCGGATCGCCTGAGGTGTCCACGGAGAAGTGCTCTTCCGGAAGCCCGAGTTCCGCTCCGAGTTCCCGGAGTGATTTCTCGACGAGCCGACCGAATTCCACCTGCTGTCGTTCGTTTCCGATGCCGGCCGACTGCTTCCGGAGTTCCTTCAGGACCTGGGTGTACCGAACAATCGGGTACGGCTCGGGACCGGTCCCGACGTCCAGCTTTTCCAGCAGGTTTCCCAGGCTTACTCGCTCTACGGTGGTGCGCGCGTCGAAGTATTCGGACTTGTTCACTGAGTCCCCCTGAAAGGCCCGGGAATGGGTGTCCGGGCACATCGATGGCTGCCACACTGGCTGTTCAAAACCCTAGGTGAAGCCTCAACGGGTCGGCCAACAAGAATTTGTTATTGGTTCAATAATTCCCGCTTATCGGTGGATCGGTGTAACAGGAAAAGGCCTTGTCAAGATCCCGTCAAGATAGGGTGATGCGGGGACTTCCTGGGCAGGTGGCCTTGTTGGTGAAAATGCAAGCCCCCCACACACCGAGGTAGTTATGTCTCGCAATCTGGATGTCGGTCAGCTGCGTACCCTCGTTACTATTCTGGAAACGGGAGGTTTCCATCGTGCTGCCGAGCGACTTTCGCTCACACAGCCCGCGGTGAGCCAGCACATACGCAAACTCGAATCCCTGCTGAATGGTCCGGTGTTCACCAGTACCGGGCGCCGGCTCCGGCTCAGTCCGCGGGCCGAGGAACTCGCCGGATACGCCCGGCGGATCGTCGCTCTCAACGACGAGGCGGTCGGCCGCGTCAGCGCCGTACCGCGCACCGAGTTACACCTCTCGGTGGGCGTCTCGCAGCAGTTCGAACCCGCCATGCCGGAACTGCTGGCCACGCTCACCCGGCTGCTGCCGGACGCCCGGATCGCCCTGCGCACGGGGCTGAGCGCACCGCTCACCGCCCGCGTCGGCGACGGCGAACTGGACCTCGCCGTGGTCTCCGCGCCGCCGCGCGGCAGCCGGGACCTGTTCCTGGGGCGCGTCCAACTCGCCTGGTTCGGCCGTCATCTGATCGAGGCGGGCGCTCCGCTCCCGCTGGTGCTGTGCGTCGAGCCGTGCAACCTGCGGGTCCATGTGCTGAACTCCGTCGCCCTGGGCGGGGTGCCCTGGAGAAGCGTGTACGAGGGCCCCGATCTGCCCGGCGTCCGGGCGGCGATCCGCGCCGGACTCGGCAACACCTGCCTGCCGGCCAACGCGGACGAACTGTGGGGGCTGCGCAAGGCTCCCGAGGAGTGCTTCCCGCCGGTCGAGCCGGTCGAGGCGTCGCTCGTGCTCGCCCCCAGCGTCGGGCCGCACGTCATCGAGGCGGCCCACCGCGCGGCCCGGGACGCCCTGCGCTGCTTCCCCTTCTCGTACGAGGGCTCGTACAGAATGGCGTCCTGACGCGAGGGAGGTCCTCGTGCGGACTCCAGTCGGGCTGGACGGGTTATGTGCGGTGACTTACGACCGTGTACCCCATCCAGCCCCACACAGGGCGGGTGCGGCTCAGGGCAGGTACGACCGTGTGTTGCTCGCCCACAGGGCGCCGCCCTTGCCCGTGCCGCCGGTGGCGGTGTAGACGACGACGTTGCCGTCGTTCTGCATCACCGCGTACGCGCCGGAGTGGCCGTAGGTGTGGGTGGACCACAGGGCGGTGCCGGTGCTGGAGTAGACGACCAGATTGCCGTCGGCCTGCATGGAGGTGTAGGCGCCGGAGTGGCCGGAGGTGCCGGTGGACCAGATCGCCTTGCCGTCGCGCTTGCGGTACAGCACGAGGTTGCCGTCCGGCTGCATCGCCAGGCGGGTGTACCGGGCCTGGGCCCACCAGCCGGCCGTGAGCTTCTGGCCGGAGCCGATCGTCGCCGAGTGCACGTTCGTGCCGTCGGCCCACAGCGAGCCGCCCGTGCTCGGGCCGCCGCCGGAGCCGTAGACCACCAGGTTGCCGTCGTCCTGGACCAGGAAGTAGGCGCCGGAGTGGCCGCTGGTGTGGGTCGACCACAGGGCGGTGCCGGTGCTGGAGTAGACGACCAGGCTGCCGTCGGCCTGCATGGACGCGTAGGCGCCGGAGTGGCCGCTGGTGTGGGTCGACCAGATCGCCGGGCCGCTGCCGCTGGTGCCGTTCGTCTTGAGGTACGCGACCAGGTTGCCGTCGCTGCCCATGGTCAGCGTGATGTTCGCGCTGCTCAGCCGGTGGCCGGAGGTGAGCTTCTGGCCGGGCTGGAGGGAGTTGACGCCGTTCGCGCCGAAGGCGAAGGCGGCGGTGCCGTTCGGGGTGCCGAGACCGGTCGGGCCGTCGTAGCCGGTGGCCGCCGTGCACAGGTAGCTGGTGGAGCAGGTGCCGTCGCTGCCCGCGGTGACGTCGTTCAGGGCCGACGTGTGCCCGTAGGCGTACGTCGACGGGTAGCTGTTCGCGGCCGGGGTGTCGGCGAGGGCGTAGGTGGCCGCGATGATGGGCGAGGAGGCGCTGGTGCCGCCGTATACGTTCCAGCCGGCCGAGCCGCCGTAGGTGTCGTAGACGGCGACGCCGGTGGCCGGGTCGGCGACCGCGGAGACGTCCGCGACGGTGCGGTGGGAGCAGCCGGTGTCGGTCTGCCAGGTGGGCTTGGCCTCGTCCGCGGAGCAGCCGGATCCGGTGCCCTCGGTGCTGCTGGTGGACCACACCGACTCGGACCAGCCGCGGGCGGTGCCCGCGCGGCTGAGCGAGGTGCCGCCGACCGCGGTGACGTAGGGGGAGGACGCCGGGTACTGGACGCCGTAGCCGCTGTCGCCCGCGCTGACGGTGATGGCGACGCCGGGGTGGTTGAAGTACTGGACGTCGTCGGTGGTCTCGCTCGGGTCCTCGGGGCCGCCGAAGGAGTTGGAGACGTACCTGGCGCCGAGGGCGACGGCCTCGTTCTCGGCGGTGCCGATGTCGCTGGTGCTCGTGGAGGAGGCCTCGACGAGCGTGATGTGGCACTGCGGGCAGACGGCGCTGACCATGTCGAGGTCGAGGGAGATCTCGCCGGCCCAGCCCGCGTCCGCCGCGGGGTACGTGGTGCCGCCGGTCTGGTTCACCTTGTGGAAGCAGCCGTTGGCGGTGGTGCAGGCGGGCAGGCCGTACTGGGCGCGGTAGGCGGCGAGGTCGGACTCCGCGTTCGGGTCGTCCAGGGCGTCGACGATCGCGACGGTCCGGCCCGAACCGGCGCTCGCCGACGGCAGGTTGTAGGCGCTCTGGAGGTCCGCGGGGCCGTAGCCGGACGGCGTGGTGTGCGGGCTCACCGTCAGACGCTGGAGGACATCGGTGCGGGCCTCGGCGAGGCACGCCACGTGGCCCGGCGCGGTGGGGTGGGCGCACAGGTGCTTGGCGTGGGCCGCGCCGTTCGCCGACGGAGCGGCGGAGGCGGCGGCCGTGAGCCAGCCGGTGGACAGCGCGGTGGATATGAGCGCGCTGGTGGACAGGACGGCGGCGGCGGATGCCGCCCGACGTCTCCGTGAGTGCAAGGAAGTGCCCTTCTGATGGTCCCGTGTGATGACTGGGGGGCGGACGAAAACTAGCCACGCCGTTCACCGGGGACAAGGAGAGGGCGGTAAATCCTTGATCATGGTTTCCCCGGTCAGGGCCGGGGAAGCAGCCGGCGCGCGATCTCCGACCGGCGCTCCTCGACCGGGCGGCCGTCCGTCACGTCCCACACGGCGTTCTGCAGCAGCCGGCCCAGCGTCCAGGCGCGGGCCCGCTCCCGGTCGAGGCCGAGGACGTCGGTCATCGCGTCGAAGCGCCAGGCGACCTCGGCCGCCTCGAACCGGTTGACCAGCGCGGGCCACAGCTCGAAGCCCGGGTCGCCGGCCAGCGGCTTGGGATCGATGGCGAGCCAGTCGGCGCGGCCGGCCGCGAGCACGTTCTCGAAGTGCAGGTCCCAGTGGAGCAGCCGGTCGCCGGGCTCGGCGACGACCTCCCGTACGGCCGCCGCGCAGTCGGCGACCGTACGGCGGGTCCCGGGGTCGGGGATCCGCGCCAGCGCCCACGGCGTCCGCTCCAGCAGGGCGGCGGCGATGTCGCCGAGCCGGCGCAGCTCGGGCGGTGCGGGGAAGGAGGTCAGCCGGGCGAGCAGCCGGGCGATCACGAGAACGGCGGCACGGGTGTCGGCCGTCGAGGACAGCATCCGGGAGGCGTCCAGGCGCTCCAGGAGCATGGTGCCGGTGGCCGGATCGTGGTCGAGGAGCCGTACGGCGCCGTCACCGTCCCAGACCCGCAGCGCGACCGGTTCGCCGTCGGTCTCCTCGTCCGGCAGCTGGAGCTTGAGCACGGCCCGGGTGCCGTCCGCGCCGGTGACCGGCAGGACGAGCGCGCTGACGCCGTTCATGGCCGGCCCGTCGAGCCGCAGCCCCCAGCGGTCCAGGAAGCGGGCCGCCAGCCCGGGCAGCGCGGCGACGAAGGCCCGCCCCGCCGCGCCGTTGTACTTCGCCTGCGCCTCGGCCAGGCCGTCGGGGATGTCGATCACGGACGGGACGATACTGGCGTGCGTGAATCGGCTCATGCGAATCAAGCGGGGCCTCACAGTGGTACGGGCCGCGGTGTGGTCGTGGATCCGCAGCGCACCCGGAACCTACGTGTGGCTGCTGGTCCTGTTCGTCACGACCGTCGCCCTGCACCGCATGTCGCCCGACTTCGAGCAGCACTTCCTGCGCCGGCGCTCGACCAACATCCACGAACTGTCGCACAACCCGGTGCGGGTGCTGGTGGCGAGCGCGTTCTGGATCGACAGCGGCCACTGGATTCCGTACGCCTTCCTGTACACGGTGTTCCACGCGCCCGTGGAGCGCTGGCTCGGCACGGCGCGCTGGCTCGCGGTGTGCGTGCTGGCGCACGTGTTCGCGACCCTGATCAGCGAGGGCGCCCTGCTGATCGCGATCCGGGACGGCATCGCCCCGTACCGCGCGGTCAACACCCTGGACATCGGGGTGAGTTACGCGCTGGCCGGGGTCATCGCGGTGCTCACGTACCGGATCGCGCCCCCCTGGCGGTACGCGTATCTGCTGGTGGTGCTGGTCATCTACGGGCTGCCGCTGGCCGAGGGGCGGACCTTCACCGATCTGGGCCACTTCGTCTCGGTGCTGATCGGGCTGGCCTGCTGTCCGCTGGTCAGAGGGCGCGGAAAAGCATGGAATCCGAAGGAGACACTGGCCGGGACGAGGGGCTAACGTCCCGGCCATGAGCAGCTCGGCAAGCAGTGCGGCCCCCGGCTTCGCGGGCGGCGTCGTCAACGGCGGGATCTCCTACTGGTACACGGACGACGGCCTCCCGGCGGTACGCGAGCCGCTGTCCGGGGACGCCACGGCCGATGTCGTGATCGTGGGCGGCGGATACACGGGCCTGTGGACCGCCTACTACCTGAAGAAGGCCGCCCCCTTCCTGCGCATCACGGTCCTGGAGCAGAAGTTCTGCGGCTACGGCGCCTCCGGCCGCAACGGCGGCTGGCTCTACAACGGGATCGCGGGCCGCGACCGGTACGCGAAGCTGCACGGCCACGAGGCCGCCGTACGCCTCCAGAAGGCGATGAACGACACGGTCGCCGAGGTGATCGCGGTGGCCGGGGCCGAGGGCATCGAGGCGGACATCCACCGCGGCGGCGTCCTCGAAGTCGCCACGACACCAGCCCAGTTGGCGCGCCTGAAGGCCTTCCACGCGCACGAGCTGTCGTACGGCGAGACGGACCGGGAGCTGTACGGCGCCCGCGAGACGGCCGAGCGGATCCGGGTCGCGGACGCGGTGGGCTCGGCCTGGACCCCGCACGGGGCCCGGCTGCACCCGGTGAAGCTGGTGAAGGGCCTGGCGGCGACGGTCGAGGCGCTGGGAGTGGTGATCCACGAGTCGACGCCGGTGACGGAGATCCGCTCCAAGCACGCCGTCACGCCCTACGGTACGGTCCGCGCCCCGTACGTGCTGCGCTGCACGGAGGGCTTCACGGCGCGGTTGAAGGGTCAGAAGCGCACCTGGCTCCCCATGAACTCCTCGATGATCGCGACCGAGCCGCTGACCGAGGAGCAGTGGGCGTCGATCGGCTGGGAGGGGCGCGAGACCCTGGGCGACATGGCGCACGCGTACATGTACGCGCAGCGCACGGCCGACGGCCGGATCGCGCTGGGCGGCCGCGGAGTGCCGTACCGCTTCGGCTCGCGCACCGACAACGACGGCCGCACACAGGCGGCGACGGTCGAGGCCCTGCACGAGATCCTGACCCGCTTCTTCCCCTCCCTGGCCGGGGTGCGCGTCGAGCACGCCTGGTCGGGCGTCCTCGGCGTCCCCCGCGACTGGTGCGCCACGGTCACCCTGGACCGCTCGACGGGCCTCGGCTGGGCGGGCGGCTACGTCGGCTCCGGCGTCGCCACGACCAACCTGGCCGCCCGCACCCTGCGCGACCTGGTCCAGCGGGACTCCGGGCAGGGCGGCCGCACCGACCTCACGGACCTGCCCTGGGTGAACCACACGGTCCGCAAGTGGGAGCCGGAGCCCTTCCGCTGGCTGGGCGTCCACGGCATGTACGCCACCTACCGCACCGCCGACCAGCGCGAACGCCTGTACCCCGGAACCGAGTCCTCCCGTCTGGCGAAGGCGGCGGACCGGGTGGCGGGGCGCCACTGAACCGGTTCCCCAGGGGACGCCGGGCGCACCTCGGGCCCGGTCGAGGTCGAGCGGCGGCCGGGGTGAGTGTCAGTGGCGGGGTGCAGCATGGGGGCATGGCGAGGAGAGCGACGGGTGAGGGCGGGAAGCGGGCGAAGGGCGCGCGGCGGCCGGAGGTGCGGCTGCCGCCGCTGACCCCGTGGTCCGGCGGCGGGCTGGAGCCGGACGGGGACTACGACGGGCTGGAGTTCCAGGACGCGGACCTGAGCGGGCAGGACGGCTCGGGCGCCCGCTTCCTGGACTGCGCGCTGACGGCCTGCGCCGTGGACGGTACGGCGCTCGGCCGGGCCAGAGTGCTGGACTCGGTGCTGACGGGGCTGCGCGGAGTCGGCACGCATCTCGCCGAGTCCACGTTCCGGGACGTCGAGGTGGTCGACGCGCGCCTCGGCGGCACCCAGCTGCACGGCGCCGTGCTGGAGCGGGTGGTGGTCCGCGGCGGCAAGATCGACTATCTCAATCTGCGCGAGGCCCGCCTCAGAGACGTCGTCTTCGAGTCCTGTGTGCTGGTCGAGCCGGACTTCGCGGGGGCGAGCCTGGAGCGGGTGGAGTTCGTCGGCTGCGCGCTGAAGGGGGCCGACTTCGGCAGCGCGACGCTGAAGGACGTGGATCTGCGCGGAGCCGCCCCGCTGGAGATCGTCCGCGGCCTGGACCGGCTGTCCGGGGCGGTGATCAGCACGGGGCAACTGCTGGATCTGGCACCGCTGCTGGCGGCGGAGCTGGGGATCAGAGTGGAGTAGTCGTTACGGCGCCATGGTTCACGGCAGACGGGGGAAGCGGGCCTGGAGGGTCCAGATCGCCGGGTTCTCCGCCAGGTCGTCGTGGAGGTCGGTGAGGTCCGCGATCAGATCGTGCAGGAAGTCGCGGGCCTCGCGGCGCAGCTCGGCGTGGCCGAAGCTGAGCGGGGCCTCCTCGGCCGGCATCCAGTCGGCCTCGATGTCCACCCAGCCGAAGCGGCGCTCGAACAGCATCCGGTCGGTGGACTCGGTGAAGTCCAGCTCGGCCTGCTGCGGGCGCGCGGCGCGCGAGCCCATCGGGTCCCGGTCCAGCCGCTCCACGATGTCGCACAGCGCCCACGCGAAGTCCAGCACCGGCACCCATCCCCAGGCTGTGGACAGCTCCCGGTCCGACTCGGTGTCCGCGAGATAGACGTCACCGCAGAACAGGTCGTGCCGCAGCGCGTGGACGTCCGCACGGCGGTAGTCGGTCTGCGGCGGGTCCGGGAACTTGTTGGAGAGGGCGTAGCCGATGTCGAGCACGCACCGATGGTGTCACGGGTCCCTGCCCGGCCCTTAATTTCGGATCCCATAAGTAAGACCGGTGCCCCATAGGATCGCTGCCGTGCCCCGTTCCGTACGCCTCGCCGTGGCCGTCCCGGCCGCCGCGGCCCTGCTCACCTTCAGCCTGGCTCTTACCGGAACGGCGGCCGAAGGCGGTGTGCACGGCACCCCGGGCAGCCCGGGTGTGCACGATCCGTACTTCCCGCAGGCCGGCAACGGCGGCTACCACGTGGAGCACTACGCCCTCACCCTCGACTACAGCCCCTCCGGCCACCGCCTCACCGGTACGGCGGTCATCACCGCCCGCGCCCTCCAGGACCTGTCCGCCTTCGACCTCGACCTCGTCGGACTGCACGTCGACTCGGTCACCGTCGA
The DNA here is from genome assembly GCF_055558375.1 of Streptomyces sp. NPDC025793. Lineage (NCBI taxonomy): Bacteria > Bacillati > Actinomycetota > Actinomycetes > Kitasatosporales > Streptomycetaceae > Streptomyces > Streptomyces sp. NPDC025793. The sequence continues at coordinate 443,217 of NZ_JBVHMR010000003.1, read as the reverse complement.
GGGCAGGAAGGCCCCCTTCGGCCGGTCCGGGCAGGAGCTGACCGTCCGCCCGCACACCGACCTGAACGCGGGCGAGACGTTCCGCACGACCGTGCGCTACTCGGGCGTCCCGCGCACCCTCACCGACCCCGACGGCTCCAAGGAGGGCTGGCTGCTCACCGCCGACGGCGCTCTCGGCCTCGGCGAGCCCGTCGGCTCCATGGCCTGGTTCCCCGGCAACCACCACCCCTCCGACAAGGCGGCCTACGACATCACCGTCACCGTCCCGAAGGGCCTCCAGGCCGTCTCCAACGGCGAGTTGGCAGGCCAGAGCACCCGGGGCGGCCGCACGTCGTACCACTGGCACACCGCCCAGCCCATGGCGAGCTATCTGGCCACGGTCGCCGTCGGCCACTTCACCCTCACCCGCACCACCGGCCCGCACGGGCTGCCGATCCTCACCGCCGTCGCCCCGGACCAGGCGAAGGACAGCGCGGACGTGATCGCGCGGCTGCCCGGCATAGTCAAGTGGGAGGAGGACACCTTCGGGCCGTTCCCCTTCTCCTCCGTCGGCGCGATCGTCGCCGGGGAGGGCGACGCCGGATACGCCCTGGAGACCCAGAACCGGCCGACCTTCCCCGGCGCCCCGGACACCGGGACGGTCGTGCACGAACTGGCCCATCAGTGGTACGGCGACTCGGTCACTCCGAAGTCCTGGCAGGACATGTGGCTCAACGAGGGCTTCGCCACCTACGCCCAGTGGCTGTGGCAGGAGGATCACGACGGCGACTCGGCCCAGAAGATCTTCACCGACCTCTACGACGGCGACGACGACAGTATCTGGGCCTATCCGCCCGCGAAGCCGTCCGGCGCCGCCCACATCTCCGACAGCCCCGTGTACGAGCGCGGCGCGATGGTCCTGCACAAGATCCGCCAGAAGGTCGGCGACAAGGGCTTCTTCGCCCTCCTGCGCAGCTGGCCCGCCTCCCACCGGTACGGCAGCGCCGACACCGCCGACTTCACCGCGTACGTGGAGAAGCAGTTCCCCGGCACGGACTTCACCGGGATCTGGAAGGACTGGCTGTACGGCAACGGCAAACCGGCCCACCCCTGACGCCCGCCGCTCCGGTGCTCGACTGCCTCCGGGGCCCGACTGCCTCAGGGGTGGAGCGCCTTGCGCAGGACGGTACAGGGGCGGCCGTGGGCGCGGTCTGCGCGGTCGGCGAGGTGGACGTAGCCGAGAGCGGTCCAGAAGGCCAGGCCCCTCGGGTTGGCGGCCAGGACGGCGAGGCGTACGGCCGTGCGGCCCTGGGCGCGGAAGCGTTCCTCCACGGCGGTCGCGAGGGCGCGGCCGTGGCCCCTGCCCTGTGCGTCCGCGTGCACCATCAGCAGGCCGATCCACGGGTCCGGATCGGAAGGGTCGGGATGGCGGGCGAGCGTGACCGCGATGCCGACGAGGCGTTCGCCGGCGGCGATGCGTGCCGTCAGCGCCTCGGCGCCCGGCGTGGCCAGTTCCTCGGCGAGCACGGCCGCGACCTGGTCCGGGCGGACGTCGTCCGGGTCGGGGAAGTCGCCGCTGATCCGGTGGAAGGCCCGGTTGGACGCGAACAGCCCGGTCAGCTCGGCCAGCAGCGGGGCCGGCAACTCCCGGTCGGAAGGCAGAGGTTCGAGGAGCATCCGGGGAATCTACCGCCGGAACCCACCGTTCGGCGGGCACGCCGCCCCCGGTACGGCTCCCGGTTCGGCGGGGCCCCGCGCCGCGGCCGTGTGCGCCGTGGCTCGGGGCCCCGCTCGGCGGTGCCGCGTCCGTCAGACGTTGACGCCGAAGTCCTGGGCGATGCCGACCAGGCCCGAGGCGTAGCCCTGGCCCACCGCGCGGAACTTCCACTCCGCGCCGTTGCGGTACAGCTCGCCGAAGACCATGGCCGTCTCGGTGGCGGCGTCCTCGGAGAGGTCGTAGCGCGCGATCTCGGCGCTGCCGGCCTGGTTCACGATGCGGATGTACGCGTTGCGGACCTGGCCGAAGTTCTGGCCGCGGTTCTCCGCGTCGTAGATGGAGACCGGGAAGACGACCTTGTCGATGTCGGCCGGGAGCGCGGCCAGGTTGACGTTGATGGCCTCGTCGTCGCCCTCGCCCTGGCCGGTGGTGTTGTCACCGGTGTGGACGATCGAGTTGTCCGGCGTCTGCTTGTTGTTGAAGAAGACGAAGTGGGCGTCCGAGTAGACCTTGCCCTGTGCGTTGACCGCGATGGCGGAGGCGTCCAGGTCGAAGTCCGTGCCGGTGGTGGTGCGGACGTCCCAGCCGAGGCCCACGGTGACGGCGGTCAGGCCCGGAGCCTCCTTGGTGAGCGAGACGTTGCCACCCTTGGACAGGCTTACAGCCATTCTTGGGAGTCCCTTCCTTTGGTTCGGTACGGCGGAAAAGGTACAGCTACCCGTATCAACGCCGAGGGAGCCCGGGAAGGTTCCAGCCCGCTTTACTTTCTTTACTTCCCGTCCCCGGTTCCACCGCCCCGGGTATTTCGGGTGACGTGGACGGGCCGGTCGCGCGACCATGGTGGGCATGTCCGGTCCCTACCTCATCCGTGGCTCCGTCTCCCTTCCCGAGGCCGAGCTGATGTGGCGTTTCTCCAGGTCGTCGGGGCCCGGCGGACAGCACGTCAACACCAGTGACTCGCAGGTGGAGCTGCGCTTCGACCTCGCGCGCACCGAGGCACTGCCCCCGGTGTGGAAGGAGCGGGCGTTGCAGCGGCTGGCCGGCCGGCTCGTCGACGGAGTCGTCACCGTCCGCTCCTCCGAGCACCGCTCCCAGTGGCGCAACCGCGAGGCCGCCGCCGTACGCCTCGCCGCGCTCCTCGCGGAGGCCAGTGCGCCCCCGCCCAAGCCCCGCAGACCGACCCGCATCCCGCGCGGTATCAACGAACGACGGCTGCGGGAGAAGAAGCAGCGCGCGGACACCAAGCGCGGCCGCTCGGGCCGGGACTGGAGCTGAGTCCGTCACACTTCCGGGCCGCCGTACGTCAGGGTCGTGAAGACCCTGTAAGGCGACGGAGAGGCCGGCACCACCGATGAGCGAGCGCGACGCGCACCAGCACCAGGACGACATCGGCGGCAACGGCGGCCTCGACGCCCTCGCCGATCGGTTCGAGGCGTACCGGGGGCATCTGCGGGCCGTGGCCTTCCGGATGCTGGGCTCGGCCGCGGAGGCCGAGGACGCGGTGCAGGAGACCTGGTTCCGGCTCAGCCGGTCCGACACGAGCGAGGTGGCCAACCTCGGGGGCTGGCTGACGACCGTCGTCGGCCGGGTCTGCCTCGACCTGCTCCGCTCCCGCCGCACCCGGGGCGAGCAGCCCCTGGACACCTGGGAACCGGTGGCCTCCGCCGCACAGGACCCCGCACGGGACGCCCTGCTGGCCGACTCGGTCGGCTCGGCCCTGCTGGTTGTTCTTGATCAGCTCAACCCGGCCGAACGGCTGGCGTTCGTGCTGCACGACCTGTTCGGGGTGCCGTTCGAGGAGGTCGGCGGCATCCTCGGGCGCACCCCGGCCGCCGCGCGGCAGCTGGCCAGCCGGGGCCGGCGCCGGGTGCGGGGCGCGGACGCGCCGGAGACCGACCTGGTACGGCAGCGTGCGGTGGTCGACGCCTTTCTGGCGGCGGCGCGGGACGGCGACTTCGAGGGGCTGCTGGCCGTCCTCGACCCGGACGTCCTGGCCCGTGGCGAGGCCGGTACGACCATCGGCGCGACCGGGGTGGCCTCCGGCGCGAAGAGCTTCGCCCGCCTGGCCGTCGAGTCCCGTCCGGCCCTGGTCGACGGCGCCACGGGCCTGGTCCGCTACGTCGACGACCGTCTGGAGCGCGCGCTGACCTTCACCTTCGTCGCCGACCGCATCGCCACGATCGACGTCGTCACGGACCCGACCCGCCTCGCGGAGCTGACGATCGAACCGGCAGAGGCATGACGGCCCGCGGCTCCGCCGTCATCCGGCGGGGGTGTGACGGCTGTCGGCTCTGTGACTGTCCGGCGGGGGCGTGACGGCCGTTGCCCCCGCCGCCATCCGGCGGGGGCGTGACAGCTGTCGGCTCTGCCACCATCCGGCGGGGACGTGACGGCCCGCGGCTCTGTGACCAACCGGCCGGTTACCTGACAGCCCGCGGGGTCGCCGCCCCCTGCCCGGCAATGGTGGCTCCGCCGCTCCCTGCCCGACGGTCGGGGCCGGGCTCAGCCCAACTGCCGGTACCGGCCCCGGAAGTGCAGCAGCGGCCCGCCCTCGGCGCTCGGCACCTGTGCCGTGAGCACGCGGCCGATGACGAGGGTGTGGTCCCCGGCGCTCACCCGCTGCTCGGTGCGGCACTCCAGCGTGGCCAGCGCGCCGCCCACCAGGGGCGCGCCGGTCACCTCGCCGCGGTCGTAAGGGATGTCCGCGAAGAGCAGCCGGTCGCTGATGCGGCCCTTCATCGCGAAGCGCCCGGCGATGTGCCGCTGGCTCTCGGTGAGCACCGACACCGCCCACAGGGGCTGTTCGGCCAGCAGGCCGTCCATCCGGGAGCCCTCGCGCAGGCTGACGAGGACGAGCGGCGGGTCGAGGGAGACCGACAGGAAGGCGGTGGCGGTCATGCCGACGTCCTCCACGCCCGGCGCGCCCGGGTCGTCCGGGTCGAGCGGCGGTTCCTGCGCGGTCACCAGGACCACGCCCGCGGCCAGCCGGGACATCGCGGCCCGGAACTCGTCGTTGCTCACCCCCTCAGCATGCCCGGAAGCGGTGAGGGTGGCGGGAGAGGCAGTCTTCAGCACGCCTGGAACGCTAGTCTCCGCCCTGCACGGGCCACATCGGGCCTCCGCCCGAGCCGGGTCCTAGGACCAGGGGACGACCATGCGGCACCTATGGGCATCATCTGCGCACGCCCGCAAAGCTTGCGTTCAGTATTCGCACGTGCCAAATGCAGAAACTCCACTCAATTGTTCACGTTCACCTGTGACTTGAGTCACAAGGGGCAAGAATTGTTGACCCTGTGTACCGAGTGAGCAGCGCGCTGTGATTCAGTGGCGTGGAAGCTGAGACAACCCTTGGTTCGCTGCGACGTCGCGGGGGGAGGGCGAGCATGGAGACTGAGTCGGAGCCGTATGTCCGTCTCGCGTCCCTGCGGCAGCTGCACCAGGTCATGGCCGACATGAACACGGCGCGCAGCCTGGCGGACACCTTGCAGACGGTCGCCGACGGCGTCGTACAGGCCCTCGGGTACGAGCTGGCGTGCGTGAACCTCGTGCGCCAGGACGGCGACCTCGTCGTCGCCGCCCTCGCCGGGAACTCCGCCGCCGAGGCCCTGATCACCGGCCGGGTCGGCTCCCGCGAGTCCTGGGACCGCCGGCTGCACATGGGCGAGCGCTGGGGCGACCTGATCTTCATACCGCACACCGAGGGCTGGGTGCTGGACGACGACGACGTCCCCCAGTGGTACACGGACGGCCCCGCCCCCCGCTTCGAGGACGAGTGGCACCCCTCGGACCGCCTCTTCGCCCCCATGTACACACCGGGCGTGCAGGGCGGCTCCTGCGGCGAGCTGCTCGGCGTCCTGTCCGTCGACCGGCCGCGCAACGGCCGCCACCCGGGCGCCTGGGGCCGCGAGGCGCTGCAGATGTACGCCTTCCAGGCGGCCATCGCCATCAGCAACGCCCGGCTGCGCGCCAACATGCAGCGCGCCCTGGTCCGCCTGGAGCGCGAGCAGCAGGCCCTGCGCGCAAGCGAGGAATCCTTCCGGCAGGCCTTCGAGTACGCCCCCTCCGGCATGGCCATCGCCGAGATGGGCGGCGACCAGCACGGCCGCATCCTGCGCACCAACGACGCCCTGTGCCGCCTGCTGGGCCGCCCCGCCTCCGCGATGCGCCGCTACTCCTTCTCCGACCTCGTCCACCCCGAGGACATCGGCACGCTGCTGCGGACCTCCGCCGAGGGCGGCCGCGCGGAGCTGCGCCTCGGCCGCCGCGACGGCACGTACGTCTGGGTCTCCCTGCGCAACTCCGTCGTCGCCGACGCCGCCGACGGCCCCCGCTTCCTCCTCACCCATGTCGAGGACATAGAGGAGCGCAAGCGCCGCGAGCTGCAGCTCGCCCACCGCGCCTCGCACGACTCGCTGACCGGCCTGCCGAACTCCGCCGAGCTGCGCTCGCGCCTGTCGGCCCGCCTCTGTCATCGTCCCTCCCAGCCCGGCGACCTGGAATCCCTGGACGCGGCCTACGGCCTCCCCGTCTTCGACGCCCCGGGCAGCCACGGCGGCAGCCACGGCGGTTTCGACTTCCGGCCGGGCACGGAGGGCTACGACGCCTTCGACCACCACGTGCACACGGTCGCGCCCGAGGAGGGCCGCGACGACGGCACCAAGGGCCTCGCGGTGCTCTTCTGCGACCTCGACGGCTTCAAGTCGATCAACGACCGTTTCGGCCACAACGCCGGCGACGCGGTCCTCATCGAGGTCGCCCGGCGCCTCACCCGCGGTGTCCGGGACGGCGACACGGTCGCCCGCCTCGGCGGCGACGAGTTCGTGATCCTCGCCGACGGCCTCGGCCGGGCCGACGCCCAGGACCTCGCCGTACGGCTGCGCAACGAGATCATCCAGCCGATCCGGGCCGAAGGCCGGGCCATGCGGGTGGGCGCGAGTTTCGGCATCGGGTGGGCACACTGCGGCATGACCGCGGACGAAGTGTTGAAGTCAGCCGACGAGCGGATGTACGTAGAGAAACGATCTCGTCCCAAACAGCACCGACGCGCGGGATGATCCGCAGGTCAGCGAGTTGATGCGGTTCGAGTCACCCGTTTGGCTCAGTGAGAGCGGGTAGGCTCGCTCATCCATGCCCCCTATCGCATCCGCCCGCACCTGCTGAGGAGTACCAGGGATGACGCCCGGCGACAACGGCGCGAGCACGCCCGAGGAAGACGACCCCTTCGGCTATCTGTACGCCGACGGCCAGGCCAGAGGAGCCCAGCCGCCGTCCGGCGGTTACGGCTACCCGAACTCGGTCAGCAGGGTGCGTGCCGTCGGCGAGCGCCAGTACGGCCAGCAGCAGCCGCCCGCCTACGGCCAGGTGCCGCAGCAGGGCGGCTACGGCCAGCCGAACACCCACTACCAGGCCCCGGAGACCCTCCCGGGCGGCCCCGCCTCCACCACCCGCACCCCCCAGCCGGCCCCGCCGCGCCGCGGCCCCAACACCAAGGGTCTGCTGATCGGCGCCATCGCGGTCGTCGCGGCGGTCGTCATCGGCATCAGTGTGGCGATGCTGAACGGCAACTCCTCGGACAACAAGGCGGGCGGCGGCGCCTCCGGCGCGCCGTCCGCCTCGCAGAGCTCCCAGCCCAGCCAGTCGGCGAGCAGCAGCGCGTCGGGGGACCTGCCGAAGACCGACGCGAAGGACCTCCAACTGGGCGGCGGCGCGTCCCCGGCCTCGGCCGTCAAGGGGGCGTCAGCGGCCGGCGGGACCTATGTGGCGGGCTTCAACCAGGTCGGATCCTCGGTCACCTGGACCGTCAACGGCATCCCCGATGCCGGCAAATACAGCGTCTACATCGGTTACAGCGTTCCCGGCAAGGACGCCACCGCCACCCTCACGGTCAACGGGACGGCTTCCGATTCGCCGGTCGGCCTGAAGAACTGGTCGCACGGCGCGGCGGGCAGCTACGACAAGGGCTGGACGAAGACCTACAGCTATGTCCAGCTCAACAAGGGTTCGAACACCATCAAGCTCTCGTGCGAGCAGGGCGACCAGTGCGACGCCCTCATCGACCAGATGTGGCTGGTGAAGGGCTGGGTCAACTCCGGCGGCTGAGCCCCGAAGCGGTGTGGCGACCTCGGCAGCCGCCGAGGTCGCTTTCACGCCGCCGTCACCGACACCCGCGCCAGGAGTTTCTCGTAGGCCGCGTGGTCGAACTCGCCCGCCGCAGCCGCCCGTACCGTCGCCGCCGACAGCGCGACCGCGCGGGCGAGGCGGTCCGGCCAGGGGAGTTGGTCGATGAGCCCCGACAGCAGGCCCGCCACCGCCGAGTCGCCGGCACCGGTGGGGTTGCCGTGTTCGGGGTCGGGCGGGACCGCGTGCCAGCGGCCCTCCGGGGTGACGGCCAGGAGGCCCCGCGGGCCGAGGGAGGCGACGACCGCGTGGGCGCCGCGCCGGCGGGCGTCCTGGGTGGCGCGCAACGGCTCGTGGGAGCCGGTCAGTTCGGCCAGTTCGTCGGCGTTCGGTTTGACGATGTCGGGGCGGGCGGCGACTGCCCGGCGCAGCGGCTCGCCGCTGGTGTCCAGCAGCACCGGTACACCGTGGGAGCGGGCCCCGCGCACGAGGTTCGCGTAGGCGCCGACCGGCACGCCCGGCGGCAGGCTGCCGCACAGGGCCACCGCCGCGGCGCCGGGCAGCAACTCCTCGTAGCGGTCGAGGAAGGTGCCCCATTCGGTGGGGCTGATCTGGGGGCCCGGCTCGTTCAACTGGGTCGTGTCGCCCGACAGTCCGTCCACGACGGCGATCGTGCGCCGCGTCGCCCCGGCGGCCGGGAGCAGCGCGTCCGTCAGGCGGGGAACGGCGGAGAGCCGCTCGCGCACGGCCTGCCCGGTGCCGCCGCCCGCGAAGCCCGTGACCGTCACCTCGTGCCCCAGCGCGGCCAGCACCCGGGCCACGTTCACGCCCTTGCCGCCCGGCCGCTCGATGACCTCCGAGACCCGGTGCGAGGCGTGCGGCCGCAGTGACCGGACGCGATAGGTCAGGTCGAGAGCGGTGTTCAGCGTGACCGTGAGGATCACCCGGGCCGCCTCCCTCGAAGTTCCCCGCGCCTGTCGTCGCGCCCGTCATCGTCTGCCGGGGCCCGATCATGCCAAAGAGTCGGCGGCCGGCCCAGTCAGGAGTCGGCCGCCGTTCGGGGAAAAGACGGGCAGATCACGCCAGTTGGGGCGGTACCACCACCCATTCGCCGCGCCGCATCACACCCTTGAGGGCGAAGTCCGCGTCGAACACGACCAGGTCCGCGTCCTTGCCGGGCTCCAGCGAGCCGATGCGGTCGGACAGGCCGAGCAGCCGGGCCGGGTTGACGGACAGGGCCGTCACCGCGTCCTCGACGGACAGCCGGTCGATCGTCACCGCCCGCTGGAACGCGCGGTCCAGGGTCAGCGTGGAGCCCGCGATCGAACCGCCGTGCACCAGCCGGGCCACGCCCTCGCTGACCTCGACCTCCAGCGGGCCGAGCAGGTAGCGGCCGTCCCCGGCGCCGGCCGCGTCCATCGCGTCCGTGATGAAGGCGACACGGGAGGCGCCCGCGTGGTGGAAGGCCAGCTCCAGGGCGGCGGGGTGGAGGTGCGTGCCGTCGTTGATCAGCTCGACCGTGACCCGCTCGTCCTCCAGCAGGGCCGTGATCGGGCCGGGGGAGCGGTGGCCGACCGGGGGCATCGCGTTGAAGAGGTGGGTGGCGACCGTGGCGCCCGCGTCGATCGCCTCGACCGTCTGCTCGTACGTCGCGTCCGTGTGTCCGACGGCCGCGATCACGCCGTGCTCGGCGAGCAGCCGCACGGAGTCGACGCCGCCGGGCAGTTCGGTGGCGAGGGTGACCATCTTCGCCTTGCCGCGTGCCGCGTCGATCAGCTTGCGGACCTCGGCCGGGTCCGGGTCGCGCAGCAGCTCCTCGGAGTGCGCGCCCTTGCGGCACGGCGAGATGAACGGCCCCTCGAAGTGGATGCCGGCGATCTCGCCCTGCTCGGCCAGCTCGCTCAGCAGCCCGGCCTGCGTCGCCAGGAGGTCCATCTCGTCGGTGACGGTGGAGGCCACCAGGGTGGTGGTGCCGTGGGTGCGGTGGGCGTGGACGGCCTTGAGGATGTCCTCGGCCGTGCCGGAGAAGGAGGCTCCGCCGCCGCCGTGGTTGTGGATGTCCACGAAGCCGGGGAGGACCCAGTGGCCGGTGAGGTCGACGGCCCGGGCGCTCTCGGCGGCCGTCGCCGTGATCTTCGTGCCCTCCACGGACACGCGCCCGTCGTCCACCACTCCGCCGGGCAGCACCACCCGAGCACCTGTGAGAACCAAGCTGGGAGCCATCAGGCGCCTACCTCCGGAGTCGTAGAAGTGGTGGTGGTGAGCAGGTCGCGGGCCAGCAGGCCCGCGCCCAGGCAGCCCGCCGTGTCGCCGAGGGCGGCGGGGACGACGGCCGGCAGTCTCTGGAAGGTGACCCGGCGCCGGACGGCGTCGCGCAGCGGTGAGAACAACACTTCCCCCGCCTCGGCCAGACCGCCACCGATGATCAGCGTGCCCGGGTCCAGCAGGGTGAGCGCGGTGACCAGGCCGTCGGCCAGGGCGTCCACCGCCCGCCGCCAGACCCGGACGGCGTTCGGGTCGCCGGACGCGACGGCCTTCGCGCAGTCGGCCGCGTCCGCGTCCGGGTCCCCGCAGGCCGCCGCCCAGGCCTCGCTGACGGCGGACGCGGAGGCGTACCGCTCCAGGCAGCCGTGCTGCCCGCAGGGGCAGGGGGTGCCGGAGGGCCGTACGACGATGTGGCCGATCTCGCCGGCGAAGCCGTGCGCGCCCGCCTCGACCCGGCCGTCGATGCCGATGGCGCCCGCGATCCCGGTGCCGAGCGGCACGAACAGGAACCGGTCGGCGCCCTTGCCCGCGCCGATCCGGCCCTCGGCGAGCCCGCCGGTGCGCACGTCGTGCCCGAGGGCGACGGGGATGCCGAGCCGCTCGGCGAGCAGGGCACGCAGGGGTACGTCGCGCCAGCCGAGGTTGGCGGCGTAGGCGGCGATGCCGCGCTCCTCGTCGACGATGCCGGGGACCGCGATGCCGGCGGCGCGCGCGGGGGTGCCGTAGTGCTCGACGCCGTACGCGCGCAGTTCGGCGGCGAAGTCGAGGATCGTCGCCACCACCGCGTCCGGTCCGCGCTCGCGGCCGGTGGCGCGGCGGGCGCGGTGGAGCAGCTCGCCGTCGTCGCCGACGAGGGCGGCCTTCATCCCGGTACCGCCCACGTCGAGGGCGATGACATGTCTCACCACGGTCCTAGTGTGGCCCTCGTACCCGCGAGAGGTCTAGTCCACTCACGTGGTGTAGACCTTATGTGTCCATATATTGAACGGTCAGACGGCAGGGTTGGGGCGTTGAGGGTGCGTCGGGGTACGGCAGGAACGGTCGCGGTAGTGTCTGCCATGGGCATGACAGTGCTCCTGGGGGGCTGCGGGAGCACGGGTTCGTCAGGCGTGACCCTGAGACTCGTCGCCGCCGACTACGGAGACTCCCCCGCGAACAGCTCCAAGAAGTACTGGGACAGCGTTGTCCAGGCGTACGAGGCCCAGCACTCCGGGGTGAAGGTCGAGGTCAGCGTCTACTCCTGGAACGACGTCGACGCCAAGGTGAAGGCGATGGTGGCCGACGGCCACGCTCCCGACCTCGCCCAGATCGGCGCCTACGCCGACTACGCCGCCGCCGGCAAGCTCTACCCGGCCTCCGACCTGCTCTCCATCCGCACGCAGGCCGACTTCCTCTCCCAGCTCTCCGACGCGGGGCAGTGGAACCACACGCAGTACGGCATCCCCTTCGGGGCCTCCACGCGCGTGCTCTTCTACAACAAGACCCTCTTCGCCAAGGCCGGCATCACCACCCCGCCCACCACCTGGGACGAACTGGCCTCGGACGCCAAGGCGCTCAAGGACAAGGGCGTGACGTACCCGGTCGCGCTGCCGCTCGGGCCCGAGGAGGCCCAGGCGGAGACGATGCAGTGGCTGCTGAGCGGGTCCGGCTCCGAGAACGGCGGCAACGGCTACACCGACGACGTCGGCACCTACACCATCGACTCCGCGCAGAACGTGGACACCTTCACCTGGCTCAAGGACGACCTGGTCGGCAAGGGTCTGACCGGGCCGGTCCCGCCCGGCAGGCTCAACCGCGCGGACGCCTTCGCCGCGTTCGCGAACGGCCAGGTCGGCATGCTCAACGGGCACCCCACGCTGATCCAGCAGGCACAGCAGAAGGGTGTGCAGTTCGGGATGGTGCCGATGCCGGGGCGCACCGGTAGGCCGCGGGCCGCGATGGGCGTGGCCGACTGGATGATGGCGTTCAAGCAGAACGGCCACCGCGACCGGATAGGCGACTTCCTGAACTTCGTGTACAGCGAGAAGAACGTCCTGGCCTTCTCCCGCGACTACGGGCTGCTGCCGGTCACGGGCTCCGCCTCGACGGCGATGAGCGAGTCGGACGCCGCCCCCGACAAGGCCCTGCACCCCTTCCTGGAGCAACTGCCCACCTCCGAGCTGTACCCGGTCGGCAAGACGTCCTGGGCGGCGGTCGCCGCGGCCGTGAAGCAGAACATCGGCCAGGCCGTCGCCCCCAACGGCGACCCCTCCGGCGTCCTCACCCGGCTCCAGGCGACGGCCACGGCGGCGGACAGCAGCGCCAGGAACTGAGCGCTACGGTGACTCCATGGAACTGGGCACCCGGGAAAAGTCGATCCTCGCCCTGGAGCGCCGGAGCTTCGCCGGCCCCGGCGCGAAGGAACGGGCCATCCGCGAGGAACTCGACCTGGCCCCGGTCCGCTACTACCAACTCCTGAACGCCCTCCTGGACGACGAGCGCGCCCTGGCCCACGACCCGGTGACGGTCAACCGCCTGCGCCGAGTCCGCGACCAGCACCGCTCGTCCCGCTGACTCTGCCCACCCTCCCCCACGCTCGGCTGCGCTCGCGCGGGGGACCCCCGTCCCGACTCGGTCGGCCGAGAGGTGAGGGACGGGGAGCGCCCCCGAAGGGACGCGGGGCCGTGTCTGACATGCGGTACGCCGCGTGGGCGCGACCGGCCACGACGGACCCGTGGTCGCGTGCGGTCCCGGCAGGCTCGGCGGGTGGGCGAGGCGGGGTGCCTCTCCGGCCGACCGAGTCGGGTGGGCGAGGCGGGGTTCAGGGGCGGAGCCCCTGGCGGGGTCTGGGGCGGAGTCCCAGGAGTGAGGGCGGGCCGAGCTGGATAGTGTCGGTCCATGGACCCTCTGCCGACCCCGCAGACCCAGCTCGGCCGGGACGGACTCGCCGCTCTGCTCGCGAAGCCGCGCACCGCGATCGTCGGTCTCGACTTCGACGGCACCCTCGCCCCCATCGTCGCCGACCCCGAGCAGGCCCGCGCCCACCCCGACGCCGTACCGGCCCTCGCCCGGCTCGCCCCCAAGGTCGCCTCCATCGCCGTGATCACCGGCCGCCCCGCCGGCGTCGCCGTCCGCTACGGCGGCTTCGCCGGTGTCCCGGGACTGGACCACCTCACCGTCCTCGGCCACTACGGCGCCGAACGCTGGGACGCCGTCACCGGCACGGTCACCGCCCCCGCCCCGCACCCCGGCGTCGCCGCCGTCCGCGCCGAGCTGCCCGGCGTCCTGGACCGCGCCGGCGCCTGGCCCGGCACCTGGATCGAGGAGAAGGGGCGGGCCGTCGCCGTGCACACCCGCCGCGCCGCCGACCCGGAGTCCGCCTTCGAGGCCCTGCGTGCCCCCCTCACCGACCTCGCCGCCCGCCACGGCCTGGTCGTCGAACCCGGCCGCCTGGTCCTGGAACTGCGCCCGCCCGGCATGGACAAGGGCGTCGCCCTCGCCGAGCACGTCCGCAGGACCGGCGCCGGCCCGGTCCTCTACGCCGGCGACGACCTCGGCGACCTGCCCGCCTACGCCACCGTCGAACGCCTCCGCGCCGACGGCGTCCCCGGCCTCCTGGTGTGCAGCGGCAGCACGGAGGTCACGGAACTGGCGGAGCGGGCCGACATGGTCGTCGACGGCCCCGCCGGTGTCGTACACCTGCTGCGCGCCCTCGCCGATCAGCTGGGCGCCGATCAGCCGGGCTGAAGCTCCTCCAGCGCCCGCAGCTGGTCCATGAACCACTGGGCCGGAGGCAGCGCGGTGGCCGCCGCCGCCAGTCGCTTGGCGCGCTCCGCCCGCTCCTCCGGCCGCAGCGACAGCGCCTCGTGCAGGGCGCGCGCGGTCTCCAGCACGTCGTAGGGGTTCACCGTGAACGCGTCCGCGCGCAGCTCCTCGTACGCCCCGGCCTCCCGCGACAGCACCAGCGCGCAGCCCTCCTCGGAGAGCACCGGCACCTCCTTGGCGACCAGGTTCATGCCGTCCCGGATGGGGTTGACCAGAGCCACGTCGGCGAGGCGGTACGCGGCCAGCGAGCGCGCGAAGTCGTCCTTGACGTGGAGTACGACCGGGGTCCAACCGGGCGTCCCGTAGCGGGAGTTGATGTCGTCCGCGACCCGCCGCACCTCGGCCGTGTAGTCCCGGTACACCGCGAGGTCCTGCCGGGACGGGTACGCGAACGCCACGTGGACGACGTTCTCGCGCCACTCGGGGTGGTCGTCCAGCAGCTGCCGGTAGGCCAGCAGCCCGCGCACGATGTTCTTGGACAGCTCGGTGCGGTCGACGCGCACGATGGTCCTGCGCCCCGCGCCGATCTCCGCCCGCAGCGCGGCCATCCGTTCGGTCACGTCCGGCCGGTGCGCCCGCTCGCGCAGGAAGTCCGCGTCCGCGCCGAGCCCGTGCACCCCGATCGCCGTACCCGAGAGGCTGTCCGGACCCAGCACCGCCGTGCAGCACGCCGTGAACGCGTCCGCCCAGCGCCGGGTCAGGAAGGCCGTCCGGTCCGCGCCCAGCATGCCGTGCAGCAGCGCGGCGGCGATGTCGTCGGGCAGCAGGCGGAAGTAGTCCGGCGGCGCCCAGGGAGTGTGCGAGAAGTGGCCGATGCGCAGGTCGGGGCGGAGCGCGCGGAGCATGCCGGGCGCGAGGCACAGGTGGTAGTCCTGCACCAGCACGGCCGCCCCCTCGGCGGCCTCCTCGGCCAGCGCCTCGGCGAACGCGCGGTTGTAGGCCTCGTACGACGCCCACTGCCGGTGGAACTCCGCGTCGAAGACCGGTTCCAGCGGGGTCTGGTACAGCATGTGGTGGACGAACCAGAGCACGGAGTTCGCGATGCCGTTGTACGCGTCGGCGTGCACGGCCGGGTCGACGTCCAGCATCCGCACCCGCTGCCCGCCGGTGTCCTCGGCCGGCAGCAGCCCGCCGCCCGCCCGCCGTACGGCCTCCCGGTCGCCGTCGCCGAGCGCCGCGCACACCCATACGGCGCGGGCGTCCGGGCCGATGGCCGACAGCCCCGAGACCAGCCCCCCGCCGCCCCGCCTGGCCCGCAGCGAACCGCCCTCGCCGTCCGCGTCGAGCGTGTACGAAACCGGGCCGCGATTGGACGCGACCAACACCTCGGCACCGTGCGTGGAAGCCATGGTCCTCAACCTAGCCCGGCCCGGAAACGCTCAAACGTACGGCCACGTCCGACGCCCCGCCCGTATACGAAGTCCGGCGAAGTCACGCCACCCGGCGCTCGGCGTACTCCGCGATCTCCGTCATCGGCGGCCGTTCCTCCGTGTCCACGGAGTACGTCCGTGGCGCGAAGCCGTCCTCGTCCCGCTCGAACTGGGTCAGGGCGGGGCGGATCAGATGGCCGCGGGCCAGCCGGAGCTGGGCGGTGCGGTAGATCGCGGCGGCCATCCGGCCGAGCGCCTGCCCGTCCTGGTGCCGGTGCTTGCGGACCCCGACGTCCACCTGGGCGAGGGCGTCCAGGCCCACCAGGTGCAGCGCGTCCACCAGCATGCCCAGCTCCACGCCGTAGCCGACGGGGAAGGGGAGCTGTTCCAGCAGGCTGCGCCGGGCCGCGTACTCGCCGCCCAGCGGCTGCACGAAGCCGGCCAACTGCGGCCAGTGCATGTTGAGCAGTGGGCGGGCCATCAGCTCGGTGACCCGGCCGCCCTGCCCGGCGGCACCGGCGAGCGGGCGGTCGTACATGGCCTTCACCAGCGAGATCCCGGGGTCGGTGAGGAGCGGGCCGACGATGCCGGAGACGAAGTCGGCGGAGAACTCGCGCAGGTCCGCGTCGACGAAGCAGATGATGTCGCCGCGGGTCACGAGGAGCGAGCGCCACAGGACCTCGCCCTTGCCGGGAACGGGCGGGATGCGCGGCAGGATCGCGTCACGGTGGACGACCCGGGCGCCCGCGGCGGCGGCGACCTCGGAGGTGCGGTCGGTGGAGCCGGAGTCGACGACGACGAGCTCGTCGACGAGCGGGACCCGCTCCATCAGCTCGCGGCGGATGACCGCGACGATGTCGCCGACGGTCTCCTCCTCGTCGAGCGCGGGCAGCACGACGCTGATCGTCTGTCCCGTGCGCTGCTTGGCGGCCAGTATCCGCTGGAGCGGGCGATCGGTCACGGACCAGGAGCGGGTGGCCAGCCAGCGCTCTACTTCTTCCAGCACGCTCTGCGGCTCCTCACTGTTCGTGATCACAGGTGGTGACTGTGTGATCCATCTCGCGGTTCGGACGACTATCTCAACTGTCCTGGCCTTCGGTTACAGTCTTGAACAACGCCGGTGACCATCGCATGTCGGGGGCGCGGGCGCGCACGACTCGTGCGTACAACTGCTCATACAACCGCATACCGCTCATCCAGAGGGGCAGAGGGACACGGCCCGATGAAGCCCCGGCAACCCTCCAGTCGGTTCTTGGCACGTTGACGTGGCGAGGCTCCCGGCTAGGGAAGGTGCCAAATCCGTCTCACGGCGAGATGCGTCGTGAGGAAGATGAGGAGAAAGGGCCTCGCCTCCATGGCTGTGCAGACAGTTGCAAGCACCTCCACCTCCCCCGTCGACCTCGGTCCGGCCGCGGCCCTCAGCTGTCGCGAGTGCGGTCACCGTGTCCCGCTCGGCCCGGTCTTCGCGTGCGAGGAGTGTTTCGGCCCGCTGGAGATCGCCTACGACTTCTCGGCCTACGACACCGAGGAACTGCGGGCCCGCATCGAGGCCGGACCCGCGAACATCTGGCGGTACGCCCCCCTGCTGCCCGTCCCGGCCGACGTGGCGGACAAGCCGAACATCAACCCCGGCTGGACCAAGCTCGTCAAGGCCGACAACCTCGCCCGTGAACTGGGCGTCACCGGCGGCCTGTTCGTCAAGGACGACTCCGGCAACCCGACGCACTCCTTCAAGGACCGCGTCGTCGCCCAGGCCCTGGAGGCCGCCCGCGCCTTCGGCTTCACCACCCTGTCCTGCTCCTCCACGGGCAACCTGGCCGGTGCCGTCGGCGCCGCCGCCGCCCGCGCCGGCTTCCGCTCCTGCGTGTTCATCCCGCACGACCTGGAGCAGGGCAAGGTCGTCATGGCCGCGGTCTACGGCGGCGAACTCGTCGGCATCGAGGGCAACTACGACGACGTGAACCGCTTCTGCTCCGAGCTGATCGGCGACCCGGCCGGCGAGGGCTGGGGCTTCGTCAACGTCAACCTGCGGCCGTACTACGCCGAGGGCTCCAAGACGCTGGCGTACGAGATCTGCGAGCAGCTCGGCTGGCGGCTGCCGGACCAGATCGTGATCCCGATCGCCTCCGGCTCCCAGCTGACGAAGATCGACAAGGGTCTCCAGGAGCTCATCAAGCTCGGGCTGGTCGAGGACAGGCCGTACAAGATCTTCGGCGCCCAGGCCGAGGGCTGCTCGCCGGTGTCGACCGCGTACAAGGCCGGGCACGACGTGGTCCGCCCCCAGAAGCCGAACACCATCGCCAAGTCCCTCGCCATCGGCAACCCGGCCGACGGGCCGTACGTGCTGGACATCGCCCGCCGCACCGGCGGTGCGGTGGAGGACGTGACGGACGAGGAAGTCGTCGACGCGATCAAGCTGCTGGCCCGCACCGAGGGCATCTTCGCCGAGACGGCGGGCGGTGTGACGGTCGGCGTCACCCGCAAGCTGGTCAAGGCCGGCGTCCTGGACCCGACGAAGACCACGGTCGTCCTCAACACCGGCGACGGCCTGAAGACCCTCGACGCGGTGGCCGGCACGGGTCTCACCGCCACCATCCGTCCGACCCTGGACTCCTTCCGAGAGGCTGGCCTCGCATGAGCGTGACCGTTCGCATCCCCACCATCCTGCGCACCTACACCGGCGGCCAGGCCGAGGTCGCCGCCGAGGGCGCGACCCTCGCCCAGGTCATCGAGGACCTGGAGAAGAACCACACCGGGATCGCCGCCCGCGTCCTGGACGACCAGGGCAAGCTGCGCCGGTTCGTGAACGTGTACGTCAATGACGACGACGTGCGCTTCGAGCAGGGCCTGGAAACCGCGACCCCGGACGGCGCCGGAGTCTCCATCATTCCGGCGGTCGCCGGCGGCTGATCATTACCGTCGGTAATCTCGGTTACCGATTGTTCATCGAATGGCCTCCCCCGTGAGAGAAACGGAGGGGGCCATTCAGTGTGATTGAGCGCGGTACAGTTGGGGAACGCGTTCCGGACCTGAAGGTCGCGGTCCCGGATTTCGCACCGCGAGCCCGATAAGAAGTAGCCAAACTATGCGGGCTTTCTGCGGCTTTTGTTCCACTTTGTACGGCCCGACTTGCCCTGTATTCGGCCGTATTTTAGGCAGATTCCGGACCGTCGTCGTCCAGATTTCTCGTCCGATTGACCTGTTGCAGACGGCAGTTGGACAGATACATTCAGCCGCGGTCGACGCGTTCCGGCGCACGCCCCCGACCGATGGGGGGTGAGGTCTGACCCGGGTCCGCGAAGTGTGGATCTGTGCAAGGGCCAGTAATAGGGGAGTTAGGCATGGCTCAGGGCACCGTCAAGTGGTTCAACGCGGAGAAGGGGTACGGCTTCATCGCGGTCGACGGTGGTGCGGACGTCTTCGTCCATTACAGCGCCATTCAGATGGACGGCTACCGCACCCTGGAAGAGGGGCAGCGGGTGGAGTTCGA
The DNA here is from genome assembly GCF_055558375.1 of Streptomyces sp. NPDC025793. NCBI lineage: Bacteria > Bacillati > Actinomycetota > Actinomycetes > Kitasatosporales > Streptomycetaceae > Streptomyces > Streptomyces sp. NPDC025793. The sequence goes on along the minus strand of NZ_JBVHMR010000003.1, from coordinate 424,475 downwards.
GATCTCGCAGGGCCAGAAGGGCCCGCAGGCCGACATGGTTCGCCTCAGCGCCTGAACGTTTCTTGTCCGAAGGGCCTGCACCTCGCGAGGGGTGCGGGCCCTTCGCCGTGCCCGGCTGCCCCGTTCCGCCGCGCCCGGATCCTCTGTTCGCGGGCGGCTGAGCGCGCGCCCCGACCCCCGAAGGCGCTTGCACTCGACAGGGGCGAGTGCTAATCATTGGCGTTAGCACTCTGAAGGTGAGAGTGACAAAGAAGGACCGGGTCGGTGAGGCCCGCAGGCCACGTGGGGCAAGGAACCACAGGCCGGCGAGCCGTCCGTCGCGGGCGCGGGCGCGGTCCGAAGGAATCACCCCCAGTCCTGGAGGGACCACTTCACATGGCCAAGATCATCGCGTTCGACGAGGAGGCGCGGCGCGGCCTCGAGCGCGGCATGAACCAGCTCGCGGACGCCGTCAAGGTGACGCTCGGCCCCAAGGGCCGCAACGTCGTCCTCGAGAAGAAGTGGGGCGCCCCCACGATCACCAACGATGGTGTCTCCATCGCCAAGGAGATCGAGCTCGAGGACCCGTACGAGAAGATCGGCGCCGAGCTGGTCAAGGAAGTCGCCAAGAAGACGGACGACGTCGCCGGTGACGGTACGACCACCGCGACCGTGCTCGCCCAGGCCCTGGTCAAGGAAGGCCTGCGCAACGTCGCCGCCGGTGCCAACCCGATGGCCCTGAAGCGCGGTATCGAGAAGGCCGTCGAGGCCGTCTCCGCCGCCCTGCTGGAGCAGGCGAAGGACGTAGAGACCAAGGAGCAGATCGCCTCCACCGCGTCCATCTCCGCCGCCGACACCCAGATCGGCGAGCTCATCGCCGAGGCCATGGACAAGGTCGGCAAGGAAGGCGTCATCACCGTCGAGGAGAGCAACACCTTCGGTCTGGAGCTTGAGCTCACCGAGGGCATGCGCTTCGACAAGGGCTACATCTCGGCCTACTTCGCGACCGACATGGAGCGCATGGAGGCGGCGCTGGAGGACCCGTACATCCTCATCGCCAACTCCAAGATCTCCTCGGTCAAGGACCTGCTCCCGCTCCTGGAGAAGGTCATGCAGTCGGGCAAGCCGCTGCTGATCATCGCCGAGGACGTCGAGGGCGAGGCCCTGTCGACCCTGGTCGTCAACAAGATCCGCGGCACCTTCAAGTCCGTCGCCGTCAAGGCCCCGGGCTTCGGCGACCGCCGCAAGGCCATGCTCGGCGACATCGCCATCCTCACGGGTGGCGAGGTCATCTCCGAGGAGGTCGGCCTCAAGCTGGAGAACGCGACCCTGGACCTCCTGGGCCGCGCCCGCAAGGTCGTCATCACCAAGGACGAGACCACCATCGTCGACGGCGCCGGCTCCTCGGAGCAGGTGGGCGGCCGCGTGAACCAGATCCGCGCCGAGATCGAGAACAGCGACTCGGACTACGACCGCGAGAAGCTCCAGGAGCGCCTGGCCAAGCTCGCGGGCGGCGTCGCGGTCATCAAGGCCGGTGCCGCCACCGAGGTGGAGCTCAAGGAGCGCAAGCACCGCATCGAGGACGCCGTGCGCAACGCCAAGGCGGCCGTCGAGGAGGGCATCGTCGCCGGTGGTGGCGTGGCCCTGCTGCAGGCCTCCTCGGTCTTCGAGAAGCTGGACCTGGAGGGTGACGAGGCGACCGGCGCCAACGCCGTGAAGCTCGCGCTGGAGGCCCCGCTGAAGCAGATCGCCGCCAACGGTGGCCTTGAGGGCGGCGTCGTCGTGGAGAAGGTGCGCAACCTGGCCGTCGGCCACGGTCTGAACGCCGCCACGGGCGAATACGTCGACATGATCGCCGAGGGCATCATCGACCCGGCGAAGGTGACGCGTTCCGCGCTGCAGAACGCGGCCTCCATCGCCGCGCTGTTCCTCACCACCGAGGCCGTCATCGCCGACAAGCCGGAGAAGGCCGCCGCGGCCGCTCCGGGCGGCATGCCGGGCGGTGACATGGACTTCTGATCGACCTGACGGTTGATCGCCTGTCCTTCGGACCGAGGGCGGCACTTCCAGCTTCCGGCTGGGGGTGCCGCCCTCGGGCGTTCTCGGTCGGCGTAGTCCTTCAGCTTCTCGGCGTCGCGGTCGCGGGAGGTGATGTCCACGGCCATGAGAGCGCCGTCGGTTTCGACCGCTCCCCGTGCCCCCTGAAGTGTCCTTCCGGCGCGAGGAAGCCGTCCGTACGGGCGCGGCGCCTGCGGTAGGCCTCGGCTTTCACGCCCTGCTCGGGCACGAGGTTCAGCTCGGGACGCTGCTGCATGCACTGACGGAGCAGCCACATGAAGATCTCGCCGTGGTTGCCGTCCGGCATGTCCACGGACGGTGTCCGCATCCGCTCCAACCCGAGCACCTCGGGCACGGTGCTCGGTCCCTGCTGCACCGGCGAACGCCTGGCGCTCGTTGTGGCGCGAACAGCGCGCCGCGCCTAGGCCTTCGGCGTGACCGCCGACAGCGTGTCGCCCGGGGTCAGTCTGTTGTAGAGCCAGACGGCGTCCTTGGGGTCGAGGCCGATCCAGCTGCCGGTTCGGGCGCTGCAGGCGAGGGAGCCGACGTGGATGAAGTTCCGGTCGGTGTCGCGGAGTTCGACCACGTACGGTCCCGCCACCTTGCAGGAAGCCTCGGGGAGTTGACCGACGGAGCCCCGGCTGAGGTCGAGTTTCGCGGCGACGGTCAGCGGGCCGGCGGCCACGAGGGTCGGAAAACCCGAGGTGATGGGCATGACCCGGCCGTCGATCGTCAGGGTCTGCTTGCCCAGGTTCACCGTTCCGGCGATCGCGATCCCCGACGGGGTCGCGGTCGGGGGCGGGCCGGGAAAAGAGGAGGAGGGGGAAGGGGAGAGGGAGGGGGACGGGAGGCGGGGAGCGGTGGCGGCCGGGGGCTGACGGTGTTCCGGAGTGCCACCCGTCTTCAGGGACACGGCGAATGCCGCCAGGGCGAGGGCCGTGGCGCCCGCGCCGAGGGCGAGGGCCGTGCGACGGCGGCGGCTCCGGCGGACGGCGCGGCGGCGGATCCCGGCGGCGGAGACGGGTGGCTGGGTTTCGTTCGCCGTGGCCAACTTGTGGAGTGTGGTGGCCAGTTCATGCGCGGTGAGGTCATCCGACACGGCGGCCCTCCTTCCGTACCGGCTCCTCGGCCTCGTCCGTGCCCAGTTGCTTCGCCAGTGCCGCCCGGCCCCGGGACAGCCGGGCCTTGACCGTGCCCACGGGCGCGCCGGTCTCGGAGGCTACCTGCTCGACACTCAGGTCGCACAGATGGTGCAGGACGATCGCCAGCCGCTGTGCCGGGGGAAGCGCGCGCAACGCGGCCACCAGCGCGGTGTGTTCGGGGCCGGGGCCGGGGGTTGACTCCGGCGGCGTGTGCCGCCGTACCAGTTCCAGCCAGCGCCTGGCGCGCCGCCAGCGGCTGACCGCCAGCCGTACGGCGACCGTGCGGATCCAGGCCTCGGGGGCGCTGTCGGCCAGGAAGGACTTCCGCCGGTCCCAGGCGCGTACGAACGCCTCCTGCACCACGTCCTGGGCCTCGCCGTGGTCTCCGGTGAAGGCGTAGAGCTGCCCGGTCAGGCGGGGGAACGCGGCCGCGTAGAAAGCGTCGAACTCGTCCTCGGTCATGCCCTCCGCGTCTTTCGTCTCCGGTGCAACCCGCCTGCCCCGCCCGTGCGTACAGGTCCCGTGGGCCGCGTGTGCGGCGTACATCGAAACACATGTGACCCAAGGAGAAGACGATGCGGACGGGTGCCCGGATCCATCACGACTTCGCCGCCTACGCGCGCGCCTGCTGGCCCCGGCTCCTTCTCACCGCGTTGAAGCTCACCGGAGATCCGGCCGAGGCGGACGATCTGGCGAGGAGGACGCTGGCACGGGTGTACGCGCGCTGGCGCCGCGTTCCGCACAACGACGTGGACTTCCATGTACGGCGTCACCTCGTGCGGAGCTGGTTGCGGCGGCCGTGGCCGCTCGGGCGGCGCGCCGACCGGCAACGGGCCGTGCTGGTGCTGCGGTACGGCGAGGGGCTGCCGGACGCGCAGATCGGTCAGTTGCTCGGCATCTCCACGGGCGCGGTGCGCCATGTCGCCAGGCGTGGGGTGAAGGCGGCCGGGGGTGACGAACAGCGGCTGCGCGCGGCCTGCGCCGCCGCGGCCGGTGACGTGGTTCCCGGCCCGGTCCCGCTGGCGGCGGTGACCGTGCGGGGGCGGGCGCGGCGGCGGCGCCGGGCCGCGGTGGCCGCCGGGGGCTGTGCGGTCGTGCTGGTGGCTGGGGGTTTCGTCGCCATCGGCCTGGTCGGCGGGGCCGGCAGCGGTTCGTCGGCCGGTACGGTGGCCGGCCGCGAGGCGGGTTCCGTACGGATCGTGGCGCCGGGGGAGCGGGTGCAGGCGGCGCCCGGCGTGGAGATGTGGCTGACCGCGGACGGCAGCCACTGGTCGACGCCCGAACAGGCCGACCAGTTCCGCGGGTTGGACACCTGTCCGCGCCACAAGCCGGGGGTGTCCGTGCAGGCGGAGCCGGTGCGGGGCGGGTACTTCCTGTCCGGCCTGTACTACGGCGTCACCGGGGACCCGGGCCGTGTCGAGCTGGACACCGGCCACGGCCCGGTCGCCGCCAACGTGCTCACCCTGGCGGGCCGCCCCGGCTGGGGCGTCTGGTACGCGAGCACGTCGCTGTCCGGGCAGGACACCAAGACGCTCATCGTCGCGGGCATGGAGTCGGCCGGGGGCACCGGCAGCGCCGGCGGGGGTGAGGGCGTCAGGGTGTACGACGCCGCGGGCGCCGTCGTGGCACGGTTGCGGAGCGGGGGGTGGCGGGCATGACCACAGAACTCAAGGAGGCCGTCCCGCCCGCGAGTTCGCGCCGCACCCCGCGTCGCGTCCCGTTCCGCGTCCGCCTGCGCCGCAACCGGGGCCGTATCGCGCGCCGGCTGCTGGCCGCCTTCCTGGTCCTGATCGTCCTGTTGTGCGCGGCGGTCGTCGTCGCGTACAAGCTCACCGTCATTCCCGAGCCGCACCCGGACACCGTCGTCCAGAGCACCGTCTTCCTCGACGAGAAGGGCGCCTACCTGGGCCGCCGAGGCCCGGTCGACCGCCAGGACGTACCGCTGTCGCAGGTTCCGCGGTATGTGCAGGACGCGGTGATCGCCGCCGAGAACCGTTCCTTCCGTACCGACTCCGGGGTCTCCCCGAAGGCCCTGGTCCGTGCCGTCGCGGCGGCGCTGACCGGCGGCGAACGGCAGGGCGGCTCCACCATCACCCAGCAGTACGTGAAGAACGCGCTGCTCAGCCCCGAGCAGTCGCTGTCACGCAAGGCGCGCGAGGCGCTGATCGCGGTCAAGCTGGACCGCACGCGCTCCAAGGACGAGATCCTCCAGGGCTACCTCAACACCGTGTACTTCGGCCGGGGCGCCGCCGGCGTCCAGGCCGCCGCGCGCAACTACTTCGACGTCGACACCAGGAACCTCACCGTCTCGCAGGGCGCGGCCCTGGCCGCCATCATCAACCTCCCCTCCTACTACGAGAAGGCCGGCTCGGACCCGAAGGTCACGGCGACCCTCCAACGCCGCTGGGAATGGGTGCTCGACGCGATGGCGGCGAGCGGGAACATCACGGCGAAACAGCGGGCCGAGGCGCGTTTCCCGGCGTTCCGCTTCTATCCGCCGGGGGCCACCGACGGTCAGCGGCAGTACCTGATCGACGTCGCGGCGAAAGAGGCCGCCGACCGGCTCGGCATCACCGAGGACCAGCTGGCGAAGGGCGGCTACACCGTGCGCACCACCTTCGACCTCACCCAGCAGGACTCCACGGCGGAACTGGTCAAGGGCCTCAAGCCCGCCAAGGGCGGGGTACGGCTGCACACCGCGGTCGTCGGCATCGAGCCCGGCGACGGTGCGGTGCGGGTCCTGTACGGAGGGTCGGACTACGCCCGGCAACCCTTCAACGACGCGGTGAGCGGGGCGGTGGAGGCGGGCTCGGCGCTGGAGCCGCTGACCGGGTTCCGGTTCGGCGCGCCGCTCACCGCACTGGCGAAGACGACCGCGCCGACCCCGCTGAAGTTCACGTCGGCGTACGCGGCGGTCGCGGCCGACGGCGTGTACGCCGCGCCGTACACCGTCGCCCGCATCACCCGCGACGGCCGGACCGTCTACTCCGCACACCCCGACCGCCACCGGGTCCTGCCGGAGCTGGCGGCCCGCGCGGTGGCCGCGCCGGTCGCCGGCCCACCGGCGAAGCCGTTCACGGCGGGCGCGGGCGGCGGCAGCACCCGCCGCACGGTGTGGACCGTGGCCTACGACACCCGGCTCACCCTGACCGTCGCCCTCTTCGCCGACAAGCCGGGCAAGAAGAAGGACACGACGGTGCCCGCGCAGCTGCCGGCGAACCCCTCACCGACGGCGTTCACGGAACAGACGGCGACTCAGCTCTGGGGGCGCTTGAGGTGATCGACGAACGCGGACCAGGCCGAGGGCCGGAGCAGGAGCTTCGGGCCGTGGGGGGTCTTTTGAGTCCGGTCAGCGGCGCCCAGGGGCACCCGTACGCCCTGGTCGACCTGGGCCGCTGCAACATCGGCGTCGCCTCGAAGCCGGCGGCGGCCCTTCGCGTGAAGGGCGGTGACGCGTGAGTCGTACGCCCGCGTACGGCGTGGACCTGCGGAGCGGGCGGATCGGCGAGGTCATGGGGCGCGTGGGAGGTTACGTACAGCTCCGGCCGGTCGGTGGCGGGCGGGAGTGGGACTGCCCGCCGGGGGAGATGGGGGAGGCGGCGCCGGACGCGGTGCTGCGGGAGCGGGTGCGGCGGCTGAACCGGGAGAGTGTGAGCGGTGTCACGTAAGGGCTGTGCCTGAGGCGGAATGTGGGGCAGCGCATAGGCGATTACTTAAGGAGCTGCAACAATGCGTGTTCACATACCGACCGGTTAACGCCGTCCCTCACGAGGAGCCCCCCACGTGACCGTCACGACCCCCGCCTCCCGCGCGGCCCAGATCCTGTCCCGCCCGATCACCCTCAACGGCCTCACCGTGCCGAACCGGATCGCGATGGCGCCGATGACCCGGATGTTCTCCCCGGGCGGCGTACCCGGCGAGGACGTGCGCTCGTACTACTCCCGCCGCGCCGCCGCCGGAGTCGGCCTGATCGTCACCGAGGGCACCTACGTGGGCCACGACTCGGCGGGCCAGAGCGACCGCGTGCCGCGCTTCCACGGCGAGGACCAGCTGGCGGGCTGGGCGAAGGTCGCCGAGGACGTGCACGCGGCGGGCGGCACCATCGTCCCGCAGCTGTGGCACATCGGCATGGTCCGCAAGGACGGCGAGGCCCCCTTCCCGGAGGCCCCCGCGATGGGCCCCTCCGGCCTGGTCACCGCGGGCGCCGAGGCCACCGGCCGGGCGATGACCCAGCAGGACCTCGACGACGTGATCGCCGCGTTCGCCCGGGCGGCGGCCGACGCCGAGCGCATCGGCTTCGACGGCGTGGAGCTCCACGGCGCCCACGGCTACCTCCTGGACCAGTTCCTGTGGGAGGGCACCAACCGCCGTACCGACGCCTACGGCGGGGACCCGGTGGCCCGTACGAAGTTCTCCGCGGAGATCGTGGCGGCGGTCCGCGCGGCCGTCTCCGCCGAGTTCCCGGTCATCTTCCGCTACTCGCAGTGGAAGCAGCAGGACTACACGGCCCGCCTCGCCGAGACCCCCGAGGAGCTGGAGGCCATCCTGACCCCGCTGGCGGCGGCCGGCGTCGACGTCTTCCACGCCTCCACCCGCCGCTACTGGGTGCCGGAGTTCGACGGCTCGGACCTGAACCTGGCCGGCTGGACGAAGAAGATCACCGGCAAGCAGGTCATCAGCGTCGGCTCGGTCGGCCTCGACGGCGAGTTCATCAAGGCGTTCCAGGGCGAGGGCTCCGGGACCAAGAGCATCGACGACCTCCTCGACCGGCTGGAGGCCGAGGAGTTCGACATGGTCGCCGTCGGCCGTGCGCTGCTCCAGGACCCGGAGTGGGCGGCCAAGGTGCTCGCCGACCGCTTCGACGAGCTGAAGCCGTACGACGCCGCGTCGCTGAAGACCCTCAGCTGACCCCGTCCGTCGCTCCGTTCGGGCACTTGTGATCGTCGCCGCACGTTCCCCTGACGACCGGTGAGACCGAATCAGGGGAGCGAGCGATGACGAAGAGCGAGTCCGGGCCCGTGGTGCGCACCGCCTCCGGGGCGGTGCGCGGCCTGCGCGAGCAGGGGCTGTCGGTGTTCCGGGGCATTCCCTTCGCCGCGCCCCCGGTCGGCCCGGACCGCTTCCGGGCACCGCGCCGGCCCCACCCCTGGGAGGGCACCCGGGAGGCGTACGCGTTCGGCCCGCCGCCCCCGCAGGAGACCGGCTTCCTCGGCCGCACGGCGCAGTCCCGGCAGCCGGAGGGCGACGACTGGCTGACGCTGAACGTCTGGACCCCGGACCCGGATCCGTCCGCCGCCCGTCCGGTGCTGGTGTGGATCTACGGCGGTGCGTTCAAACTCGGCTTCAGCGGCCAGCCGGGCTACGACGCCCGGCAGCTCGCCCGCACGGGCGACGCGGTGCTCGTCACCTTCAACTACCGCGTGGGCATGGAGGGTTTCGCCCTCTGGGCCGACGCCCCCGCGAACCGGGGCCTGCTGGACCAGGTGGCGGCCCTGGAGTGGGTCCAGGAGAACATCACGGCGTTCGGCGGCGACCCCTCCCAGGTCACCGTCTTCGGCGAATCGGCCGGCGCGGGCTCCGTCGCCTCCCTCCTGGCCATGCCGAGAGCCCGGGGCCTGTTCCGCCGCGCCATCGCCCAGAGCGTGCCGGGCACGTTCTTCTCCGCGGACCTGGCGCGCGACATCGCCGGGTCCCTGGCGGCGCGGGCCGGCCGCACCCCCACGGCGGCCGACCTCGCCGCGACGGACCCCCGCGAGCTGACCCGGGCGGGCCAGACCCTGGGCATCGAGATGCCGGCGTACACCGACCGCTGGGGCCGGGCGGCGCCGACCTCGGTGCCCTTCGCGCCGGTGGTGGACGGCGACGTCCTGCCCACGACTCCCTGGGAGGCGCTCTCGTCGGGCGCGGCGCGGGACGTGGACCTCCTGGTCGGCCACAACCGCGACGAGTACCGCCTCTTCCTGGTCATGGCCGGCATGTCCGGCAAGATCGCGGACGACCTGGCGGCCCGGACCCTGCGGCTGTACGCACCGGGCGGGGAAGCGGGCGAGGCGGCGTACCGCTCGGCCTTCCCGGAGTGGGGCGCGGAGCAGCTCTTCGAACGGGTCCAGACGGACTGGCTGTTCGGGCAGCCGAGCCTGCGGCTGGCGGAGGCCCAGCGGACGGGCGGCGGCCGCGCCCACGTCTACGAACTGACCTGGCCGGCCCCCGACTCCGCGGGCGCGCTGGGCGCCTGCCACGGCCTGGACATCCCGCTGCTCTTCGGCACGTTCGGCGCCGACCTGGGCGCCCTCCTCTTCCCCGGCGGCAAACCCACGGAGGAGGCGGAGCAACTGTCGGCGTTCATCCAACGGTCCTGGACGACCTTCGCCCGCACCGGCGACCCGGGCTGGCCGGCCTACGACCCCCGCTCCCGTCTGGTCCAGGTCCTGGACGCGGAACAGCGGGTGGCGCCGTACCCGGAGGAGGCGAGCAGGCGGATCTGGGAGGGGTACGCGTTCGGCGCGTTGCCGCTGCTATAGGTTCCCCAGCGGCTCGATGTCGACGCGCACGGGGGTGCCCCACACGCGGAGCACCTCGTAGTCGGTGAACTCGTGCACGAGCCGGTACGCCATGGCGGGCCGGGACGAACGGCGCTGGGCGGCGAGATACGCCTCGGCCTCGCGCTTGTCCCGCCGGGGCGTGCCGCACAGCTGCCACTCCTGGCCGTTCCACGCCTCCGGCAGCCAGCGCTGCTGCGGCTGCGGCCGGTCGGCGCGGACGCCGTAGCGGGAGGGCGCGGTGGCCACGGCCGCGGCTTCGGTCCTGCCGCCGCCGTGATACTCCGACCGGCGTGCGGCCCGGCGCCGGGTCTCGCACAGCAGACACAGGTCGGGGGCGCTCTCGTCCACGGGGCCCTGCGGATGCTCGGGACACCGGGTGGCGGGCGCGCCGGCGGCGACACTCTCGTCCAGCAGATCGAGCGCCCGGCGCAGATCGGCCTTGATCTCGTGCAGCCGGGAGTCCGGGGTGTCGGCGCCGAGCGCCTCCCCGTGCTCCCCGACGAGCCGCAGGGCCCGTCCGAGGGCGGTGAGCTGGGCGTGGTTCATGGTCAGTCCGCGTAGTCCTTGAGTTTCTCTGTGTCCAGTGTGATGCCGACCGGGGGCGGCAGCTCGACGGTAGCGCCCCAGGGGTAGCGAGGGGACAGGAGGTAGCGGCCTTCCTTCGGTTCGCTGAAGACGGTGAGGGTGTTGTTGTCGCGGTCGATGAGGAGGTAGACGGGGATACCGGCCTCGGCGTAGCCGATGGGCTTGTCGATGCGATCGCGTTGGTCGGTGTCGCGGTCGTGTGAGGTGATTTCCACCGCCATGAGGGCGCCGTCGGTCTCTGACCACTCCCCGTGCCCCCTGAAATGACCCTCGGGTGCGAGGAAGCCGTCTGTACGGGCGCGGCCCTTACGGTAGGACTCGGCCTTGACGCCTCGCTCGGGCATGAGGTTCAGGTCGGGGCGCTGCTGCATGCACTGACGAAGCAGCCACATGAAGATCTCGCCGTGGTTGCCGTCCGGCATGGCTTTGACTACTACCTTTCCGTTGATGTACTCCAGCCGCACGGTTTCCGGGGCGGCGGCCTCCAGCTCCTCGAACTCCTCGACGTCGAGCGGACCGTGCCGGATGCAGAGCCGCCCACCGAGGAACTCCAGGCGGTTGCGCAGCTCCCTCGGAGCCCTGCGGGCAAGTTCCTCGAAGTCCTCGACGGACATCTGCGGGCGCTCGGCGGTGTCAGGGGTCATGGCATTGCCTCCTTCCTTCCATGGTGCCCCCGAGTGATCTCGTCGGACCGTAGGAGCGGTCATGCCGGTGTCCTTTCTTGTCGCTTCTGCAAGATCGCAGCACGCATCTCCGCTGTGTAGGAGCGGACTGCGGGAGCTGCCAGGGGCGCGTGGGAGTGCGCGTGGTCGCTCGGGGGCGCACCCCGGCACGCCCTGCACAGCCCGCCCGGCAACGCCTCCGGCCGACCCGGCACCCCGCAGTCCGCGCACTCCAGGATCCGGCGGGGCGGGCGGGATGGCTGCTGTACGGGTTCGGGTGGGAGCTTGCTGGTCAGGCGGCGGCGGACCAGGGCGGCCGGGTGGTGGACGGGGCTGGGCAGGCCGGCGGTCAGGGCGTGGAGTACGGCCTCGTCGGTGGCGCCCCGCGCGAACCACTCCACGACCAGTGGGGCGAGGGTCGCGCAGTCCGTGGCGGAGAGGGACAGGGCGGGGGCTGTACGGCCGAGGGCGGCGAGGAGGATATGGGCGCGGGAGGGGGTCGGGCGAGAGCCGGACTGCTCCGGTGGCGGCTCCTTCGGTGCGTCCCCACGGACGAACGCGGCCCACCAGTCATCGTCCCGTGCGGTGCGGGAGAACCACGATCGGGTGATCCAGCGGACCCCGTCCGCACCGGCCAGCCGCTCCCGCCCGCGCCGTAAGTGTCCTGCCTCCTGGAGCCGGTTGAGGGCGGTGCCGAGTGCGTACTGACCGTACGGCAGCACCTTGGCCAGCGTCTTTACGGAGATGTCGGCGCCGTCGGGGAGACGGTCGAGGTAGGCGGCGATGGCGGCTTCGCGGGCGGGGAGGTCGGCGAAGTCGTGGTTCGTCCGGGGGTGTTGGCCGGGTACCGAACGCTTGCCGTAACCCGGATTGGCCATCGGGTGCGGGGAGGGGACGGAGGAAGGGTGCGCGGGGACAGAGGCAGCACTAAAGTTGGCGTAAGCCATGGGATCGAATGTGTCCTTCGATCTTGTAGGTCAGGCCCCCGCACCGGTGTTGGCGCACCAGCGGGGGCCGTTTGCTTATGGCCGCACGTTAGAGGCATGTGACGCTGCGTCGCAAGCCGAACGCGTCAGGTCAACACGCGGGGTGGGAGGGTGGGTTGAGGCCCTCCACCCATTCCTTGAAAAGGGTGCTCGGAGCTTGGGGATCGAGGCTTGAGCTTCGGGGCCGGTGTTCGCAGGTGACCGTGGGGCCGCCCGCTTCTTTGTCAGTGTCGTGCTTCCGCGAGGTGTGTAAAGGGCGCTCCCGTTCCGCTGCGCTCCACTCCCGCGTCGGCTGCGCCGATGGCCCTGCGGGCCACCCTTGACACACCTCGCTCCAGCACGGGGGAGAAGCGAGCGGGCAGCCCGGGGAAAGTGGGCGCCTTACCGGTACCGGTCCCTCGGGGCTGTTGCGCAGTCACGGTCGGCGGAGGGGCGCGGTCGCGCCTCGCATGCACGCCGGGTGGGCGCGGCGGCTGCGGGTGGGGATCTTCTGGGCGGAGGCGGGGCGGGGTGGGCTTGGTTGGGGCTCTTGGACGATTTGGGCCACCCGGCGCCCCTCCATGGTCGGACCCGGCGGTTTGCCGCCCCCTCCTCTGGCCCATATCTGCCAATTGCCCTCCGCGAGGGGGGATTGGCCCAGTTTGGGCCTCCGTCGCGATCGGGGGGGGCAGTCGCCGAGACGGCCCGGCGTGCATGCGAGGCGCGAGTGCGCCCCTCCGTCGACGGCGACTGCACAGCGCCGCAAAGGGGCGACCCCGGCCGGGGCCACGGCCTTTCCGGGCCGCTCGCTCGCTTCTTCCCCGTGCTGGAACGGGCCGGGTCAAGGGTCGGCCGTAGGCCGATCGCCGAAGGCGACGCGGGAGTGGAGCGAAGCGGAACGTGAGCGCCCTTGAGGCGGGCCGTGGAAGCACGACACTGAGAGGAAGCGAGCGGCCCCACGGTCACTTGAAAGAAGAGGTGAAGGACACCCAGGCGGCCGAGCTGAAGTAGAGCTTCGGGCCCTGGGGGGTCTTCGAGTCCCGGACGGGGATGAGGGGCTGGAAGTCGTGGGCGGCCTCCATGCAGTTGCCGCCGCCGTAGCTCGACTTGTGCCATCCGCGCGACGTCCGGCTGCATCCGCCGCGTACCCGACTCCAGCTGGCCGATGAACGAGCCGCTCACGAACAGCCGTTGGCCCAGTTCGTCCTGACTCAAGCCGGCCTTCTCGCGGGCGTGGCGTAGCTCGGCGCGTGACCGGTGCGAGTGACGAGCCGTTTGCGTTGGTCGATCTGGGGCGCTGCAATGTCCGTACCGCCGAGCGGCTGACGGACGTGCTCAAGGCGATGTCCGTCGGTGAGGAACTGCGTATGAAAGTGCGGCAGGTGAACCGGGAGAGGCAGAATCGTTGAGCAGACTGGTCGAGGCACTGCACCGCTTCAACGCCGCCCACCCCTGGGACCACAACGCCCGCTATCACCGCTGGCTGCTGCGGCAGTTGCCCCGCGGGGCCGGGCGGGCCCTGGACGTGGGGTGCGGCAGTGGGGAACTGGTGCGGCGGCTGGCCGGGCGGTGGGCGGAGGCGGTCGTCGGAGTCGATGCCGATGCCGGGATCCTGGAGCGGGCGCGGGAGGCCACTCCTGCCGACGCCCCCGTCGCCTACACGCTCGCCGAGGCGCCCAGCCGCCTTCCCCCGGGACGCTACGACGTCATCACCTGCGTCGCCGTACTCCATCACCTTCCCCTCGCCGAGAGCCTCGTCCGGTTCCGGGAGGAGCTGGCGAGCGGTGGCACTCTGGTCGTGGTCGGCTGTGCGCGGGCGGAAGGGGCTCTCGATCACGCGCTCGGGCTGGCAGCCGTGGCGCTCAACCCGCTCATCGGGTGGGTGAAGAACCGGGGGCGGGCCGCGTCGCACCGACCCGTTTCCATGACCGCCCCCGTCCGGGATCCGGAGATGACCTTCGCCGAGATCGGTCGTGAGGCCCGGCGAATCCTTCCCGGGGTCCGGCTCCGCCGCCGGCTCTTCTGGCGTTACACGCTCGTGTGGCGCGCACCGTAAAGGCCCGACGAGCCCTTGTGAGGCCCTCAGCGGTTGCCGTGCGGGCCCTGGTGGCCCCGGTGGCCGGGGCGGATCAGGCTGCCCTCGCCGCACGCGGTGGTGTTCTCGCGCACCGCCAGCGGTGAGACCTCCTTGAGGACGGGGACCACGGCGAGGGTGTCGGCGCACTTCGCGGTGTCGGAGATCGTCCACCGCGCGTTGTCGTGGGCGGCCTTGGCGGTGGGCGTGGTGCCGGTGTCGGCCAGGATGTCGGCGTGGGCGGGGGCGGCCAGCGCGGCGGCGGAGGCGGCGGTGAGGGCGGCCGTGGTGAGGAGCTTCATCGTCGTCATGCTGAGGCAACGAGCGGCCACCGCCGTGCGTCACGTGGCGGCGCTCGGCCGGGGGGCGCGCGGAAGGCCGAAGAGATACGTCGCCGCGAAGCCCACCACGTAGCCGGTGAGCAGGCCGCCCGCGTAGACGGCGACGGCCGCGCCCGCGCCCCTGTTGCCCGTCAGCAGCGGGAACAGGGCCCAGCCCGACGGGCCGATCGCGGTCGCGCCCACCGTGGTGCCGAGCATCGCGAAGAAGCCGACGAACGCCCCGCCCGCGGCTCCGCCCGCGCAGGCCGTCAGGAAGGGGCGGCCCAGCGGCAGGCACACGCCGTAGATCAGGGGCTCGCCCACGCCGAGCAGGCCGGCCGGGAGGGCCGAGCGGATCGTCGTCCGCAGTTCGCCGTCGTGGCGCAGGCGGACGTACACCGCGAGCGACGCGCCCACTTGGCCCGCGCCCGCCATGGAGAGGAGGGGGAGGAGGACCGTGTAGCCCTGTTGGGAGATGAGGGTGGTGTGGATGGGGATCAGGGCCTGGTGCAGGCCCAGCATCACCAGGGGGAGGAACAGGCCGCCCAGCACCAGGCCCGCCGCCGCGCCGGCCGTGGTCAGGAGCCAGTTCGCCGCCGTGCCGATCGCCGTCGCCACCGCACCGGCCGCGTACATCAGGCCGTACAGCGTCACGAGGCCGGAGACGAGCACGGTGACCGTCGGTGTGAGCAGGACGTCCAGCGCGCCCGGCACCCTGCCCCGTACCCACTTCTCCACGCGAGTGGCCAGGAGCGCGGCGGCGAGTGCGCCGAGCACGCCGCCCTGGCCGGGGGACAGGTGGGCCCCGAACACCGTCACCTTCGCCACGCCCGGGTACACGACGACGGCCGCGACGGCCCCGCCGAGCACCGGGGTGCCGCCGAACTCCCGCGCCGTGTTGATGCCGACGAACACCGCGATCAGCGCCAGGAAGGCGGAGGCGATGACGGACAGGGCGGGGGAGAGGGAGGGGAGCCGACCGGCGTTCAGGAGAAGGCCGTTGAGACCGGAGAGGATGCCGCAGCCGATCAGGGCGGGGATGAGGGGGACGAAGACGTTCGCCACCCGGCGCAGGGTGGTCCTGACGCCCGTCTCCTGCGGCGGACTCTCCTGCTTCGAGCGGGCGTCGGGAGGTTCCGCTCCCCCCTCCGCGGCCCGTGCCGCCTCCGCCTTCGCCTCCGCCACCGTCCCTGCCACCGCCTCCGTGACCTCCTCGACCACCCCGGGCCCGAGCACGACCTGGCAGTGCGGGCCCTCGCAGACCAGGCCCAGCACCTCCGGGACCGCCCGCAGGCCCGCCTCGTCCAGCGCCGTCGGGTCGGCGAGGGCCAGCCGGAGGCGGGTCATGCAGTGGGTCACGGAGGTGACGTTGGCCGGGCCGCCGACCAGGGTGAGGACGGCGGTCGCGGTGGAGGCGGGGTCGATGCGCACGCCCCGAGCGTGCGGGTCAGCGGGGCGCGTGCGCCAGCGCGGCACGCAGATGGCCGCCGGACTCCTCCAGAAGGCGGGCGGCCGTGGGGCCGTCGACGCCGGCGAGGAGGGCGAGGATCGCGTTCTTCACCTCGCCGCCGGACTCGGCGAGCGCCCGCTCGATCTCGTCGTCCCCCGCGCCGGTGGCGAGGGAGACGATGCGGCGGGAGCGGGCCCGGAGCTTGTCGTTGGAGGCCCGGACGTCGACCATCAGGTTCCCGTACGTCTTGCCGAGCCGGATCATCGTGATCGTCGACAGCATGTTCAGGACGAGTTTCTGGGCCGTGCCGGCCTTCAGGCGGGTCGAGCCGGTGATCAGTTCCGGGCCGACGACGACCTCGATGCCGTGCTCGGCGGCGGCCGCGAGCGCGCTGTGCTCGTTGCAGGCCAGGCCGATGGTCAGGGCTCCCTGCGCGCGGGCGTGCGCGACGGCGCCGATCGCGTAGGGGGTGCGGCCGGAGGCGGAGATGCCGACAACGGTGTCATCGGGCGTGAGTTTCAGCGCGTCCAGGTCCTGGCGGGCCAGCTCCGTGGAGTCCTCGGCGCCCTCCACCGAGGTGACCATGGCCGTGGGGCCGCCCGCGATCAGGCCGACGACCTGGGCGGGGTCGGTGTTGAAGGTGGGCGGGCACTCGGAGGCGTCCAGGACGCCGAGCCGTCCGGCCGTACCGGCGCCCGCGTAGATCAGCCGGCCGCCGCGCGCCATCCGTGCGGCGACGGCGTCGATGGCGGCGGAGATCTCCGGGAGGCGTCGGGCGACGGCCGTGGGCACGGCGGCGTCCTCGCCGTTCATCAGGCGGGCGAGGTCGGGGGTGGGCAGGCGGTCGATGTCGGCGAGTTCGGGGCGGAAGGCCTCGGTGGTCAGGGAGGCCAGCTGGCTGCGCAGGTCATGGGAGGTCATGAGGGGAGCGGCTCTCTCAGGTTCGGGTTCGCGTGCGGTTACTCACCTGGGGTTGGTGCGATGCCGGTGAGCCAGCGCCTCGTACGACGCGGCCAGCGCGGGCGCCGCCGTCTCGTACGTCCGCTGGGCCACACCCACGAACAGGCAGTCCACCACGAGCAGTTGACTCGTCCGCGAGGACATCGCGGCGGGGCGCAGCTCGCTCTCCCGTGAGGTGGACGTGGTCAGTACGTGGTCGGCGTACTGGGTGACCGGCGAGTCGGGCCGGCCGGTGATCGCGACGGTCGCCGCCCCGTGTTCGAACGCGACCCGCAGCGGCTCGATGACGTCCCCCGTCGAGCCGGAGTGGGTGATCGCGATCGCCACGTCGCCCGGGCGGAGCTGCACCGCGTTGGTCACGGCGAGATGCGGATCGCTGTGGGCGTGGGCTATGAGGCCGATGCGCAGGAGCTTCTGGGTGAGGTCCTGGGCGACGAGGCCGGAGGCGCCGATGCCGTACACGTCCGTGCGGCGGGCGCCCGCCAGTGCGGTGACGGCGGCGCCGAGCTGGGCGGTGTCGAGCCCGGCGGCGGTGTCGGCGAGGGTCTGCTGCTCCTCGTAGGCCAGCTTGGTGACGACGTCGGCGATGGGGTCGTCCACCGCGATGTCGGTCGTGATGGCCGGTGCCCGGCCCGACTGCTGCTGCGCGGCCAGCCCGGCGAGGGCGAGCCGCAGGTCCCGGTATCCCGGGTAGCCGAGCAGGCGGGCGGTGCGGACGACCGTGGCCTCGCTGGTGCCGGTCAGTTCGGCGAGGCCGGTGACCGTGAGGGCGGCGCAGCCGGCCGGGTCGTTCGCGACGGCCTCGGCGACGCGGTGCATGGACCGGGTCATGGAAGGGGCGAGGGTGCGCACCTTCGCGGCGAGGGATCCGCCCGGACTGCCGAAAATTTCCTTCACGTCCTGGGTCACGTGTGAAAGATATTTTCGGTTCGGTGTGGTGGTCAAGAGTGCGCACAATGGGTTTCGTGGACCCCGTCGATCCCGCCCACCCGGCCCGTCCCGTCACCCCGCTCGAACAGGCCCTGCACGCCGCCCGCGCGCGGGTGCTGGCCGATCTGGTCGCGGGCGAGGTCGCGCACGCGGACGTGGTCTCGCTGGTCGAGGACTCCGTGGCGGAGCGGCGCTGGTGGGTCGAGCAGTGGCCGGACGGGGTGGCCTTCGTCGCGGGGCTGGTCGCGCAGGACGTACAGGACGCGCTGCTGGAGCGGTACGGCCGCTGGCCGCTGTGCCCGGTGTGCGGCTCGGGCGATCCGCACGCCCTCGACGTGGAGCCGGAGCTGGGCCCCGATCCGCACTGGGTCTGCCACAAGGCGGGCGTGAAGGTCGCGGCGGTCGGCTCCCTGGGCTCGGCCGCCGGCCCGGCGGCCTCGTCGTGAGGCGTGAGGCGCCGGTGACCCTGTGACCCTCTACATCGACCCGCCCGTCTGGCCCGGGCACGGACGCCTGTGGTCGCATCTGGTCAGCGATGTGTCGTACGACGAACTGCACGCGTTCGCCGCGAAGCTGGACATCCCCCACCGTGCCTTCGACGGCGACCACTACGACGTCCCGGAGCGCCGGTACGCGGACGTGGTGGCGGCGGGAGCGGTGGAGGTCAGCAGCCGCACGGTGGTGCGGCTGCTGCACGCCTCGGGGCTGCGACGGCGTAAGCGCAGGGGGGATCAGGCGCGGCGGAGGTAGAGCCCGAGCCCCTCCTCCATGCCGTGCTCGGTCCGGGCGGTCTGCTCCTCCTCCGGCGTGGCCCGGGTGAAGCCGGCCCGGGAGACCACCCGCTGCGAGGGGATGTTGGTGTGCTCGATGGTCGCGACGACCATCGAGACGTCGTCCCGGGCCAGCGCCCGCTCGGTCAGGGTGCGCAGCGCCTCGGTGGCGTAGCCGTGTCCCCGGGCGCCCTCGGCGAGGTCGTAGCCGACCTCGACCCAGCCCTCCTCGTTCGGCGCGCCGTGGAAGCCCATGCCGCCGATGGCGCGGCCGTCCTCGTGCCGGACGAGGGCGAAGACCCCGAACTCCGGCCGGTGTGTGCCCGCTTCGTACGCCTTCACCAGGAAGCCGGACGCGTCCCGGGTGCCCTCGTAGGGGCCGCCCTCGATCCAGTCGAAGCCGCCGTCGCCGCCGAGGCGCAGGTCGCGGGCGGCGGCCGGGCGGATGCCGACCAGGTCGAACCGCTCGGCCGGGACGACCAGGTTGTTGTGCCAGCGCCAGTCGGTGACCGGGGCGCGGCCGGGCAGCTCGCCCCGGCCGGTGGCCCACAGCAGGGTCGGCCAGGGCGCGGGACCGGGCTGGACCTGCGGGAAGATGCAGGTCAGGACCGATTCGGCCAGGTCCTCGTCCGGTGCGTAGGGGAGCCCGAGGCCCTCGGTGATGTCGTGGGTGTGCAGCAGCACCTCGGCGATGCCCATCGCCGCGAAGCCCTCGCGGTCGGCGCTGCGGAACGGATAGGGGTGGAAGGCGCGCACGCCGGGCGGGGCGGTGTCGACGGTGGCGGCGAGCAGTGCCCCGGTGGTCTCGATCACGTGCAGCAGGCCGGTGTTGTCGGTGCCCTCTTCGAGGGTGATCTCGAAGGGGACGTACGCGTCCCGGGTGCGTCCGGCGAGGTTGCCCGCGTAGCCCAGGCAGTCCTCGGCGATGTGGAACGCGGTGGCGTGGCAACTCCACTCCACCCGGCCCGCCTTGACGGCCGTCCAGTCCCGGTCCGCCGCCTGCCGCAGCGCCGCCGTGCAGCTCGCTACGGCTCGCTTCACATCATCCCCGCTGATCGTTCGCATGGGGCGCACTGTAGGCGGGAGCGTCGGCTCAGGTCGACAGCAATTCCAGCTCGGATCCGAGGTTGTAGCGGGCGGTGGCCTCCCAGTGCTCGCGGCCGTACGGGGTGTGGAACAGCCGTGGCAGTGCGAGGAGTTGGCGCAGGATCGCGCAGCGGCCCTCCCGGAAGGCGTCGTTCGGCACGAAGTGGTACTCCTCGCGCACCTCGGCGGCGTAGACGGCGTACGCCGACGGGGGCGCGGCCAGGATCGCGAGGTCCGCGTCGCACAGCACCTGGCCGTCGCGGTCGTCGTCGGCCGGGTCGTGCGTGACGGTGAGCCGGACCAGCCGGGCCACCTCGGCGGTCTTCTCCGGTGCCACCCCCGCCTCCGGGAGCGCGCGCTCGGCGAGCCGCGCCGAGCGCTCCTCGTTCTCGGAGCGCTCGGGCAGGTAGACGGCGTCGTGGAACCAGGCGGCCAGCCGTACGAGGTCCGGGTCGGCGGCGTGGTCCGCGAGGACGTCGACGTGGTCGAGCACCGCCGTCAGGTGGGCCACCGTGTGGTACCGGCGCTGCGGCTCCTGCCAGCGGGCGAGCAGGTTGTCGGCGTACGGCGCGGGGTCGGGGCCGCCGGGGCCGCTGTCGGGGCCGCCGCCGGGGGCGCGGGCGGCTTCCAGGGCGCGGGCGAAGCGGAGGCGCAGGGTGTCGAGGTCGGCCATGGGCCCATTGTGGCGTGCGGGTGGCTCATCGCCGGTGCGGTCGGCCACGGGGCGGGGCAGGGCGTACCCTTTGGATTGGACTAGACCTCTAGAGCCGTACTTGGATACCTGGACCTGTAGCCGCGATGAATGGGGTGCCATGAGCAAGCGTGCAGTCCTGGAGGTGATCGCGCTCGACGTGGCGGACGCGGTCGCCGCCCAGGCGGGAGGCGCGGATCGCCTGGAGCTGGTCACCGAGATGGCGGCCGACGGGCTCACCCCCGCGCCCGCCACCGTCGCCGGTATCCGCGCCGCCGTCGACATCGACCTGCGCGTGATGCTGCGGCTGTCGGACGGGTTCGCGGCGGGAACCGCCGAGGACGTCGCCGCTCTGGTCCGGGCGGCGGGCGAGATGCGGGCGGCGGGCGCCGACCAGTTCGTGCTCGGCTTCCTCGACGCGGACGGCGCGGTGGACCTGGCCGCGGTGGAGCGGGTGGTCGCCGCCCTGGACGGCTGCGCCTGGACCTTCCACCGGGCGATCGACCGCGCCGCCGACCGCGACGCCCTGCGCAAACAGCTCGCCGACCTGCCCGGCCTGGACACCTACCTCACGGCGGGCGCCGCCGGCGGCGTGGACGAGGGGCTGGCGACGCTGGTCGCGGAGGCGGGACGCCGTGGCGAGCCCGGGTACGACCAGACGGTCCTGGTCGGCGGCGGGCTGCGCCTGGAGCATGTCCGCCCGCTGCGGAACGCGGGGATCGACGCGTTCCACATCGGCGGCGCGGCTCGCTCCGCGGGTTGGGCCGGGCCCGTTTCCGAGGAGGCTGTGCGGGAATGGCGGACGGCGGTGGACGGGGAGTAGCGCCGCGCCGGGTCTGGCCGTAGGCCCGGTGCGGCGCCGTCGTGGCCGGTCGCGCCCACGCGGCGGAGCCGCATATCGATGCAGCCCCGCGCCCCTACGGGGCGCTCACCGTCACGCGGTGGCGAGCGCGACCAGGACGAACAGGAACACGAGCACGAAGCCGCTCAGCGGGAGCAGGCCGAACATTCCCGCCGGGCGGCGCAGGACCGGGCTGCCCGGGTCCAGGCCGGGGCCCATGGGGGCCACCGGGGCGGGGAGCTTGCGGATCTTGGACAGGGCGAAGAGGTTGATCAGCAGCGTGATGGGCGTGATGATCACCGACATCGGGCCCCACCAGCCCTGCACCATCGTGTCCGACTGCATCTTGCGGAACACGGCGAGCGCGCAGGTCTGGCAGAAGGTGCCCTTCCGCCACAGGTTCCGCATCACGATCAGGAAGCCCTGGTGGCCGCGGATCGTCACCCGCGTGGCCGGCCCGGCCCCGCACACGTCGCAGCCGGGTCCGGCGGGCGCCTGCTGGTAGGGAGCCTGCTGGCCGTAGCCGCCGGGTGCCTGCTGGTACGGCGCCTGGGGCTGGCCGTAGCCGCCGGGCGCCTGCTGGGGCTGGTACGGCGCGGGGGCCGCCTGCTGGTACGGCCCGGGGGCAGGCTGCTGGTACGCCCCGGGCGCCTGCGCGTAGGGCCCGGGAGCCTGCTGGTACGGACCCGGCTGCTGCGGATACGCACCCGGCTGCTGCTGGTACGGCCCCGGCGCCTGCGGGTAACCGGGATGCGGGGACGGCGGTGTGCTCAACGGAGGCCTTTCCATGGGGACGTGGCGGAACGGAGCAGCACCCTACTCATCGTTCTTCTCAGCGAGTTGCGCAGGCACCGGTGCAGCGTGCGTCACGATCAGCCCGGACACCGCTCGCGTGAGCGCCACGTACAGCCGCCGCAGGCCCGTCCGTTCGTCCGGCTCGCCGTCCACCACGGCCTGGGGCTCGTCCAGGGCGACGTAGTCGTACTCCAGGCCCTTGGCGAGGGAGGCCGGGACCAGGGTGAGGCGGGTCTCGCGGGTGGTCTCCTCGCCGGGGGCGAGATACGTGATCCCCGCCGCCGCCAGGGCCTCGGCCAGGGCCGGGATCCGGGCGTCGGCGGCGATCAGGCCCGTCGAACCCTCGTTGCCCAGCAACTCCTCGCACGCGGCGACGACTTCGGCGGTGTCCGTGATCGCGCGGACCTCGAAGAAACCGGGGTTCTCACGGACCGAGGCGACCGGGGTGAGGCCGGGCGCGATGTGCGGCAGGAGCCGTGAGGCGTACGCGATGACGTCCGTCGGCACACGGAAACCGGCCGTCAGCTCCTCGATCACGCCCTCGCGCTTGCCGAGGTGGGCCAGCGCCTCGTCCCAACTCCGGGTCGCCCACGGGGTGGTGCCCTGGGCCAGGTCGCCGAGGACGGTCGCGCTGCCGGTGGTGCAGCGGCGGCCCACCGAGCGGTACTGCATCGGGGACAGGTCCTGCGCCTCGTCCAGCACGACATGGCCGAGCGAGTGGGTGCGCTGGATCAGGTCGGCCGTCTCGTCGATCAGCACCGCGTCGGCCGGAGACCACCTGGCCGACTTCACGCTGCGCACCGGCCTGTCCCACAGGATCGTCTTCTGCTCGTCCTCGTCGAGGATCCCCTCGGCGTGCTCGGCGAGGAAGTCCGCGTCCGTCAGCAGGCGCAGCACCAGCTTCGCCGGGTCGACCACCGGCCAGAGAGCCTTCACCGCCGCCTTGACCGCGCTGTTGCGGGCCACCGCGTCCTGCACCCGGTCGTCCGGCGCCTCACCGGCCCGCTCCATCTGCACCAGCACCGCGTGCGCGATCCGCTGCGGCAGCGCCTCGCGGGCGGCGCCGTACCGGATGTCGCGCTCCAGCAACTCCCGTACGACGTCTTCCAGTTCGTACGCCGGTACGCGCCAGCGACGGGAGCCGCGCACCACCACGACCGGTTCCGTCGGCATGCTCACGTGCGCGTACAGCGCCCGGCGCAGCACCTCGGCCATCCGGGCGTCGCCCTTGATCACGGCCGCCGCCGCCTCGTCCGCGCCGCGCACCTCCACGTGCGCCACCAGGTCGTCCACGGTGGCCTGCTGCACCGCCAGCTCGCCCAGCGCGGGCAGCACCTGCTCGATGTAGTGCAGGAAGGACTTGTTCGGCCCGATGACGAGGGTGCCGGTGCGGGCCAGCCGCTCCCGGTGGGCGTAGAGGAGGTAGGCGACCCGGTGCAGGCCGACGGCGGTCTTTCCGGTGCCGGGCCCGCCCTGGACGCAGACGGTGCCGCCCAGCCCGGAGCGGACGATCTCGTCCTGCTCGGGCTGGATGGTGGCCACGATGTCCCGCATGGGGCCGACGCGCGGTCGCTCGATCTCCTGCTGGAGGAGCTTGCTGGTCTGCGCGCTCTCCTCCGGGTCGGACAGGTGCTCGTCCTCGTACGCCGTGAGCTCGCCGCCGGTGTAGCCGAAGCGGCGGCGCAGCCCGACGTCCATCGGGTCCTTCTTGGAGGCGCGGTAGAACGGCTGCGAGACCGGGGCGCGCCAGTCGATGACCATGGGGTCACCGTCGTGGTCGTGCACATGCCGCCGCCCGATGTAGAACTGCTCGCCCTCCGCGCCCTCCGCCCGGTCCGCGCCCGGCGCGTGGAGGTAGTTCAGCCGGCCGAAGAACAGCGGGGTGTCGCTCAGGTCGGCCAGCGCCTTGATCCGGTCGTCGATCTGGCGGGCCAGCACCTGGGCGTTGACCCAGTTCGCGGCGACGTCCTTGATGTCCAGCGCCTCCACGTCCTCGCGCATGGCGCGCAGCGCGGCACGGGAGGACGCCAGATGGGCGCGCTCCCGGGCGAGCGGGTCGTCGGCCGGGGCGGCGGACGGGGCGTCGAGCGGCTCTTGGGCGGGCGTGGACAAGGGGGTGCCTCCGGTAGACCTGCTGGGTGGCTACGACGATGCCGCACGGTTACCGACCGGGCGGCGGCACTCCGCTGAGGGGAGGCGGGCAAGAGAGGGGATTTTAGTCGGGGCGGGGAGACGAGCGCCAATGAATTTCCCGGCCGCTGTGTCAGCCCCCGGTGCCGTGCGCCTTCACCGCGTCGAACAGGGGCCGGCCGTCCACCTCCGCCTCCACCGGCCCCGCCGCCGGGAACAGCCCACGCGCCAGGGCCTCGTCCAGCAACGCCCGCACGCTGCCGGGCTCGTGCAGATTCAGGTACTCCCGGTCCGGCAGACGTATCGCGGCGCCCTCGTCGAAGCAGCCGTCGGCGATGTTCCGGTCGGACGCCGGCCGGAACACCAGGCGCAGCCGGGCCCGGCTGCCGAGCCGCCACAGCGACACCGTGCTCGCGCACCCGGCATGGCCGCGCACCCGATCGTGCCGGTGCCAGAAGCACCAGCCGTACACCGTGCCGTCCACCACCATGCGACGGACCCTGCGCCTGCTCCCCATGACGGCACCCTAGGGGACCCGTCCCCCCTGACGTAGGGGGCGAGGTCCACCCGGAGGTCTAGTCCGAGCCGTCCACAACTGGCCCTGGAGACCGATGCGGGTCAGGTGTCCGCGGAGCCACCATGGAGACATGAGCGCAGCAAGCATCTCTCCGGCCCCCGCCCGGCCCCCGTCGGGTGCCACGGCGACGGACGGCCCCCACCACCACCCGCTCGGCAACGCCCTGCGCGCCCTCAAGGTGTTCGCGCAGGCAGCCTTCAACGTGATCATCCTCGGCGAGTACGGTGAGGAAGCGGGCATACGCCGTCGGTGACGGCCCCGAACCCACCGGCGCGCCGTCGCCTCAGCTCTCCGTGAGGATCTCGTCCGCGTCCATGATGCGGTAGGCGTAGCCCTGTTCCGCCAGGAAGCGCTGGCGGTGGGCGGCGAAGTCCTGGTCGATCGTGTCGCGGGCGACCACCGAGTAGAAGTGGGCCTGGTGGCCGTCGGCCTTCGGGCGCAGCACGCGGCCGAGCCGCTGTGCCTCCTCCTGCCGCGAACCGAACGTGCCCGACACCTGGATGGCGACCGTCGCCTCCGGCAGGTCGATGGAGAAGTTCGCGACCTTCGAGACGACCAGCACACTGATCTCGCCCTCGCGGAAGGCGTCGAAGAGCTTCTCACGCTGGGCGTTGGAGGTCTCGCCCTTGATGACCGGGGCGTTCAAGTGCTCGCCCAGCTCGTCGAGTTGGTCGATGTACTGCCCGATGACGAGGATCTGCTGCCCGGCGAACCGCCGCACGATCGCCTCGGTGACCTTCCGCTTGGTGTCCGTCGTCGCACAGAAGCGGTACTTCTCCTCCGTCTCGGCGGTGGCGTACGCGAGCCGCTCGGAGTCGGTCAGGTTGACCCGCACCTCGACGCAGTCGGCGGGCGCGATGTACCCCTGCGCCTCGATCTCCTTCCAGGGCGCGTCGAACCGCTTGGGGCCGATCAGCGAGAAGACGTCCGACTCGCGGCCGTCCTCGCGCACCAGCGTCGCCGTCAGGCCGAGACGGCGCCGGGCCTGAAGGTCCGCCGTGAACTTGAAGACGGGAGCCGGCAGCAGATGCACCTCGTCGTAGACGATCAGGCCCCAGTCCCGGGAGTCGAAGAGCTCCAGGTGCGGATAGACGCCCTTCCGCCGCGTCGTCAGCACCTGGTACGTGGCGATGGTGACCGGCCGGATCTCCTTGCGCGTCCCGCTGTACTCGCCGATCTCGTCCTCGGTCAGCGAGGTCCGCTTCACCAACTCGTGCTTCCACTGCCGGGCCGAGACGGTGTTCGTGACGAGGATCAGGGTCGTCGACTTCGCCTGGGCCATCGCCCCGGCCCCGACCAGCGTCTTTCCGGCACCGCACGGCAGGACGACCACACCGCTGCCGCCGTGCCAGAAGTTCTCCACGGCCTGCTTCTGGTACGGCCGCAGCGCCCAGCCGTCCTCCAGCAGCTCGATCGGGTGCGCCTCGCCGTCGACGTACCCGGCGAGGTCCTCGGCCGGCCAGCCCAGCTTGAGCAGCACCTGCTTGATCTGCCCGCGCTCGGACGGGTGCACGGCGACGGTGTCCGGGTCGATCCGGGCGCCCACCAGCGGGACGATCCGCTTGGACCGCAGCACCTCTTCCAGCACGGGCCGGTCGGTGCTGGTGAGGACGAGTCCGTGCGTGGGGTGCTTGGACAGGGTCAGCCGGCCGTAGCGGTCCATGGTCTCGGCGATGTCGACCAGCAGCGCGTGCGGCACCGGGTACCGGCTGTACTGCACGAGCGCGTCCACGACCTGCTCGGCGTCGTGCCCGGCCGCCCGCGCGTTCCACAGCCCGAGCGGCGTGACCCGGTAGGTGTGGATGTGCTCCGGCGCCCGCTCCAGCTCGGCGAACGGCGCGATGGCCCGTCGGCAGTCGTCGGCCCGCTCGTGGTCGACTTCCAGGAGCAGGGTCTTGTCGGACTGGACGATCAGCGGTCCGTTCACGCGCGGCACACCCTTTCCACTCAGGCCGAGTCCATGTCGGCCAAACGTCCAGTGTGCCGCATCCCCCGCAGAACCGGGTCAGTCCTCCGCCAGCTCCGCCACTCCCGTGATCCGGTGCAGCGGGTACGTCCGTACCTCGTCCGCCGTGTGGTCGTAGGCCGTGACGAAGCCGCCCTCGACGCGGACCGGGGCGATGACCCGCTGGCTGGCCGAGCCCTCGGCGTTGACGTAGCCGATCCAGAGGGATTCGCCGGTCAGGACGGCGGCCTGCATGGTGGCCAGGGTCTCGGCGGAGGAGGTGCGCGGCAGTTCGCCGCCCGCCAGCGGGGCCCTGCTCCCGGTGCCGGTCTCGGAAGCGGCGGGCTTGCGTGGCGCGGTGGCCGCCAGGTCGCCCGCCCGGATGGCGCGGATCGCCGCCGCGAGGAGCGTGGCGTCGGGCGGCGGCGGGCCGTCCGGGACCGGCTCGGGTGCCGTGCGCGGCGGGGTGCGGTGGGCGTGCGCGCGGGCGATCAGGACGTCGCCCTCGGCGGACTCGGCGGCCGGTGCGAAGCCCATCGCGCGCAGGCCCTCCAGCAGGGCCGCCGGGTCGGACTGGGCGGCGAGCACGGTCGGGGCCAGCCGGCGCAGCCGCAGACCGGCGGCGCGCTTGTCGGCCAGGATCTCGTTCAGCAGGGCGTCGTCGTCGCAGCGGACGTACGCCGAGGCCGCGCCGACCCGCAGATGGCCGTGTTTGCGGGCCACGTCGTCGATCAGATAGGCGAGCGGCTGCGGGACCGGCGTGCGGGAGTGCTCGGTGAGGAAGGCGTGCAGGTCGGAGGCGGTGCGGCCGGCGTCCAGGGCGCGGCGCACGGAGGCGGGCGTGAAGCGGTAGACCGTCGCCCCGCCCTTGGACTCGACGTCCGCGAGCACGTCCAGCGTGTCGGCGAGCGGCCGCCGGAGCGGGCCCGGCGCCACCGCCGTCAGGTCGGCCTGGAGCAGGACGTGGTCCAGGGGCTCGGGCAGCAGCGGGGCGAGGACGCGGGCGGCGGCCGCCGTCGCCGCCGCCTGCTCGGCGGGCGAGAGCGGCGCCGGTGCGGCGCCGGGCGGGTGGTGGTGGACCGGCAGCTTGGCGCCCGGGCCCGCCGGAACCTCGGCGACCGGAGTCGGCGCCGGCGCCGGTGCGCCGAGCAGCGCGCGCCCCTGTGCCGACAGCGCGCCCCGTCCCGTGATCCCCAGCAGTTCCGCCTCCGACAGGGTCCAGCGGGCCAGCCGGGAGCGCAGGTCCTCCTCGCGGCCCTCCTGCCGGGGCCCGCGCAGGGGCCGTTCCCAGCGCAGCCGGTTCAGCACCGACCCGGTGTCCGGCGCCGTGCCGGTCGGCAGCCCGGCCAGCAGGGTCAGCACCCGGTGCCGTACCTCGGCGGCGGCCGAGCGGTCCAGGCCCGGGCCGAGCGCGGAGAGCGTACGGTCCTTCGCGTCCCGCCCGCCGACCAGCCCCGGCGTGCGGGTGCCCGCGAGCCAGGCCTCCGCGAGGGCGGACCAGCGCTCGGCGGCGGGCCGCTCCAGCCACTCGTCGTAGCCGGGCGTGGCCGCGTACCGCTCGTCGGCCTCGCCGTCGGCGGCGATCAGACCGGCCGCGTACGCCAGCTCCACCCAGAACGCGGCGACCGGCTCGGAGACGTCCAGGGCGACGGCCGTCCGCTTCAGATCGCGCACGCTCAGACCGCCGGCCCGCAGCACGCCCGGCCCGCCCTCGTCCCAGTCCTTCAGCAGCTCCTCGACGGTGGCGAGCGCGGTGTACGCCTGCCCGGCCGCCGTCGCGTCCACCACCTGCGGGCTGTGGGCGGCGGCCGGTTCGACGGCGGGCGGCAGCGGCTCCGGCGTGCGGTGGGCCCGGCCCTCGCGCAGGTGCAGGGCCACCTCACGCGGGAGTACGACCGTGCCGGGGGTGGTCGGCAGCAGCAGGCCCCGGTCCAGCAGCCAGCGCAGATGGGCGGCCGGATCGGCGGTGACCTGCCCGTACGGCGGCCCCCACACCAGCCGGTGCAGCACGTCGAGGGCGGCCTCCGGGGCCCCGGCGAGCAGCCTGGCCATCTTCTTGCGGTGGCCGAACAGGGCGGTGAGCCCGGCCACGGCGGACACCGCGTCGTGGGTCGACGGCAGCCCGGCCGTCGTCACGATCTCCTGTATCCGGCCCGGCGACATGCCCGACGTCGCCTCCTGCACGGACGGGCCGAGCCCGGTCGGGGAGGGGTGCTGCGGGGCGGGGGCGAGGAGTTCACGGGCGGTCCGCACGAGCCGCAGCCGCTTCTCGTCGCCCCACACCAGGGCCTGCTCGCGCAGGGTGGCGACGGCCCTCGGCAGCGCGGCGGTCACGCTCTCGTCGGCCGCGTCGCCCGCCATCAGCCCGAGCAGCGTGGTGTACGACGCCGGGTCCGGGGCCACGGCCAGCGCCTCCGCCGTCTGGAGCGCGAACCGGTCCAGCCGCTCCAGCGCGCGCAGCACCGAGGCGCGGGTGCCGGCCCGGGTGGCGAGCTGGGTGAGGTCGGTCGGCACGGGCGTGATGAGGTCGGGTCGGCTGCGCAGGAGCGCGGACAGCGAGGCGTCGTCCCTGGCGCGCAACGCTTCCGCGAGGGAACGGGGAGCTGGTCGGGCCGCTTGGCTCATCTGACCCACGGTAGCGGGTGCGTCCGTTCCCGCCGAGTGAACCGGGGGAGGGCGGCCAGGCGGTACCGTCCTCAGCGGGGTTTCCACACCGTCGCCCCGGAGGGGTTCCGTTGGGGATCGAGAGTGACAAGGTCGTCTACGAGTACCTGAGCCGTGTCGGAGACATCGCTCAGCAACGGCAGTTGCCGTCGTCCACGCGCATGCGGCTGGTCTCGGAGCTGCGCAACGAGATCGACCGGCACCGGGCCAGGGTGACGGTGGACTCGCCCGCCGCCGTCCGCCGCATCCTGGACCGGCTCGGCAGCCCCGACGACGTGGTCGAGGCGGCGGGCGGAACGTCCGGCGCCGGCGGTATGCCGCAGCCGCCCGCCGCCGTACCCGTACAGCCCGCGCCGCGCGAGCGGAAGCGGCCGCCGAAGCCGGCGGCCGGGGACGGCGCCGGTGGTGCCGCCGAGGGCGCGGGACGGCCGAAGGGCCTGCGCCGGGTCGTACCCCGCCCCCGCCCCGCCGACCCCGGGCCCGAGGGCCCGTCCGTCCCGCGCGAGGCGCCGTCGTCCCCGGCGCGCCCCGGCCCGGCGTACGACTTCGGGGACGACCTCCCCCAGCCCGAGTGGTGGCGGACCGGCGACACCCCCTTCAGCGGCGCCGGGACCGACTCCGTGCCGGGGTTCGTGGGCGGTGTGGAGATCCCGGAGATGCTCCGGCGGCCGCAGAAGGAGACGGCCGCCGCGGAGTCGAAGAAGGAGCAGGAGGCCGAGGAGCAGGCGCCGGAGGCCGCCGAGGAGGACGCGTCCGCCGGGCGCCGCCGCCTGCTGCCCCTGGGCCCCGCCGCCGGCTGGACCAACCCCCTGCTGCTGCTGGCCGCCGCCGCGCTGGTCGCCGGCGCGGTGCTCGGCAACTGGTTCGCGCTGCTGCTCGGCTGGGTGATCGCCTACGGTTCGCGCAGGCTGACCGCCGCGGAGACGAAGACGGCCGTGATGATCCTGCCGGGCGCGGCGGTGGCGGCGGGCCTGGCGTGGCTGTGGGGGCGGCAGGACGGCCGCTGGGGTCAGCCGATCGCGCAGGGGCACATGGGGGACGCGGTCGCGGGGACGTGGCCGTGGGTGGTCCGGGGCGCGGCGGTGGCGTCGGCGTTGTTCCTGGTGTGGCGGTCGCAGCGGCGCGGCTGAGTTCCCCTTGTCCCTTCGGGGCGCTCGTACGCACCCGGCACAATGGGCGGCATGACTCTCACCGTCGGCTTCGACCTCGACATGACGCTCATCGACTCGCGCCCCGGCATCCGCGCCTGCTACCTGGCGCTGGCGGAGCGGACCGGGACGTACATCGACGCCGACCTGGCGGTGACGCGGCTCGGGCCGCCGCTCGCGGAGGAGCTGGTCAACTGGTTCCCCGAGGAGCGGATCCCGGCGATGGCGGACCTGTACCGGTCGATGTACCCGACGATCGCCATCGCCGCGACCCCCGCCATGGCAGGTGCGAGGGAAGCGATGGAGACCGTTCGGGCGGCCGGCGGGCGGACCATGGTCGTCACGGCGAAGTACGAGCCGAACGCCAAGCTGCACCTCGCGCACCTCGGCATCGAGCCCGACGTGGTCGTGGGCGACCTGTGGGCCGAGCGGAAGGCGGAGGCGCTGCGCGAGTACGGCGCGCATGTGTACGTCGGTGATCATGTCGGGGACGTGCGCGGGGCGCGCACGGCGGACGCGCTGTCCCTCGCCGTGGCCACCGGGCCCTGCTCGGCGGAGGAACTGCGCGCCGCGGGCGCGGACGTCGTCCTGGACGACCTGTCCGCGTTCCCGGAGTGGTTCGACGGCTACCGCTCGGCGGCCGCGGCCCGCGCCTGACGCCGGCCGACCGCCACCGACCGCACCAGGCCGGCGCCGGCGAGCAGGAATCCGACGCCCATGAGCATGCTCAGCAGGTACATGTAGGTCGGGAAGGGCGTCGCGCCGAGGAACAGCGGGGTCACCGTGACGAGGGTGGCCAGCGCGCCGATGAAGAACACGACGGCACCGGCCCGGATCAGTCGGTCGCCGGGCCCGGCGGAATTCGTTTGGGTTTTGTCACGCACCGGACCAGGGTAGTTCCCAGCCACGGTGAACAACCGGGGGACGTCTTGTCACCCGCCTGAAGAGCATTAGCCTTGGTAGCACTTGGTATCGCTAGGTAGCAGCGGGTCACGGGCGACCCGCTCGCGTGCTATCGAGAGCCGTTTCCGAAGTAGTTTTCCCGACGAGATACGAGGACGAGGACAGACGTGCCTACCGGCAAGGTCAAGTGGTTCAACAGCGAGAAGGGCTTCGGCTTTCTCTCCCGCGACGACGGCGGTGACGTCTTCGTCCATTCCTCGGTTCTCCCCGACGGAGTCGACGTACTCAAGCCGGGACAGCGCGTGGAGTTCGGCGTCGTCGCCGGTCAGCGCGGTGACCAGGCGCTCTCGGTGACGGTTCTCGACCCGACCCCGTCGGTCGCGGCGGCCCAGCGCAAGAAGCCGGACGAACTGGCCTCGATCGTGCAGGACCTGACGACCCTTCTGGAGAACATCACGCCGATGCTGGAGAAGGGCCGTTACCCGGACAAGGTCTCCGGCAAGAAGATCGCCGGCCTGCTCCGCGCGGTCGCCGACCAGCTGGACGTGTGAGACCTCGGGGAAACCTCGGGGAAAAGCGAGCGCATCCGGGCCGAGGGGCGGAACAAGCCCCTCGGCCGCCGCGCGTGTGAGCAGGCCGCGGATCGCGGCGGCGCTTTTGTCCGTCGCCGCTGCGCGGGCCGCGGACGGCTGTGCCGGACTCCGTCGCGGCTGTGCTGCGCGTCAGGGGAACGAGAGCGCCTCGGGCGGGAGTGCGGGCAGCAGCCCCTCGGCCGCCGCGCGTGTGAGCAGGCCGCGGATCGCGGCGTAGCCGTCCTCGCCGAGGGCGGCGGTGAACTCGTTGACGTAGAGGCCGATGTGCTGGTCGGCGACGGCCGGGTCCATCTCCTGGGCGTGGGCCATGACGTACGGCCGGGAGGCCTCGGGGTCGTCCCAGGCGGCCCGCACGGAGGTGCGCACGGACTCGGCGAGCCGCGTCAGCGTGTCCGCGCCCAGCGAGCGCTTGGCGATGATCGCGCCCAGCGGGATGGGCAGCCCGGTGGTGTGCTCCCAGTGCTCGCCCATGTCGGCGAGCTTGTGCAGCCCGTAGTTCTGGTAGGTGAAGCGGGCCTCGTGGATGACCAGCCCGGCGTCCACCTTGCCGTCCCGCACGGCCGGCATGATCTCGTGGAACGGCATGACCACGATCTCGCCGACCCCTCCCGGGAGGGTGTCGGCTGCCCAGAGGCGGAAGAGCAGGTACGCCGTCGACCTCTCGCTCGGGACCGCGACGGTGCGGCCCGTCAGGTCCGCGTCCGCCTCGCGCGTGAGCACGAGCGGCCCGCAGCCCCGGCCCAGCGCGCCGCCGCACGGCAGCAGGGCGTACTCGCCGAGGACGTAGGGCAGGACGGCGTACGACACCTTCAGCACGTCGAACTCGCCGCGCTCGGCCATGCCGTTGGTGATGTCGATGTCGGCGAACGTCACGTCCAGCGCGGGGGCGCCGGGGACGCGGCCGTGGGCGAGGGCGTCGAAGACGAAGGTGTCGTTCGGGCAGGGGGAGTACGCGATCTTCAGCGTCTGCTGGCGCTCACTGGTCGTCATGTCGGTTCCAACTCTCCAATGCGGGGGCGAGCTTCCCGAACGCCTCGGTGAGGGCGGCGAGGGCGTCGCCGATGCGCCACGCGGCGCGGTCGCGCGGGCCGACCGGGTTGGAGACCGCGCGGATCTCCAGGACGGCCGTCCCGTGCGCGTCGGCCGCCTCCGCCACCCCGAAGCCCTCCATGCCCTCGGCGAGCGCGCGGGGGTGCCGGGTGCGCAGTTCGGCCGTGCGGGCGGCGGAGCCGGTGACGGTGGAGACGGTGAGGATCGTGCCGGCGGGGGCGCCGGTGGCCTGGCAGGCAACCCGTACGAGTGATCTCGGCGGGTCGTGGTGGATGGTGCCGAAGCCGAGTTCGGTGACCGGGAGGAAGCCGTCGGCGGTCTGGGCGCCCAGGTCGGCGACGGTGATCCGGTCGGCGACGACGAGCGAGCCGACGGGGGCGCCGGGCGGGAAGCCGCCGCCGATCCCGGCCGAGACGACCAGGTCGTAGGGGGTGCCGGCGAGCCGGGCCGCGGTGAGCGCGGCGGCGACGGAGGCGGCGGCGCGCGCCGGTCCGACCCCGGCGGCGAGCAGG
Organism: Streptomyces sp. NPDC025793; assembly: GCF_055558375.1. NCBI lineage: Bacteria > Bacillati > Actinomycetota > Actinomycetes > Kitasatosporales > Streptomycetaceae > Streptomyces > Streptomyces sp. NPDC025793. The sequence goes on along the minus strand of NZ_JBVHMR010000003.1, from coordinate 391,103 downwards.
TCCCAGACTCCGGCCGTACGCGCCGAATGCGCCGTACGCGTCAGCTCCGCGCCGGGCAGGCCGACGTGTTCGACGGGGGAGTCCGGCGGGCGGAACGCCCGTGCCACCGCGTCCCGTTCGGCGGGGACGGCGGTGGCGACGAGGATGCGCGCGGCAGGCGTGGAAGACGTGGTCAGGAGGCCTTCTTCAGCTTGAAGGCCCACAGGCCCTTGCCCGGGCTGGTGGCGCCCATCTGGATGGAGACCGTGTTGGTGTCGCCCTGGGTGCCGTACTGGGCGTTGAAGAACGCGCTGCCCGGGATCGTGCGGTACGTCTTCTTGCTGGAGTCGGTGAACTGGCGGCCGTTCACCAGGATGACCCAGCCCGCGTCGGCGATCTTCGGGTCGACGCCGAAGCGGACGGTGTCGTCCGTGTCGACCGTGATCGACTTGACGTCGTTGATCTTCTTGGCGCACTTCGCGAGCGACTTGTTGTCCAGCGTGTCGCCGTCGTTGTAGCAGAGTGCCTCGGAGTTGACCGAGCTTCGTCCGACGGTGATCGTCGCGACGGGCGTCGGCTTCTCGCAGGCCGTCAGCAGAAGCAGTCCGGCGGAAACGGCGCCGGCGGCGGCGACGGCGCGGCGGCGTCGCACAGCGGATTGCAGCGTGGTCATGGCCGAAGGCTATCGGGCGCCCGGAGCCGTCCGGCCACGTGGGGTACGGCGTGCCCGGTTCGTTACGCCACGCGGGCCCTGGGACGGCCCCCGTGGCGGGCGGAGGCGAGCAGTCCGCGCAGCGTGGTGAGCCAGCCGACGGCGACGAACGCGGCGCCGATCAGCAGGCCGACGGTGCCGTCGAGCGGCAGCACGATGCCGACCGCGCCGCCGAACACCCAGGCCATCTGGAGCAGGGTCTCGGAGCGGGCGAAGGCCGAGGTGCGCACCTGCTCGGGCACGTCCCGCTGGATCAGCGCGTCCAGGGCCAGCTTGGCGAGGGCCTGGGCGAACCCGGCGACCGCGGCGAGGCAGGCCACGAGGAACGCGCCGAAGAACACGGCGGCCACGACCGCGGTGCCGAGCACCACGGCGACGACGGTCACGATGATGATCTCCGGGGCGCGCGATCTCAGCCAGTTCCCGACCGCCGTCCCGAGGGCGTTGCCCACGCCGGCGGCGACGCCGACGATGCCCAGCGAGACCGCCGCGCTCTCCCCGGTCAGCGGGTGCTCGCGGAGCAGGAACGCGAGGAAGAAGATCAGAAAGCCGGACAGACAGCGCAGGGCCGCGTTGGCGCCGAGCGCGTGCGTGACGGCGGGGCCCACGGTCCGCAGCCCCGGCCGCTTCGCCCGCTGGTTCCTGAGCGGCCCCCGCAGATGCTCCTCGTCGGCCGCGAGCAGCGCCCGGTCCTCGCCCTTGGCCGAGTCCACCTTGGGCGGCAGGGTGAACGACAGGAACGTTCCCGCGACGAAGATCACGAAGGCGCCGTAGAGCGGCCAGGGATCCCCGATCCTGTGCAGCCCGGCCGCGACCGGCGCTGCTGCGCCGGTGGCCAGCAGGCCGGCGAGGGTGACCCGGGAGTTGGCCTTCACGAGCGAGAAGCGGGGCGGCAGCAGCCGCGGTACGACGGCGCTGCGGACCACGCCGTACGCCTTGGACGCGACCAGCACGCCCAGCGCGGCCGGGTACAGCTCCAGGCCGCCGCTCGCCACCGCGCCCGAGATGATCAGCGCGAGCAGGGCGCGGGCCAGCATGGCCGCGGCCATCGCGGCGCGCCGCCCGTGCGGCAGCCGGTCCAGGAGCGGGCCGATGACCGGGGCGAGAACGGTGAAGGGCGCCATGGTGATGGCGAGGTACAGCGCGACACGCCCGCGCGCCTCGTCGGTGGGCACGGAGAAGAACACGGTGGAGGCGAGCGCCACGGTGACCATCACGTCGCCCGCGCCGTTCACGGCGTGCAGCTCGATCAGCTTGCCCAGCCCGGACTCGCCCGCGCCCTGGGCGTGCGTGGCCCGGCGGATGCCGCGGGCGGCACCGGTGACGGGGAAGTGCAGGGCACGCCCGACGGAGCGGGCGGCCCCGCCGACGCGGGCCGCACCGCCGCCACGACCACTCGCCTTGTCCGCGGCTGCCACGACGTTCATAGTGCCCCGAGAAGCGGGCCGATAGTGCGAGGTCGGGCGAGTCGGGTGTGTGGACGGGGGCCGGGTGTGTGGGCGGGTGGGAAAAACCCACGAATCCCGTTCGGTGTAGCGTGCGTATCTCAGCCATAACGCAGAATGGATGGCAGAGGTGCGCCCAGCGCGCGGATGCAGACGTCGATGCGGTCCTACGGTCCGCTCCGTCGGCAGGCCCGCCGGAGGCAGGCCCACACGTGAGACGGCGTAGGAGAGAAGCGATACCTGTGAGCGCAGCGACAACGCGAAGCCGCACCCCCGACCGTCTGTGCGCGGAGGCGGTCGACCTCGCCCGCGCCGCCGCCGAGGAGGCCGCCGCACCCGGTGTGGTCGGTGAACACACCGGCCTGGTGTCCGAGGGCGACCGCGTTGTCACCCACTTCTTCGAGTGCAAGGAGCTGGGCTACCGCGGCTGGCGCTGGGCGGTGACCGTGGCCCGCGCCTCCCGTGCCAAGATCGTCACACTCGACGAGGCCGTCCTGCTCCCCGGCCCCGACGCCCTCCTCGCCCCCGAATGGGTGCCCTGGAGCGAGCGGCTGCGCCCCGGCGACCTCGGCCCGGGCGACCTGCTGCCCACGGACCAGGAGGACCTGCGCCTGGAGCCCGGCTACACGGCCGAGGAGGAGCCCCCGCCGAACGCGCTGGTCTCCCACGAGATGGAGGAGCTGGCGGACGCGGAGGACGCCGAGGTCACCCCCGGTGCCCCGGCCGTCCAGCTCACGGTCCCCACCCGCGGCTCGATCGCCTCGGTCGCCGAGGAACTGGGCATGCGCCGCGCCCGCGTCCTGTCCCGCTACGGCCTGCACACCGCGGCCGACCGCTGGGACGAGGCCTTCGGCGCGCGGACCCCGATGGCCCAGGCGGCCCCGGCCACGTGCATGACCTGCGGCTTCCTCGCCCCGATCGGCGGCTCGCTGGGCCAGGCCTTCGGCGTGTGCGCCAACGAGTTCGCCCCGGCCGACGGCCGCGTGGTCTCCCTCGCCTACGGCTGCGGCGCCCACTCCGAGGCCGCGGTCATGCCGAAGCCCCCGCAGGTGGCCCCGCCGGTCATCGACGAGACGAAGGTCGACGCCTTCCCGCTGCGCCCCGCCCGCGACTCGGGCTCGGTCCCGGAGACGTCCGACGAGGAGACGGCGGAGCTGGGCCACTCCTGATCCGGGCCGCTCCTGATCCGGGCCCTGCCCAACGGCGGCCTCCGGGGGCGCAGTTGTTCCCGGAGGCGAAAAGTGACGAATCGATCGTTTACGGTCGCTCTTTTCCGGGCGCTGACCGGATGAAACGCGCTGCTCCATAAGGGGTGACGTGCCCGCTCCGGCCCTCCGCGGGGCGCCCCGCTCTTCGATCATCGCCGCGTCGGCACTCGGCCGGCCTTGAGGCGAGGAGTGGTGCCATGCGGCGCATCAGGTGGTCGGCGGTCGGTGCGGGGCTCGCGGCCCTTTCGCTGGCCCTGGGTCTTCAGGGGGCGGCGGCCGCGGCCGCCGGGCCCCCGCCCCCGGCACCGCACGGGCGGCTCCTCGCCTTCCCGCTGGCGGCGATCGAGGGGCTCGTCCGGCCGGAGTCGCCGCCGGCCGGCGCCGACGACTGGAGCTGCAAGCCGACGCGCACGCATCCGCGCCCGGTCGTCCTGGTCCACGGGACCTGGGCGAACGCCCATGACGACTGGGGCCTCATGGCCCCGTACCTGAAGGGGCTGGGCTACTGCGTCTTCGCCGTCAACTACGGCGGGGCACCCGGCAGTCCGGTCAAGGCCACAGCGCACGTCCCGGTGTCCGCCGGGCAGATCGCCGCCTATGTCGACCGCGTGCTCAAAGCCACCGGTGCCGACCAGGTCGACCTCGTCGGGCACTCCCAGGGCGGCGGTCTGACGCCCCGCTGGTACCTGCGGTTCGCGGGCGGCACGGATCCCGCGCATCCGCGGCGGAACAAGGTGCACAGCCTCATCGGGCTGGCGCCGTCCAACCACGGCACGACCGCCTCCGGACTCGGCACCCTCACCACCGAGCTGGGCCTCAACCAGCCCGTCTCGCTCCTCCTCGGCCAGGCCTACGCGGACCAGATGGTCGGCTCCGACGTGAACACGGCCCTGGACCGGGGCGGGGACACCCAGCCCGGCGTCGCCTACACCGTCATCGCCACCCGGCTCGACGAGGTCGTCACCCCGTACACCCACCAGTTCCTGACCGCGGGACCGGGCGCGACCGTCAAGAACATCCTGATCCAGGAGGTCTGCCCGCAGGACCTCTCCGAGCACGTCTCGCTCGCGTACGACGCCAACGCCGCCCAACTCGTGCGCGACGCCCTCGACCCCGCCCACGCGCAGCCCGTCGACTGCCACCTCTCCCTGCCCGTGCTCGGCGGCTGAGGCGACCGGCCCGGGCCCGCCGCCCTGCCGCCCGCCACCCGGGCCCCGGCCACCCCGTGCGCGCTGTACCTTCGTCCTCACAGCGACGAGGTGGAGAGTGAACGTGAGCAGCAAGTACGTGCGGCCGGCGGCCGAGGGCGCCGACCCCTTCGGCACCGCCCGGCTGCGGCGCGGTGTGCTCGACGCCTGGGCCACCAGCCCCGCCCGGTTCCGGGAGGACGCCAACGCCGAGGAGGACCTGGTCCTGGGCGGCTACCGGGACCGGCTGGTCGTGGAGCTGGCGCAGAACGCCGCCGACGCCGCCGCACGTGCGCACGCCCCGGGCCGGCTGCGGCTCACCCTCCAGGGCGGCGTCCTCGTCGCCGCCAACACCGGTGCCCCGCTGGACGCCGCCGGTGTCGAGTCGCTGTCCACGCTGCGGGCCTCCGCCAAGCGGGACGCCGAGGGCGCCCGCAGCGCCGTGGGCCGGTTCGGCGTCGGGTTCGCCGCCGTCATCGCGGTGACGGACGAGCCCGCGATCGTGGGACGCCACGGCGGGGTGCGCTGGTCGCTCGCCGAGGCGCGGGAGCTGGCCGCCGAGACCGCCCGGCACAGCCCGGGGCTGGGCGACGAGGTCCGGCGCCGGGACGGCCATGTGCCGCTGCTCCGGCTGCCGTTCGCCGCCGAGGGCACCGCGCCGGAGTCGTACGACACCGCCGTCATCCTGCCGCTGCGGGACACGGCCGCCGCCGACCTCGCCGAGCGGCTCCTCGACGCCGTGGACGACGCGCTGCTCCTCGCCCTGCCGGGCCTGGCGGAGGTCGTCATCGAGGTCGACGGCCGGGAGCCGCGCGTCCTGCGCCGCCGTACCAGCGCCGCCGACGGCGCCGTCACCGTCGTGGAGGACTCGCGGGAGGGCACGACGCGGTGGCGCAGCGTCTCCGCTCACGGCGCGCTCGCCGCCGACCTGCTCGCCGACCGGCCCGTGGAGGAGCGGCTGCGGCCGCACTGGTCCGTCACCTGGGCGGTGCCCGAGGACGAGGCCGGGCGGCCCGTGCGGCCGCGCACCGCGCCCGTCGTGCACGCGCCCACCCCGAGCGACGAGCCGCTCGGCGTCCCGGCCCTGCTCATCGCCTCCTTCCCGCTCGACACCACCCGCCGGCACGCGGCCCCCGGCCCGCTCACCGACTTCCTGGTGCAGCGCGCGGCCGACGCGTACACCGAACTCCTCGCCGCCTGGCGGCCGGTGACGGACGGGATCATCGACCTCGTGCCCGGCCCGCTGGGCAAGGGCGCGCTGGACGGTGCCCTGCGGCAGGCCGTGCTGGAGCGGCTGCCGCGCACCGCCTTCCTGCCCCCGGCGCTCGCGCCGAGCGGCGAGGACGAGCTGCCCGAGGTGCTGCGGCCCCGGGACGCGGAGATCGTGGAGGGCGCCGGGGCGGACACCGTCCGGGTGCTCGCCGAGGTGCTGCCCACCCTGCTGCCCGCGGGCCTGGAACGACGTTCCGAGCTGCGCAGCCTGGGCGTCGCCCGGCTGTCCCTCGCCGACGCCGTCGACCGCCTCGCCGGACTGGAGAAGGACCCCGACTGGTGGTGGCGGCTCTACGACAGCCTCGCCGGGGTCGATCCGGACCGCCTGTCCGGGCTGCCCGTGCCACTGGCCGACGGCCGGACCACCATCGGCCCCCGCCAGGTCCTCCTCCCCACCCCCGACGCGGCCCTGATCCACCCGGACGTCCTCGGCCGGCTCGGGCTGAAGGTCGCCCACGAGGACGCAGCGCACCCGCTGCTGGAGAAGCTGGGCGCCCTGCCCGCCACCCCGCGCGCGGTGCTCACCACCCCGCAGGTGCGGGCCGCCGTCGCCGCCTCGCTGGAGGACGAGGGCATCGGCTGGGAGCAGGACGCGCCCGACGCCGAGGAACTGGCCGACACCGTCCTGGCCTTGGTGCGCGACGCGGGGCTGGAGCCCGGTGACGAGCCCTGGCTGGGCGCCCTCGCGCTGCCCGACGAGGACGGCGAACTCGCGCCCGCCGGTGAGCTGGTGTTCCCCGGCAGCCCCTTCGCCCGCGTCATCCGCGACGGCGAACTGGCCGCCGTGGACCAGGACCTGGCCGACAAGTGGGGCGAACAGCCGCTCACCGCCTGCGGGGTGCTCGCCGGCTTCGCGTTGGTCCGGGCCACCGACGTGGTCCTCGACCCCGACGAACTGGAGCCCCGGGAGGGCGACTTCGCCGAGCCCGACGACGCCGGGCTGCTGGACGCCGTCGACGTGTGGTGCGAGGACATCCTCGACCGCTTCCCGGACAGCCCCGTACCGCCGGTCGCCACCGAACTGGTCGCCGTACGCGACCTGGACCTGGTGGACGACGACCACTGGCCCGAGGCGCTCGCCCTGCTCGCCCAGCGGCCGCTGCGGGACGCCCTCACCCAGCCGGTCCGCGTCCTGCTTCCCGACGGCACCCACGAGGTCGTACGGCCGTACACCGCCTGGTGGCTGCGCGGCCACCCGGTCCTCGACGGCCGCCGCCCGGCGGGCCTGCTCGCCGCCGGCGGCGACCCCCTCCTGCACGGCCTGTACGACGAGGCCGATGCGACCGGGTTCGAGGACGAGCAGGTGCTGCGCGCCCTCGGGGTACGCACCTCGGTCGCGGCCCTGCTGGACGAGCCCGGCGGCGCCGCCGAACTGCTGGACCGCCTGGCCGACCCGTCGCGTCCCGTCTCCTCGGCCCAACTGCACGGTCTGTACGGCGCGTTGGCGGACCTGGACCCCGAGCAGGTGACCCTGCCGGACGAGCTGCGGGCCGTGGTCGACGGGCGGGTGACGGTCGTGGACGCCACCGAGGCCGTCGTGGTCGACTCACCCGACCTGCTGCCCTTCACCTCCGGCGTGCCGCTGCTGCCGGTCCGGCCCGCCCGGGCCGCCGAGCTGGCGGAGCTGTTCCAGGTACGGCGGCTGAGCGAGTCCGTCACCGGCGAGGTGCACTCGGAGGGCACCGAGCACGACGTACCGGAGCCGGTGCGGGTGCTGCTCGGACCGCGCACGCCTCAGACGTACGTCGAGCACGAGGAACTCGTCGTGGACGCCGTGGAGATCGACTGGCGGCTCACCGATGACGGGGTGCTGCACGCGGCCACCCTGGAGGGCGTCGCGGCCGGCCTGGCCTGGGCGGCGGGCCAGTGGCCCCGACGCTTCGAGGTGGCCGCCCTCCTGGAAGACCCGTCCAGAACGGAGGAACTGGCCAGGGACCGCTGGTTCGACTGACGGCGGCCAGGTGCCCGCACGGGGCGGCTCCCACTGTTTCCTGGCAGGGGAGCGCCCCGATCCGATCCTCAATGCGGTGCAGTCGAGTACCGCTCGATGCTCGCGCGGCCCGTCGATCGGTCGAGTAGGCACAGCTCCCACGGGCCCGTGCTCACATCGAAGTCTTTGCCGAACCCGACCCACTTGCCCGCCGTACGTCGGCCTGTCGGTTCGACGAGCAGCTGAGCACCCCGGCAGGCATTGCCTATGCCATGATCAGGCAATCCCCGCCCCAAATCTGGCCGGAAATCGTTCCTGTAGTACAACCAGCCCCTGGGGTCGCGGATCTGATCGCACGAGTCAACCGACTCCACGATCACTTCTCCCTCAGGGGAACGCATGCGCATTCGCGCCACCGTGGCCGCCGTCTCCGGCGCCCTGGCCCTCACCGCCCTCGCAGTTCCGGCCGCGCAGGCCGCGCCGAACTCGGGCGCCCCGTACACGCTGAACGTCAGCTTCTCGAACGTCTCGATCGCCAAGGCGGTCAAGGTCGGAACGACCAGCCAGGTCAGCGTCTCGTACGCGTACACGCTGACGCACGGCTCCACCGTGAACATCGCCGCGAAGGACTTCTACACCGGCGCCTTCCTCTACCACGGCACCTACAGCGCCACGGCCCCCCGGCTGTACGGCGACAACCCGGCGACCTGCACCGCCACCACGTCGACGACGGCCACCTGCAAGGGTTCCGTCAACATCCACCCGGCCGACGGCGACCTGCAGAACGCCTGGGCCGGCGGCTGGGGTGTGGGCGCCGTGGCCATCGCCTTCAACGGCCAGAGCCAGACCAACCCCGACATGAGCAAGGTCGGCTACAAGGACCAGAGCGGCCTCGGTACCACCCTGGTCCAGCGCAACTCCAAGCTGACGACCAGCGTGAGCTCGACGTCCGTCTCCAAGGGCAAGAGCTTCACGGCGACGGGCAAGCTGTCCCGCGCCAACTGGCAGGACGGCCTCTACCACGGCTTCTCCGGCGTGCCGGTCAAGCTCCAGTTCCGCAAGGCCGGCACGAGCACGTACACCACGGTCAAGACGGTGACGACGGACTCCTCCGGCAACCTGAGGACGACGGCGACCGTCTCGGCCTCCGGCTACTGGCGCTACAGCTACACCGGTGTCTCCACCACGCCCGGCGTCAGCGCCACGGGCGTCTACGTGGCGGCCAAGTAACCCTCAGTCGGGAAAGCGGCGGTCGACCCACTTCCAGATCCACTCCAGGGCGGCCGCCGCCACCACCGCGATGCCGACGGCGGTCCACGGCATGGCCACGCCCACCAGCTTCAGCGCGAAGAAGCTCTGCAGGGCCGGGACGACCAGGACCACCAGGAACGCCACGCCCATCGCGGCCACCAGGGTCACCCGCCACCAGGTGTAGGGCCGGGCGACGATCGCCAGGATCCACATGGAGATCAGGAACAGCGTCAGCGTGGCCGCGCTGGTCTCGGCACCCAACTCGCCGCTGCCGCCGTAGTGGTGACGGGCGATCAGATAGGTCACGAAGGTCGCCACGCCGCACATCAGACCACCCGGGATCGAGTACCGCATCACCCGCCGGACGAAATGGGGTTTCGCGCGCTCCTTGTTGGGGGCGAGGGCCAGGAAGAAGGCGGGGACGCCGATGGTGAGGGTGGAGAGCATGGTCAAGTGGCGTGGGAGGAAGGGGTATTCGACCTGCCAGCAGACCACGAGCACCGCCAGCAGCACGGAATACACGGTCTTCACCAGGAACAGCGTCGCGACGCGCGTGATGTTGCCGATCACCCGGCGCCCCTCGGCGACGACCGACGGCAGGCTCGCGAAGCTGTTGTCCAGCAGCACGATCTGCGCCACCGCGCGCGTCGCCTCCGAACCGGAGCCCATGGCGACCCCGATGTCCGCGTCCTTCAGCGCGAGCACGTCGTTCACGCCGTCGCCGGTCATCGCGACCGTGTGCCCGTCGGACTGGAGCGCGCCCACCATGTCCCGCTTCTGCTGCGGGGTGACCCGCCCGAAGACCGTCCCGGAGTCCAGCGCCCGCGCCATCCCCGCCGCGTCGCCGGGCAGCCGTCGCGCGTCCACCGCCGTACCCTCCAGGCCCAGCTTGGCCGCGACCGCGCCGACCGAGACCGCGTTGTCCCCGGAGATGACCTTGGCGCGGACGTCCTGCTCGGCGAAGTAGCGCAGGGTGTCGGCCGCGTCCGGCCGCAGCCGCTGTTCGAGTACGACGAGGGCGGCGGCGCGGGCGCCGCGGGCCGGCTCGGTGTCGTCCAGGTCGCGCACGGCGCGGGCCAGCAGCAGCACCCGCAGCCCCTGCTCGTTGAGCCGCTCGGTGTCGGCCAGGGCCGGGTCGCCGTCGGCGAGGAGGACGTCGGGGGCGCCCAGCAGCCAGGTGCTGGTCTCGCCGTCGCCCTCGCTGAACGCGGCCCCGCTGTACTTGCGGGCCGAGGAGAACGGCAGCGACTCCACACAGCGCCACTCCTCGCTGTCGGGGTAGGCGTCGATGATCGCCTGGAGGGAGGCGTTGGGGCGCGGGTCGGACTCGCCGAGCGCGCCGAGGACATTGCGCACGTACGTCTCGTCGTAGCCGTCGAGGATCCTGAGCCGGGTGACGTCCATGCCGCCCTCGGTGAGGGTGCCGGTCTTGTCCAGGCAGACGGTGTCGACGCGGGCCAGCCCCTCGATGGCCGGGAGCTCCTGCACCAGGCACTGCTTGCGGCCCAGCCGGATCACGCCGATCGCGAAGGCGACGGAGGTGAGCAGCACCAGTCCCTCGGGGACCATCGGGACGATGCCGCCGACGGTGCGGGCCACCGCGTCCTTCAGGTCGTTGCTCTTGACGACGAGCTGGGTGATGACGAGCCCGACGGCCGCCGGGACCATCATCCAGGTGACGTACTTGAGGATCGTGGAGATGCCGGTGCGCAGCTCGGAGTGGACCAGTGTGAAGCGGGAGGCCTCCTCGGCGAGCTGGGCGGCGTAGGCCTCGCGGCCGACCTTGGCGGCCTGGAAGGCGCCGCCGCCCGCGACCACGAAGCTGCCGGACATGACCGGGTCGCCGGAGCGTTTGACGACGGGGTCGGCCTCGCCGGTGAGCAGCGACTCGTCGATCTCCAGCCCGTCGGCCTCGGCGCACACCCCGTCCACGACGATCTTGTCCCCGGGGCCGATCTCGATCAGATCGCCGAGCACGATCTCGTCGGTCGCGATCTCGACGGCCGCCCCGTCCCTGCGCACGGTCGGTCTGGCCTCGCCGATCACCGCGAGCGAGTCGAGGGTCTGCTTGGCCCGCCACTCCTGGACGATGCCGATGCCGGTGTTGGCGAGGATCACGAAGCCGAACAGGCTGTCCTGGATCGGCGCGACGCACAGCATGATCACCCAGAGCACGCCGATGATCGCGTTGAACCGGGTGAAGACGTTGGCCCGCACGATCTCGCCGAGCGACCGGCTGCTGCGCACGGGAACGTCGTTGACCTGCTCGCGTCTGACGCGGTCCGCCACCTCGGCACCGGTCAGCCCGGCCGACCTGGTCATCGGCAGGGCCACCGGATGCACGGGGTCGAGTTCGGCGCCCGCGTCTATGTGGGTCATGTCATCGACGGTACGGCTACTTCGGCGTCGTCGCCTTCAGCGCCGCCGCCCGTTTGATCGCGGCGTCGCGCTTCCTGACGTACCAGATCCCGATCAGCCCCAGTCCGCCTCCGGCCAGGCAGGTCCACAGCCACCACAGGTGACCGTGGTCGTGGAACCAGCCGTAGAACGGCAGCTGGACCAGGAAGAGCACGAACCACACGATCGTGCCGCCGGTGATGGTGGCGACCACGGGGCCCTCCAGGGGCTCCGGTGCCTCGTGCTTCGGGGTCCATTTGGCCATGCGCACAGCTTAAGCGCCGCCGGTGTCTACGCGCGGAGATAGCGATCTAGCACTCATACGTTCATACTGAAACCGTTTGTCTTTGTCCACTTCTGCTCGTATGAAACTCCAACGCGGCTCGGGGGAACCCCGTCGGAGATGAGGTCCCGCATGTCCACCTCGGCTCCCGCCAAGGCCCCCACGCCCGAGAAGGGCGCGCCGAACGGCGCGCTCGACCGCTACTTCAAGATCTCCGAGCGCGGCAGCACCGTCGCCCGCGAGATCCGCGGCGGTCTCGCCACCTTCTTCGCCATGGCGTACATCATCGTGCTGAACCCGATCATCCTCAGCAGCGCGAAGGACATGTACGGGCATCACCTGGACAACGGCCAGCTGGTGACCGCGACCGCGCTGACGGCCGCCTTCACCACCCTCCTCATGGGCGTCTTCGGCAACGTGCCGATCGCGCTCGCCGCCGGCCTCGGTGTGAACTCCGTCGTCGCCCTCCAGCTCGCGCCCCGTATGACCTGGCCGGACGCCATGGGCATGGTCGTGCTCGCCGGTTTCGTGGTCATGCTGCTGGTCGCCACCGGCCTGCGCGAGCGCGTGATGAACGCCGTGCCGTTCGGCCTGCGCAAGGCGATCTCCATCGGTATCGGCCTGTTCATCATGCTGATCGGCCTGGTCGACTCCGGCTTCGTCACGCGCATGCCCGACGCCGCCCAGACCACCGTCCCGCTCCAGCTCGGCGTCGGCGGCCATCTGCACGGCTGGCCCGTGCTGGTCTTCATCCTCGGCGTGCTGCTCACCTTCGCGCTGCTCGTCCGGAAGACCCCGGGCGCGATCCTGATCTCGATCGTCGGCATGACCGTCCTCGCCGTGATCATCAACGCCGTCACCACGGTCTCCTCCTGGGGCCTGACCGTCCCGAAGTGGCCGGGCAACCCGGTCTCCACCCCCGACTTCGGCCTGGTCGGCCAGGTCAGCCTGTTCGGCGGCTTCTCCCGGGTCGGCCTGCTGACCGGCATCCTGTTCGTCTTCACGGTCCTGCTGTCGTGCTTCTTCGACGCGATGGGCACGATCATGGGCGTCAGCGACGAGGCCAAGCTGACCGACGCCCAGGGCTACATGCCGGGCATCAACAAGGTCCTGTTCATCGACGGACTCTCCGTCGCGGCGGGCGGCGCCAGCTCCTCCTCGGCCACGACCGCGTTCGTGGAGTCCACGGCCGGTGTCGGCGAGGGCGCCCGGACGGGCCTCGCGAACGTCGTCACGGGCGGCCTCTTCGCCGTCGCGCTGTTCCTCACCCCGGTCGCCACGATGGTCCCGTCCCAGGCGGCCACCCCGGCGCTGATCGCGGTCGGCTTCCTGATCCTGTCGAACTCGATCAAGGAGATCGACTGGGCGGACTACACGATCGCCATCCCGGCCTTCGTGACGATGCTGATGATGCCGTTCACCTACTCGATCACCAACGGCATCGGCATGGGCTTCATCACCTTCACGGTGCTGCGCCTGGCCGCGGGCCGGTTCCGGGAGATCCCGGTGGCGATGTACGTCGTCTCGGCGGTCTTCGCCTTCTACTACCTGATGCCGGCCCTGGGTCTCACGTGATCGGCCGGGGCTCGGAGACCCCGTAGAACTTCTCCGTCTCCTCGACGGCGGCCTGGAACCGCACGTCGAAGTCGTCGCGAATGAGCGTCCGGATGACATAGTCCTGGACGCTCATTCCTCTTTTCGCCGCGTGGTGCCGGAGCCGTTCGAGCAGCTCCCCGTCTATCCGCAGGCTGAGCACACTGGTCCCCATGCCTACGAGGGTCGCCACATCCGGCCGCCCCGTGCGTCACTTTCCGGAATCGACTCACTCGTACGGGTGATGGAGAGGTTCAGTGGCCAGGGTCACGGGCAGCCTGTCGGTGTCGCGGTGGTCTTTAGAGAGAGTAATGAGTTACTCTAAGGACATGCCGGACCTGGATCTCACCCATGGCGACGACGCAGCCGCCGTGAACTCCCTCCGCTCCGCCGTGATGCGGCTGAGCCGTCGGCTCAAGCACCAGCGGGTGGACGAGTCGCTAAGCCCCACCGAGATGTCGGTGCTCGGCACGCTCTCCCGCTGCGGCTCGGCCACGCCGGGCGAACTCGCCCGCAAGGAGCACGTCCAGCCGCCGTCGATGACCCGCATCGTCGCGCTGCTCGAAGCCAAGGGGCTGGTCCGGCTGGAGCCGCACCCCGAGGACCGGCGCCAGAAGGTCGTCACCCAGACCGAACAGGCCGAGGCGATGCTCGAAGAGAGCCGCCGCAAGCGCAACGCGTTCCTGGCCGGACTGGTCGAGGGCCTGGACGAGGACGAGTGGGCGTCCTTGCGCGCCGCCGCCCCCGTGCTGGAGAAACTCGCACACCTGTAAGCCGCTGTATGGAGGAGGCGAACTCGTTTGAGTACGGGATCCGGAACACCTTCCGCCCCCGCACCGACCGCTACTACCACCCCTGATTCCCGCAAGACCTCCTCGATGTTCAGCTCGCTGAGGATCAGGAACTACCGCCTCTTCTTCCTGGGCCAGGTCGTCTCCAACACGGGCACCTGGATGCAGCGCATCGCCCAGGACTGGCTCGTCCTCAGCCTCACCGGCTCCTCCGCGGCCGTGGGCATCACGACGGCCCTCCAGTTCCTGCCGATGCTGCTCTTCGGCCTCTACGGCGGTGTCCTGGTCGACCGTCTCCCCAAGCGGCCCACGCTGCTGGTCACCCAGTCCTCGATGGCCCTGTCCGGCCTGGCGCTCGCCGCGCTGACCCTGTCCGGACACGTCCAGGTCTGGCACGTCTACCTGGCCGCCTTCGCCGTCGGCCTCGCCACGGTGGTGGACAACCCGGCCCGGCAGTCCTTCGTCTCGGAGATGGTCGGCCCCGAACAGCTGCAGAACGCGGTCAGCCTGAACTCGGCGAACTTCCAGTCCGCCCGCCTGATCGGCCCGGCCGCCGCCGGCCTCATGATCACCGGTGTGGGCACGGGCTGGGCGTTCCTCGCCAACGGCCTGTCGTTCGCGGCCCCCATCGCCGGCCTGCTCCTGATGCGCGCCCGCGAGCTGCACGTCGTCACGCGCACCCCGCGCGGCAAGGGCCAGCTGCGCGAAGGCCTGCGGTACGTGGCCGGGCGCCCGGACCTGATCTGGCCGATCGTGCTGGTCGGCTTCATCGGCACCTTCGGCTTCAACTTCCCGGTCTGGCTCTCCGCCTACGCCGAGCACGTCTTCCACGCCGGCGCCGGCGGCTACAGCCTCTTCAACACCCTGATGGCCGTCGGCTCCCTGGTCGGCGCCCTGCTGGCCGCCCGCCGCGGCACGGCACGGCTGCGCGTCCTGATCGCCGCCGCGGTGGCCTTCGGCACGCTGGAGACCGTGGCCGCGCTGGCCCCGTCGTACTGGCTGTTCGCGCTGCTCATGGTCCCGATCGGGGTCTGCGGCCTGACGGTGAACGTCACGGCGAACACCTCGGTCCAGATGGCCACCGACCCGGCCATGCGCGGCCGGGTGATGGCCCTGTTCATGATGGTCTTCATGGGCGGCTCGCCGCTGGGCGCCCCGGTCGTCGGCTGGGTCACCGACACCTACGGCCCTCGTGTCGGCTTCGTCCTCGGCGGCGTCGTCTCGGCCGCGGCCGCCGCGGCCATCGGCCTGGTCCTGACCCGCATCGGCGGCCTGCGCCTGTCGCTGGGCTGGCACCACGGCCACCCGAGAGTCCGTTTCGTCCCGCGCGAGCGGGAGGAACTGGCCACGGCGGCGTAGGCCCGCCGGCCGGGGGGCGGGCCGCGGTGGGTTGCCCGCGCCCGTGCCTGCGGGGGTCTGCGAAGGTGAGGGCATGAGACTCTTCGCCGCGGTGCTCCCGCCGGAGCGCGTCGTCCACGAACTCGCCGCCGAGGTGGCCGAGTTGAAGAGGCTGCCCGGCTCGCAGGGGCTGCGCTGGACCAACCGGCCGGGCTGGCACTTCACCCTCGCCTTCTACGGGGAGGTCGCCGACGACGTCGTACCGGCCCTGTCGGACCGCCTGGCCGTCGTGGCCCGCCGCACGGCCCCCTTCGACCTGGCCCTGTCCGGCGGCGGCCAGTTCGGGCACGGCAAGGCCCTGTGGACGGGTGCCTACGGCGAGGTGGAGTCGCTGCGGCTGCTGGCCGAGCGGGCGGAGGCGGCGGCACGGAAGGCGGGGCTGCCGATGGAGGAGCACCGCCGCTACCGGGCGCACCTGACGGTGGCGCGGAGCCGGGACTCGGTCGACGTGCGACCGTACGTGGATCTGCTGCGCGGCTTCACCAGCACGACCTGGACGGTGAGCGAGGTGGTGCTGGTCCGCAGCAACCTGCCGAGCTCCGGGGTGCCGGGGGAGCAGCCGCGGTACGAGGCGGTCGCCCGCTGGGCACTCGGCGGGGCCCGTTAGGCTCGATGCCGTGGACCCGAAAACCCGGAACCGGATCATGGCCGGTGTGCTTGTGCTGATGTTCGTGGTGGTGGCCTTGGCCTCGGCCATGAAGTAGTCACATGAAGGAGTCAGGGGCGCGGGGGAGTCCCTCGCGCCCCTGCGGTGCTACCAGGCGAACGCCTCCGGCGACGGACCCGGGCCCGGGAAGACCTCGTTCAGCCCCGCCACCAGTTCCTCGCTCAGCTCCAGCTCGACGGCGCGCAGCGCGGAGTCGAGCTGCTCGGCCGTGCGCGGACCGACGATGGGCCCGGTCACCCCCGGCCGGGTCAGCAGCCAGGCCAGGGCCACCTCGCCGGGCTCCAGGCCGTGCTTGTCGACCAGGTCCTCGTACGCCTGGATCCGGGCGCGGGCGGCCGGGTCGGCCAGGGTGTCGGCGGCGCGGCCCGAGGCACGGCGACCGCCCTGCACCTCCTTCTTGATGACCCCGCCGAGCAGACCGCCGTGCAGCGGGGACCAGGGGATGACCCCGAGGCCGTACTCCTGCGCGGCCGGGATGACCTCCATCTCGGCGCGCCGCTCGTGGAGGTTGTACAGGCACTGCTCGCTGACCAGCCCGATGGTGCCGCCGCGCCGGGCGGCGGCCTCGTTGGCCTGGGCGATCTTGTAACCGGGGAAGTTGGAGGAGCCGACGTAGAGGATCTTGCCCTGCTGGACCAGGGTGTCGATCGCCTGCCAGATCTCGTCGAAGGGGGTGTCCCGGTCGATGTGGTGGAACTGGTACAGATCGATGTGATCGGTCTGGAGCCGCTTCAGGCTGGCGTCCACGGCCCGCCGGATGTTCAGCGCGGAGAGCTTGTCGTGGTTCGGCCAGGCCGGCTGTCCGTCGGCGGCCATGTTCGCGTAGACCTTGGTGGCGAGGACGACCTTGTCGCGCCGCGCGCCGCCCTTGGCGAACCAGTTGCCGATGATGCTCTCGGTGCGGCCCTTGTTCTCGCCCCACCCGTACACGTTGGCGGTGTCGAAGAGATTGATGCCCGCGTCCAGCGCCGCGTCCATGATCGCGTGGCTGTCGCCCTCGTCCGTCTGCGGCCCGAAGTTCATCGTCCCGAGAACGAGCCGGCCGACCTTGAGTCCCGTGCGTCCTAGCTGCGTGTACTTCATGGTCCCCAAGCCAACGGCTTGAAGTGCGCTCGAAGCAAGTGGGGTTGGGCTAGTCGCGGGGGAACCTGTCGGTCTTGAGGATGAGGTCGACCACTGTGCCGGTGAGGTCGATGTCGGTGCCGAAGTCCACCGGCGTCCTGTTCTCGTAGTCGCCGTCCTTGGGGTCGGTGTAGACGAAGCAGCGGCCCTGGTACGGGTCGGCGACGATGTAGAGGGGGACTTCGGCGATCGCGTAGGCAGTCTTCTTCGGGCCGTAGTCGTTGGCGGCAGTGCCCCGGGAGATGACCTCAGCGACGAACTCGACATCCTGGTACCGCCAGCGGCCGTTGTCGTCTGTCTTCGCCGATTCCTTGAGCATGGCGACGTCCGGGCAGAAGCCGTTCTGGTAGCCCGGGAAGTCGATGCGGACGTCCGAGAATGCTTGGACGTCCATCCCGAATTTGTCCTCCAGTGCCCGCACGATTCGGCGAATGATTCCCCAGTGAGTGTCCCGCTGTGGCGTCATGTGGACGTTGCCCCCGACGATCTCGACCCTGAATCCTTCGGGGACGGGCATACGCTCAAGCCGCTCGAACCACTCGTCCAAGTGCTTGGTGTTGGCGTCGGCGTCGGCCATCTCGATCCTGTCTTCAAGGACGGTCATCGTGGCGCTCCTCCCCGGCCGTCCCACGGACAGGTGCGGCCGCGCGGTACAACGATACGCACGGTGACCAGGACTCGCCGGATTTAGGTCAACCTGTTCCAGTCACGTACACCTGTCCCCCGCATCGCCCCAGCCCGCCAGGTGCCGGACCTGCACTGATGCGTTTTCCGCATCTCTGATGCGCGCCGGACATTGGTGCAATGTCCAAGCATCTGGATCTACTTCCCGTACCGCAATCAGCACGACGGTGCCCACCGGCACCGCAGCACGACAGTACGGGGGT
Source organism: Streptomyces sp. NPDC025793 (assembly GCF_055558375.1). NCBI lineage: Bacteria > Bacillati > Actinomycetota > Actinomycetes > Kitasatosporales > Streptomycetaceae > Streptomyces > Streptomyces sp. NPDC025793. Next base: position 372,981 of record NZ_JBVHMR010000003.1, on the reverse strand, counting down.
ACGGCCATGCACGAGGCCATCTACGAAGACTTCCTGGCGCAGAGGCTGGACGAGCTGCGCAGCAGCGGACAGTACCGGGAGTTCGTGGACATCAACCGGCGCGCCGGCGCCTATCCGAAGGCGGACCGCCGGACCGCCGACGGCCGCACGCAGCAGGTGACGGTCTGGTGCAGCAACGACTACCTGGGCATGTCGCAGCACCCGAAGGTGCTGGAGGCGATGCACCGGGCCGTCGACGAGTACGGCGCCGGCTCCGGCGGCTCGCGCAACATCGGTGGCACGCACGCCCATTACGCGCGGCTGGAGACGGCACTCGCCGAGTGGCACGGCAAGGAGGCCGCGCTCGTCTTCCCGACCGGGTACGGCTCGAACGACGCGACCCTGCAGTGCCTGCTGCGGGTGCTGCCCGACCCGCTCGTCGTCTCGGACGAGCTGAACCACGCGTCGATCATCAACGGCATCCGCAGCACCCGGGCCGAACGCGCCGTCTTCCGGCACAACGACGTCGGCCACCTGGAGGAGATACTCGCCGCGCAGCCGTTGGACCGGCCGAAGATCGTCGCGTTCGAGTCGGTGTACTCGATGGACGGGGACGTCGCCCCGATCGAGGAGATCATCAAGGTCGCCCATCACCACAACGCGCTGACGTACCTGGACGAAGTGCACGCCATCGGCATGTACGGGCCCCGGGGGGCCGGCCTGGCCGCGCAGCTCAACGTCGACCACCACATCGACATCATCCAGGGCACGATGGCCAAGGCGATCGGGGTGATCGGCGGCTACATCACCGGCTCGGCCACCCTGATCGACGCCGTGCGCAGCTTCGCCTCCGGCTTCATCTTCACCACCGCGCTGCCGCCGGCCGTCGTCGCCGCCTGCCACGCGAGCATCGAACACCTCAAGTCGTCGGGTGCCGAGCGCGACGCACTGCACCGCAAGACCGCGCTCCTGCGCGACGCACTCCACCGCGCCGGCATCCAGGTGATGCCGTGCAGCACCACGCACGTCCTGCCGGTCCTGGTCGGGGACGCCGCGCTGTGCAAGAAGTCGGCCGCCCGGCTGCTGGACGAGTACGGCGTGTACCTGCAGCCCATCAACTCCCCGACCGTCCCGGTCGGCACCGAGCGCTTCCGCGTCAATGTCACGCCGAACCACAGTGACGAGGACATCGCCCATCTGGTGCAGGCGCTGAGCGAGGTCTTCGCGTACTTCGGCGTGGCCGGCGCGTCCGAGGAGCGGGCGGCATGAGCGCCACGACGCGAGCGGCGGACGTACCGGTGCGGCCCGCCGGCGTCGGCGACATCGACGAACTGGTGCGCCTGCGCGCCTATCTGCTGGAGGACGCCGGCTCGTCCGGGGCCCCCTACGCGGCCACGTCCGCCACCGCGAGCGCGGCGTGGCGCAGCAGCTGTCGCACCTGGCTCGCCGAGCGCCTGCCCCGCGACCCCGACCTGCGTGCGGCCGTCGTGGACGGACCCGGCCGGCTGCGCGCCTGCGCGATCGCCGTCGTCGACCAGCGGGCCCCGTCGCCCGTGTGCCCGAGCGGCCGGGCCGGGTGGATCCAGTCCGTGGTGACCGACCCCCGCGACCGGGAGCAGGGCCTGGGCGCCGCCGTGCTGGACCACCTCGCCGACTGGCTGCGCTCGCGCGGCGCCGACGAGATCGTCCTGCAGACCACCGCCCGCGCACGGGACTTCTACCTCCGCTCGGGCTTCCTGCCCACCGGCGAGGACCTGCTGTACAAGCCGCTGCACACCACGAAGGAGGCCGCTGCCGCATGAAGACGGCACGTGTACTGATCGCGGGCATGGGATACGCCGGGTCGCGTTTCCTGAGCGCGCTGCGTTCGCTCGACGGGCCGGACGGGGTCGGGGCCAGGCTGGAGTTCGCCTACCACGCGCGCCACCGCACCCGCGAGGACATCCCCTACTTCGGCTCGCTCCCGCAGGCGCTGCGCGACTTCGCGCCCGACCTCGTCATCGTCGCGGTCACGGACTCGGCCCACGCCGAGATCCTGACGGCGCTGGACGGCTACCGCGGCTTCGTCCTCGCCGAGAAGCCGCTGACCTCGCGTCAGGACGACCTCGCCGCCGTGGCCTCGGCACTGCGGCACACCTCCGGGTTCGCGATGGATCTGGTCGAGCGCCACTCCGACGTCACCATGGCGCTGCGCGACTACGCCGGCCGCCATGAACTGCGCCTGGTCCGCGCCCACGCGACCTGGGGCAAGGACCGCATCAACGACCACCGCCCGACGGTCGGTGTCACGAGCGAGGTCATCCACTCGCTCGATCTGCTGCGCCTGATCGGCCCGCAGGACCACGCCGTCGAGCCGGTCGACGTCATCGGCGTGGCGTCCGACTTCTCGGTCAGCGGACCGGAGGTGCTGGACAGCGTGGCCCTCACCGCGACCCTGGGCGGGGCGCCGGTCACGGTCTACAGCAGCTTCACCAACATCACCCGGCAGCGCACCGTGGACTGCACGTTCCGCGCCCCCGACGACTCCCTCGTGCACGCCACGGCCGTCTACGACACGCCCGTGTGGGACGCCGACCGGCTGCGGATCTGGCGCCGCACGGACGCGGGCGAACAGACGCTGAGCGTCGTGGACACCCGGGAGGATCCGGTCCCCCAGGAGCTGCGCGGCATCGTGAAGCTGCGCCGGCTGGTCACCGACGCCCTGCGTTTCGTGGTGCACGGCACGGACCCGCTCGTCGGCTTCGCCGGCCTCGACGAGTCGATCGCCCTGCAGCGCCTCCTCAACCGCATCGAGGACATGGCACGAGTCGCCGGCCCCGCCCGGTACTTCCCCCACGGGCGGACCGTCGCCACCGAGGTGGACTGGGAGCGGCTGGGATGACCGGCACCACGACCGCGCCGCCGCGGTACGGCAGCAGCTTCATCCTCCTTCTCGCCCTGGGCGCCTTCGCCCTCGGCCTCGACGCCTACGTCATGGCCGGGCTGCTGCCCCGCGTCGCGGACGACCTGGCGGTGTCGGAGGCCTCGGCCGGCCAGATGGTCACCGTGTTCACGCTCTGCTACGCGCTGGCCGCGCCCGTCTTCGCCACCGCGCTGGCCGGGCGCCCCGCCAAGGTGGTGCTCGCCTGCGCGCTCGCCGTCTTCACGGTGGGCAACGCGCTCACCGCGCTGGCCCCCGGGCTGCCCGTCCTGCTCGTGGCGCGCGCCCTGGCCGGCATCGGCGCGGGCCTGTACTCGCCGATGGCCGCGGCGACGGCGGCGGGCCTCGGCGGGGCGGAGCGCCGCGGGCGCAGCCTCGCCCTGGTCATGGGCGGGATGAGCATCGGCACCGTCATCGGCGTGCCCATCGGCGTGCTGCTGGCCGAACACGTGGGCTGGCGCGGCACCCTGTGGCTGATCACGGCACTCGGCGTGGTCGCGCTGGGCGGCATCGCGCTGCTCCCGCGCACCGAGGCCGGGCCACCGCCCGCGCTGCGCGACCGGGTACGGATCCTGACCGACGGCCGGGTCGCCTCCGTCGCCGTCGTCTCGCTCCTCGGCGGCGTCGCCAGCCTCGGCCTCTACACGTATCTGGCGCCCTTCCTCTCCGACGCGGCAGGTCTGCACGAGACGGTCGGCCCGATGTGGGCCTGGGGTGCGGGAGGCGTGCTCGGCAGCCTGCTCATCGGCCGGGTCGTGGACCGTACGAAGCGGCCCTTCGCCGTCGTCGCGTGCGTGCTCACCCTGCTGACCGCGGCCCACCTCGTGATGCCGGCGGCCGCCCGGTTCTCCTGGGCGCTGGCGGTCCCGCTCGTCGTCTGGGGAGCGGCGGGCTGGGCTCTCCAGGTGCCGCAGCAGCACCAGCTGATCGCCGCGCAGCCGGAGCAGGCCCCGGTGGCGGTGGCGCTGAACAGCTCCGCCGTCTACCTCGGCAGCGCGATCGGCTCGGCACTCGGCGGCACCGTCATCGCGGCGGGCGTGGCCCCCCGCGCCCTGCCGTACTGCACGGCGGGACTCGCCCTGCTCGCGCTCGTCCTGCACCTGAGTGCCGTACGGCACTTCACCCGGCGCGCCCAGCGGCGGCCCGCACCGCCCGCACCCTCGGTCACGGCCCCGACGGTACGGTGACTAACCTGGCGAACATGGACATCGGCATACACCACCTGCGGTGCTTCCTCACCCTCGCCGAAGAGCAGCACTTCACCTGGGCGGCCGACCGGCTCGGGGTGTCCCAGCCCACCCTGAGCCGGCAGATCAGGCGCCTGGAGGAGACGCTGGGCCGCTCCCTGCTCGACCGCAGCACCCGCCACCCCCGGCTCACCGCCGAGGGGCGGCGGCTGCAGGGCGAACTGCACGCGCTGCTGCCGCGGCTCGAAGCGGCGCTGCGCCCGCCGAGACCCGAGGCGGCCTTCCGCCTCGGCTACGCCTGGGGGTTCCCGGTGGCGCTGGGGCGAGCGGCCATGGAGCAGATGGAGCGGGAGCACCAGTTCCTGATCCAGCCGGTGCGCGCCGACGACCGCACCGCCGGGCTCCAGGGGGGCCTCGTCGACGCCGCCCTGTTGTGGGGCGGCGTCGACGACCCGCGGCTGACCTCCGTGGAGATCCTGCGCGAGGAGCGGGTCGCCGCGGTGTCGAGGCGCTCCACCCTCGCCGTCCGGTCCACCGTCACCTGGCGTGATCTCGGCCGCCGTTGTCTGGTGCTGAACACCGTCAGCGGCACCCTCACCCCGGACGACTGGCCCCGCTCCGCCACCCCCGAGATCGGTGCCGAGACCACGAACATCGACGAGTACCTGCACGCGGTGGCCGTCCGGCGCGGCGTGGGCGTCCTCCCCGCCTCCGTGGCCGCGCAGCACCCCGATCCGGACGTGCTCTATCTGCCGCTGACCGGAGCGCCCCCGGCCACCCTGCACTGCGTCTATCCGCGCACCGACCCGCACCCGCACGCCGCCGTGCTGGCGAAGACGCTGCTCCGGCAGCGCACAGCGCGTCCGTCCTGCCCCGCGCGGTGAGCAACGGCGGCCGTCGTCACGTCAGTTCAGCCCGCCCGCGTACGTCTGTCCGACCCCCCACGCCTGCCACATCGCCCCCGCGAACGCGCCCGCGATCCGGTGCTCCCCGCTCGCGTTGGGGTGCGTGCCGTCGTAGGTGTCGGCGTGGATGTCGTACGCCTTGGGCGGCGAGGCCAGCAGCAGCGGGGAGCGGGGCTCGTCCAGGTCGGCGACCGTCTTCGCGAGCAGGGTGTTGAAGAGGTCCACCTGGGCCGCGAACGGCTCGTCGGCCGTGGCCCGGATGTTCGGGATCACCGGGAGGACGACCATGCGTATGCGCGGGGCGGCCTCCCGGGCGCCGGCGACGAACGCCCGTACGTTCTCCGCGGTCTGCTCCGCGTTCGTGTAGAAGCCCAGGTCGATCAGGCCGAGGGAGACCAGGAGCACGTCCGGGCGGTGGGCGCGCACCGTCTCGCCGATCAGCGGGGCCATGTGCAGCCAGCCCTCGCCCCAGCCCGCCAGGTGGCGGCGCGGGAAGTCCGGCTCGGCGTAGGCGTACGACGTCGGCGCGTCGGACGACGTGTCGTACAGCTCCTCGCGCGGGCCGACGAACGTGAACGGGCCGCCGTGCGTCTCGCACAGGTGCTTCCACAACCGGTAGCGCCAGGTGTGCTCGCCCGCGCTCCCGATCGTCATGGAGTCACCTACGGGCATGAATCTGAGCATCCGCTCATGATGGACGATCACGCACACCGGTGGGGTGTGAGGCCCACCACGTCCGAGCAGGCCCAGGTGGGGATGGCAGGCTTGGCGGATGCGCCGATCGTTCGCCGTCCTCGCCCCAGCGCTGCTCGTGGGTGTCTGCGCGCTGCCCGCCTCCGCCGCTGAAAACGGCGCCGGCGACCGGGGGTTCACCCTCAAGGACCCCCGGATCACGGAGTCCAGCGGTCTGGCCGCCTCCCGGCGGCACCCCGGCGTCTACTGGACGCACAACGACAGCGGCGACGGCCCGTACCTCTACGCCGTGGACAGCCGGACCGGGAAGACCGTCGCCCGGATCACCCTGCGCGGCATCGGCTCCCCGCGCGACGTCGAGGCCATCTCCATCGGCCCGGACGACCAGATCTACGCCGGCGACATCGGCGACAACCTCGACGGCTCATGGCCGTACGTGTGGATCTACAAGCTGCCCGAGCCGAAGGTGCTGAAGGACCGGACGGTCACCGCCACGCAGTACGTCGTGAAGTACGCGAACGGACCCCGCAACGCCGAGTCGCTGGTGGTCCACCCGAAGACCGGGCGCGTCTACATCATCGACAAGAAGGAGGACGGCGGGCACCTCTACGAGGGCCCGGCCGCCCTCTCCACCTCCGGCGCGAACGTCTTCCGGCCCGTCGCCGCCGTCGACCTGTGGGCCACGGACGCCGCCTTCTCGCCGGACGGCCGGCAGCTCGCCGTGCGCGGGTACTTCGGCGGGATCTACTACGACTGGAACGGCGGCCGCATCAAGCGCGCGGGCCGGCTCGACGTGCCTCTGCAGGGGCAGGGTGAGGGCATCACGTACTCCGCCGACGGGACCAAGCTGCTCTACAGCTCCGAGGGGGCAGGCACCCAGGTCGAGGCGGAGGACGCCCCCGGCCGGTCCACGGGCACCACGTCACCTTCCGGCGGCGCGGGTTCGACGGCCGGACCGGCCGGCGGCAGCGGCGACTACAAGACGGGCGCCGCGATCGTCGCCGCCGTGGTGGCCGCGCTCTTCGGGGTGCGGTGGCTGCGGCGCAGGGCCTGAACGGTCACCGGTCGCCGGGCTCCGCCCACTTTCCCGGCGGTGTCTGCGGGGGCGCCCCCGGGGGCGACTGCGGTGGCGACTGCGGGGGCGCCTCCTCCACCGGCCGTACCTCGTAGTGCAGCGTCGTCGCCCGCATCACCTTGTGCGAGAGCGGCACCAACACCCCTTGTACGAACGGGTACTTGTGCCGCAGCAGCCGCGCCGCGTGCCTGTCCTCCGCGCTGCCGTGCTCCAGCAGCCGGGCCCGCGCGTGGATCTCCGGTCCGGTGGGGGCCCCGCGCACGGTGGCGGGAGCCAGCTCCACCTCGGGGTTGCCGCGCAGCCGCTTGACCTTCCAGGTGGTGCCCGGCGTACGGAAGTAGGCGTGGTCCCCCTCTACGGCGATGTTCACCGGGGTGCCGACGCCGGTGCCGTCCCGCTTGTGGGTCGTGAGCAGGGCGGCGTACTGCTTGACGAACGGTGCGAGCGCGGGGCTCGTACGCACACTTGCCATGTCTCCATGGAGACACCGGACGCCCGGCTTCTCAAGTGCGGGGCGCGTCACCGCCGATGACTGGGAGCGCTCCCACGGGTCTGGACGCGGCAGGGCGGCCGGTGCGGATCGCACGTCGACCTGGATCGCCGATCTCAAGGCTCTGGCCGGGCTGACCGGCGGCAAACCGACAAAAGGCCGCCTCAGTGGAGGCAGAGGCAGAAGGGATGGCCGGCCGGGTCCGCGTAGACCCGCCAGTTGGCCCCCGCGCGGACCTGGTCCGTCCGCTCCAGCACGGTCGCGCCGAGGGAGAGCGCCCGCTTCTCCTCGCCGTCGAGGTCGTCCACGTCGAAATCCAGGTGGAGCTGCTGCGGGCGCTCCTGGCCGGGCCATTCGGGCGCCCGGTAGCCGTCCACCCGCTGGCAGGCCAGCGGCGTCCCCTCGAACCCGTGCACCTCGACCCAGTCGGGATCCTCGGGATGCGCGACCACGCGCCCGCCGAGCAGTTCCGCCCAGAACTCGGCGAGCCGCACCGGATCGGCACAGTCCAGCGCGACCGCCTGCAACTTTCGAATCACTTCCGACACCCCTCGTTCTTCAGCCGCTTCCGCAACGCCCCCGTACGGGAGGTGTCGTACCCGCCACGTCGACGGGCATGCGCGGCGGTACGCCGGCCCGTGCTCCGTCGCCCGCGCTCCGTCCGTCCTCCGTCATGCGCCGAGCGGACCCCGCTGGGCCGCGGCGGCGAACCGGGGCGCGTACTCGGTCGGTCGCCGCCCGAGCGAAGGGCGCCCGGTGATGTCCCACCGGGCGCCCTTCAGCGTGCTGTCCGCCGTGAGGTCAGAGCTTCTCGATCACGAAGTCGATGCACTTCGTCAGGGCCTCGACGTCCGCCGGGTCGATCGCCGGGAACATCGCGATGCGGAGCTGGTTGCGGCCGAGCTTGCGATAGGGCTCGGTGTCCACGATGCCGTTGGCGCGCAGGACCTTGGCGACGGCGGCGGCGTCGATCTCGTCGGCGAAGTCGATCGTGCCGATGACCTGCGAGCGCTTGGCCGGGTCGGTGACGAACGGGGTGGCGTACTTGGATTCCTCGGCCCAGGTGTAGAGGCGGGTGGAGGAGTCCTTCGTGCGGCCCGTGGAGAAGGCGAGGCCGCCCTGGCCGTTGAGCCACTCCAACTGCTCGTTCAGGAGGAAGAGGGTGGCGAGGGCCGGGGTGTTGTACGTCTGGTTCTTGCGGGAGTTGTCGATCGCCGTGGGGAGGCTGAAGAACTCGGGGACGTGGCGGCCGGACGCGTGGACGCGCTCCGCGCGCTCGATCGCGGCCGGGGAGAAGACGCCGATCCACAGGCCGCCGTCGGAGGCGAAGGACTTCTGCGGGGCGAAGTAGTAGACGTCCGTCTCGGACACGTCGACCGGCAGGCCGCCCGCGCCGGACGTGGCGTCCACGAGGACGAGCGCGCCCTCGTCGGCGCCGGCCACGCGCTTGATCGGCATGGCGACACCGGTGGAGGTCTCGTTGTGGGTGAAGGCGTAGACGTCGACGCCCGCCTCGGCCCGAGGCTCGGGGTGGGTGCCGGGGTCGGTGGCGATGACGGTGGGCTCGGCCAGCCAGGGCGCCAGCTTGGCGGCCTTGGCGAACTTGGAGGAGAACTCACCGAAGTTCAGGTGCTGCGACTTGTTCTCGATCAGACCGTGGGTGGCGATGTCCCAGAAGGCGGTCGAGCCGCCGTTGCCGAGAACCACCTCGTAGCCCTCGGGCAGGGAGAACAGCTCGGAGATGCCTTCGCGGACCTTGCCGACCAGGTTCTTGACGGGCGCCTGGCGGTGGGAGGTGCCCAGCAGGGACGAACCGGTCGCGGCGAGGGCGTCCAGCGCCTCGGTGCGCACCTTGGAGGGGCCCGCGCCGAATCGTCCGTCGGCGGGCTTGATGTCAGCGGGAATCTGGATGTCGGCCACGAGTCGGAGGGTATCCGGTGGGCGAAACCGGGCGGAACCGTGTCCGTCCGATGAGACGAGATCGTCCGGCGGCAGGACGCGTAAATTAGTACGACGATATGGGCGAGGCTGTGGAAAACTTTCGGTGACGGTGCGTGATCGGATGCATGCTGGACGCATGACAGATCTCGCCGAGGCGCTGCGCAGGGCCGTCCGGGGAGAGGTGGGCTTCGACGTCACCTCCCGGGCGCTGGTCACGATGGACGCGTCCAACTACCGACGCGTCCCGCTCGGTGTCGTGGCCCCGAGAGACGCCGACGACGTGGCCGCCGTGCTGGCGGTGTGCCGGGCGCGCGGTGTGCCGGTGGTGGCGCGCGGCGGGGGTACGTCGATCGCCGGGCAGGCGACGGGCACGGGCGTGGTGCTGGACTTCACGCGGCACATGAACCGCCTGCTGGAGCTGGATCCGGGCGAGCGCACGGCCGTCGTCCAGCCCGGCCTCGTCCTCGACCGGCTCCAGGAGGCCGCCGCCCCGCACGGCCTGCGCTTCGGCCCGGACCCGTCCACACACAGCAGATGCACGCTCGGCGGAATGATCGGCAACAACTCGTGCGGTTCCCACTCCGTCGCCTGGGGAACCACCGCGGACAGCGTGCGCGAGCTGTCCGTCGTCACCGCGCGCGGGCAGTTCCTGCGGCCGGGGCGGGACTGGGCCGGGGCGCCGGACGGGCTGCGGGAGCTGGCGGCGGGCGAGCCGGCCCGGCTGCGCACCGGCTTCCCCGACCTGCCCCGCCGCATCTCGGGGTACGCGCTGGACGCCCTGCTGCCCGAGAAGGGCGCCGACGTGGCCCGCTCCTTCTGCGGCTCGGAAGGCACGCTCGGCATCCTGACCGAGGCGGTCGTACGGCTGGTGCAGGCGCCGCGCGCGCGTGCGCTCGCCGTGCTGGGATACGGCGACGAGAGCGCGGCGGCCGAGGCCGCGGCCGGACTCCTGCCGCTCGGCCCGCTGACGGTGGAGGGCATGGCGGCCGATCTGGTCCGTTCGGCGGCCGGGCTGCCGAAGGGCGGCGCCTGGCTGTTCGTGGAGACCGGCGGGGAGTCGGCGGGCGAGGCACGCGCGCGTGCGGAGCAGATCGTCCGCGCGGCCGACGTGGTCGACGCCCTGGTGGTGACGGACGCGGGTGCCCAGCGGGCCCTGTGGCGCATCCGCGAGGACGCGAGCGGCACGGCGACCCGCCTGCCCGACGGCTCCGAGGCCTGGCCCGGCTGGGAGGACTGCGCGGTGCCGCCCGCCCGGCTCGGCGCCTACCTGCGCGACTTCCGCGCGCTGCTGTCCGCGCACGGCCTGCGCGGCACGCCGTACGGCCACTTCGGCGACGGCTGCATCCACATCCGCATCGACTTCGACCTGCTCACCGAGGCCGGCGTCGCCCGCTTCCGCCGCTTCTCCGAGGAGCTGGCCGACCTGGTGGTGGAGCACGGCGGCTCGCTGTCCGGGGAGCACGGCGACGGACAGGCCCGCGCGGAGCTGCTGCCGCGCATGTACGGCGCCGAGACGGTCCGGCTCTTCGAGCGGGCCAAGGCGCTCTGGGACCCCGACGACCTGCTCAACCCCGGCATGCTGGTCCGCCCCGCCCCGCTGGACAGCAACCTCCGCTTCTCGGTGCTGCCGGGACGCCCCGTCGACGTGGAGTTCGGCTATCCGGCCGACGGCGGCGACTTCCGCGCGGCGGTCCGCCGCTGCGTGGGCGTGGCCAAGTGCCGTACGGCCACGGCGTCCGGCCCGGCCGTGATGTGCCCGTCCTTCCGGGCGACCGGCGAGGAGGAGCATTCCACGCGCGGCCGGGCCCGGCTGCTGCACGAGATGCTGGCGGGCGAACTGGTCACCGACGGCTGGCAGTCCACCGAGGTCCGCGACGCCCTCGACCTGTGCCTGTCCTGCAAGGGCTGCCGCTCGGACTGCCCGGTCGGCGTCGACATGGCCACCTACAAGGCCGAGTTCCTGCACCACCACTACGCCGGCCGGCGCCGCCCCGCGGCTCACCACAGCATGGGCCGGCTGCCCGAGTGGCTGCGCCGGGTGGCCCGCACGCGCACGGCCCCCCTGCTCAACGCGCTGGCCTCGCTGCGGCCGTTCGCCGCCGTCGGCAAACGCCTGGGCGGGATCGCGGCGGAGCGGGACATCCCCAGGCTGGCGACGCGGACGTTCACCGGCTGGTGGCGCACGCGGCGGGCGGCACCCGCGCCCCGGTCCGTGCCCGAGTCGGCGCCCGCGGGGAAGCTGGTCGTGCTGTGGCCGGACACCTTCACCGAGCACCTGTCCCCGTCCGTGGGCCGGGCCGCCGTCCGGGTGCTGGAGGCCGCCGGACTGCGGGTGGCCCTGCCGCCGACGCTGCTGCCGCGCGCGGCGGCGCTCGGCACGGGGCGCAGCAGATCGGCCCTCGCATTCCTCACCGCCCGCCGGGCCCGGGTCTGCTGCGGCCTGACGTACGTCTCCACCGGCCAACTGGACCGCGCCCGGGCGGTGTTGCGCCGCACGCTGGACCTGATGGAGCCGGTGCTGCGGGCGCGCGTCCCGGTCGTCGTCCTGGAGCCGAGCTGCGCGGCGGCGCTGCGCACGGACCTGCCCGAACTGCTGCCCGACGACCCGCGGGCGGCCGAGCTGTCCGCGGCGGTCCTCACCTTCGCCGAGGCCCTGGAGCGGCACGCCCCGCACTGGACGCCGCCGGCCGTGGACCGCCCGGTCGCCGGCCAGACCCACTGCCACCAGCACGCGGTCCTCGGCGACAGTCCCGACCGCCGGCTGCGCGAGGCCGCGGGCCTCACCGGTGAACTGAGCGGCGGCTGCTGCGGCCTCGCGGGCAACTTCGGATTCGAGAAAGGCCACTTCGAAGTGTCGAAGGCCTGCGCCGAGGACCAGCTCCTGCCCTCGCTGCGCGCCGCGCCCGAGGAGGCGCTCGTCCTGGCCGACGGCTTCTCCTGCCGCACCCAGCTGGCGCAACTGGCCGGGGTCCGCGGCAGACACCTGGCGGAGGTACTGGCGGAGGCGCTGGAGGCCGGTTCCGGTTGTTCATAAGGGAGCGCTCGGGTTCATAAGAGTCATGGCAGGACCCCCAGGCCCGGCAGGACCCCCAGACCTGGCAGGCCCCCAGGGCGGCCGGCCCCCGGCACCGCCGGGCCAGGGACCGTACGCGTACGGACACCACGCACCGATGTCCCTGGCCGACGGCCGCCCGCTCTTCCGGGACGAGGAGGGAGCGAACAGGAGGCCGGATCCCACGATGCGGGACAGCTACTAAAGGGGTTCACGCTCCTGTCGAAGTCCATTACCCTGAACTTGTTAGTACATCGGGATAGACATACTCGATCAAGTCCAGGACAGCCCGTGACCGCCGCCTCCAGCACCAACGCCTCCCGCACCGCCACGCCGGCCGCGACCCCGGCCGCCCCGTCCGGCGCACCGCGCCGCTTCGGCTCGCCCCGCTCACTCGGCCCGGTCGGGCTGGTGCTGGCCGGCGGCATCTCGGTCCAGTTCGGCGGCGCGCTCGCGGTGACCCTGATGCCCCGCGCCGGCGCGCTGGGCGTCGTCACCCTGCGCCTCCTCGCGGCGGCGATCGTCCTCCTCGTGGTCTGCCGCCCCGGGCTGCGCGGCCACTCGCGCGCCGACTGGGGCACGGTGGTCGCGTTCGGTATCGCCATGGCCGCGATGAACGGGCTCTTCTACGAGGCGGTCGCCCGCATCCCGCTGGGCCCGGCGGTCACCCTCGAAGTCCTCGGCCCGCTCACCCTGTCCGTCCTGGCCTCCCGCCGCGCGATCAACGCGGTGTGGGCAGGTCTGGCCCTGCTCGGCGTGTTCCTGCTGGGCGGCGGAGGCTTCAGCGACCTGGATCCCACAGGTGTCGGATTCGCCCTGGGCGCAGGCGCCATGTGGGCGGTCTACATACTCTTCAGCGCCCGCACGGGCCGCCGCTTCCCCCAGGCGGACGGCCTGGCCCTGGCCATGGCGGTGGCGGCGCTCCTCTTCCTCCCCCTGGGCGTCACCTCGGCGGGCACCCGTCTGCTGGAGCCCACCACCGTCGCCCTCGGCTCGGCCGTGGCCCTGCTCTCCTCGGTCCTCCCCTACACCCTCGAACTCCTGGCCCTGCGCCGCCTCCCCGCCTCCACGTTCGCCATCCTGATGAGCCTGGAACCGGCCATCGCGGCCACGGCGGGCTTCCTCATCCTGGGCCAGTCCCTGTCCTGGACCGAGGCGGCCGCCATCGCCCTGGTCATCACCGCCAGCATCGGCGCGGTCCGCACCCAGGTGGGCCGCGGAAAGGCCCGGGTGGAGCCGGCACCGGAGGCGTGACGGCAGGGGCATCGGAGGTCTCACGTTCTACTGCCCCGCGCCGCACTCCCCCAGGCAGAGAAGGCGTACGGAGACATGGAGCACAATCGCCCAGACGCGGAACTCCTCGCTCAGGACCAACTGCCGGGGATCAGCGCCTGTATCGGTCGTTACGACGGCTGGCTGGGACCTGGTGCGCGGGTGGCGGATGGTCGGCGCGGAGTGAATCTCGCCGACGGCGGCGATCGTCCACGCAGCGCATCCCGGCCCCGGCCGCTTCCGGCCGGGGCTGATCAGTCGCTTCAGCCCTTGACCGACTGAACGAAGGCCGACCAGGCGCGGGTGGGGAAGAGGAGGGCGGGCCCCTGCTGGTGCTTGGAGTCACGGACGGCTATGGCGGGGGTGAGATCGGCGACCTCGACGCAGTCACCGCCGTTGCTGCCGCTGTAGGACGACTTCCGCCATATCGTTCCTGTCAGGGTCCGGCTCGTCTCCATAGCGTTCCTCCATCACCCGAGCGATCACGGCCGCCGACTCTCTCGGGGAGAGGGCGTCGGCCTGCAGGCGAGCGTATCCGACCGAACGCTCCTTGATGACCTGCGGGTTGGCCGTCAGGTGGCCCGAGTCGTAGTTCTCGCTGTAGTACAGGTCGGGGTGGCCGTCGAAGCGCAAGACGTTGAAAGAGCCCATCAGTCCTGTGTGCTGGCCCGCAGCGAACGGCAGCACCTGTAGCTCCATCCAGGGCTTGCCGAAGTGCCCCAGAAGGCGAGCCAGTTGTCCACGCATCACCTCCCGGCTTCCCACTTGCCGGTACAGCACCGACTCGTCCAGAACCACCCACAGCACCGGCGGCTGCTCCCGCGCAAGAATCCGCTGGCGCTCCATCCGTGCGGCCACCATCTCGTCAAGCCGCTCGGTCTGTTCGACGCCGAGTACTGCACGTGCGTAGGACTCCGTCTGGAGAAGCCCGTATACCAGCTGGCACTGGTAGGCGGAGATGTATGTCGCTGTCGCCTCCATCTCCGCATACGGCTGAAACCAACTGGGCAACTGGCTCCGTAACACCAGCCCGACCAGACGCGAGAACAAGCCGTCCGTCCCCAGCGCCGCATCCACCCGCTCGGAGAACTCCCGCTGCGGCACCCGCGCGGCCGTCTCGATCATGCCGATGAACGACCCCGTGCAGAACACGATCGACCCCAGTTGGGCCAGCGTCAGGCCGGCCGCTTCCCGGGCCCTGCGCAGCTCATAGCCGTAGTAGTCCAACGGTGACGCACTGGGATCGAGTTTGCGGATGTTCACCGTCACCACCTCCGTTCACCGAGGGTAGCGATCTGCGTGCGCACAGGAGTCGCCCTGTGGAAACCAATTCATGCAAGCGTGCTTGATTGTTTCTGCCCTCACTGCCATGCTCCCCCCATGGCCGACCCGACGCCCGTCATCGATGACCTGCGTGCCGAGAGCGAGGAACTCGACCTGCTCGTGGCCGAGTTGAGCCCGGAGCAGTGGGCACTGCCCACCCCCGCCCCCGGCTGGACCCTCGCCCACCAGATCGCCCACCTCGCCTGGACCGACCGCTCGGCCCTGCTCGCCGTCACCGACGCGGACGCCTTCCGGGCGCTGGTCGAGAAGGCGCTCGCCGCCCCCGACTCCTTCGTGGACGAGGGCGCGGAGGAGGGAACCCGGCTCGACCCCACCGAACTGCTGCGGACCTGGCGGGCCGGCCGCACCGCGCTCGACCAGGCCCTGCGCGCCGCGCCGCCCGGCGCCCGTCTCCCCTGGTACGGCCCGCCGATGTCGGCCGCCTCCATGGCCACCGCCCGCCTCATGGAGACCTGGGCCCACGGCCTGGACATCGCCGACGCCCTGGGTGTGGTGCGCCCACCCACCGACCGGCTCAGGCATGTGGCCCGACTCGGGGTGCGGACACGCGACTTCGCCTACACCGTCCATCAGCTGACCCCTCCCGCCGAGGAGTTCCGCGTCGAACTCACCGCGCCGACGGGGGAGACGTGGGCATACGGCCCCGAGAACGCCCCGCAGCGCGTCACCGGCCCCGCCCTCGACTTCTGCCTCCTCGTCACCCGGCGCGCCCACCGCGCCGACCTCGGCCTGACCGCCGTGGGCCCGGACGCCGACCGCTGGCTGGACATCGCGCAGGCCTTCGCGGGGCCGCCCGGCGCCGGCCGTCCGCCGAAGGAGGGCGAGCGGTGAACCCCCTGCGTATCGGCAACTTCTCCGGCTTCTACGGCGACCGCGCGAGCGCCCTGCGCGACATGCTCACCGGCGGCGAACTCGACGTCCTCACCGGCGACTACCTCGCCGAACTCACCATGCTGATCCTCGCCCGCGACCGGCTCAAGGACCCCGGCGCCGGTTACGCCCGTACCTTCCCGCGCCAGCTGGAGGACTGCCTCGGCCTCGCCCATGAGCGCGAGGTGAAGATCGTCACCAACGCCGGAGGGCTCAATCCGGCCGGACTGGCCAGTGCCATAAGGGAGTTGGCCGACCGGCTCGGCATCCCGGTCACCGTCGCGCACGTCGAGGGCGACGACCTCACCGCCGCCCACCCCGGCACCCTGGCCGCCCACGCCTACCTCGGCGGCTTCGGGATCGCCGAGTGTCTGCGGGCCGGTGCGGACATCGTCGTCACCGGGCGCGTGACCGACGCGGCCCTGGTCACCGGGCCCGCCGCGGCCCACTTCGGGTGGGCGCGGACGGACCACGACCGGCTCGCGGGCGCCGTCGTCGCCGGGCACGTGCTGGAGTGCGGGACGCAGGCCACCGGCGGGAACTACGCGTTCTTCCGAGAGGGCGACGTCCGCCGGCCCGGGTTCCCGCTCGCCGAGATCCACGCCGACGGCAGCAGCGTGATCACCAAGCACCCCGGCACCGGCGGTCTGGTCGACGTCGGCACCGTCACCGCGCAGCTGCTGTACGAGACCGGCGGCGGGCGGTACGCCGGGCCCGACGTCACCGCCCGGCTGGACACCGTACGGCTGAGCCAGGACGGGGCGGACCGGGTGAGGATCGAGGGCGTGCGCGGCGAGGCACCGCCGCCGGACCTCAAAGTCGGGCTCAACCGGCTCGGCGGCTTCCGCAACGAGCTCGCCTTCGTCCTCACCGGGCTCGACATCGAGGCCAAGGCCGCGCTGGTGCGGGAGCAGCTCGGCGACGCGCTCGCCACGTCGCCGCCCGCCGAGGTCCGTTGGGAGCTGGTGCGGACCGACCGGGGCGACGCGGACACCGAGGAGACCGCCAGCGCCCTGCTGCGGCTCGTCGTACGGGACGCGGACGAGCGGGTCGTCGGGCGGGCGCTGAGCGGGGCCGCCGTGGAACTGGCGCTGGCCAGCTACCCCGGGTTCCATGTGCTCTCGCCACCGGAAAAGGCCGCGACCTATGGGGTCTTCGAGGATGTGTACGTCCACCATGACGCCGTAGACCACATGGCGGTCCTCTACGACGGACGGCGTATCCCTGTGGCGCCGCCCCAGGACACCCAGCCCCTGGCCCCCGTACCGGAACCGTCCCTCCCGGACTCGCTCCCCGCCGGACCGACCCGCCGTGCACCCCTCGGGCTGGTCGCCGGGGCGCGCAGCGGGGACAAGGGCGGGAACGCCAACGTCGGCGTCTGGGCCCGCAGCGACGAGGCCTGGCGGTGGCTCGCGCACGAGCTGACCGCCGAAAGGTTCCGGCAGCTGATCCCCGAGAGCGCGGAGCTGCCCGTCACCCGGCATGTGCTGCCGAACCTCCGCGCGGTCAACTTCGTTGTCGAGGGCATCCTCGGCGCCGGCGTCGCCGCCCGGCACCGCTTCGACCCGCAGGCCAAGGCCCTCGGCGAATGGCTGCGCTCCCGCCACCTGGACATCCCGGAGGCCCTGCTTTGACCACCCTGACCTCGGCCCTCGACCCGGCCGGCCCCGACCACCGCGCGCATCGCGAGGCCATGCTCGCAAAGCTCGCCGAACTCGACGCCGAGCACGCCAAGGCGCTCGCGGGCGGCGGCGAGAAGTACGTCCAAAGACACCGCCAACGCGGCAAGTTGCTCGCACGGGAGCGGATCGAGCTGCTCCTCGACCCGGACACGCCCTTCCTGGAGCTGTCCCCGCTCGCCGCCTGGGGCAGTGACTACACGGTCGGCGCCTCGATCGTCACCGGCATCGGCGTGGTCGCGGGCGTGGAGTGCCTGATCACCGCGAACGACCCGACCGTGCGCGGCGGCGCGAGCAACCCGTGGAGCCTGAAGAAGGCCCTGCGCGCCAACGACATCGCGCTCGCCAACCGGCTGCCCTGCATCAGCCTGGTGGAGTCCGGCGGTGCCGATCTGCCGTCCCAGAAGGAGATCTTCATCCCGGGCGGCGCCATCTTCCGCGACCTCACTCGCCTGTCCGCCGCCGGCATCCCGACCGTCGCCGTCGTCTTCGGCAACTCCACCGCCGGTGGTGCCTACATTCCCGGCATGTCCGACCACGTGATCATGGTCAAGGAGCGGGCGAAGGTCTTCCTCGGCGGTCCGCCGCTGGTGAAGATGGCCACCGGCGAGGAGAGCGACGACGAGTCCCTGGGCGGCGCGGAGATGCACGCGCGCGTGTCGGGTCTCGCCGACTACTTCGCCGTCGACGAGCCGGACGCGCTGCGGCAGGCGCGGCGGGTCGTCGCCCGCCTCAACCACCGCAAGGCGTACCCGGATCCGGCGCCCGCCGAGCCGCCCAAGTACGACCAGGAAGAACTGCTGGGCATCGTCCCCGGTGATCTGAAGATCCCCTTCGACCCGCGCGAGGTCATCGCCCGGATCGTGGACGCCTCCGACTTCGACGAGTTCAAGCCGCTGTACGGGACCAGTCTGGTGACCGGCTGGGCCGCCCTGCACGGCTATCCGGTCGGCATCCTCGCCAACGCCCAGGGGGTCCTGTTCAGCGCGGAGTCGCAGAAGGCCGCCCAGTTCATCCAGCTCGCCAACCAGCGCGACATCCCGCTGCTCTTCCTGCACAACACCACCGGCTACATGGTGGGCAAGGAGTACGAGCAGGGCGGGATCGTCAAACACGGCTCGATGATGATCAACGCGGTCAGCAACAGCAGGGTTCCGCACCTGTCCGTGCTCATGGGGGCGTCGTACGGCGCCGGGCACTACGGCATGTGCGGGCGCGCCTACGACCCCCGGTTCCTGTTCGCCTGGCCGAGCGCCAAGTCCGCCGTGATGGGGCCGCAGCAGCTCGCGGGCGTGCTGTCGATCGTCGCCCGCCAGTCGGCGGCGGCGAAGGGGCAGCCGTACGACGAGGACGCGGACGCCGCCCTGCGCGCCATGGTGGAGCAGCAGATCGAGTCCGAGTCGCTGCCGATGTTCCTGTCCGGGCGGCTGTACGACGACGGCGTCATCGACCCGCGCGACACCCGCACCGTCCTCGGCCTGTGCCTGTCCGCGATCCACACCGCGCCCTACGAGGGCGCGCGTGGCGGCTTCGGCGTCTTCCGGATGTGAGGGATTCCGTGATCTCTGCGATTTCGACACTGCTCGTCGCCAACCGGGGCGAGATCGCCTGCCGTATCTTCCGCACCTGCCGTGAGTTGGGAATCCGGACGGTGGCCGTGCACTCGGACGCGGACGAGCACGCGCTCCACGCGCGCGTGGCCGACACGGCGGTACGGCTGCCGGGCGCGGCGCCCGCCGAGACGTATCTGCGCGGCGACCTGATCGTGAAGGCGGCCCTCGCCGCCGGCGCGGACGCCGTGCACCCCGGCTACGGCTTCCTCTCCGAGAACCCCGACTTCGCCCGCGCCGTGCTCGACGCCGGCCTGACCTGGATCGGCCCGCCCCCGGAGGCCATCGAGGCGATGGCGTCCAAGACCCGCGCGAAGGAGCTGATGGGTCTCGCGCCCCTCGACGCGGCGCAGGTCACGGAGGCCGAGCTGCCGGTGCTGGTGAAGGCGGCCGCCGGGGGTGGGGGGCGCGGTATGCGGATAGTGCGCCGTCTGGAGGAGCTGAGCGCCGCACTGGAGGCCGCGCGTGCCGAGGCCGCGAGCGCCTTCGGCGACGGCGAGGTCTTCATCGAGCCCTACCTGGAGCACGGTCGCCACGTCGAGGTGCAGATCCTCGCCGACACCCACGGCACGGTCTGGCCCCTCGGCACCCGCGACTGCTCCCTCCAGCGCCGCCACCAGAAGGTGATCGAGGAGGCCCCGGCGCCCGGCCTGTCCGAGGGGCTCACGCAGGACCTGTACGCGCTGGCCGTGCAGGCCGCGAGCGCCGTCGCCTACGTGGGCGCGGGCACCGTCGAGTTCCTCGTCGCCGACGGCCGCGCGCACTTCCTGGAGATGAACACCCGCCTCCAGGTCGAACACCCCGTGACCGAGGAGGTGTTCGGCATCGACCTGGTCGCCGAACAGATCCGGATCGCGGAGGGCGGGGCCCTCGAAAAGGACCCGCCACGCGCGCGTGGCCACGCGATCGAGGCCCGCCTGTACGCCGAGGACCCCGCCCACGACTGGGCCCCGCAGACCGGCACCCTGCACCGCCTCGCCCTACCGGCCGGCGTCCGCCTGGACACCGGCTACACCGACGGCGACACCATCGGCGTCCACTACGACCCGATGCTCGCGAAGCTCGTCGCCCACGCAGCCACCCGCGCGGAGGCGATCCGCAGGCTCGCCGGAGCACTGGAGCGCGCGGAGATCCACGGCCCGGCCACCAACCGCGCGCTGCTGATCCGCTCCCTGCGCCACGAGGAGTTCACCAGCGGCCGCATGGACACCGGCTTCTACGACCGCCACCTCACCGCACTGACCGAGCCCGCCCCCGACCCGTACGCCCCCCTCGCCGCAGCCCTCGCCGACGCCCACGGCCGCTCCCGCTTCGGCGGCTGGCGCAACCTGCCCTCACAGCCGCAGGTGAAGCGGTACGCGGTGGCGGGGGAGGAGCAGGAGGTCCGCTACTGGCACACGAGGGAAGGCCTGGCGGCGGACGCGGTACGCGTCGTGCACGCCGACGAGCGCGCGGTCGTACTCGAAGTGGACGGTGTGGAACGGAAGTTCGTGATCGCTCGCTACGGCGACGAGGTGTACGTGGGCACCACCCGCCTCACCGCCCTGCCCCGTTTCCCCGCCCCCACCGCCCAGCTCGCCCCCGGTTCCCTGCTCGCGCCGATGCCGGGCACGGTCGTCCGCGTCGCCGAGGGCCTGGCGGAGGGGGCGGCGGTTCGGGCCGGCCAAGGCCTCATCTGGCTGGAGGCGATGAAGATGCAGCACCAGATCTCGGCGCCGGTCACCGGAACCCTGACCGCGCTGCACGCCAGGACCGGCCAGCAGGTGGAACCCGGAATGTTGCTCGCCGTAGTGCAGGAAACCTCTTCTTAGGAGCCTCATGTCTCCCGTCATCGAAACCGAAGAGCACAAAGCCCTCCGCTCAGCGGTAGCCGCCCTCGGCAGGCGCTACGGACGCGACTACCTCGTCCAGGCGGTCGCCGCCGGAAAGCCCCCCACCGAACTCTGGTCCGAGGCCGGAAAACTCGGCTACCTCGGCGTCAACCTGCCGGAGGCGTACGGCGGCGGAGGCGGTGGCATCACCGGACTCTCCATCGTCCTCGAAGAGCTGGGCGCCGCAGGATCGCCCCTGCTCATGCTCATCGTGTCCCCGGCCATCTGCGGAACGGTCATCTCCCGCTTCGGCACCGAGGCCCAGAAGCAGACCTGGCTCCCCGGTCTCGCCGACGGCACCCGGCTCATGGCCTTCGGCATCACCGAACCCGACGCCGGCTCCAACTCCCACCGCATCACCACGACCGCGCGCAAGGACGGCACCGACTGGCTGCTCACCGGCCGCAAGGTCTTCATCTCCGGTGTCGACATCGCCGACGCCGTCCTCGTCGTCGGCCGCACCGAGGACGCCCGCACCGGACGCCTCAAGCCCTGCCTGTTCATCGTCCCGACGGACGCCGAGGGCTTCGACAAGCGCCCCCTCGACATGGAACTGAGCGCGGCCGAGAAGCAGTTCGAGCTGGTCCTGGAGGACGTACGGCTGCCCGCCGACGCGCTCGTCGGCGACGAGGACGCCGGTCTGCTGCAACTGTTCGCCGGACTCAACCCCGAGCGGATCATGACCGCCGCGTTCGCCATCGGGATGGGCCGGTACGCGCTCGCCAAGGCGATCGAGTACGCCCGCGACCGTACCGTCTGGAAGGCCCCCATCGGCGCCCACCAGGCCATCGCGCACCCCCTGGCGCAGGCGCACATCGACCTGGAGCTGGCCCGGCTGATGATGCAGAAGGCGGCCCACCTCTACGACGCCGGCGACGACATGGGCGCGGGCGAGGCCGCCAACATGGCGAAGTACGCGGCCGGTGAGGCCTGTGTGAAGGCCGTCGACCAGGCCGTGCACACCCTCGGCGGCAACGGCCTCACGCGCGAGTTCGGCCTCGCCTCGCTGATAACGGCCGCGCGCGTGGCTCGTATCGCGCCGGTGAGCCGGGAGATGATTCTCAACTACGTCTCCCACCAGACGCTCGGCCTGCCCAAGTCGTACTGAGCCGGGCCGACCGAGCCGCCGCTTCCGCCTGGAGGAACCGTGTTCCGCAGCGAGTACGCAGACGTTCCGCCCGTAGAACTCCCCATCCACGAGGCCGTTCTGGGCCGGGCGGCCGAGTTCGGCGACCTGCCCGCGCTGATCGACGGCACGGACGGCACCACGCTCACGTACGAGCAGGTGGACCGGTTCCACCGGCGCGTCGCCGCCGGGCTCGCCGACGCCGGCGTGCGCAAGGGCGACGTCCTCGCCCTGCACAGCCCCAACACGATCGCCTTCCCGACCGCCTTCTACGCGGCCACGCGCGCGGGTGCCTCCGTCACCACGGTGCACCCGCTCGCCACGCCCGAGGAGTTCGCCAAACAGCTCCGCGACAGCGCCGCCCGCTGGATCGTCACCGTCTCGCCGCTGCTCGGCACCGCCCGCCGCGCCGCCGAACTCGCGGGCGGCGTACGGGAGATATTCGTCTGCGACCGCGCGAGCGGGCACCGCTCCCTGACCGACATGCTCGCGACCACCGCCCCCGAGCCGCAGCCCGTCCTGGACCCGGCCGAGGACATCGCGGCCCTGCCGTACTCCTCCGGCACCACCGGCGTCCCCAAGGGCGTCATGCTCACCCACCGGCAGATCGCCACCAACCTCGCCCAGCTGGAGCCCGCCGTCCCGGCCGCCCCCGGCGACCGCATCCTCGCCGTCCTGCCGTTCTTCCACATCTACGGCCTCACCGCCCTGATGAACGCGCCGCTGCGCAAGGGCGCCACGGTCGTCGTACTGCCCCGCTTCGAGCTGGAGACCTTCCTCGCGGCCATCCAGAACCACCGCATCACCGGCCTGTACGTGGCCCCGCCGATCGTCCTCGCCCTCGCCAAGCACCCGGCGGTCGCCGACTACGACCTGTCCTCGCTGCAGTACGTCATCAGCGCCGCCGCCCCGCTGGACGCCCACCTCGCGCGCGCGTGCGCCGAGCGGCTCGGCCTGCCCCCGATCGGCCAGGCCTACGGCATGACGGAACTGTCCCCGGGCACGCACGTCGTACCCCTCGCCCGCCTGCACGACGCCCCCGCCGGCACCGTCGGCCGCCTCGTCGCCGGCACCGAGATGCGGATCGTGTCCCTGGACGACCCCGGCAAGGACCTCGCCGCCGGCGAGCCGGGCGAGATCCTGATCCGCGGCCCGCAGGTGATGAAGGGCTACCTCGGCCGCCCCGACGCCACCACCGCCATGATCGACGCCGACGGCTGGCTGCACACCGGAGACGTCGGGCACGTCGACGCGGACGGCTGGCTGTACGTCGTGGACCGGGTCAAGGAGCTCATCAAGTACAAGGGCTTCCAGGTGGCCCCCGCCGAGCTGGAGGCACTGCTCCTCACCCACCCCGGCATCGCCGACGCCGCCGTCGTCGGCTCCTACAACGAGGACGGCAACGAGGTCCCGCACGCCTTCGTCGTCCGCCGGGCCGACGCCGCCGAAGACCTCACCGAGAACGAGATCATGCTGTACGTCGCCGAACGGGTCGCGCCCTACAAACGCGTCCGCCGGATCACCTTCCTCGACACCGTCCCGCGCGCGGCCTCCGGCAAGATCCTGCGCCGCGAACTGCGGGCCCTTTAGGGAGCACCCGTGAGCACACCGATCGGCCGCACGCGCACGCGTGGCGTCGAGACCCTCAGCCTCGACGCCACCGGCACCCGCAACGCGCTCTCCGCGGCCCTCGTCTCCGGCCTGGCGGACGCGCTGACCGACTGCGCCGCGGACGAGGACGTGCGCGCCGTCGTCCTCACCCACAGCGGCAACACCTTCAGCGCGGGCGCCGACCTGCGCGACCCTCCCGAACCGGACGCCCTCGTCGGCCTGCTCCGGCAGATCGTGGAGCTGCCCAAACCGGTCGTCGCCCGGGTCACCGGGCACGTCCGCGCGGGCGGCCTCGGCCTGCTCGCCGCCTGCGACCTGGCCGCCGCGTCCGCCACGGCCACCTTCGCCTTCACCGAGGTCCGCATCGGGGTCGCCCCCGCGGTGATCTCCCTGCCGGTGATCCCGCGCACCGACCCCCGCGCCCTGGCCCGCTACTACCTGACCGGCGAGCGTTTCGGCCCGGCCGAGGCCGTCCGCCTGGGCCTGCTCACCACGGCGGGCGAGGACGTGGACGCGGCCCTGGCCCCGATCCTCGACGGCCTGCGCCGCTCCTCCCCCCAGGCCCTGGCCGAGACGAAACGGCTGCTCACGGCTAGGGTGCTGGAGACATTCGACCGGGACGCGGCGGAGCTGACCGCGCTCTCGGCCCGGCTGTTCGCCTCCGGCCCGGCCCGGGAGGGGATGACGGCCTTCCTTCAGAAGCGGGACGCGGCATGGGTGGTGTGACCGGATGAGCACGACGGCGGAACGCGACCGCGCGCCCAAACAGGACCGCAGCCGGGCCACCCGGCAGCGGCTGCTGGAGGCCGCCGTGGCCTGCCTGGCCGAGCACGGCTGGGCGGGCTCCACCGTGTCCGTCGTCGCCGAACGCGCCGGTGTCTCCCGGGGCGCCGCCCAGCACCACTTCCCGACCCGGGAGGACCTGTTCACGGCGGCCGTCGAGTACGTCGCCGAGGAGCGCTCCACCGCGCTGCGGGAACTCTTCCCGGGCGGCGCGGCCGACGACCGCCGGGCCGTCGTCGCGGCGCTCGTCGGCCTCTACACCGGCCCCCTCTTCCGCGCCGCCCTGCACCTGTGGGTCGCCGCCTCCAACGAGGACCAGCTCCGCGCGCGCGTGACCGAGCTGGAGGCCCGCGTCGGCCGCGAGACCCACCGCATCGCCGTCGAACTGCTCGGCGCCGACGAGAGGCGCCCCGGCGTCCGGGAGACCGTCCAGGGCTTCCTGGACATGGCCCGCGGCCTCGGCCTCGCCAACCTCCTGACCGACGACACCGCCCGCCGCGACCGCGTCGTCGCCCAGTGGGCCGACCTGCTGGAGCGCGCGCTCGCCTGAGCCGGTGAAGCGTGAAGCGGGCCACATCCGTATCCCGTGCGGCGCAGTACTCTTGCCGCATGCTTCCGATGCTCGTTCGCCGTCGCCACGTGGACTTCGTGCGCGTCACGAGCATGGGCTGTCGCCTTTCGGCCTGATTCAGCCCCTTTCTTCTCCCTCTTCTTACGGCATCCTGGGCGCCGCCCTACCCTCGGCGGCCTGCCCGTGGCCCACACACCCTTGTGGACGCACCCATGACTTCGCACACCGCGACGAACCCGTCGTACGAACAGCTCCCGATCATCGACCTGTCGGCCGCCGACCGCGGCTCCCAGGCCCGGGCCCTGCTCCACGCCCAACTGCACAGCGCCGCGCACGACGTCGGCTTCTTCCAACTCGTCGGACACGGCGTGACCCGGGCCGAGACCGACGCGCTGCTCACCGCCATGCGCGCCTTCTTCGCCCTCCCCGAGGCCGACCGGCTCGCCCTCGACAACGTCAACTCCCCGCATTTCCGCGGCTACACCCGCACCGGCGACGAGCGCACCGCAGGCGCCCGCGACTGGCGCGACCAGCTCGACATCGGCGCCGAACGCCCCACCCGCGTCCCGGGTGCGGGCGAGCCGCCGTACTGGTGGCTCCAGGGCCCCAACCAGTGGCCCGCCGCCCTGCCCGAGCTGCGCAGCGCCGCCCTGACCTGGATCGACAGGCTGAGCGCGGTCGCGGAGCGCCTCCTCGCCGAACTGCTGACGGCGATCGGCGCCCCGGCCGACTTCTACGCCCCGGCCTTCGGCGAGCACGCCCACCCGCACCTCAAGCTCGTCCGCTACCCCGGCAGCGCGGGCGACGGCACCGACCAGGGCGTCGGCGCCCACAAGGACTACGGCTTCCTGACCCTGCTCCTCCAGGACACGGTCGGCGGCCTCCAGGTCCAGCGCGAGGACGGCCTCTTCCACGACGTCCCGCCCGTCGAGGGCGCCTTCGTGGTCAACCTCGGCGAACTGCTGGAAGTGGCCACCAACGGCTACCTGGTGGCCACCAACCACCGCGTGGTCAGCCCGCCCGGAGCGACGGAACGCTTCTCGGTCCCGTTCTTCTACAACCCCCGCCTGGACGCGAGGATCCAGCCGCTGCCCTTCCCGCACGCGGCAACGGCTCCCGGCATCACGACCGACCCCTCGAACCCGCTGTACGCCGAGTACGGCTACAACGAGCTCAAGGGCAAGCTGAGGGCACACCCGCTGGTGGCGGAGCGGCATCACGGGAAGCTGCTGACACCGGCGGCGTGAAGGCCCTCAGGGGCACGGGGGGCGTACCCCTCAGGTATGAGGTACGCCCCTCAGTGGGCGATGTCCGCGTACCCCTCGACGTCCTGCGGACTGCGCACCCCCGGCCCCACGTACCGCGCGGAAGGCCGCACCAGGCGACCGGTGCGCTTCTGCTCCAGGATGTGCGCCGACCAGCCGGCGGTGCGGGCACACGTGAACATCGACGTGAACATGTGGGCCGGCACCTCGGCGAAGTCCAGCATGATCGCCGCCCAGAACTCCACGTTGGTCGCCAGCACACGATCCGGGCGCCGGCTGTGCAGCTCGTCCAGCGCGGCCTTCTCCAGGGCCTCCGCGACCTCGAACCGCGGTGCCCCCAACTCCCGTGCCGTACGCCGCAGTACGCGCGCGCGTGGGTCCTCGGCCCGGTACACCCGGTGCCCGAAGCCCATCAGCCGCTCACCCCGGTCCAGGGCCCGCTTCACGTACCCCTCCGCGTCCCCGGTGCGCTCGATCTCCTCGATCATGCCGAGCACCCGGGACGGCGCGCCCCCGTGCAGCGGACCGGACATCGCGCCGACCGCCCCCGACAGTGCGGCGGCCACGTCCGCGCCGGTCGACGCGATCACCCGCGCCGTGAAGGTCGACGCGTTCATGCCGTGCTCGGCGGCGGAGGTCCAGTACGCGTCCACGGCCGCGACGTGCTTCGGGTCGGGCTCGCCCCGCCAGCGGATCATGAACCGCTCGACCACCGACTGCGCCTTGTCGATCTCCCGCTGCGGCACCATCGGCAGCCCTTGCCCGCGCGCGGACTGGGCGACGTACGACAACGCCATCACGGCGGCCCGCGCGAGGTCGTCGCGGGCCTGGGGCTCGTCGATGTCGAGCAGCGGCCTCAGCCCCCACACCGGGGCGAGCATGGCGAGCGCCGCCTGCACGTCCACCCGGATGTCACCGGAGTGCACCGGGACCGGGAACGGCTCGGCGGGCGGCAGACCGGGGGTGAAGGCGCCGTCGACCAGCAGCCCCCACACGTTCCCGAACGAGACGTGCCCGACCAGCTCCTCGATGTCGACGCCCCGGTAGCGCAGGGCGCCGCCCTCCTTGTCCGGTTCGGCGATCTCCGTCTCGAACGCGACGACTCCCTCGAGTCCGGGTACGAAATCGGACATCAGGCGGCTCCTCGTGATGTGTCGGGGTGGTCACCCCGGTGATGCCCCGATCGGCCGGTGGTCACCCGGTGGTCACCCGTACGCAGGGCCCATCGGCGGGGAACCAGCACGATATCCCTCAGTGCCAGATATCGGGATACCGAACGACACTGAGTGCCACGTCTGTTCGAGACGTCTTCGGCGGCGGGTACGGCAAGATGACCGCGTGACCGACCGCGAATTCCGCCTGGAGCCCCTCGACCCCGCCCTCGATCCCGCCGCCATGCGCAAGCAGTACCGGGTCGACGGCCTCGCCGAACAGGACCTCGCCTCGCATCCCATGGACCAGTTCACGCGCTGGTTCGAGGACGCCGCGCGCACGGCCCTGCACGGCACGCTCTACGAACCCAACGCCATGGTCGTCTCCACGGCGGACGCGACGGGCCGCCCCAGCTCACGCACGGTCCTGATGAAGCAGTACGACAGCGACGGTTTCGTCTTCTACACCAACTACGACTCCCGCAAGAGCCGTGACCTCGCGGAGAACCCGCACGTCTCGCTGCTCTTCCCCTGGCATCCGATCGCCCGCCAGGTCATCGTCACGGGCACCGCCCGCCGCACCGGCCGCGACGAGACCGCCGCCTACTTCCGCACCCGCCCGCACGGCTCCCAGCTGGGCGCCTGGGCCAGCACCCAGTCCGCGGTGATCGCCTCCCGCGCCGAACTGGTCACGGCCTACGCCGACCTCCAGGCCCGCTACCCCGAGGGCGAACAGGTCCCGGTCCCCCCGCACTGGGGCGGATTCCGCGTCGTCCCCGAGACGGTCGAGTTCTGGCAGGGCCGCGAGAACCGACTCCACGACCGCCTGCGCTACGTCTCCCGGCCGGACGGCACGTGGGCGGTGGAACGCCTCGGCCCCTGAGGAACGGGACGTCCCGCGCACGCGGACGCCCCGCGCACGCAGACGACCCGCGGGCTGGGTTCCTCCGAGGAGGAGCCGGCCGGACGTACCGGCAGCCCGCGGGTCGGGTGACTGCTTGGGATAGGCCGGCTGCGTGCTCGTATCGCACGCCGGTCCGGCACCGCACAGAGCGTGGTGACGGGCCGCTAGCCCGCAGCCACCTCACGCGTCCGGTATTCATACATCTGCCGAACCACCTCCCTTCTCGTGTGCTCCACACCATAAGAAGCCCTCGGAAGCCGTTCAACCCCTTTTTTTCGTTACCGTCCGGCGCATGACAACACCCGGCATCGGCCTGAGCATCGTCCCCGTCACCGGCGACGCCATGCTCGAACAGTGGCGGCACGTCCACAACGTGATCGTCCCGCCCGCCGCGATGTCCCCGGCGGACGCGCGGGACCGGCAGGAGCGGTACCGGCTGCGGAACGCCTACCTGGGAGACGTGCTCGTCGGCTGCTCCACCGTGCGCCCGCCGGGCGGGGAGGCGGGGGCCGCGACCGTCATCGCGCGCGTGCTGCCCGGTTTCCGGCGGCGGGGGTTCGGGACGGCCCTGTACGAGGACGGGCTGGCCCACGCGCGCGTGCTCGGCGCGAGCGTGATCGAGACGTGCGTGCTGGCGGTGAACGAGGACGGACTGCGCTTCGCCGCGCGGCGGGGGTTCGTGGAGACCGAGCGCTATGTGCTCGACGGGCAGCGCGACGAGTGGGTGGACCTGCGGTGGAGCGTGGGTTGAAACTCGGGGAGTTTGCGGGAACAGGATGTGGGCTGTGTCACGTTCCAGTTGAATGAGGGCGAGTGAGCGAACCGCGCGCCGTACGGGCGCCGACGCAAGCCTCCAGGGGGTCCAGGTGAGTGCTTCCCGGCGGAGTGGGACCACCGACGAGCTGGGACCGGACGAGCCGGATGAACCGGGCGGGCCGGGCCCCTCCGGTGAGCCCGGTGAGTCAGGTGAGTCCGGTGAGTTCGGGGGTTCCGATCTGCTCGCCGCGCTGCTCGACGGCATGGACGCGGCGCTGTGCGCCTTCGACGCCGACGGGGTCGTCACGCACTGGAACCGGGAGGCCGAGCGGATCCTCGGCTGGACGGCCGCCGAGGCGGTCGGGCGGCACGGCTTCGCCGGCTGGGCGGTGCGCAGCGCCGATGCCGAGGAGGTCCAGTCCCGGCTGATGTCGGCCATGCACGCGGCGGGCCGGCAGGTGCACGAGTTCGCCCTGGTGACCAAGGACGGCGGGCGGGTGCTGGTGCGCACGCAGTCCGCCGCCGTACGCGGCCCCGACGGCAAGCCCGCCGGTCTGTACTGCGCGTTCAGCGAGGTGCACGCGCAGATCGATCTGGAGCGGTCGATCGCGCTCAGTGAGGCCCTGTTCGAGAACGCGGCATGGGGCGTCGTCCTCATCGACGCCGATCTGCGGCCCGCCGTCGTCAACGCGCACGCGGCCCGCGCGCTCGGCGTCGGCCGTACGTCCGCGCTCGGCAGGCCCCTCGGCGAACTGCTCGCCCAGGGCGCCGAGGAGCTGGAGGCCGCGCTCACCCATGTCCTGTCCGAGGGCGCGCCGCCCGCGCCCGCCGACATGTGGGTGGCCCTGCGCACCGCGGAGGGCGAGCGGCGGCGGTGCTGGCGCAGCGGCTTCGTACGGCTGGCCTCGCCGCTCGCGGAGGAGCCGGTGCCGCTCGGCGTCGGCTGGCTGTTCCAGGACGTCACCGAGGCCAAGCAGGGCGAGCAGGAGGCTTCCCTGCTGCGGTTCCGCGCCAACCAGCTGCACCGCGCGGGCCACGCCGCCGCCGAGTGCGAGGACCCGGCCGAGGCGGTCACCGTCCACCTGGACTTCGCGCTCGCCGGCTTCGCCGACCACGCCCTGATCGACCGCGTGGCCCACCCCTCGCGCGCCGCGGCCGAAGGCGGGCAGGAGGGCGCCGTACGGCTGGTGCGGCTGGCCGCGACGCCCGCGGGGGCGCCGGGACCGAGCATGCTCACCGGCGCGGCCGGGCTGCCCGTGCGCTACGCCGCCGGGCACCCGGCCGTGCAGTGCGTGGAGCGGGCCGGCTCCGTGCGCGCGGACGCCGGGTCGGTCCCGGCGGAGCTGGCGCGGCAGTGGGCGCTGGCCCGGCAGTGGCCCGACGACGCGGTGCACGCCCTGTGCGCGGTGCTGCGCAGCCGGGGCCGCACCCTCGGCGTCGTGACCTTCCTGCGCGGCTGCGGCCGCGCCCCCTTCGAGCGGTCCGACACGGCCTATGCCGAGGACGTGGCCGTACGCGTGGCGGCCGCGCTGGACCTGGCGGACGCGGAGCACGGCGCGTAGGCGATCCCTTCCGTTCGGTCCCCCGGCCCGGTCTCCCGGCTCTTCGCCTCTGTCTTCCGCCGCGGTCTTCCGGCTCAGCGCCGGTAGAAGATCCGGTCGCCGTACTCCCGCATCACCCGGCCGTTCCACTCGTGCCCGCCGTCGACGTTGCCCGAGCGCAGCAGCGGCGGCTCGATGCCGCGCTCGGCGAGAGCGGCGGCGGCGGTCGCCATGACGGCCTGCATCAGCGCGGTGGTGACCACCGTGGAGGCGGGCGCGAAGGGCGCCGGGATGGTGTCGAGGGTGAGTTCGGCGTCGCCGACGGCGATCTTCGAGTCGAGGACGAGGTCGCAGTGGTCCTTCAGGAAGGTGCCCGAGACGTGCCGGGACGTCGTCTGGGCGGCGTACGCGACCGACGTCACGCCGATGACCTTCACGCCGAGCGCGCGGGCGTTCAGCGCCATCTCGACGGGCAGCGCGTTGCGGCCGGACAGGGAGATGATCACCAGGGCGTCGCCGGCCCGGACCGGCGAGGTGTCGAGCACGGCGCTCGCGAGGCCGTCGACGCGTTCGAGGGCGGAGCCGAGGGTGGCCGGGGTGACGTCGACACCCACGACACCGGGCACGGCCAGCAGGTTCATCAGGGCGAGACCGCCGGCGCGGTAGACGACGTCCTGGGCTGCCAGCGAGGAGTGCCCGGCGCCGAAGGCGAACAGGCGGCCGCCGGCCGCGACGGTGTCGGCGAGCAGGGTGCCGGCCGCCCTGATCGGCTCGGCCTCCTCCTCGCGGACCCGTTGCAGCAGGTTGATGGCGGCGTCGAAGAACAGGTCGGCAGGCGTGCCGTCGCTCATGCGGTGCCCCTTCGCAGCGTCTGTGTCGCGGATCACCGTGCGGTCTGGACCAGTGCGGTGTCAATACGGCCGGAAGGGAGCGCCCGCAGGGGTGAGGCCCCTCGTTTTCCCGGTGCCCCCCGCTTGTCAGTGGGATCCGGCAGAATTGGTGCCGGGGCCAGCGCACGCGCCGGGCTTCGGGCAGAGGTTTCCGGCAGAGGTAATCGAGGGGCACGTATGTCCGGACTGATCGACACCACGGAGATGTATCTCCGCACCATCCTCGAACTCGAAGAGGAAGGCGTCGTGCCCATGCGAGCCCGCATCGCGGAGCGGCTCGACCAGAGCGGGCCGACGGTGAGCCAGACGGTGGCACGCATGGAGCGCGACGGCCTGGTGTCCGTCGCCAGCGACCGCCACCTGGAGCTCACGGACGAGGGCAGACGGCTCGCCACGCGCGTGATGCGCAAGCACCGGCTGGCCGAGTGCCTCCTCGTCGACGTGATCGGCCTGGAGTGGGAGCAGGTCCACGCCGAGGCGTGCCGCTGGGAGCACGTGATGAGCGAGGCCGTGGAGCGCCGCGTCCTGGAGCTGCTGCGGCACCCGACCGAGTCGCCGTACGGCAACCCGATCCCGGGCCTGGAGGAGCTGGGCGAGAAGGACGGCGCCGACCCGTTCCTGGACGAGAGCATGGTCTCGCTGGCCGACCTCGACGCGGGCGCGGACGGCAAGACGGTCGTCGTCCGCCGGATCGGCGAGCCGATCCAGACGGACGCCCAGCTGATGTACACGCTGCGGCGCGCGGGCGTGCAGCCCGGCTCCGTGGTGAGCGTGACCGAGTCGGCCGGCGGTGTGCTGGTGGGCAGCGGCGGTGAGGCGGCCGAGCTGGAGGCGGACGTCGCCTCTCATGTGTTCGTCGCCAAGCGCTGACAAGCGAAGGGCCCCGGCGCCTTGCGGCGCCGGGGCCTGTCCTCCCCTGTGCTGACCCGGAGCCCCGAGCTCTCAGGGTCATCCCCTTCGGACCGTTTTTCCCCGAGCGGTCCGCCTCCCGCCAGAAAGATCCCCTGGGCGGCGGCGATCATTCCTGGAGGGGTGTCACTCGAATGAGGGGTGTTGTCCGCGGAAACAGATCTTTCGAATAGGCATTCGATAATCTGGGACGGTACGACGCGACGACGAGCACGACAGCGACAGCGGCGAGTACGAGCGAGTACGGCAGTACACCGGTACGAGGCAGGCGGAGCTGGGGGGTGCCAAGCCCATGGCGCGACGTATCGACGTGACGGGAGCGGGCGGGGTGCGCCTGGCCGCCTGGGAGTTCGCCGACCCTCCCAAGACGGACGCGGCCGCCGCTGACCGCCCGGCTGCGGATCCCGGCGCTCCGGGCGTGCTCCTGCTCCACGGGCTGATGGGCCGCGCCTCGCACTGGGCCTCGACCGCCCGCTGGCTCGCCGCCCGGCACCACGCGGTCGCCCTCGACCAGCGCGGCCACGGCCAGAGCGACAAGCCCGCGCAGGCCGCGTACACCCGCGAGGCCTACGTCGAGGACGCCGAGGCCGCCCTCGAACAACTCGGCCTCGCCCCTGCCGTCCTCGTCGGCCACGCCATGGGCGCGCTGACCGCCTGGCAGCTCGCCGCGAAACGCCCCGACCTCGTGCGGGGCCTGATCATCTGCGACATGCGGGCCTCCGCGCTCGGCGCGGCCTCGCAGCGCGAGTGGGCCGAGTGGTTCCGCTCCTGGCCCGTCCCCTTCGCCACGCTCGCCGACGTCCGCAAGTGGTTCGGCGAGGACGACCCCTGGGTGGAGCGCCCGAACCCCGCGCGCGGCGCGTTCTACGCCGAGGTCATGCACGAGTCGGCCGACGGCTGGCGCCCCGTCTTCGAGCCGGAGCAGATGCTCGACTCCCGCGAGACGTGGGTGCACGACGCCCACTGGGAGGAACTGGCCCAGGTCCGGTGCCCCACGCTGGTCGTCCGCGGCCTGGACGGCGAGCTGGGCCGGGCGGAGGCGCAGGAGATGGTGCGGGTGCTGCCCCGAGGGGAGTACGCGGAGGTGACGGACGCGGGGCATCTGGCCCACTACGACCGGCCGGTGGCTTGGCGGGCGGCTGTGCTGCCGTTTCTCGACGGCTTGCTGGGAGACTGAGTTGCCACGCGTCTGCCGGGCCGGTGCTTCGTCGGCACGTGCGCGTGGGTGGTGGGTTCTCGCGCAGTTCCCCGCGTCCCTTGGGCCGGCGCGCATCAACGTGCCCAAGGGACGCGGGGAACTGCGCGACAAGCCACGAACCACCCGCACCCGCCGGCGAAACGGAAACCCGGCAGACGCGTGGGTGAACGGCTATCGGTCCCTGCCGCACGCGTACGCCAGCGGAGAGATCAGTTCCTCCGCGTCCGGGAGCCATCGGTTCGCCGGGGTCGGGCGGCAGGCCCACTGGACGGCGCCGCGGGAGCCGAAGCGGGTCGGCGGGGCGGCGACGTAGGAGCCCTCGCCCAGGGCCACGAGGTCGAGGGACGACAGCGACCAGCCCAGCTTGCGCACCAGCTCCGGCACCTTCGCGCAGCCGCCCGGCAGCACGAAGAACTGCATCCGCCGGTCCGGCGCCAACGCCACCGGCCCCAGCGTCAGTTGCATCCGCTCCATCCGGGCCAGCGCCAGGAACCCCGCGCTCTCCGGGACGGACAGCGCGTCGAAGGTCCGTCCCGTCGGCAGCAGGATCGACGCGGTCGGCTGCTTCTGCCACATCCGGCGCGCGACGGTCGCACTGCCGGTCGCCTGGGTCGCCCAGTCGGGGCGCGCGGGGTGCGCACCCGGCGCAGAGCAGGAGACGTCGCCGCACGAGCAGTGCTGCCGCCCGTCGGCGGCTTCCAGCCAGGTGCCGGGGAACACGTCCCAGTGCCGCTCCTCGGCGTACCGTACGGCGGTCTCCAGCAGCGTTTCCCCGCGCTGCTGCGGAATCTGACCGGTCATCTGACTGTTCGGGGCGCCCGCGATCGTCTCTTCCACGCTCCTCTCAACTCCCGCGCCCACCTGGAGTTACGGCCGTACCGCGCGCCGGGGAGGAGCATCGATTCCGCAGCCGGGGCGCATGGGTGCACGTCCGGGGGCGCGTGGGGGGAAGCGGGGCGTGGGGTGGGTAGCCAGGGAGGGGGTTGGCAACCGTCTTTACCCCGGCAAACCGCACATGTCGCGCATTGACGGTATGTCAGCTGGGCAGTGATCTTTCCGAACGGATCGACTCGGCCGGATCTTTGCTCCAGGGGATCGCAACGCATCACAGGGGGTTGTACATGGCCGCAAGGCCTCTCGTGGCGAGGCAGCCGAACGAACGGCTGCAGGCACTCATCCAGGAAGCGGGGTGCTCGAACGCCGGGCTGGCCCGGCGGGTCAACATGTGCGGGGCGGAGCACGGACTCGACCTGCGCTACGACAAGACGTCCGTGGCCCGCTGGCTGCGCGGCCAGCAGCCGCGGGGCCGGGCCCCGGCCGTCATCGCGGAGGCGCTCGGGCGCAAGCTCGGCCGTACGGTCACGATCGACGAGATCGGCATGGCCAACGGCAAGAACCTCGCCTCGGGAGTCGGTCTCCAGTTCTCGCCGACGGTACTGGGGGCCATCGAGCAGGTCTGCGAGCTGTGGCGCAGCGACGTGGGGCGCCGGGACTTCCTGTCCGGGTCCTCCGTCGCCGCCTCCGCGCTGGTCGAGCCCAGCCGCGACTGGCTGATCTCGGCGCCGGACTCCCAGGTGGCCCGGCAGGCGGGCCCGAGAGTCGGCCAGGCCGACGTCGCCGCCGTACGGTCCATGACGCAGGCGCTGACCGACCTGGACCACCAGTTCGGCAGCGGGCACGTCCGGCCGGTCGTCGTGCACTACCTCAACAGCGTCGTCTCCGGGCTGCTGGCGGGCTCCTACCGGGAGGCGGTCGGGCGAGAACTCTTCGCCGCCGTCGCCCGGTTGACCGAGCTGGCCGGCTACATGGCGGTGGACACCGGCCAACCAGGCCTGGCCCAGCGGTACTACATCCAGTCGCTGCGGCTCGCCCAGGCCGCAGGGGACCGCGGCTACGGCGGCTACGTGCTCGCCGCGTCCATGAGCCACCTCGCCGCGCAGCTCGGAAACCCGCGCGAGATCTCCCAGTTGGCGCGGGCGGCGCAGGAGGGTACGCGCGGGCAGGTGACGCCGCGGGTGGAGGCGATGTTCCACGCGGCCGAGGCGCGCGGGCACGCCCTGCTCGGCGACGCGCGCGCGGCGCAGACGGCCACCGGGCGCGCGGTCACGGCGATGGAGCAGGCCGACGACGCCTCCGGGGACGACCCGGCCTGGATCCGGCACTTCGACGAGGCCTATCTGGCCGACGAGTTGGCGCACTGCCACCGCGACCTCGGCCAGGCCGAGCAGGCGGCCCGGTACGCCGAGCAGTCGCTGGCCGGGCATCCCGAGCACCGGGCCCGCCGGCGCGCCATCGGCTATGTGCTGCTCGCCACGGCCCAGGTGCAGCAGCGCGAGATCGAACAGGCCTGCACCACCGGACTGAAGGCGGTCGAGCTGCTCCAGTCGCTGCGCTCCAACCGGGGCGCCGAGTACCTGGAGGATCTCCAGCAGCGGCTGGAGCCGTTCGGGGAGGAGGCGGTGGTAAGGGAGTTCGGGGCGCGTCTCGATCTCCAGCAGGCCGCCTGAACACCGGCCCCGCGATGCGGTGAACACACGGGAAACGGAACGCCCGGGTGTGACATGTGCCCTTGTACTGCGCATTGCGGGGCGGTTTTGTTACCACTCTCACAGGGATCGAGGTCGTGTCCTGAGCTGCGTGGCACCCGGCTCGGGGGACCCGGTAGCGTGACCCGACGATTCACAAGGTCCCCCATTAGTAGGAGTCCCGGTGACGCAGAGTGGACAACGCGAGGAGCCCTCGGCGCAGAACGCGCGCGAGGGCATCGTGCTGCCCTCCGACGGAGGCGAGCCCGTGCTGCCCGGCATGACCGGCGCGCCCGCTCCTGCCGCCCCCTCCGGCGGGCAGGCCTGGAGCGGATCCTGGGGGCCCGGACAGCAGCCGTCCCAGCCCGGCCAGGGCTGGCCCCCGGCGGCCGCCCAGCAGTGGGACGGGCCCCGGGCGAGCCCCGGCGCCCTGCCGCCCGAGGGCGCCCCGGCCCCGTCGTACGACGGCCAGGGCGGCGGCTACGGCACGCCCGCGCCGTACCCGCACCAGCCGGAGCACCAGCCGGGGTACCAGCGGCCGCAACAGCACCAGCCGGAGTACCCGCAGACCGCCGCGCCCGGCGCGCTGCCCCCGGCGGCCGACGGCGCCACCCAGTACATACCGCCGGTCCCGGCCGCGCCCGGCCCCGCCGACGAGGGCGCCACGCAGTACATACCGCCCGTGCAGGCCGCCCCGGCCGACGGCGCGACGCAGTACATCCCGCCGGTGGCCCCCGGCGCACTGCCGCCCGAGGCGAACGGTGAGCAGACCCGTTACCTCGGCATCACGCCGCAGCAGCCGGCGCCCGCGTCGTCCGACGCGGAGGCCACCCAGTACATCCCGCCGTTCGCGGCCCAGGCCCAGGGCGGGGACCGGCAGCCGCCGGCCGAGTTCGACAACCTCTTCCGCAGCGGCCCGGCGGGCGCCGACGGCGCGGCCGGATCCACCCAGCAGTTGCCGCGCGTCGAACCGCCGGGCGCCTACCCGGGCCCCGCGCAGGCGCACGCCCCGGCGCAACCGGCGTACGGCCAGTCGCAGGCGCCGTACGGAGCGCAGCAGCCGGCGTACGAACCGGCGCACGACGACGACCGGCCCCGGCGGAGGTCGCGGGTGCCGCTGATCGCGGGCATCGGCGTCGGCATCGTCGTCATCGGCGTGGGCGCCGGCGCGCTCCTCAGCGACGGCGGCGGCAAGGGCACCGACAGCAAGACGGTCGCCGCCACGTCCCCGGCCACCGGCCAGGGCAACGCCGCGCCCGGCACCGACCCGGCCCGGCAGCAGGCGGTCGAGCTGGACAAGCTGCTCGCCGACAGCGGCAGCAGCCGCGCCTCGGTGATCAACGCGGTGGCCGCCGTCAAGGGGTGCGACAACCTCGACGGCTCCGCCACCGACCTGCGCGACGCGGCCAAGCAGCGCACCGAGCTGGTCACCCGGCTGGGCAAGCTGTCCGTCGACAAGCTGCCGGACAACGCCGCCCTGACCGGCGCGCTGACCCAGGCCTGGCAGGCCTCCGCCTCGGCCGACAGCCACTACGCGGCCTGGGCCGACCAGGTCAAGGGCCAGCACAAGGGCTGCCGCAAGGGCCATGCCAAGGTCACCGGGGAGGCCCAGGCGGGCAACCGGGCCAGCGGTACCGCCAGCGAGCAGAAGGCGAAGGCGGCCGGGCTGTGGAACGCGATCGCGCAGAAGTACGGCCTGACCCAGCGCCAGCCCACCCAGCTGTGAGCCGCGGCCGCTGAGCCGCGGCCGCTGAGCCGCGGCCGCTGAGCCGCGGCCGCTGAGCCGCGGGCGCTGAGCCGTACCGCCGTCGGCACCCGCATTCCCGCCGGGGCCGACGGCGCTCACTGCACCTGGGCGTTCTCCAGCGTCTGCGTCATGTCGGCGGTCCCGCCGATGCCCTTGCGGGCCGCGACCAGCTCGCCGTTCTGCACGACCTCCAGGGTGACGTTCGCGTTGACCAGCCGCGGGAAGCCGACGGAGGAGAGCTTGCCCTCGTAGGGCCAGCTCAGCGTCGGGGTGAGGCCGCCCGTGGAGACGTGCAGACCGTTGTTGAGGGTGCGGCGCACGGCGTCGGCGGTGACGTCACCGGAGCCGATCTTCTCCAGCGCGGCCTTCAGCACGGTGTAGGCGATCCAGGTGGTCTGCACTCCGGCGTCCGCGGGGTCGATGCGGTTGTCGCCGAAGGCCTCCTCGTTGATCACCTTCTTCATCAGGTCCCAGCGCGCGTCGGTCGCCGGCGGGTACCAGCTGGTGATGTACGACCCCTCGTACGGCCCCTCGGCCCCGCCCGTGGAGTTGATCAAGGTCTGGTCGACGCTGCCGAGGACGGTCGCCATGCGCACGTCGGGATAGATCTCGCGGGTCCGGCGGAAGGAGTCCATGAAGGTGTCCGTGCGGTCCCCGAGCGCGGGCACCACGCAGCCCTTGCGCGGCGCGTCCTTGGTGGCCTCGCGCAGGGCCCGGTCGGACTGGGCGCTGTACTCGGTGACGTTCTCCTCGGCCATCTCGTCGTCCGCGTTCGCATGCCCGCCCGCCTTCAGGCCCGAGTTCAGCAGCGGGGGCAGCTCGTCGCCGGCGATGCTGTCGGGGCGGACCAGGGCGACGTTCCCGCAGCCGGCCGCGAGGGCGCGGCCGAGACCGGCGAGCAGGGCGGGCTGGCCGCCGTTGACCGGGTACGACATCTGGCCGGTGAACTCGTCGCTGGTGACGCCGTAGCCGCCTATGTACGGGATGCCGGCGCTCTCCAGCGGGGAGAGGAAGGAGTCGCCGAACTGGCTGTAGGAGCCGACGACCGCGACCACGTTCTCCTGGGAGGCCTGCCGGGCGCACTGGGCGGCGCCCACGCTGTCGTTGTGGTCGTTGCAGGTCAGGATCTCCAGCTTGCGACCGTTGACCCCGCCGTGGGCGTTGATCCACTTGCCGTAGGCGCGGGCCATCGCGGGCATGCCGGGCTTGTTGGTGGCGTCGGTGTTCTCCGGCGCCCAGGTCATGACCTTGATCGGGTCATCCCCGCCCCCCGTGGCACCGGGGATGACCCCGCATCCGGCAGTGAGCGACGCACAGAGCGCCACGGCGCCCGCGGACAGGGCGGCGGCTCTGACGGGCCGGGGGAAGGAGCGGGGGAGAATGGTGCGGTTGCGCGGCCTGCCGGTCATGTGTGCCCACGCTTCCCTCACATCACTAACCCGGGAGTGACCCTCGGTCAACGAAAGGTGACGGCGAGGTGAAATACGGGGGCGGTGAGGCGTGTGAGGCGAGGAAACGTACGATCGATGACCGTGCAAGGTTCGGAGAACTCTTCCCGTCGCGGCCGTCGCTCCTCCACCATGGGCGGCATGCCTCTAAGCGACATGCCGTGGTGGCGCTGGCGCAGCAACGTGCGTTCGGCCCTGCACATGCTCTCCGACCCCGTGTTCCAGCGCGACGTCTGGCTGGCCGGCGTGGACGGGTACGGCGACGTCACCGACGCCGTGTACCGGCTGGTGGAGGACACCTGGCTGGACAACTGGTCCGCGGAGAAATACGTCGGCACGATATTCCGGGACTCGCAGGAGGCGGCGCTCGTGGACACCGCCGTGCTGCGGGTGCTGCGCATCATGCACCAGGTCGGCCCGGACGCACCGGTCTCCGCGTATGTCGACCACCAGGGCTGGCCGGAGGCGGTGCGGGCGGCGCGGGACGCGCACGTGCGCATGTCGGTGAGCGACGGCGAGGACCCCGAGACGCCGCCGAAGACGCTGGAAGTGCTGCGCATCCTGACGCGGACCGCCTAGGACCGCCTGGAGCCTGCCCGGGACCGGACCTGCCCGGGACCTTCCGGGACCGGGGGCCGGTGTCCCGTCCTGCGGGACAATCGCCCACGGCGGGTGGTCGGCGTGAGACCCTGTGGTGCATGAATGAGCAGTCCGCGCCCGCCGCCGCGCCGTCGGCCCAGTACGTCCTCACCCTCTCCTGCCCGGACAAGAAGGGCATCGTGCACGCGGTGTCCAGCTATCTCTTCATGACCGGCTGCAACATCGAGGACAGCCAGCAGTTCGGTGACCACGACACCGGTCTGTTCTTCATGCGCG
Source organism: Streptomyces sp. NPDC025793 (assembly GCF_055558375.1). NCBI lineage: Bacteria > Bacillati > Actinomycetota > Actinomycetes > Kitasatosporales > Streptomycetaceae > Streptomyces > Streptomyces sp. NPDC025793. The sequence goes on along the minus strand of NZ_JBVHMR010000003.1, from coordinate 332,792 downwards.
TCCACTTCTCGGCCGAGGAGCCGGTGACGGTGGACAAGCTGCGGGCGAGCTTCGCTGCGATCGGCGACTCCTTCCACATGGACTGGCAGATCAACGAGGCCGACGCGAAGATGCGCATCCTGCTCATGGTCAGCAAGTTCGGGCACTGCCTGAACGACCTGCTCTTCCGGGCCCGGATCGGCGCGCTGCCCGTGGAGATCGTGGGCGTGGTGTCCAATCACACGGACTTCCAGGAACTGGTGGGTTCGTACAACATCCCCTTCCACCACATCCCGGTGACGAAGGACACGAAGCAGGACGCCGAGGCACGGCTGCTGGAGATCGTCCGCGAGGAGGACGTCGAACTGGTCGTCCTCGCCCGCTACATGCAGGTCATCTCGGACGACCTGTGCAAGCAGCTCAGCGGCCGGATCATCAACATCCACCACTCCTTCCTGCCGAGCTTCAAGGGCGCCAAGCCGTACCACCAGGCCCACGCGCGCGGTGTGAAGCTGATCGGCGCCACGGCCCACTACGTGACGGCCGACCTCGACGAGGGGCCGATCATCGAGCAGGAGGTCGAGCGGGTGGGACACGACGTCACCCCGGACCAGCTGGTGGCCATCGGGCGGGACGTGGAGTGCCAGGCGCTGGCGCGGGCGGTCAAGTGGCATGCCGAGCGCCGGATCCTGCCCAACGGGCGACGGACGGTCGTCTTCGCCTAGCCGCCGCGGCACCGTGTCGGCACCACGGCGGGGTCACTCGGAGATCGTGAAGTACCCCGCGAACGCCGGCACGAGCTCCGCCTCGCCGAGCACGCCGTCGCCGTCCGTGTCGAGGGCGGCGGCTGCCGCCCTGGCCACGGCGTCCGGTACGCGCAGGGCCCGCAGCCCCCGCGCCGTGTCCGCGACCGTGATCCGGCCGTCGGAGTCCGTGTCCGCCACCGCCAGCGCCGCGTGCAGGAAGGGGCGGGCGATCTCGGCGAAACGGGCGGGGGTGTCGCGCAGGCGCTTGACCGCGCCGGTGACGAACTCCTCGCGGGTGATGCGCTGGTCGCCGTCCCGGTCCGCGATGCCGGCCATGCCCTGCCAGAACGCCTCCGCGCCCGCGTAGAGCGCCTGCCCCTCGGCGGAGCGGGCGGGCACGGTGAACTCGGCGAGGAGCGCCTTGGCCGCCGCGCTGAAGTCCTCGCGGTCGATCCAGCCGTTGCCGTCCTGGTCGAGGGTGGCGAACCGGGCGGCGATCCTGCGCTCGTACTCGGTGCTGACCATGTCTGTTCGGGCCGCCTCACGTGTGCGTCGGTCGATCTCGCTCGGAGCGTACGACGCGGTCGGCCGGAAGATGGCGGGAAACCGGCGGTTGTGCCAAGACCGGGGGAATCCTGCGACACATGTGTGGACTTGTCGCGAAGACCGGGGCACGCTGCGGCGCGGGGCGCTGCGGCGCGTCAGGCGGACAGCGGGTCCGCCTCGTCGGACGTGGCGGAGTCGAGGTCGGGGCGGACGTCGAAGAGGCGGCGGACGCCGAGCGCGCCGAGGACCCGGTTGACGTGGGAGCCGTCGACCGCGCCCCGGTCCGGCAGGATCAGCCGCAGCCGGCCCTGACAGGAGCGGATCAGCCGGCGGGCGGCGATGAGGACGCCGACCCCGCTGGAGTCGCAGAAGAACACGTCGGAGAGGTCGACGACGAGGCTGTGGTGCCCGTCGGCGACGACGTCGTGCACCCGCTGGCGCAGCACTGGCGAGGTCATCAGGTCCAGTTCCCCGGACACCCGCAGGACGGCCCACTCGCCCTGTTCGACGCCGGTCACGTTGAATGCCACGGCTATGCCCCTCCGCTCGCCGGAACTCCCGGAACCGCCTGAGCCGCCAGAAAACGGAAGCAGTTCCTACGCTTGCTTTCGCGCGGCTGCCCAGCGGCCGTTCCCTGAAACGTCGGGTAGGAAACCGGACGTGATCGACAAGGGGCTTGTTTCGGTCACTATCGATCGTGTTCGATCAGATGTGTCGTGGGGATGCTCGCGCATCGTGTGAAGCTTATGTGAAGAGGGCACTATCACCTGCGGTGCCTCCCGGGGCGCGCATTGACACAAAGGGGCGTGCGCTGTCAGAGGTGCCGACTACATTCGAGAAGACGGTGCAGACACGCTGTAGGGCCGGAGCACGGGCGAGGGGAGGGGACCGCATGGCCGCGAAGGACGTACCGCCCCGCTGGGACCGCAAGATGCAGCAGCGCCTCGCCCGCGGCGAGGCGGCCGCCCTGGGCGAGCTGTACGACAGGTTCGCCTCGCTGGTGCACAACCTCGCCCACCGTGTCCTCGGCGACGAGAAGGCCGCCGACATCGTCACCCGCGAGGTCTTCGCCCACGTCTGGGAGCACCCCGAGAGCTATGACCCCCGGCAGGGCCCGCTGCGCTCCTGGGTGGCCGGCGTGGCCCACCGGCTCGCGGTGCAGCGGCTGCGCGACTGCGAGACCGCCGCGCTGCCCCGGGAGGCCGGTGCCGCCGAGGAGCTGGAGCGCAAGGTCCGCCGCGCCTCGGTCGCCGCCCGCGCCGACTTCATCGTCCACTCCATGCCTGCCCCGCTGCGCGCCGCGCTCGAACTGGCCTACTTCCAGCGCAGGGACTACCGCCAGACCGCCGTCGACCTCGGCGTCACGGAGGACGAGGCCCGCCGCCGGCTCCGCCTCGGCCTGCAACTGCTCTCCACCGCCCACGACACCGGGGCGCCTCCGGGACACGGGGGTGCGGTGTGAGCGGCGCGGGCCGGTTCGAGGCACACGACGAGCACGAGGGCCCCGAGGAGGAGCACGGGAGGCGCGCGGAGCACGGGAGTCACCGGGGCGACGGCGCCGCCGGTCCCGCTGAGCGCGACCACCCCGGGCGGCGCGACGGCGACGGCGACGGTGCCGGTGACGGCCCGGGGCAGCTGACGCCCGGCTCCGGCGCGCCCGTGCCGGACCGTCCCCGCATACCGACGCCCCGCGCCTCCGTGGAGGACGGCGGACAGCCGCTGCCCGACCTCGCCGACCTGGGAGATCCCGCCCCCGTGCCGCTCGACCTGCCGCACGACGTCCTGAAGTCGCTCCTCGGCGCCTGGGCGCTGGCCGCCTGCTCGGCGGCGGAGACGGCGGCCGTCGAGGACCATCTGGGCTCCTGCGGAAGCTGCGCCGACGAGGCCCGCCGGCTGCGCGAGGCGGTCGGCCTGCTGCACCAGCCGGAGAGTCTCGACCTGGACCCGGGCCTGCGCACCCGCGTCCTGGAGACCTGCCTGGACCGCCGCCCGCCCCGCATCCCGCTGCCGCGGTGGGCGGCGCCCTACGACGCCGAGACCGCCCGACTCGACGCCCTCCTCCAGGACTTCGGGGACGCCGAGTGGCATGCGCCGGTCCGGCTGCGCTGGTTCGAGGGCGACGCCGCGGCGAGCCGGCGTACGACCGTGGCCGGGGTGATCGCGCACCTTCTCTCCGTGGACGGCATGATCGCACTCGCCCTCGGCCTGGAGGACCCGCTGAGCGATGCCACCGACGCGGACGGCACCGGTGCGACGGACCCGGCCGGACGCACGGAAGCCTTCTGGCGGACCTCTCGCTTCCCGCCGACCCGCTCGGTGCGCGGACCCTGGCGGGAGCAGAGCCACAGCCTGGTGCGCACGGTGGCCTTCACGGGCAGCCACGCGGGCGGACTCCCGGTGTCGTACGGCGACTTCTCCCTCCCGCTGCACGACGCGATGCTGGACCGCGCCTTCGAGTGCTGGGTGCACGCCGAGGACATCGCGGAGGCGGTCGACTACCCCTACGACCCGCCCGCGCCCCGGCATCTGAACAAGATGATCGACCTCACGGCCCGCATGCTCCCGGCCGCGCTGGCCGAGCGGCGCCGCGCGGGCCGCTCCGCCCCGGGCGGCACCCCGCACCTGGTCGCGGCGGGCGCCCCCGGCCGCAGCCTGCGGCTGGAGATCGAGGGCGCGGCGGGCGGCGAGTGGCTGATCCCGCTGGACTCCCCGGCAGCGGTGGGCTCGGCGGAGTTCGAGGTGGCCCATGTCGCCCTGGACGGCGTGGAGTTCTGCCGCCTGGCGTCCGGCCACATCCCACCGGAGGAAGCGGCCGCAGGCCAGGACGGCGACCGCCAGGCGATCAGAGACGTGCTGTTCGCTACGGCGGGGTTGAGCCGGATGTGACCGTGTCCTCCACGAGCTCCGTCCCGCGTGAACGCGAACGAAGCCGGTTGCCCGGGCCGCCTACGGCAGCGGTCCCGAGAACCGCTCCCGCAGCTTGTACTTCAGTACCTTCCGCAACGTCTCGTTCCTCGGCAGCGCGTCCACCACCTCCAGCCGCTCCGGCAGCTTGTGCACGGAGAGGCCGGCCGTGCGCAGGTAGGAGACCATGTCCGGAAGGGTCAACTCACGGGCTCCCGACGGCTGTTCCACCACCGCGCACACCAGCTCTCCCCGGCCCGCGTCCGGCAGGCCGATCACGGCGGCGTCCGCGACCAGCGGGTGGGCGGCCAGCAAGTCCTCGATCTCCTTGGCCGAGATGTTCTCGCCCTTGCGGATGATCACGTCCTTCAGGCGTCCGGTGAGGACCAGATGGCCGGAGGGCGTGACGTGGCCCAGGTCGCCGGTGCGCAGGAAGCCCTCGGCGTCGAAGGCGGCGGCGGTCTGGGCGGGGTCCAGATAGCCCTGGCAGACGGCCTCGCCGCGCAGCCGCACCTCGCCGTCGGTGATGCGGATCTCCATGCCCCGCGGGGGGCGGCCCTCGGTCGTCGCCAGGTTCTCGGCGGTGTCCCACGGGTCGCCCATCGTGATCATCGGGACCTCGGTCATGCCGTACCCGTGCGTGAGCTGGACGTCCATCTCGCGCACGACGGCGTGGTAGACCTCCGGCGGCTTCGGGGCGCCGCCGCCCGCGAGCAGGCGCAGGGAGGGGATCAGCTTCGTCCCCGGCGGCTGGGTGCGCTGCTCGGCGAGGAAGAGCGAGTAGAAGGCCGTCGAGCCGCCGGCCACGGTCACCCCGTGCCGCCGGTACTCCGCGAGCGCGTCCGGCAGCGCGAAGTGCTCGAACAGCAGCGCCGGGAAGCCGTACAGCAGGAGCATCACCAGGTAGTCGGGGCCGCCTATGTGGGCGTAGGGGAAGGCGATCGAGCCCACGTCGTCGGCCGTCAGCCGCAGCGCGTGCGCCAGGCAGGAGCCGCCCGCGAGCAGTGAGCGGTCGGTGTGCAGCACGCCCTTGGGGTCGGAGGTGGTGCCCGAGGTCCAGTAGATCCAGCGCACCGAGGTGCCCCCGGCGGGCGGGGCGGGGAGCGTCGAGGGGGCGCCGTCCGGCAGGGTGTCGTACGCCTCGAAGATTCCCTTCGCGCCGAGGCGTCGTGCCATCTCCGTGTGGTCGTGGCCGCGCCACACGCCCGGGACCGCGAAGAACTCCGCCCTCGACTCGCGCAGCGCGAAGCCGACCTCGCGGTCCCGGTAGAAGGGGATGACCGGGGACTGTACGGCGCCCAGGCGGGCCAGTGCGAGGGACAGCAGGACGGTCTCGACGCGGGTGGGCAGCTGCCAGGCGACCACCGTGCCGGGGCGGACTCCCATGCCGTACAGCCCGGCCGCCACCCGCTCGGCGCGCGAGCGCAGCTCGCCGAAGGCGAGCGTGCGGTCCCGCTGGAGCAGCACCGGGCGGTCGGGGGTGAGGGCCGCGCGGCGGACGACCAGCTCCCACAGCGTGCGGGAGGAACTCAGGGAGTGCGGGGTGTCGTTCACGTCGGCCCCCTCCTTGGCTGACGACGCGTCAGGTAGCATGTTATCTGACGAGTCGTCAGATAAGTATCGTCCGGCGGAGGGGAACCATGACCGAACTGCCCCGCATCATCAGCGTCGACGACCACGTGATCGAGCCCGCCCACCTCTTCGAGACCTGGCTCCCGGCCAAGTACCGGGACCGGGGTCCCAAGCCGCTGACCGCCGGGATCGGGGAGCTGGCCTACGTCGCCGGGAAGTACCAGATCACCATGGACCCGGCGGGGCAGCCGACGGACTGGTGGATCTACGAGGACCTGAAGTTCCCGTACAAGCGCAACATCGCCGCCGTCGGATTCGACCGCGACGAGATGACGCTGGAGGGGATCACGCGCGAGCAGATGCGGCGCGGGTGCTGGGACCCCGTCGAGCGCCTGAAGGACATGGACCTCAACCACGTCGAGGCCAGCCTCTGCTTCCCGACCTTCCCGCGTTTTTGCGGCCAGACCTTCGCCGAGGCGCACGACAAGGAGGTCGCCCTCGCCTGCGTGCGCGCCTACAACGACTGGATGGTGGAGGAGTGGTGCGGGGACAGCGGGGGGCGGTTGATTCCGCTGTGCCTCATCCCGCTGTGGGACGTCGGGCTGGCCGTCGCCGAGATCCGGCGCAACGCCGAGCGCGGGGTGCGGGCGGTCACCTTCTCCGAGATCCCCAGCCACCTCGGGCTGCCGTCCATCCACTCCGGCCACTGGGACCCGTTCTTCGCCGCCTGCCAGGAGACCGGCACGGTCGTCAACATGCACATCGGCAGCAGCTCGCAGATGCCCGCCGCCTCCCCCGACGCCCCGCCCGCCGTACAGGCCTCGCTCAGCTTCAACAACGCGATGGCCTCGATGATGGACTACCTCTTCAGCGGGGTCCTGGTGAAGTTCCCGCAGCTCAAACTCGCCTACTCCGAAGGCCAGATGGGCTGGGTGCCGTACGCCCTGGAGCGCGCCGACGACGTGTGGGAGGAGCACCGGGCCTGGGGCGGGGTCCGGGACCTGATCCCCGAGCCGCCGTCGACGTACTACTACCGGCAGATCTTCTGCTGCTTCTTCCGCGACAAGCACGGCGTCGCCTCGATCGACGTCGTCGGCCGCGACAACGCCACCTTCGAGACCGACTACCCGCACGTCGACTCGACCTTCCCGCACACCAAGGAGGTCGCCCTCGACCATGTGAAGGGTCTGGACGACGAGACCGTCCACAAGCTGATGCGGGGCAACGCCATCCGCATGCTGGGACTGGACCTCGACAAGTAGGGGGACGGGTGATGGACCTCACCTGCACACCCGAGGAGGAGGAGTTCCGGGCCCGGCTGCGCGAGTGGCTCGCCAAGACGCTGCCCACGCTGCCGGCCAAGCCGTCTTCCGACGACTGGCCCGCGCGCAGGGCGTACGACCTCGGCTGGCAGCGGATGCTCCACGACGCCGGGTACGCCGAGGTCCACTGGGACGCCTCCCCGACCACCCGGCTGATCTTCCTGGAGGAGACCGAGCGCGCGGGGGCGCCGTATGTGGGGGCGAACTTCGTCGGCCTGCTGCACGCCGGGCCGACCATCGCCGCCGAGGGCACGGCCGGGCAGCGCGCGCGCTGGCTGCCGCCGATCCTGCGCGGCGAGGAGGTGTGGTGCCAGGGGTTCAGCGAACCGGACGCGGGTTCCGACCTCGCCGCGCTGCGCACGCGCGCGCGGAGGGACGGCGACGACTACGTGGTGAGCGGGTCCAAGATCTGGACCTCGCACGCCGAGGTCGCCGACTGGTGCGAGCTGCTCGTGCGCACCGACCCGGACGCGCCCCGGCACCGGGGCATCACCTGGCTGGCCATGCCCATGGACGCCGACGGGATCACCGTACGGCCGCTGCGCACCCTCGCCGGGTCGGCGGAGTTCGCCGAGGTGTTCCTGGACGAGGTGCGGGTGCCGGCCGCCAACCGCGTCGGCGCGGAGAACGACGGCTGGCGCGTGACCATGGTGACCCTGTCCTTCGAGCGCGGCACGGCCTTCGTCGGCGAGGTGGTGGCCTGCCGCCGGGTGCTCGGCGAACTCGCCCGCACGGCACAGGAGAACGGCCGCTGGGACGACCCCGTGCTGCGCCGCCGTCTCGGCCGGCTGGAGGCGGAGTTCCGGGCGCTGTGGCGGCTGACCCAGTGGAACGTGAGCGCGGCGGAGGCGAGCGGCGGGGTGCCGGGCACGGGCGCCTCGGTCTTCAAACTCCGCTACTCGCACGCCCGCCAGGAACTGTACGACGCGGCGGCGGACGTCCTCGGCCCCGACCGCCTCGACCTGGACCGGCCGTGGGTCCTCGACCGCCTGTCGGCCCTGTCGTACACGATCGCCGCCGGCACCTCGCAGATCCAGCGCACCATCGTGGCCGAGCGGATCCTCGGTCTGCCGAGGGGGAGATGAGCCGTGCGCCGGCCTCGCGGGACGGGGTGGGGCGGGTGCGGGGCAGGGCGGGAAGGCCGGCTCCGGTGGCTCGCCGGCTCGGCGCAACCATGTCCGGGCCCGGCGCGTCCGCGGCCCGCCCGAAGGAGAGATGAGCGTGCGGTTCCAACTCACCGATGATCAACGGGCGTTGCAGGCAGGAGTACGGGAGCTGCTGGGCCGGTGCTTCGGGCGGGAGGCGCTGCGGGCGGCCGTGGAGGAGCCGGGGCGGCTCGACCGGACGCTGTGGCGGGCGCTCGGCGGGGCGGGGTTCTTCGCCCTGCGGCTGCCCGAGGCGGCCGGCGGGGTCGGGCTGGGCCTGCCGGAGGCGGTGCTGGCCTTCGAGGAGGCGGGGCGGGCGCTGGTGCCGGGCCCGCTGATCGCCACGCACCTCGCGGCCGCCGACGTACCGGGCGCGGCCACCGGCGAGACGGTGGTGGCGGCCGTGGACGGGGAGTTGGTGGAGTGGCTGGGGGCGGCGGACCGGGTGCTCGGGGAGGCGGCGGGGGCCGCACCGGTGCGGTCGGTCGACCCGCTGACGCCGCTGCACCGGGTCACCGGCACCGCGCCCGCCGATCCCGCACACGTCGACCCCGCTCCCGTCGATCCCGTGGCCGTTCTCCTGACCGCGGCCGAACAACTGGGCACAGCCGCGCGGGTGTGCGAGCTGGCCGTGCAACACGCCCGGACCCGCGAGCAGTTCGGGCGGCCGATCGGGGCGTTCCAGGCGGTTCAGCATCTGTGCGCCGACCTGTTGGTGCGCAGCGAAATCGCCCGTGTGGCGGTGTACGCGGCGGCCGTCACCGCCGACCCGGCCGACATCGCCGCCGCCCGGCTGCTGGCCGACGAGGCCGCCGTACGCGGTGCCCGCGACTGTCTCCAGGTGCACGGCGGCATGGGTTTCACCTGGGAAGCCGACGTCCACCTGCATCTCAAGCGGGCTTGGGTGCGATCCGAGCGTGGCGGCGGGTGCACGCAGAGTGAGGAACTGCTCGCCGTGCGACTGGCCGGCTGAGCGGCCGGCACCGCCGTGGGCTGCGGCGCCGGGAAGTCGTGGCCCAAGATGTCGCGGATCGTGGCCAGATGGCGTCACAGAGCGTTGATACGCGGTTGTGTCCATCGCGTGACTCGTAACAGCCTGGAGTCGGGCGTCCGCTCCGGTACCTTGTGTGAGATGCGAGTGGCTGTGAGCGCGAGCCGGGCCGGCGATCCCCCTGGGGCGATGCCGGACGAAGCGGTGCGCACCGCTGCTCGCGGGGCGGTCCCGGCGTCGTACGCCGCGTCGTGTGCCCTCTGTTCGACTCCCCGGCACGAGCGTCGCACAGTATGCCTCACACATACTCCTTCGCGCTGGAATATGCCCGAAGCGCTTGTTGGGGTGACTGTACGTCAACCATGCTGTCTCATCAGGGAATCACGGTCCGTGATCCCCGCTCTGGCCGTTGTTCTGGCCATGCAGAAAATGGCTACGATCGTGGCCCTCGTCGTGATCGCCGCCGCGGCCTGCGCCGTGGCGGCCGGGCGGTGCGGGGTCATGTGTCCGCCGGTTCGGATGGTGTGAGCGGTGCAGGTGCTTCAAGTGCAGCTGGAGATCCGGCCCGACCCCGCGGAGGTGGGGCGGGCGAGGCGGTGGGCGCTCTCGCGGCTCGCCGGGTTCGGTATAGCGGCCGACGAGCCGCTGGTCGAGACCCTGGTCCTGCTCGTCTCCGAGCTGGTGACCAACGCCGTGGTGCACACGGGGCGTCCGGCCGTGCTGAGACTCTCCCTGCCGGGCGGACCGGCCGAAGTGCCGGAGCAGGCCGCCCCGTCGGCCACGGTGCGGGTGGAGGTGGCCGACACCAGCTCGCGCGCCCCTGTGCCGCGCTGCGCCCGCGGTGACGCCACCGGCGGCCGGGGTCTCGCCCTCGTGGACTGCCTCGCCGATCGCTGGGGCTGGAGCCCGGAGGGCGCCGGCAAGAGCATCTGGTGCGAGCTGGACCGCTGTTCGCAGCCCCGGGAGGGTGCGGCACTGGCGTACGGGGGCGCACTGTCCGCGTACGAGGGGCTGGCCTTCGAGGCGGTGTAGGTCCGGGCGCGGTGGTGCGCCGGGGGTGCATCCGTGCGCCCGGGCTGTGAAGTGGGCGTACGTAACAAATCCCCGTACCGGCGTTGACGTGACGTGACCGGCTGAACACGCTGGTGGGCGTCGATTCGCCGCGAGGGGACGGCAAGGGTCCGCGCTACGGCGGCCCTCGCCGAGTGTGGGTCGCATCGGATGGCGGCGCGCGTGCACGGCCGTGGGGGAGACGCGCCGTCGGGGGGCGCGCCGCCATCCGGTCACATCGGTCCCTTCGCGCTCCCGCCGCCTCACAGGATCGCCACCGGCGCCACCGGTGTGCCCGTCGCGCCGACGAACGGCTCGGGCATCGCCGACAGCAGGAAGGCGTACCGCCGCTCTTCTCCACAGGCTGTGGACAACTCTTCCAGATTCCAGTTCTGGCCCTGGAGCATCCCCATCTCCACCAGGTCCAGCGCGTGCACGGGCAGCCACAGATCGTCGATCTCGGGCGGAAATATCTCAAACGTGAGCGTGTCGTTGGCGACGGCCGCCACGTCGCGCGCGTGGAACCACTCCGGTGTGCGCACGGACAGCCCCGGCGACGGATAGCCGTACCCGTGCTTGTCCCCGGCCAGGTAGACCTGCACCTGGCCGGTCCGCACGAGCACGATGTCGCCGGCGCGCACGCGCGTGCCGGCGAGTTCCTCGGCCGCCTCCAGGTCCTCCGGCGTGACCGCGTGGCCCCCCGCCAGCCGGTCCGTGCCCCGCGCGCGTGCCACGTCCAGCAGCACCCCGCGCGAGACGATGTGCCGCGCCGTGGCGATCCCGCTGAACTCGGCGCCGCCGTGCGCCGTGACCGTGCGCGCCGGGCGGCCGTTGTAGAGCTTCCCGGAGTGCGAGACATGGGTGAGCGCGTCCCAGTGGGTGCCCGCCTGGAGTCCCATGGTCACCACGTCGTCGCTGCACGCGACCGTGCCGGGGCCGAACAGCTCCTGGTTGACCTGCACCATGGCGTGCAGCGGGTTGACCCGGCCCGGGATCGTCCCGGTCTGGACGCCGTCCTCCCGCAGGGGCAGGGCGAGCGGGACGCGGCGGCCGGTGCGGACGCAGGCGGCGGCCTCGCGCACGACCGCGTCGGTGATGAGGTTCAGGGTCCCGATCTCGTCGTCCGCCCCCCAGCGCCCCCAGTTGTTCACGCGCCCCGCGATCTCGTGGAACTCCTGCGGCAGTGTCATCCGGTGCCTCCCCGGGGCTTGTGTCCGTGCGTCCGCCGGGCCATAGAATCTAACGGACCGTCAGAAACCGCGGGAAGGGGCCGGGCGTGGGGAACTTCTTGGCAGGCAAGGTGGTCGCCGTGACGGGGGCCGGGCGCGGCATCGGCCGCGCGGTCGCGCTCGCGGCGGCGGCCGAGGGCGCGAAGGTCGTCGTCAACGACTACGGGGTCGCCGCCGACGGCACCGCGCCGACGAGCGAGGTCGCCGAGGCCGTCGTCAAGGAGATCGAGGCGGCGGGCGGCGAGGCCGTCGCCGTCGCCGACGACATCTCCACGATGGCGGGCGGACAGCGCGTCGTGGACACGGCGGTCGCGGCGTACGGCCGGCTCGACGGGGTCGTGTGCGTGGCGGGCATCCTGCGCGAGCGGATGCTGTTCAACATGACCGAGGAGGAGTGGGACCCCGTGCTCGCCACCCACCTCAAGGGCACGTTCACCGTCTTCCGTGCCGCCTCCGCGGTGATGCGGCAGCAGCGCGCGGGCACACTGATCGGCTTCACCAGCGGCAATCACCAGGGTTCGGTCTCCCAGGCCAACTACAGCGCCGCGAAGGGCGGGATCATCTCGCTGGTGCGCAGCGCCGCGCTCGGGCTGCACAAGTACGGGGTGAGCGCGAACGCCGTCGCCCCCGTGGCCCGCACGCGGATGTCGGCGAACGTCCCCATGGAGCTGGCCGAGATCGGCGAACCGGAGGACGTGGCCGCGCTGGTGGTGTACCTGCTGTCCGACGCGGCCGCGCACCAGGGGATCACCGGGCAGGTGTACACCGTCGCGGGCCCGAAGATCGCGGTGTGGGCCCAGCCGCGTGAGCTGCGCTCCGTCTACGCCGAGGGCTCCTCCTGGACGCCGGAGCGGATAGCCGAGGTGCTGCCGGGGTCGGTGGGCGCGGACCCGATGCCGATGCTGGACCGGCTGGTGGCGATGGAGCAGGCGGCGCGAGCGGGTTCCCGGCCCAACGCCCGGCCAGACGCTCAGCCCGACGCCCGGACGGCCTGAGGCGGTTCCCATGGATTTCGGGTTCAGCGAAGAGGACGACGCGTTCCGTGCCGAGGTCCGCTCCTGGCTGGCCGCCCACGCCGACGCGTCGTGCGACAGGCGCGGCTGGGAGCGCACCCTCGGCGCGGCCGGCTGGATCGGGCTCGGCTGGCCCGAGGCGGGATACGGCAACCGCACCGCCACGCTCACCCAGCAGGTCGCCTGGGCCGAGGAGTACGCGCGCTCGGGGGCGCCGGGGCGGTCCGGGCACATCGGCGAGAACCTGCTCGCGCCCACCCTCGTCGCGCACGGCAGCGACGCGCAGAAGCGGAGGTTCCTGCCCCCGATCGCCGCCGGGGCGGAGCTGTGGTGCCAGGGCTACAGCGAGCCCGGGGCCGGCTCCGACCTCGCCGGGATCCGCACGACGGCCGTGCGGGACGGGGAGCGGTACCGCATCAGCGGGCAGAAGATCTGGACCTCGCTCGCCCACGAGGCCGACTGGTGCTTCGTACTGGCCCGCACCGAGCCCGGCTCCCGCCGCCATCACGGGCTGAGCTTCCTGCTCGTGCCCATGGACCAGCCCGGCCGCATCGAGGTCCGGCCCATCCGGCAGCTGACCGGCACCAGCGACTTCAACGAGGTCTTCTTCGACGGGGCACACGCGCGCGTGGAGCACGTCGTCGGGGGCGCGGGGCAAGGCTGGCGGGTCGCCATGAGCCTGCTCGGCTTCGAGCGCGGAGTGTCCACCCTCGCCCAGCAGATCGGGTTCGCCGAGGAGCTGGGGCGGGTGGTGCGCAGCGCCGTGGACAGCGGGGCCGCGGCCGACCCCGTCGTACGGTCGCAGCTCGTGCGGCAGTGGGCCGAGCTGCGGGCCATGCGCTGGAACGCCCTGCGCACCCTCGGCGGCTCGGGCGATCCCGGCGCGCCCAGCGTGGCCAAGCTGCTCTGGGCCGGCTGGCACCAGCGCCTCGGCGAGCTGGCGGTGCGGGTCCGGGGCGCGGCGGCCTCGGCGGGCCCGGCCGACTGGTCGCCCACGGCGCCGTACGAACTCGACGCGGACCAGCACCTGTTCCTCTTCTCCCGGGCCGACACGATCTACGGCGGCTCCGACCAGGTCCAGCGCACGATCATCGCCGAGCGCGTGCTCGGTCTGCCCAGAGAGCCCAAGGGGGCCGTGTGATGCGTGGAGTGGTGTTCGACGGCGCACAGGTCCGGGTGGTCGACGATCTCGCGGTGCGGGAGCCGGGCCCCGGCGAGGTGCTGGTGGCCGTCGCGGCGGCGGGGCTGTGCCACAGCGACCTGTCCGTGGTGGACGGGACGATCCCCTTCCCGGTGCCGGTGGTGCTGGGACACGAGGGGGCGGGCGTGGTGGAGGCGGTCGGCCCCGGGGTCGCGCACGTCGCGCCCGGCGACCATGTGGCGCTGTCCACGCTCGCCAACTGCGGCACCTGCGCGGAGTGCGACCGGGGCCGGCCGACCATGTGCCGGCAGGCGATCGGCCGCCCCGGCAGGCCCTTCACACGGGGCACGGGGCCGGTGCACCAGTTCGCCGCCAACTCGGCCTTCGCGGAACGCACGGTCGTCAAGGCCGTCCAGGCGGTGCCGATCCCCGAGGACGTCCCCCTCCCGTCCGCCGCGCTCATCGGGTGCGGGGTGCTCACGGGGGTCGGCGCGGTGCTGAACCGGGCCCGGGTGGACCGCGGGGACAGCGTCGTCGTCATCGGCACCGGCGGGATCGGGCTGAACGTCATCCAGGGCGCGCGCATCGCGGGGGCGCTGCGGATCGTCGCCGTGGACGCCAATCCGGCCAAGGCGGAGGCGGCCCGGCAGTTCGGCGCGACCGACTTCCTGACCTCGGCGGACGGCGTGAAGGGCATCCTGCCCACGGGCGCCGACCACGTCTTCGAGTGCGTCGGACGCGTCGAGCTGATCCGGCAGGCGATCGACCTCCTCGACCGGCATGGACAGGCCGTCCTGCTCGGGGTCCCGCCGGCCACGGCCGAGGCGTCCTTCCTCGTCTCCTCCCTCTTCCTGGACAAGTCCGTCCTGGGCTGCCGCTACGGCTCCTCGCGCCCCCAGCGGGACATCCCCCTGTACGCCGAGCTGTACCGCCAAGGACGGCTGCTGCTCGACGAGTTGGTGACGGCGGTGTACCCCGTGGAGGACTTCGAGAAGGCGCGGGCCGACGCGGAGTCGGGGCGGGTGGCGCGGGCGGTGCTCACGTTCTGACGCCGGTCCGGAACGTCCGGCGATAGGCGGTCGGTGTCACCCCGAGCGCCTGCTGGAGATGCTGACGCATCGACTGGGCCGTGCCGAACCCCGTCTCGCGGGCCACCTGGTCGATGGACAGCTCCGTGGTCTCCAGCAGCTGGCGGGCGCGTTCCACGCGCTGCTGGGTGAGCCACTGGCCGGGGCTGACCCCGACCTCCTCGCGGAAGCGGCGGGTGAAGGTCCGTACCGACATGGCCTCCTGCTCGGCCATGTCCCGCAGCTGGATCGGCTCGTGCAGCCGGCCGAGCGCCCAGGCCCGCGCGGCGGTCGTGGTCGCCACCTGCGGGTCGGGGACCGGGCGCTGGATGTACTGGGCCTGGCCACCGTCGCGGTGCGGCGGGACGACCGTGCGCCGGGCCACGTCGTTGGCGACGGCCGTGCCGAAGTCGCGGCGCACCATGTGCAGGCACAGGTCGATCCCGGCGGCCACCCCGGCCGACGTCAGCACGTCGCCGTCGTCGATGAACAGCACGTCGGCGTCGACCTCGATCTTCGGGAACAGCCGCTGGAAGCGCTCGGCGTCGGCCCAGTGCGTGGTCGCCGGGCGGCCGTCGAGGTAGCCGGCGGCGGCGAGGACGTAGACGCCGGTGCAGATGGAGGCGAGGCGGGTGCCGGGGCGGATGCGGGCGAGGGCGGCGGCCAGTTCGCCGGTGAGGCGGCCCTCGTCGAAGACCGGGCCGAGTTCGTACGACGCGGGGACGATCACCGTGTCGGCCTCGGCGAGGGCCTCGGGCCCATGGGCGACGTGGATCGTGAAGTCGGCGTCCGTCTCGACCGGGCCGGGCGGCCGTACGGAACAGGTCACGACCTCGTACAGGGGCCGGCCCCGGTCGTCCATCGGGCGGCCGAAGATGCGGTGCGGGATGCCCAGCTCGAAGGGGAGCAGGCCGTCGAGGGCGAGGACGACGACACGGTGCGGCCGGAATGCCCCGGCGAGAACGTCCATGGCCTGATCCTAGCGAATGCTGTCCTGCGGGCCACTCGATGCGCGGGACTGAAACCTGGACGCTCTATGACGTGACTCAGACAAGCCCAGCCGCAGCCTCCGACCGGGCGACCCCGGTCCCGCCCGCCCGGCGCCCGCGCGTGCACCGCGCCTGGTTCGTCGCGGCCGTCACGTTCGTCACGATCATCGGCGCGGCCGCGTTCCGTTCGCTGCCCGGCCTGCTGATCGATCCGCTGCACCAGGAGTTCGGCTGGTCCCGCGGCACGATCGGCGCGGCCGTCTCCCTCAACCTCGCGCTCTACGGCCTCACGGCCCCGTTCGCCGCCGCCCTCATGGACCGCTTCGGCATCCGCAAGGTGGTCGCCGTCGCGCTGGTCGTGATCGCGGCCGGGTCGGGCCTGACCGTGTGGATGACGGCGGCCTGGCAGCTGTGGCTGTGCTGGGGCCTGCTGGTGGGCCTCGGCTCCGGCTCGATGGCGCTCGCCTTCGCGGCGACGGTCACCAACCGCTGGTTCACCGAGCGGCGCGGACTGGTCAGCGGCATCCTCACCGCCGCGTCCGCCTCCGGCCAGCTCATCTTCCTGCCGGTGCTGTCCTGGATCGTCGAGCACCACAGCTGGCGCCCCGCGGCCGTGACGGTCGCCCTGGCCGCCCTCGCCGTCGTCCCCTTCGTCTGGCTCCTGCTGCGGGACCACCCGGCGGACATCGGCGTGAAGCCGTACGGCGCACGGGAGTTCATACCCAAGCCCGCACCGGTGACGGGCGCCGCGCGCCGCACGCTCACCGTGCTGTCCACCTCCGTCCGCACGGGCACCTTCTGGCTGCTGGCCGGCACCTTCGCGATCTGCGGCGCCTCCACCAACGGCCTGATCCAGACCCACTTCGTGCCCGCCGAGCACGACCACGGCATGCCGGTCACCACGGCGGCCTCGCTGCTCGCGGTCGTCGGGGTGTTCGACGTGGCCGGCACGATCGCCTCCGGCTGGTTCACCGACCGCTTCGAACCCCGCCGCCTGCTGGCGGTGTACTACGCCCTGCGCGGCCTCTCCCTCCTCTTCCTCCCGATGCTGCTGGGCCCGGCCGTCCACCCCCCGATGCTCTTCTTCATCGTCTTCTACGGCCTCGACTGGGTGGCCACCGTCCCGCCCACGCTGGCCCTGTGCCGGGAGCAGTTCGGCGAGGACAGCGCCATCGTCTTCGGCTGGGTGCTCGCCTCCCACCAGATCGGCGCGGCCCTGGTCGCTTACCTCGGCGGCGTCGCCCGCGACGTCTTCGGCTCCTACGACCTCGTCTGGTACGCCTCGGGCGCCCTGTGCGCGGCGGCGGCGCTGATGTCCCTGGTGATCAGGCGCCGGCCGGCGGTTCCTGTGCCGGCGGCGGCCTGAAGGGCGATGACTCATCCCCGGGCCACAGGGCACGAGAGGTCGTGGCGCTCGCGGTTCGGGGAACACGTCACCAGGGCCAAGGAGAGATACGGGGGACGTTCGAGGTGGAAACCGAGCGAGCCGTCACCTCCTGACGGCAACCGCTCACAGGCGGAGGTGACGAGCGCGGCCAGGTGTCTGCCGTGGCGCTGTGCCGCGGATGCGAACCGGGCTCCTCGTCGTGCGGAGACGGCAGACGGTGGCCGGCCGCCAAGCTCGATCAGCCGCAGGCCGCCGAGGCGATCGCGTCACGTCAGGCCAGGGTCGGCCGCATTGAGAGCGGACACGCCGCTCCGCGCGTCATCGAGGTGCGGCCGCTGCTGGACGCGTACGGCGTCACGGACGCGGAAGTGCGCGTCAGGCTGGAGGAGTTGGTCAAGCACCCCGAGAAACGTGGCTGGTGGCTCGATCATGCGTCACACCTGCGGCCGGATTATGTCGATCACCCGCGACAGCAAGCACCGGCACGGCCCCCTCCTCATCGTCTCCCGCGACAGCCGGCAGGCCTTCCTCCGGCAGTTCGCGTAGGCGTCGCCCGCAATGACGACATCCTCATGTCCGGGGAGCAAGCCGGGCGAACCGCCCCCGGTGGAACAGCAGCGGGTCCCCGTCGCCCTCCGTGCTCAGCGCGTTCACCCGGCCCACGACGATCAGATGGTCGCCCCCGGGGTGCACGGCCTGGATCGTGCAGTCGATCCAGGCGGCCGCACCGGTCAGGCGGGGCGAGCCGGAGACGGGAGCCGGGGCGTACGCGACCCCCGCGAACTTGTCGGCGCCGCTCGCCGCGAAGGCCCGGCACAGCTCGCCCTGACCGGCGGCGAGGACGTTGACGCAGAAGACGCCGGCCCGGGCGATGCGCGGCCAGGTGGTCGACGTACGGCCCACCAGGAAGCAGACCAGGGGCGGTTCGAGGGAGAGGGAGGAGAAGGACTGGCAGGCGAAGCCGGCGGGGCCCGGTTCGCCCTCGGCGGCCGGGGCGGTGACGACCGTGACCCCGGTCGCGAAGTGCCCCAGCACCCGCCGGAACTCCCCGGCCTCCACCGGCGCCCGCTCATCCTCCCGGACGCACCGCAACTGCGGCCGCGGCAACGGCTCGACCGGCCTCGGCGCCGGGGCCGACCTGAGGTATCGGACGGCTGCCGCTGCCGCCCCTGCGTGTCCCATCACACCGTCCATTGAAGCTGACGGTACGTCAGATGAGAAGCGCCTCGGACGCCTCATCGCCCGCGGAACTCAGGACTTCTGCGCTCCACGAACGCCCGCACCCCGTCCTGGGCGTCCTCGGTCGTCATGTTGATCTCCTGGGCCCAGGCCTCCGCGGCGAAGGCGGTCGCGCGGTCCGTGTCGAGGGAGGTGTTCACCAGGTGCTTGGTCAGGGCCAGCGCGCGGGTGGGACCGGCCGCCAGGCGGGCCGCCCAGGCGCGGGCCGTCTTCTCCAGGTCGCCGTCCGGCACGACCCGGTTGACCAGCCCCAGCCGCTCCGCCTCCGGCGCCGGGAGCGCGTCCCCGAAGAACATCAGCTCCTTGGCCCGGTGGGGGCCCAGGAGGCGGGGGAGCAGATAGGCGCCGCCCGCGTCCGGCACCAGGCCCCGGCGCACGAAGACCTCGATGAAGCGGGCCGACTCGGCCGCCACGACCAGGTCACAGGCCAGCGCCAGATGCGCGCCGAGGCCCGCCGCCGTGCCGTTCACGGCCGCGAGCACCGGCTTCTCGCAGTCCAGCACAGCCGCGATCAGGCGCTGGGCGCCCAGGCGGAGGACGCGGGCCACGTCTCCGGGAAGCCGTTCCCCGCTCCCGCCGCCGCGCAGGTCCGCCCCCGCGCAGAAGCCCCGCCCGGTGCCGGTCAGCACGAGGGCCCGTACCCCCGGGTCCGCCGAGGCCGCCGTGAACAGCTCGACCAGGCGGTCCCGCATGTCCGGCGTGAGGGCGTTCAGCGACTCCGGGCGGGACAGGGTGACGTACGAGACCTGGTCCCTGACCTCGTGCTCGATCCCGGGGCCCGGCGCCCGTGGCGTCATCGGCACACCACCAGCGCGTCCAGCGCCACCGCGCCCTGCCCCCGCTCCAGCACCATCAGCGGGTTGATGTCCAACTCGGCGATGTGGTCGCCGAGTTCGAGTGCCATGCGCTGGACCCGCAGGACCACCTCCACCAGGGCGTCCCGGTCGGCCGGCGGGCGGCCGCGGACGCCGTCCAGCAGGGCCCGGCCGCGCAGTTCGGCGAGCATGGCGTGGGCCTGGTCCTCGCCGAACGGCGGGACGCGGACCGCCGCGTCGTGCAGGACCTCCACCAGGACCCCGCCGAGGCCCACCGTCACAGTCGGGCCGAACAGGTCGTCGTGCGTGACCCCGACGACCATCTCCACGCCCTGCTCGACCATCTGGCACACCAGGATCCCGTCCAGCGAGACCCCCTCGTAGCGCGCGATGTCCGTCAGCTCGCGGTAGGCCTCCCGGACCTGGCTGGCCGATGTCAGGCCGACCTTCACCAGGCCCAGTTCGGTCTTGTGGGCGATCTGCGCGCCGGAGGCCTTCATCACCACCGGGTAGCCGACCTGGGCGGCCGCCCGTACGGCCGCCGCCGCGCTGGTCACCAGCTGTTCGCGCGGCACCCGGATGCCGTAGGCGCGCAGCAGCTGCTTGGCCGCGTGCTCGCTGAGCCGGCGGCCCGGGCTCATCAGGGCCTCCGCCTTGCGGTAGGAGGGGGAGGGGGTGCGCGGGGCCTCGTCGAAGGGGGAGCGGTACTCGCTGACGAAGGCGTGGTGGCCCAGCCAGGCCCGGACCGCCGTCAGGCAGTTGCCGACCGTACGGAAGGTCGCCACCCGGGAGGAGCCGAGCAGCACCTCGCGGTACGCGGGCTCCGTGCCGACCGGGGAGCCCCACACCACGCAGATCAGCTTGTCCGTCTCCTCGGCCGCCGCCACCAGGTCCGCGACCAGCCTGTCGCTCAGCGGCGGGAAGGGGCCGGTGACCGGGCAGATCAGGACGCCGATCGAGGGGTCCGCGAGGAGTGCGTCGATGATCTTGCGGCCGCGGTGGTCGCCCACCGGGTGGCCGCCGTTGTCCACCGGGTTGGCCACGCTCAGGTACTCCGGGATCCACTGGTGCAGCTCGGCCTGCCGGTCCTCGGACAGCCTCGGCAGCCTCAGCCCCATCCCGGCCGCCAGGTCGGCGACGTGCGCACCGGTGCCGCCCGAGATCGAGTAGACGGCCACCCCGTCCGCCAGCGGGGCCCGCGCCCGCGCCAACAGGGTCGCGGTGTCCTGGAGTTCGTCGAGTCCGTCGACGCGTACGACGCCGTACTGGCGCATCGCCGCGTCCACCACGTCGTCGGCTCCGGTCAGCTTGCCGGTGTGCGAGGCGGCCGTACGCGCCCCGGCCTCGGTGCGGCCCACCTTCACCGCGACCACCGGCACCCCGCGGCGGGCGGCACGGTCGGCGGCCAGCAGGAAGGCGCGGCCGTCCTTGAGGCCCTCCACGTAGGCGGCGATGGCGCCGACCTCGGGCTGTTCGGCGAAGTACGAGATGAAGTCGGCGGTCTCCAGATCGGCCTCGTTGCCGGTCGGCGCCCAGTGCGACAGACGGACGCCCAGCTGCTGCAGCGAGAACACCGGGCGGCCCTGGTGGCCGGACTGGGTGATCAGGGCGATCGCCGGGCCGGTGAGGTCCTCCCGGAACCGCTCGAAGGCGTTCAGGTTGGTGTTCGGGCCGAGCAGGCGCAGGCCCGAGCGGCGTACGGCCTCCGCGAGCCGCTGCTGCGCCTCGGCGCCCGCCTCGCCGGTCTCGGCGAAGCCCGAGGCGAAGGCCACCGCGAACTTCACCTTCACGTCGGCCAGTTGCTCGATCAGCGGGAGCGGATCGGCGACGAGGAGGACGGCCAGGTCGATCTGGCCGGGGGGCAGACCGGCGACGGAGGCGACGCACGGGACGCCGAAGACGGCAGGGCGGGTCGGGTGCACCGGGTGCACCCGCGCGCCGACCCGCTCGGCCCAGGCCAGCAGTTGCCGGGTGATCCCCGTGTTGGGCCGCCCCTCGGTGTCCGAGGCGCCGATCACGGCGACGGACTCGGGGCGGAAGAAGCGGGTCAGATCCGGTACGTCCGCGTACAGCGGGCGCCCGCCGACGTCGAGGTCGTCGACCCGGTCGTGGACCGCGGGCCCGGGCCGCTGCTCGCCGCAGGCGATGACCCGGGCCCGGCGGGAGTCGGTGGTGAGGGTGCCGTGGGTTGATCCAAGCATCGGTCCGCCCCGCTCCTGTGAGACAGCAGAAGTAAACTGACGCAGTGTCAGATTACTGAACTGACGCATTGTCAGGAACTGGTCGGACATTCAAAGTTACCGGCGGGTGCGCCGCCACGTCACCGGCCCCGTCGTCGACCCCGCCCCCGGACCCGTCATCGGCCGCGTCACCGATTGCTCCTGGCCACCGCCTTCGCGATCTTCCCGGCGTCCAGCGCCAGTTCGCGGAGCATCCCGCTGATCGGGTTGGTGAACCCGGTGAAGTACAGGCCGGGCGCCTGCGCGGGGGTGCGGCCGCCGCGCACGACCGGCATGCCGCGCCCGTCGAGGACGTCGAGATGGCCCACCAGCTCCTCCAACGCCCGCGCGTAGCCCGTCGCCGCGATCACCGCGTCCGTCTCGACCCGGCTGCCGTCGGCGAGGACCACCTTTCCGGGGTTCCCGCCCTCGAAGGAGTCGACGGCGGCCACGATCTCCACCGTGCCCGCGCGCACGGCGTCGATCAGGCCGACGTCCTGCACCGGGATCGCGCCCTGGCGCACCCTGCTGTACAGCCCGGTGTCCGGGCGCGGCAGCCCGTGCGCCGTGAGGTCCGGCAGGGTCGCCTTCGCGAACGGCCCGGCCAGCCGGTCCACGAGGCCCACCGGCAGCCGCCGTACCAGTACGCCCGTGTACTGCGCGGCCCAGCCGAGCGTCGAGCGGCGCAGGATGTGCGGGGCGGTCCGCACCGCCAGCCGCACCCGCGCCGCTCCGCCCTCGACCAGGTCCACGGCGATCTCCGCGCCGGTGTTGCCGGCCCCGACGACCAGCACGTCCCGGCCCGCGTACGGCTCGGCGTTCCGGTACGCGCCGGCGTGCAGCAGCTCCCCGGTGTAGTCGTCGAGGCCCGGCCAGTCGGGCAGCCGCGGGGTGTGGTTGTGGCCGGTGGCGACGACGACCGCGCTGCCGGTCAGCTCGCGGCCGCCGGAGGCGTGCAGCAGCCAGCCGGTGCCGTCCGGCGTCCGGTCGACGCGGAAGACCTCCACGCCGGTGACGATCTCCAGCTCGTGGTGGTCGGCGTACTTCTCCAGGTAGCGCACCACGTCGTCCCGGGCGACCCAGCGCCCGAACCTCCGGGGGATGGCGAGGCCGGGCAGGGCGGACAGGCGCCGTGTGGTGTGCAGCCGGAGGCGGTCGTAGTGTCCGCGCCAGGAGGCGCCCACCCGGTCCGCCTTCTCCAGGACCACTGCCCGCACGCCCCGCGCCCGCAGCGCGTACGCGGCCGCCAGGCCGCCCGGCCCGGCGCCGATGACGTACACCGGGTGGCCGGCGGAGGCCGGGGCGGGCCGCGGGGAGGCGGGGGTGGAAGCGGAATGTGAGTCGGCCATACCCGGAGCGTAATCACCCACCTGCTTGATGGGTCTCGGTCAAGACCGGAATTGGTTGCGGATTGATCACGGGTGTACGGGAAGGGTTCGCGACCGGTGAAGAAACGCCCCAACTCATGGCCGGTTACCACCTGTTGCTCACCGTCCGTCGGTCACCGTCCCTCGGTGTCGCGGCCGGGCTCCAACGGTGGGCTTTACGGCACATCTGACGTACCGTCAGATCCATGGACTCCATATGGCTGGACGGCGCCCAGTGGCTGGCGGTGCTGCGGATCGGCCTCGGGCTGTGGTGGCTGGAGAGCTGGCGGCACAAGGACAAGAAGGCCTGGTTCGAGCGGGGCAGCGGCATCGCGTGGGCGGCCGAGATCGCGGAGAAGCACCGCTGGGCGGTGGTGCGCGGCGGCTTCGCGGCGACGGTGAAGCCGCACCCGAAGCTGATGGCCTACGTCGTCGCCTACGCCGAACTCTCCCTCGGCCTCGGCCTCATCCTCGGCTTCCTGACCCCGGTGGCACTGATCGGCGGCCTGCTGCTGAACGGCATCTACTTCGTGCTGATGATCCATGACTGGGCCGAGCAGGGGCAGAACTCGATGATGGCGCTGATCTCGCTGGTCGGCCTCTTCGCGATGGCCTGGCAGAGCTGGTCGATCGACGCCTGGCTGGGGTGGTTCTGATGGGCGGACGGCAGAGGTGGCCGCGATGAGCACGGCGCGCTACGACATCCCCGAGCCCGACGCCTTCACCCGCCCGTACTGGGAGGCGGCCGCCGCGGGCCGGCTGCTGATCCGCCGCTGCGGGGCCTGCGGCCGGGCCCACCACTACCCCCGCGAGTTCTGCCCGCACTGCTGGAGCGAGGACGTGACCTGGGAGGAGGCGAGCGGCCGGGCCGTGCTCTACACCTGGTCCACCGTCCACCGCAACGACCTGCCGCCCTTCGGCGAGCGCACGCCGTACGTCGCCGCCGTCGTCGACCTGGCCGAGGGGCCGCGGATGATGACGGAGCTCGTGAACTGCCCGGAGGGGACGCCGGCCGCCGGGATGGCGCTGCGGGTGGCGTACCGGGACGGAAAACCGGTGTTCGAGCCGGGCGGCTGAACCCGATCATTGGGGTGCATGAGCCCTGAGAACTGGTATCTCACCGAAGATCTCGACGAGTTCCTCGCCCGCGCGGGAGACTTCCTGCACTCCCGCCCGGCCCTGCACACGGTCCCGCTGACCGTGACGGACGGGCTGCGCCGCCGCGGCCCGCACGTCTACGGCCCCGAGGACCCTGTCTTCGGCATCCTGTCCGAAGAGGGGGGCGGTCCGCTCCGCGCGGTCCTGCTCCACACCCCGCCCTTCCCGGTGCACGTCACCCCGCTCACCCCGGACGAGGCGGACGCCCTGGCGGCCCGTCTCGCGGACCTGGACCACCGGGTCTCCGGAATCTCCGCCGCATGCGAGACGGCGGAGGCCTTCGCGGCGGCCTGGCAGCGGCGGACGGGGGCGGCGGGCAGCGTCCGTCAGCGGCAACGGCTGTACCGGCTGCAGGAGTTGACGGTCCCGGAACCGAGGCCCGAGGGGCGGGCGCGGATCGCCGAGGAGAGGGATCGCGCGTTGCTCGCCCGCTGGTACGGCGCATTCCACGAGGACGTCGGAACGTCACGCGGGCAGGACCCGGGCGAGTGGGCCGACGCCCGCCTCTCCCACGACGGCGTGACCCTCTGGGAGACGGCCGACGGCACACCCGTCTCCCTCGTCGGGACCACCGCGCGGATCGCCGGCCAGGTCCGCGTCGCCCCCGTCTACACCCCGGCCGAACTGCGCGGCCGGGGCTACGCGGGCGCGGCCACGGCGGCGGCGAGCCGGGCCGCGCGGGAGGCCGGGGCCGCGGAGGTCGTCCTCTTCACGGACCTCGCCAATCCGACGAGCAACGGCCTGTACCAGCGGATCGGGTACCGGCCGGTGGCGGACTTCGCGGTGTGGGGGTTCGGGGACTGAGCCCTCACGGCCAGAGCAGCCCCTTGCTCCACCCGAACTCCGTGCTCCGGTACTCCAGCCGCACGTGCCGGCGCTCCGGGTCGCCCTGGAAGAACTCCACCGTTTCGGGGTGCAGCCGGTACAGGGTCCAGGTCGGGGACGGCTCGGCGGGGTTGGCGCGGGCGCGGTCCCAGGCAGCCTCCGAGGCCCGGCGCAGTTCGGCGACCGAGGTCAGCTCCTCGCTCTGGCGGCCCGTGAGCGCCGCCGCCAGCGCGCCCGTCGAGCGGGCGTGCAGGTCCGCCTGGCTCTCGGTCGAGGGGGCCGCCGTCACCGGCCCGCGCACCCGCACCTGGCGGCCCAACACCGGCCAGTAGAAGGCCAGGGCGGCGTGCGGGCGGGCGGCGAGGGCGCGGCCCTTGCGGCTGGTGCGGTGTGTGGCGAAGGCCCAGCCGTCCGCGTCGGCGCCGTGCAGCATCACGATCCGTACGTCCGGCCGCCCCTCCTCGTCCACGGTCGCCAGCGACATCGTGTGCGGCTCCGGCTGCCCGGCCGCCACCGCGTCCGCGAACCAGTCGGTGAACAGGAGCAGGGGCGTCGGCGGGGCGGTGCCGGGGTCGAAGGCGGGCAGTGTCGTGGTGCCCGCGTCCCACACCCGCAGCGACCTCAGCAGCGCCGGGAGATCGGTTGCCATGCCCTCCATGGTCACACCCGCAGGCCGGGGCCCCTGCTCACACCTGGCCGAGGTCCGACGACACCCACCGCTCGGGGCGCATGTGGACCACCACCTGCTCCCCGTGGTTCTTCCAGGCGAAGTCGACGTAGCCGGGCACCTTCTCGGCCGGCAGATAGCGTGCGGAGATCTCCCGGAGCCCCTCGATCGTCGCCGGGTCCGTCCTCACCACCGGGCCCTCCACCGACACGTACCGGATCGTCGGCTCCAGCCGGTCGACCAACAGAGTGAACCGGCCCGCCTCGCCGATCAGGCCGTACTTGCGGGACTCCCGCCCCGTCATGATCCAGACGTCCCCGCCGGGCTCGTACCAGTACCAGATCGGCACGGTCAGCGGCGCCCGCCCCGGGCCCGCGTCCACCGCCAGCGCGGCGACGTGCGGCTCGGCCAGGAACGCCTCGCGCTCTGCGCGGCTCAACGCCATGTCGGTCTCCTCCAGCTGTCCGGTGTGGGGCCGCGGCGACGGCGGCCGGTACGGACCGTCTTCCCGCACCGCCGCCCGGCCGATCAGTTCCGGCCGAGCACCACCGTCCCGGACGAACAGAACCATCCCCCCGTCCCCGAGGCGACCCCGAGCCGGGGCGGCTGCCCGTCCCGGCCCCGCACCTGCCGCTCGCCCGCCTCCCCGCGCAGTTGCCGTACCGCCTCCACCAGCAGGAACAGCCCCCGCATCCCGGGATGTTGGGCCGACAGGCCGCCGCCGTCCGTGTTCACCGGCAGCTCCCCGCCCCGCACCAGCAGCCGCCCCTTCTCCACGAACGCCCCGCCCTCGCCCTTCCCGCAGAAGCCCAGGTCCTCCAGGGTCACCAGGGTCATGTAGGTGAAGGCGTCGTAGATCTCCGCGAAGTCGATCTCGGCGGGGCGCACGCCCGCCCGCTCGAAGGCGAGCCGGCCGCTCACCGCCGCCGGGGAGACCGTGAAGTCCGCCCACTCGGACATCGCCGCGTGCGAGGTGTGCTCGCCGGTGCCGAGGATCCAGACGGGGGCCGTACGGCAGTCCCGTACGTACTCCTCGGCCGCCAGCAGCACCGCCGCGCCGCCGTCCGAGCGGATGCAGCAGTGCAGCTTGGTGAACGGGTCGGCGATCATCGGGCCGCCGACAACGTCGTCCACCGTGATCGGGGTGCGGAACATCGCCTCCGGGTTCAGGGCGGCGTTCGCCCTCGCCTGCACCGCCACCTCGGCCAACTGCCCGACGGTCGTGCCGTGTTCGACCATGTGGCGGCGGGCGGCCATCGCGTACTTGGCGATCAGCGTGTGGCCGTAGGGGACCTCGAACTGGAGGGGGCCGCGCGCGCCGAAGGACAGGTCGCCCGTCCGGCGGCCCGCCTTGATGTCGGCGCGGGCCGTGGAGCCGTAGACGAGGAGGACGGCGTTCGCATGGCCCGCCGCGATCGCGTCCGCCGCGTGCGCCGCCATCACCTCCCAGGTCGAACCGCCGACCGAGGTGGAGTCCACCCAGGTCGGGCGCAGGCCCAGATACTCGGCGACCTCGACCGGCGCCAGCGTGCCGAGGCCGGCGGAGGCGAGGCCGTCGACCACCGCGCGGTCCAGTCCGGCGTCCGCGAGGGCGCGGCGGGCCGCCTGCGCGTGCAGGGTGTACGGCGTCGCGTCGGCCACCCGTCCGCAGTCCGACAGCGCCACCCCGACCACGGCGACTTTCCGGCTCCCGGCGGTCATACGGTCCTCCGTCCCCTGTGCATCTCGCTTCGGCGCTCCTAATATGACGGACCGTCAGATCCGGTGGAAGAGGCCGGGAAGAGGCAGCGAAGAGGCAGGGGAAAGCCATGGACACGCGTCTCACCGCCGAACAGCACGAGATCCGCCGCACCCTGCGTGAACTCCTCCACAAGCGCTGCGGCCCCGAGGAACTGCGCGCCGCACTCGCCGCCCCCGCCGGACACGACCCCGCCCTCTGGACCGCCCTCGCCGACCGGCTCGGCCTGCCGGGGCTCGCCCTGCCCGAGCGGTACGGCGGGATCGGCTGCCCGGTCACCGAACTGGCCCTCGCCTGCGAGGAGACCGGCCGCGCGCTCGCCCCCTCCCCGCTGCTCGCCACCGCCGTGCTCGTGGCGCCCCTCGTGCTCGCCCTCGGTACGGAGGCCCAGCGTGCAGGGCTGCTGCCCCGCCTCGCCGCCGGCACCCTCACCGCCGCCCTCGCCGTACCGGGCACCGGCCTCGCCACCGCGCTCGCCCTGACCGGCGACAACGGCGGCTTCTCGGCCGGCGGCGGCCGGGCCGGCGGTGTCCAGGCCCGGCGCGCGGCGGACGGCTGGCTGCTGTACGGGCAGGCCGACCAGGTGCTCGACGGGCACAGCGCCGGGCTGCTGCTCGTCGGCGCGCACACCGGCGGCTTCGCCCGCGCCCGGACCCGGCTGTTCCTGGTACCCGGCGACGCGCCGGGCCTCGTCCGCGCCCGGCAGACCGCCCTCGACGCCACCCGCCCCCAGGCGCGCGTCCAACTGCGCGACGTACCGGCCGAGTTGCTGGGGGAGGAGGACGCGGAGGTGCTGTCCGCCCTCGCCGGCCTCGGGGACGGGGCCGCCGCCGTGCTCGCCTGCGAGGCCGTCGGGGCGGCCGACCGGGTGCTGGAGCGGACCGTGGAGTACGTCGGGCAGCGCGAGCAGTTCGGCCGCCCGATCGGCTCCTTCCAGGCGGTGAAACACCGGCTCGCCGAGGTGTACGTGGCGGTGCAGGCGGCCCGCTCGGCCGCGTACTACGCGGCCTGGGCGACCGCACAGGAATCAGAAGGTGCGGCGCGAAGCGCCTCGTTGGAAGGGCGGCGGCGGGAGGCGGGTGGGACGGCCGGTGGGCTGGCCCTCGCCCAGGCCCTGGAGGCGCTGCGGCTGGCCGCCGCCGAGGGCATCCAGCTGCACGGCGGGATCGGCTTCACCTGGGAGCACGACGCCCACCTGTACTTCAAGCGGGCGGCCGGGGACGAGCTGCTGTTCGGCCCGCCGCACCGGCTGCGGGAGCGGGCCGCCGAGGCCGCCGGGCTGTTCGGGCGCGGGGAGGTGGCGGTGTGATCGGCGTCCGGATGGTGCAGAAGGTGTCCTCGACGCGGGGGTTCGCGAAGGTCGCCCCGCATGTGATCCCGGCCCTCGACCGCGCCGTGCACCGGCTCACCCGGGGCAGGGTGCTGCTCAGCGCCCAGATGCTGCCCGGCGTGATCCTCACGTCCACGGGCGCCCGCAGCGGGCTGCCCCGCAGGACTCCCCTGGCCTGCATGCCGGAGGAGGACGGACGGAGCTGGCTGCTCGTCGGCTCCAACTTCGGCCGTCCGGGCCATCCGGCGTGGACGCACAACCTCCTCGCCCATCCGGATGCCTCGATCAGCTGGCAGGGGCGGGACATCCCGGTGGCGGCCCGGCTGCTCAAGGGGGAGGAGAGGGCGGCGGCCTGGCGGTCGGCCGTCGCGTTCTGGCCGCCGTACGTCGCCTACCAGGAGCGGGTGACGCGGGAGATCCGACTGTTCCGGCTGGTCACAAGGTAGCCAGGCGCTCCGCCAGCAGGATCGCCCCGATGCCCAGCATCGCCGCCCCCGACGTCCGCGTCACCGCCCGGGCCGCCGCCGGCCGGGCGGACAGCAGGGCGCGGGCCAGGACGCCCACGGTGAGATAGACGGCCGCGCAGCACGCCATGTGCAGCAGGCCGAGGGCCGCCGTCTGGGCCGGGACCGGCAGACGGGTGCCGCGCAGGGTGAGGAACTGGGGGAGGACGGAGAGGTAGAGCAGCAGGCCCTTCGGGTTCAGGCCGCTGATCGTGGCGCCCCGGAGGAAGAGCCGCCCCCCGGCCGCGTCCGGGGCCCCGGACGCGGCGGGTACGGCCGGGCGCCGCAGGACCCCCCACCCCAGCCACAGCAGATACCCGGCGCCCGCGACCGTCAGCGCGGTCAGCAGCTTCGGCGAGCCCGCCACCAGGACCGCCAGGCCCGCCGTCGCGAGGGCCGTGTGCAGGGCGTACCCCGAGACCAGGCCCGCCACCGCGCGCGGCACCGACCGGCCGCGCAGGGCGGTCGCGATGACGTACGCCCAGTCGGCACCCGGTACGCACACCAGCAGCAGGTCCACGGCGAGAAAGGAGAAGAGCAGTCCCGAATCCATGCCGGTGACATTAGGTGGGAATAGCCCAAAAGTGCTCCCGATGTTTTCCCGTGATCGGGCACTTCAGGGGAAGATCTGCCTCATGGACGACGTGGACCGGAAAATCCTTGCCGAGCTCCAGCAGGACGGGCGGCTGACCGTGACCGAGCTGGCCGCGCGGGTGCGGCTGAGTGTCTCGCCCTGTCACCGGCGGCTGCGCGAGCTGGAGCGCTCCGGCGCCATCGAGGGCTACCGCGCGGTGGTGGACCCGGCCGCGCTCGGGCTGAACTTCGAGGCGCTGGTCTTCGTGTCCATGCGGCAGGAGGACCGGGACACGGTGGCCGACTTCGAGCGGGCGGTCAGCGAGCTGGAGCACGTGCTCGACGCCCAGCGGCTCTTCGGCGAGCCCGACTATCTGCTCCGCATCGCCACCGCCGACCTCGCCGCCTTCCAGCGGCTGTACGACGACCGGCTCGCGACCCTGCCGGGCGTGCAGCGGCTGACGTCGACCCTGGTGATGAAGCACGTCGTACGGGACCGGCCGCTGCCGGCGTAGCACGGCAGGCGGCAGCTCATCTCGATGAACTACCGCCTGCCAGACAGGACTTGGGAACGGGAAAGGAGGAGGAGGAGGCTACTTCGTCGGCTTCTTTCCCGTCACGCCCAGGTGGACCAACAGCGCCAGGTTCGGCTTCAGTTCGGCCTGTTTCACGCCCCAGGACGAGAAGCCCTTCTGGTGGGCCGCCACCGCCGCGAGCATCGCGACCAGCGAGCCGGCCACCGCCGCCGGGTTCACGTCCTTGTCGACCCTGCCCTTGGCCTGGAGTTCGGCGATGGAGTCCGCGAGGGAGTTGTTCACCGAGTTGAGGATCTTCATCCGGAGCTTGTAGAACCGTTTGTCCCCTTCGGCCGCGCCAAGGTCGACCACCCGCAGGATGGCGTCGTTCTTCCGCCAGAACTCCAGGAATCCGTCCACGAGTTCCTGCGCGGTCTGCCACCCGGACTTGCCGGCCCACGACCGCCCTTCGAGCAGCTCGGTCAACCCGGCGCCCTCGGTGGCCATTTGCTCGGCGATCTCCAGGACGGCACCTTCGACGTCCGGGAAGTACTGATAGAAGGTCGCGGGCGAAGTGCCCGCTTTCCGGGCGACATCGATGACCTTGACGTCCCGGTACGGGGAGGAGCTGAGCATCTCGCTGAGGCAGTCGAGCAGCTTCTGCCGGGTCGCCTGCCCACGCCGGCCGGCCACGCGGCCGTCGACGGTACGCACTTGTCCTGTCATGCCGTCAGCTTACCGAGGGGTGATCGGAGCGCGATTCGGCCGACTGCAAATGGGGTGCACGGGGGCTCTGAGGGTGGTGTGCCTGGTCTGCGGGGTGCGGGTGGCCCGGTTACTTTGGCGGCATGGCCGAAAACAGGGCATCCGCGAACGAAGCGACGGATGAGACGGAAGAGGTGGTCGAGGGGGAAGTGGTCGAGGCGGCAGGTGCGGATGAGCCGTACGGGGAGGGCGTGCCCTGCTGGGTGGACGCCCAGCTGCCCGACGTCGAGGCGGGCAAGCGCTTCTACGGCGAGCTGTTCGGGTGGTCCTTCGAGGACGCGTACGGCTCCTCGGTGTGGGCCCGGCTGGACGGACGGCCGGTCGCCGCGCTCGTGCCCAAGACCGACGGCAGGATGCCCACCGTCTGGACGGTGTACTTCGCCACCCCCGACGCCGCTGCGTTCACCCGGCGGATCCTCGCGGCCGGCGGACAGGTGGTGACGGCGCCCACCCCGCTGGGCGACCTGGGCACCGCCGCCCTCGCCGCCGACTCCGAGGGCGCGGTGTTCGGCCTGTGGCAGCCGGGCCGGCACCGGGGCTTCGGGGTCCGCCGCGAGCCCGGCAGCTTCGTCTGGGCCCAGCTGTACACACGCGACATCTCCGCCGCCAACACCTTCTACGGCACCCTCTTCCACGACGCCCTCTTCGGCGCGGGCGCCGAGCCCGACTTCGGGCGGGCCGAGGTCACCGAGGTGTTCCCGGCCGAGATGCCCCCGCACGTCCTCGCCCACTTCCGGGTCGCCGGTCTGGGTGACGCCCTCGGGGCCGTCCAGCGGCTCGGCGGCCGGGTGCAGGCGCCACCCTTCGAGACGTCGTACGGAGCTGTGGCGGTCGTCACCGACAATCAGGGGGCGTCGTTCGCACTATTGCAGCGGTGATCCGGCCGACGCGGCGGCGATCCATCCGCTTTGGTCGGATTAAGTACCAGACACCCCGATATTTCGCCGGGTTCGCAACGAGCCGCCCGGCCAGGAAGAATCAGGGTGCGTGCCGCCACGGCGGTGCGGTGGTGAGACGCTGCACGTCGGTCGCGTACATATGGTGTGGCGCGGCCAGTACGGGGAGGTGGCAGGCAAGTGGTGGATCAGCTGACGCAGCACGATCCGCGGCGGATCGGGCCGTTCGAGGTGCTGGGGCGGCTGGGCGCCGGCGGCATGGGGCTGGTCTATCTCGCGCGCTCGGCGTCCGGCCGGCGCGTGGCGATCAAGACAGTGCGCACCGAACTGGCCGAGGACCAGCTCTTCCGCGTCCGCTTCACCCGTGAGGTGGAGGCGGCCCGCGCGGTCTCCGGGTTCTACACGGCCGCCGTGGTCGACGCCGACCCGCGCGCCGCCGTGCCCTGGCTGGCCACGGCCTACGTGCCCGCGCCCTCCCTCGAAGAGATAGTGAACGACTGCGGGCCCCTCCCGGCCCAGGCCGTGCGCTGGCTCGCGGCGGGCGTCGCCGAGGCCCTCCAGTCCATCCACGGCGCGGGACTCGTGCACCGGGACCTGAAGCCGTCCAACGTGCTCGTGGTCGAGGACGGCCCCCGGGTGATCGACTTCGGCATCGCGTCCGGCGTCTCGAACACCCGCCTGACCATGACCAACGTCGCCGTCGGCACCCCCGCCTACATGTCCCCGGAGCAGGCCAAGGACTCCCGCAGCGTCACCGGCGCCAGCGACGTCTTCTCGCTCGGCTCCATGCTGGTCTTCGCGGCGACCGGCCACCCGCCCTTCCACGGCGCCAACCCGGTCGAGACGGTCTTCATGCTGCTGCGCGAGGGCCCCGACCTGACCGGCCTGCCCGACGAGCTGCGCCCGCTCATCGAGGTCTGCATGCAGATGGAGGCCACGGGCCGCCCCTCCCCGGCCGACCTCCAGGCCCAGCTCGCGCCTCATCTCTTCGGCTCCGGCTCCGACGACAGCGGCACCGCCTCGGCCTGGCTGCCCGAGAAGGCCGTCGCCCTCATCGAGTCCCGTCGCGGCGGCGGCCGCCCGGCCCCCAGGCCCGCCACCCCGGTCGGCACCGGCGGCGGGCGCAGCGGCGGCGGCGGCCGTTCGGCGGTCCCCCCGCTGCCCTCGTACGACCCGCCCGTCCCCGCCCAGGCACCCGCCGGCGTCCCGGACGCCGGCCCGGTCCGCCTCGCCGGCGCCCAGGTGCCCATCGGCCCCGGGCCGCGCGTCGCCGACGCCCGCGCCGCCGCCGTCAAGGCACCCCCGCCGGAGGCGGGCCTGGTGGCCACCTGGTCCCGCCCGCGCCCCGGCGTCGCCGGCGCCGACCCCGCCCTGCCGGCCGCGCCGCCCGTGCCCCCGGAGACGGCGAGCGGCTGGCGCCCCTGGCGGTTCCGCATGTCCAACGACGTCTGGGGCACCCCCACCGTGGGCGGCGACCTGGTCTACGTCACCTCCTTCGAGGTGCACGCCCTGGACGTGGCCACCGGCCGCCGGCGCTTCAAGACGCGGGACGTCGCCTGGTCCATGGCGGTGGCGGACGGCCGTATCCACGCCTCCGACGGCCCGACCCTGTTCGCCCTGGACGCCCGCGAGGGCGGCGACCTGTGGCGGCTGTCGACGGACGCCTGGGTGTACTCCCTCAAGGCCGACCACGGCACGGTCGTCACCGGCACCCGCGGCGGCGGCGTCCAGGCCTGGGAGGCCGCCACGGGTCAGAAGCTGTGGGAGATCAGCGGCTGCCAGACCGACTTCGAGTCCCCCGAGGCCGGCCCGCTCGTCCACGACGGCACGGTCTACGTGTGGCAGAACGCCCGGCTGCGCGCCCTGGAGGCCCGCACCGGCGAGGAGCGCTGGTCGTACCCGGTCGGCGACGCGGCCTCCTGCGGCGGTGTGCCCGTGCGCCTCACCCCGGCCGCCGACGGCTACGTCTACGTCTCCGCGGGCACCCGGGTGATCGCCGTCGAGGCGGCGAACGGCATGGTCCGCTGGCACTTCGAGTCCCCGGCGGTCTTCCTGAGCCCGCCGACCTTCGCGCCCGGCCCGGCGGTCACGGGCGGCGGCGTCTACCTCGCCGACTACCTCGGCACGGTCTACGCCCTCGACGCCACCGACGGCCGCGACCGCTGGCGCATCGCGACCGAGGCCCGCTCCTCGATCGAGCCGGTCCTCGTCGCCGCCGGCCACGTCCACGTGGGCAGCGGCAAGGCCCTCTACACCCTGGACGCGGTCACCGGCACGCCCAAGTGGCGCTTCCAGGCGGGCGGCGACGTCGTGGGCGCGCCCGCGGTGGCCGAGGGCCGCATCCACTTCGGCTCCACCGATCACCTCCTCTACACCCTCAAGGCCGACGACGGCCGGCTGCGCTGGAAGCTGGCGACGGGCGGCGAGATCACCGGCTCCCCGGTGGTCAGGGACGGCGTGGTGTACGCGTGCAGCAAGGACCGGTGCGTGTACGCGCTGGACGCGGAGAAGGGCACGGGCACGGCGCGGACGGCGTAGCGCGGCCTCGCCCGGTGGCGTGCGTGACGGCCGTCGTACCGGTTGTCACGGAAAGGGCTCCGGACGGCGGCCGTCCCAGGGCTGACGCTACCCCCGGCCCCGGACACCCGCCATGCGGTGCCGCCGGTGACGGCGGACGGTCACCGCACCCGGAACCCGCCCGTCCGCCGCCCCGCGAACAGCTCCGCCTGCCGCTCGGCCGGCACGTTGCCGAGGGCGATGAGGTGCGGCGCCTGCGCGAACGCCTGCGCCAGCGCCGCCTCCCGCGCCGCCCACAGCGCCCGCACGGTTCCCTGCACGCCCTGAGCCGGATACCCGGCGATCACCCCCGCACAGCGCACCGCGGCGGCCAACGCCCCGCCCTCCTCGGTGACTTCCGACACGAGCCCGATCTCATGGGCCCGCCGGGCGCAGACCCGTTCGGCGGTGCCCATGAGCATCATCCGGGCCACCTCTCCGTACGGCATCCGCGCGGCCAGCAGCATGGACTCGTACGCGCTGACCATGCCGTACGAGGTGTGCGGATCGAAGAAGACGGCGCTGGGGTCGGCGATGACGAAGTCGCACTCGCCGAGCAGATAGAAGGCACCCCCGCAGGCCATCCCGCGCACGGCGGCCACGACCGGCTTCCACAGGTCGTTCGCCTTGGGCCCGAGCCGCAGCAGCGGATCGTCCTGCATGTACGGCGACGACGGCTGCGGCACGACGACGTCCCGGTCGATCCCGGTGCAGAAGGCCCGCTCCCCGCCCCCGGTGAGCACGACCGCCCGCACCGCGTCGTCGACCCTGAACTCCCGCCACACGGCGGTCAGTTCGCGCATCATCTCCAGGTCGACGGCGTTGAGACGCACGGGCCGGTCCAGCGTGACGACGGCGACGCCGGTGTCCTTGTCGACGTCGACCCGGACGGTGTTCACGACAGGACCCACTGCGGAAGGCCGCCCGCGAACACGGCATGCACCCGCGCCCCGATCCGCAGCCGCCCCGGATCGAGGGAACCGAGAGGCGCCCCGGCCCGGCTGACCACATTGCCCACGAGCCGGATGCGCGGGGCGTCCTCCAGCTCCACCACGACGACGTTGTACGGCGCCTGCTCCGCGTACGCGGGCAGCAGCGGCGGATGCGGCACCACGTACGACCAGATCCGCCCCCTCCCGGACACCGCCCGCCACTCGCTCGCGAACGACTGGCAGTGCGGGCAGCAGGGGCGGGGCGGGAAGCGGAGCTCGTCGCAGTCGGCGCAGGCCTGGACGCGCAGTTCGCCCCGGGCGGCGTACTCCCAGAAAGGGGCGCCGTCGGCGTCGGTGACCGGGGTCAGCATGGTCGGCTCCTTCAGTTCCTGAGGAGGAGGGCGGAGGTGGGCACGCCCTCGCCGGCGGTGACCAGACAGGTGGCGGCGCCGGGCACCTGGGCGGTGCTGGTGCCGCGCAGCTGCTTCACCCCTTCGGTGATGAGGTTGAAGCCGTGCACATAGGCCTCGGAGAGCCCGCCCCCGGAGGTGTTGAGCGGCAGCCGGCCCCCGGTCTCGATCGCGCCCCCCTCCGTGAACGCGCCCCCTTCCCCCCGCCCGCAGAAGCCGTACCCCTCCAACGAGAGCGGGACGAGGGCGGTGAAGGCGTCGTAGATCTGCGCCACGTCGACGTCGTCCGGGGTGAGGTCGGCGTGCTTCCACAGCTGCCGGGCGGTGCTCCAGGCGGGTCCGGTGAGCGGGTCGTCGTTCCAGTAGTTGACCATCCCGTGGTGCTGGGCGGGCAGCCCCTGGGCGACGGAATGGACGTAGACGGGCCGCTGCCGGCAGTCCCGCGCCCGCTCCCTGCCGACGACGACACAGGCGAGCGCCCCGTCCGTCTCCAGGCAGTTGTCGAAGAGGCAGAGCGGCTCGCTGATCCAACGGGCGGTCATGTACATCTCGCGGGTCAGCGGCCGTTCGTACATCACGGCGGCCGGGTTCTGGTTGGCACGGTTGCGGCAGGCGAGGGCGACATTGAAGAGATGGTCGCGGGTGGCGCCGTACTCGTGCATGTAGCGGCGGGTGAGCATCGCGATCTCGTCGGCGGGCCGCAGCAGCCCGAAGGGCCGGGTCCACTGCGCGGGGGTGGGGAGTTGGACGGTGGTGTTCGTCCACGGCCGGGGCCCGCTGCCCCGCTTCCGGGACCGCCATGCCACGCCCACGGAAGCCTGCCCGGAGGCGATGGCGGCGGCGAGGTGCGCGACGGTCGCACAGGAACCGCCCCCGCCGTACCCGACCTTGCTGAAGAAGGTCAGATCCCCGAACCCGACCGCCTTGGCCAGCTCGACCTCGTCGGTCTCCTCCATGGTGTAGGAGGCGAGCGCGTCGACCTCGCCGGGCGCGATCCCGGCGTCGTCGAGCGCGGCGAGCACGGCCCGGCAGGCGAGCGTCTTCTCGTCGTCCGGCAGGTGCTTGGCGAACGAGGTCTGCCCGATCCCGACGACGGCGGTGGCGTCCTTCAGTCCGGCGGCTGCCATGGTGTCCCCCTCATCGCGTCGTCACACCTGACTGCATGTCAGATTACAGCTAATCTGACGGTCAGTCAGGTGCGAGGTGGTGAAGGGAGCCTGTCATGGGCGACTGGGGGACTGTCCCGGAACTGGTGCGGTGGTCGGCCGAGCGGTACGCGGACGGCGAGGCCGTGGTGGACGGCCGGACGAGGATCACGTACGCTGAACTCGGCGCGCGCGTGGACCGCTCGGCGGCCGCCTGCATCGCGAGCGGCGTACGGACCGGCGACCGTGTCGCCGTCTGGGCCCCCAACTCCCTCGACTGGATCGTCGCCGCGCTGGGCGCGGTGAGCGCGGGCGCGGTCCTCGTCCCCCTCAACACCCGCTTCAAGGGCGCGGAGGCGGCGGACGTACTGCGCCGCAGCGGAGCCCGGCTGCTCTTCGTGACGGGCACCTTCCTGGGCACGTCGTACGTGGCCTCCCTGCGCCGGGCGGCCGGAGAGGTCACGGCGGCACCCGACACCGGCACCGGTACCGCCACTCGGGGCCCACTGCCGGGCCTGCCCGATCTGACGGACGCGGTGGTCCTGTCCGAGGACGCACCACCGGAGTTCCGGACGTGGAAGGACTTCCTGGCGGCCGGGGAGGGGGTGTCGGAGTCCGAAGTGCGGGCGAGGGAAGCAGAGTTGTCCGCCGACTCCCTATCGGACATCATCTACACGTCGGGTACGACGGGCCGCCCCAAGGGCGCGATGATCACGCACGGGCAGACACTGCGGGCGTACGGCATCTGGGCCGACCTGGCCGGCCTGCGCGCCACGGACCGCTACCTCATCGTCAACCCCTTCTTCCACACCTTCGGCTACAAGGCCGGGGTGATCGCCTGCCTGACGCGCGGGGCGACGATGATCCCGCAGCCGGTCTTCAACGTGGAGACGGCGCTGGCGAACATCGCGGCGGAACGGGTGTCGGTACTGCCCGGCCCGCCGACCCTCCATCAGTCGTTGCTGGACCACCCTTCCCGGGACGCCCACGACCTCTCCGCCCTGCGCCTGGTGGTGACCGGCGCGGCGGTCGTCCCGCTGCTCCTGGTGGAGCGCCTGCGCGGAGAACTGGGCGTGGAGACGGTCCTCACGGCGTACGGCCTGTCCGAGGCGAGCGGCGTCGTCACGATGTGCCGCCGGGGCGACGACCCGCTGCTGATCGCCTCGACGTCCGGCCGGGCTATCCCGGGAACGGAGGTGAGGGTGGTGGACGCATCGGGCGCACCGGCGCCGACCGGCGAGACGGGCGAGGTCCAGATCCGGGGCTTCAACGTCATGCAGGGCTACTACGGCGACACCGAGGCGACGGCGGAGACGATCTCACCGGACGGCTGGCTGCGCACGGGCGACGTGGGCGTCCTGGACGCCTCGGGCAACCTCCGCATCACCGACCGGATCAAGGACATGTTCATCGTCGGCGGCTTCAACGCGTACCCGGCGGAGATAGAGCAACTCCTCGCCCTCCACCCCGAGGTGCGGGAGGCGGCCGTGATCGGCGTACCGGACGCACGGCTGGGAGAGGTCGGCAAGGCCTACGTCGTCCGCCACCCGGGCTCCCCCCTCACCGCCGACGACCTGATCGCCTGGTCCCGCCGCGAGATGGCGAACTACAAGGTGCCGAGGGCAGTCGAATTCGTCCCCGAACTGCCGAGGAACGCGAGCGGCAAGGTGCTGAAGGGGGAACTGCGGGGGAGGGGGTGAGGGGGGAAGGGGAGGGAGTGAGGGGGTGAAGGCAGGGGGTTGTACTGATCCGGGGTCGGAAGGTTGCCCTGGGGCCGCCCGCTTCTCTCTCAGTGTCGTGCTTCCGCGAGGTGTGTAAAGGGCGCTCCCGTTCCGCTGCGCTCCACTCCCGCGTCGGCTGCGCCGATGGCCCTGCGGGCCACCCTTGACACACCTCGCTCCAGCACGGGGGAGAAGCGAGCGGGCAGCCCGGGGAGAGTGGGCGCCTTACCGGTACCGGTCCCTTGGGCCGGCTGCGTCGGCGGCCTTGGCCGCGGGGGCGCGGCCGCGCCTCGCATGCACGCCGGGTGGGTGCGGCGGCTTGCGGGTGGTGGGTGGGGAGCGCCGGGGGTGGGGGCCATCCCCTCAGCCTCCTCTGCCACACCACTCCCACCAGCCACGAGAGAGAGGGCAATTGGATGATTTGGGCGCGCCGGGAATGGGAGGGGGGATGGATAGGGGCGGTTGGTGCAGGGAGTGGCGGGGCCCTGGCCATGAGGATGGCCCAAACCGTCCAATTACTCCCCGATCACCGCCACCTCAGCCCCCGCTGCCTCTCCTCCCCACATCCCCCCACCCCCTCCGCTTCCCAACCCGCCCGAGCCCCCGACTCCCCCCACCCCCACTCGGCCGCAGCCGCCGAACCTGCCCGGCAACTCCCGTCTGCTGATGCGTCTCCCCCTCCACTCGGCCGCAGTCGCTGAGCCTGCCCGGCGACTCCCGTCCGCTGATGCGTCTCCCCCCACTCGGCCGCAGTCGCTGAGCCTGCCTGGCGATTCCCGTCTGCTGATGCGTCTCCCCTCCACCCAGCCGCAGTCGCCGAACTCATCCGGTTCCCCGCCTGCTGATGCGCCCCCACCCACCCAGCCGCAGTCGCCGAACTCATCCGGTTCCCCGCCTGCTGATGCGCCCCCACCCACCCAGCCGCACCCGCGCCTCGCCTGCCCGGCGTGCAGGCGAGGCGCGGGTGAGCCCCCCTGCCCCGGCCCGCGAGGTAACTGGCGGTAGGGCCAACCCCGGTGAGGCGCCCACTTTCCCCGGGCTGCCCGCTCGCTTCTTCCGCGTGCTGGAGCGAGGTGTGTCAAGGGTGGCCCGCAGGGCCATCGGCGCAGCCGACGCGGGAGTGGAGCGCAGCGGAACGGGAGCGCCCTTTACACACCTCGCGGAAGCACGACACTGAGAGAGAAGCGGGCGGCCCCACGGTCACTTGGAAGCACCGGTCAGGTCAGCCAAGGTGGCCCTGATCTCCTCGACCATGTACGCAGGGCGGTGGAAAACGTCCTCGGCGCTGAAGCGCAGGAGGCTGCGGATCTCCGGGCACCGTAAGAGCTGGTTGAAGCGGGTGATGTCCTGACGGTGGGCGTCACGGGTGCCGTGGTAGGCGTAGCCCTCGATCTCCACGCCCAACCCCGTCGCCCGGAAGAGGAAGTCGAGGGTGCGGCGGCGTCCGTCCGGTGTGCGCAGCTCGGCCTGGCTCTCGGGGTGAAGAGCGGCGTCGTACATACGGAGTCGGGCAACCGTCTCCGCCGGGGAACCGGCGAGCGGGTCGCACAGACGCAGCCAGCGCCGGGCCCGTACCGAGCCCTGAGCCTGCCCCGCCGACTCCAGCGCGGCCACGACGTCGTCCCACCGGGTGAGCGGTGCCCGGCGGACGTGCCCGACCCTCCGGTAGGTCAGCGCCGAGTCCACCGCGACGACCGCCTCGTCCCTCGGACCCCGCCGGAGCAGATCCATGACCGTGCGGGTGGGGTTGGTGAGGCGAAACCCCTGCCGTTCCACTACGTCGGCCGGGTCGAGCGGCAGGCGGTGTACGTGTACGTCACCGCTCAGGCGGCGGAGGCTGAGCTGGGGATCGATGAACTCCAACGGTGCCTTACGGCTGCCACGACTGCCGCCGAGCAACTCGATGCGCCAGAGGGCGGCCGCTGAACCATGGCTCACGATCAGCCGGGGTTCACGGAACAGCACCGCCCGGAGCCGGGTGAGGAGGTCGGGGTCCCGGCCCGGCTCCGCCCAGGCGCCGCGCCGAAGTTGGGTCCAGCCCTCTGCTCTCAGCGCGCG
Source organism: Streptomyces sp. NPDC025793 (assembly GCF_055558375.1). Classification (NCBI taxonomy): domain Bacteria; kingdom Bacillati; phylum Actinomycetota; class Actinomycetes; order Kitasatosporales; family Streptomycetaceae; genus Streptomyces; species Streptomyces sp. NPDC025793. The sequence continues at coordinate 292,279 of NZ_JBVHMR010000003.1, read as the reverse complement.
TGTGAGATCGCGCCGGGGCCAGCCGGCCTCGACGGCACGTGAGGTGAGCAGGACGCCCCCGTCCGCCAGCGCCCTCAAGTCCCTGCACTCCACCAGAGCAAGATCGCAGAAACCACGCCGTGCCGCTTGCCCTGTGGATAACCCTGGTCAGCCCTTGAGCGAGCCGACGAAGGCATCCCATGCAAGGGGCCGGAAGAGGAGTACGGGGCCGTCCTGTGCCTTCTTCGAGTCGCGGACAGGGATCACACTGGGGTAAGCGTCACTGACTTCGACGCACTCGCCGCCGCTCCCGTTGCTGTAGCTGCTCTTGCGCCACGGGAGGTGGGCTACTTCGAGGCAATCCCCGCCACTGCCGTTGCTGTAGCTGCTCTTCCGCCAAACAGCCGTGCTCAGGTCAAACCCGGTGCTTGCCATCTCGGTAGTCCTCCGCCGCTCGTTCGACCATGGCCAGGGACGCCTCTGGCGGTAGTGCCGCGGCCCTGAGCAGATCGTACGACCTACGGTAGTCCTTCACGAGCGCTGGAAAATCGATGAGTTGGCCATTGTGGAGACCCTCGGTGTAGGCGACCGGCGGGGCGTCGGGGAAGGTCATGACCTTCACCATGCCCATCATGAACGGGTGGGCGTGCGCCGTTTCCGGGAGGATCTGCAGAACGCCCTGCGTGGAGCGGATCACGTCAGCGATGTGCTCCAGTTGCACCGCCATCTCCGCCGCTGGAAGGAGGGGCTTGCGAATGAGGGACTCGTGCAGGACAGCCCAGAACGACGGCCGCTCCTCGCGTTTCCAGATCTCCGCACGCTTCAACCGGGCCTGAACCTGCTTGTCGACCCGCTCGGACGGCAGCCACGGCAGCGACGTGTGTACGACGGCCTCGGCATAGGCCTGCGTTTGCAGCAGCCCCGGCACCAGCATCGGCGCCCACTCCTCGATCGTCTCCGCATGCTGCTCCATCTCCGCCACATCCGCGAAGTACTCCGCATGCCCCGACTGCCGTGCCCTGCGCGCATCTTCACAACGCCGCTCGAAAAACCCGTCCGTCTTCAGGACCTTGTCGACATGCCGGGCCAGATCCACCGGCATGCGCCGCTCGGCGCGCTCGATCTGGCTCAGGAAGGGAACGCCGCGGAAGCTTCCCTCGGCCAGTTGTTCCAGCGTGAGGCCCGCCAGTTCCCGTCGGTAGCGCAACTCGGCGCCGTAGAAGGAGGGGACGTTGGCCGCTGCGTCGGGGTCCTTGCGTGGGGGCACAACTCATCACCGCCGTTTGCCTGTTGCTCTGCGTAACCGAAAGCTCTTCAAACGGTACCGATGCGGACGCCAAGGTGTGACTGTTTCCTCACAGAGAGCACAGGAAGGCGTCCCGCAACCATGTCGTCCCCCACTCCAGCCCCCGCCAGCCCCGGCAACTCCGTCTACGACATCACCCTCTGCGTGGATGACCTGCGCGCCGCCCTGTCCAGCCACGGCATCACCCTGCCGTCCCTCCGGGTGGACCTGCCGAGTTTCGCGGGCGCATACCGGCCGCCGGCAGGCCTGGTCGCGCTCGGCAACTGCAACGCCGCCGTGGCGCGCAGGCTGGCGGCGGCGCTGAGGGGGGCCGATGCGACACCGGGCCGGCCGCCGCTGGACGTCGAGCTTCCCGCCGTACCAGAGGCGCTGCGAGGGCTTCGGCGTACCGTTCGCCGCTACCTGAGCGCACCCTGCCCGGACGCCGAACTCTGCGTCACCGAACTCGTCACCAACGTGATCCGGCATGTGGGGGAGGGGACTTCGGTCCGTGTACGGGTGGTCCGGACGGACGGTGATCGCATCCGCGTCGAGGTGACGGACCCGGCCGGGCAGGCCCTCCCCCTGTCCCGGTCCGCCGCGCTCGACGACGAGGAGGGACGCGGTCTCGCCCTGCTGGAGGCGGTGGCTCTGCGCTGGGGCGTGGAGCGGGGGGTGGAGGGCAAGACGGTGTGGTGCGAGCTGGGTGGTGCCGGTTGACTCAGCTGTCGCTGTCCGTGATGTGGGTGTTGTGGGGGGCCACCAGCGTGGCGTGGGCGTTGTCCGGGCTCACCGGCTGGTGGTTGTCGGCCAGGGCCGGGCTTACGGCGGTCGCGGTCGTGCCGAGTATCAGGGCGGTGGTGGCGACGATCTTCGCGATACGGGTCATGGCGGTTTCCTCGGAGATCGGAGAGTCGATGGTGAGGGTGCTGATTCCGGACACACGTCGGCCGCGACGGCTCCCCCTCGGTGCCGTCGCGGCCGGTTCCCCCGTGCGGGAGGTGGCTCAGCTGGGGTCGGACGTTACGTGCGTGTTGTCCGGGCTCACCGTGCCGTCGGCGGCCACCGCCTCGACGTCCGTGACGTGCGTGTTGAGCGGCTTGACTTCTCCGTTCGCGGGCGCGTCGGTGACGTGCGTGTTGAGCGGTTTGACTCCCCCGCCCGCCGGAGCGTCGGTGACGTGGGTGTTGTCCGGCTGGACGATCGTGTTGTTCTCGGTGTTGCTCATGGTGCCTCCCCTGGGTGGATCGGTGTGGAACGTGAGGGCCCGCCCGGTCATTCCCCCGTGGATGGCCGAGCGGGCTCACTCAGGTCGCCCAACCCTAATCCGCGGGTGTGGGGACCTCCCCGCGACCCGTCTGCCCCCCGACGCGACGGATCGACAACCACGAGAGTGCCGGGCCGCGATAAACGAACGATGAACGTCCCGGCGGCCCTCAGGCGGCCGCCACCGGAGTGAGGAGTTTGCGGACCTCGGTGGCCTCGGCGGAATTCAGGCTCTCGTAGATCTCCAGGGCCTCCTGCCAGCAGACCTGGGCCCGCCCCGAGTGGCCGATGCCGTTCAGGGCTCTGCCCAGCACGGTCAGGACATGGCCGCGACGCCATTCGCCTCCGATGCCCCGCAGGACGGTGAGCGCCATCTCGGCGTTGCTCGCGGCCTGCCCCGGCTTGCGGGCATCCAGGTCGACCTCCGCGAGCCGACAGAGCGTCATCCCCTCCCACAGACGCTGACGACTGTCACGGAAGACGCCCAGGGCCTCTTTCAACTGGTCAGCGGCGCTGCCGTGCTGGCCGGTCTTGGCCAGGGCCATGCCGTACGCGTAGCGCCCGTTCGCTCCTCTGAGCGTGTGGCCGAGTTCCTGGTAGATGTCCGTGCCCTGGCGTGCCAGGACGACGGCGGTGTCGGCGCGGTTCGTCGCCAGGTGCAGGCGCGACAGGTTGCACAGGGCGGCCGCCGTGCCCGCCAAGTCGCCGCAGCTGCGGAACTTCTCGATGGCCTGGCTGAAGTAGCCTTCGGCGTCCTCGTGCCGGTTCTGGTAGAACGCCGTGCTGCCCAGCACGTTCGCTGCCCAGCACGAGGGCAGTGCGTCGTCGGCCGCCTCAGCGAGCTGGAACGCCTCCCGTGCCTCGCGGTGCGCCTGGTCGAACACTCCGGAGAACAGTCGCGCGTTGCCCAGAACGACAGAGGCCCTGCCTTCGGCGCGCACGTCGCCGACTGCCTGCGCAGCCGCTCTCAGGGCGATGGCGGCGGTCTCGTACTCCTTGGAGTTGGCGCCTGACTCCGCAAGGTCGACGGACGCCCACAGGAGATCGATGGCGCGCCGCAGCGCGCTTCCGTCGGCGGACTGCCGCACGCAGGCGAGCAGGCAGGTGGCCTCCGCGTACAGCCAGTCCTGCGCTCGCTTCCGGTCCTCGAACCGCAGCCCCGGATACTCCGTGCGCTCCAGATGATCCACCAACCGGTCCCCCGGCCGCTCCATCGCATACACCTGTGCTGCCGTGGCCAGGTAGAAGTCCAGCAGGCGGGACATCGCCGCCTCGCGTTCGCTCGGCGGCTGCTCGTCCCTCTCCGCGCACGCACGCGCGTAGAGCCGGACCAGGTCGTGGAAGCGATACCGCCCAGGCGCCGCCGACTCCAGCAGCGATGTGTCCACGAGGGACTCCAGCAGGTCCTCCGTCTCCTCCGCCGGAAGGTCGAGGACCGCCGCAGCAGCCGCGAGCGAAATATCCGGGCCGTCCGCGAGCCCCAGCAACCTGAACGCCCGTGCCTGGGCGGGCTCCAACTGCCCGTACCCCAACTCGAACGTCGCCTTCACCGCCAGGTCGCCCGCCTGGAGCTCGTCCAGGCGGCGGCGTTCGTCCGCCAGCTTGGCCGCCAGGACGGAGACCGTCCAGGTGCGGCGGGCCGCCAGGCGGGACGCCGCGATGCGGATCGCGAGTGGCAGGAAGCCGCAGGCCGCGACCACGTCCAGGGCGGCCTCCCGCTCCGCCGCCACCCGTTCCTCGCCCACGATCTTCGTGAAGAGGGCCAGCGCCTCCTCCGGGGACATCACGTCCAGGTCGACCAGGTGGGCGCCCGCCAGGTCGACCATGCGGACGCGGGACGTCACCAGGGCCGCGCAGCCCTCCGTGCCCGGCAGGAGCGGGCGTACCTGGGCCGCGTCCTTGGCGTTGTCCAGCAGGACCAGTACCCGCCGGCCGTCCAGGACCGAGCGGTACAGGGCCGCCCGTTCCTCCATGCTGTCCGGGATCGCCGAGTCCGCCGTGCCCAGTGCGCGCAGGAACGAGCCGAGCACCGTCTCGGGTTCCGCCGGAAGCGGGCCCGCGCCCTGGAGGTCCACGTACAGCTGGCCGTCCGGGAAGGCCGTGCGGGCCCGGTGGGCCACGTGCACCGCCAGTGTCGTCTTGCCCACGCCCCCGATGCCTGCCAGCGCCGAGACCGCCATCACCCGGTTGCCGGCGTCCGCCGACTCCGACGCCGAGGCGAGTACGTCGCTCAGTTCCGCGACGAAGGACGCCCGGCCGGTGAAGTCGGGTACCGAGGCGGGCAGTTGGGCCGGGCGGACCGCGCCGACGGCCGGTTCCGCCGACGGCGACGAGGGCTCCGCCAGGGCCGGATCGGCCTGGAGGATGCGCTGCTGCAGCTCGCTGAGGCCCGCGCGCGGGTCCACGCCGAGCTCCTCCGAGAGGAGGCGCCGGGTGTCGGCGTAGACGGCGAGGGCCTCGGCCTGTCTCCCGCTGCGGTACAGCGCCAGCATCAGCAGCTCGCGCAGGCGCTCCCGCAGGGGGTGGGCGGCGGTCAGCGCGGTCAGTTCCGAGACGGCCTCCGCGTGGCAGCCCTGCTCCAGGTCCATGTCCAGGCGGGATTCGATGAGGCCCAGGCGCCATTCCTCCAGGCGGACGCGCTGGGTCTCGGCGTAGGGGCCGGGGACGCCGGCCAGCGGTTCGCCGTCCCACCTGCCCAGGGCCTCGTTCAGGAGCTCGCGGGCGCGGCACAGATCGCCGGCCGTCCGCGCCTTCTCCGCCTGCGCCGCCAGCTCCTGCGCCTGCGCCAGGTCCAGGGCGCCCTCGCGCAGGCCCCGGACGGCATAGCCGCCGGACTCGCTGACCAGCACGCCGGGGTCCAGCACCTTGCGCAGCCGGGAGGCGTAGGTGCGCAGGGCCGCCAGCGCCTGCGACGGGGGCTCGGCTCCCCACAGGGCGTCGATGAGCTCCGCCGCGGTCGCCGTACGGCCCTCGCGCAGCAGCAGGGCGGCCAGCAGGGCGCGCTGCTGCGGGGAGCCCGTGTTGAGCGGCTCGGTGCCGCGCCAGGCCCGTACCGGACCGAGCACGCCGAACCGCAACGCCTCCGGTTCCGTGACGGTCACGGAGCCGGGACGCCGCTGCTCAGGCACTCGTGGCCCATCGTCCATGCGTTGGTCCCCCTCGGGTCCACGAACAACCCCGTCAGTTTGCCTTGTTCCGGGCGGTTGCGTCAGCCGTGGGAGACGGCGATCACAGGTCGGCGCGGCGGGGTGCACAAAGCCCTCACACGGTCTTCGCACACGGCGGACCGCGACTCACTAGCTGACGGGTCGTCAGATCGGCGCTACCGTGAGGCCCATGGAGACACCACAGTTCCCGCTGATCATCTCCGTCGACGACCACACCGTGGAGCCCGCCACCGTCTGGCAGGACCGGCTGCCGAAGAAGTACCTGGACGTCGGACCCCGGATCGTGCGCGCGCCGCTGAAGGAGATGACCTTCCTCGGCGGACGGTTCAAGCCGGTCATGGGTGATCCCGGCAGCACGGACGGACCCGTCGGCGACTGGTGGGTCTACGAAGACCTACGGCGGCCGCTCACCCGGCTCGACACCGCCGTCGGCGTCGACCGCGACCAGGTCAGGCTCGAAGTCATCACCTACGAGCAGATGCGGGCCGGGTCGTACGACGTCCCCGCCCGGCTCGCCGACATGGACGTCAACCACGTCCAGTCGGCCGTCTGTTTCCCGACCTTCCCGCGCTTTTGCGGACAGACCTTCACGGAGGTCGCCGACAAGGAGCTCGGCCTGCTGTGCGTGCGCGCCTACAACGACTGGATGGTGGAGGAGTGGTGCGGGCCGAAGGCGCGCGGCCGGCTGATACCGCTCACCCTCATACCCCTGTGGGACGCCGAGCTGGCCGCCGAGGAAGTGCGGCGCAACGCGGCGCGGGGGGTGCGGGCCGTCGCGTTCTCCGAGATACCGCCGCACCTGGGCCTGCCGTCCGTGCACACCGACGACTGGGATCCGTTCCTCGCGGCGTGCGACGAGACCGGCACGGTCGTCGCCATGCACATCGGCTCCAGCAGCCGCATGCCCTCCACCTCCGCCGACGCCCCGCCCGCCGTGGGCTCCACCATCACCTTCGCCAACTGCTGCTTCTCGATGGTGGACTGGCTGATGAGCGGGAAGTTCGAGCGCTTCCCGAATCTCAAGGTGATGTACGCGGAGGGGCAGATCGGGTGGATTCCGTACATCCTTGAGCGCGCCGACGTGGTGTGGGAGGAGAACCGGGGGTGGGGCGGGGTCGCCGACAAGGTCACCCGGCCGCCGTCGGAGACCTTCGCCGAGCACGTCTACGGCTGCTTCTTCGACGACGCCTTCGGGCTCCGGAGCCTCGACTCCATCGGCGTCGGCAACGTCCTGTACGAGACCGACTACCCGCACTCCGACTCCACCTGGCCCAAGTCCCGCGAGGTCGCCGAGACGCAGATGGGGCACCTGGCGGACGACGTGGTCGAGCGGATCGTGCGCGGCAACGCCATCGAGCTGCTGGGGCTGACGCGGGACGGGCTGTGGCGGGGGCCCAGGTGAGCGCCCCGGCATCCCTGACGTACGGCATGCAGTTGCCCGTCCAGTCGCAGAGCACGATCTACGCCGAGGAGTGGGAGGCCGGGGCCGGGCCCGCGGATCTGGTGGAGATCGCGCGGGCGGCGGACCGGGCCGGGTTCGGCTATCTCGCCGTCTGCGACCACGTGGCGATCCCGCGCCGCCTCGCCGGGGCCATGAGCACGGTCTGGTACGACCCCGTCGCCACCCTCGCCCACCTCGCCGCCGTCACCGAGCGGGTGCGCCTGCTCAGCCATGTCGCCGTCGTCGGGCTGCGGCACCCGCTCCTGACCGCCAAGCAGTACGCCACCCTCGACCACCTCTCCGGTGGCCGGCTGGTCCTCGGGGTGGGCGCCGGGCACGTGCGGGAGGAGTTCGAGGCGGTCGGGGCCGACTTCGAGCGGCGGGGGGCTGTGCTGGACGAGACGATCGACGCGTTGCGGGCGGCTCTCGGGCCGGCGGAGTTCCCGGAACACCACGGCAAGTTCTACGACTTCGCCGGGCTCGGCCAGCTTCCTCGGCCGGCCCAGCCGGTCGTTCCCCTGTGGGTCGGGGGCTCCTCGCCCCCCGCCGTGCGCCGGGCCGCCCTGAAGGGCGACGGCTGGCTGCCGCAGGGGGATCCCCGGGACCGGCTGCCCGCGCAGATCGCCCGTATCCGGCGGCTGCGCGAAGAGGCGGGCGTCGAGGGGGCGTTCACCGTCGGGGCCATCACCGAGCCGCTGTACGTCGGGCGGGCCGGCTGGGAGGTCGGGCGGCGGACCCTCAGCGGGGCGCCGGAGGAGGTCGCCGCGTCGCTGCGGGCGTACCGGGCGATGGGCGTGGACCAGATCCAGGTGCGGTTCCGCAGCCGGAGCCGGGCCGAACTCACCGAACAGATAGCCGTGTTCGGCGCCGAGGTCGCACCCCGGCTGGGCTGAGAAGGAGGCCCGGCTGGACGGGCGGGAGCTCGGCGACAGGGCCTGGGAGTGCGGACGGATTCAGATGTGGCTTCGGAGCCGGGTTCGGACCCCGGTCCGGTCGAGGAGGATTCCATGGGCAAGCTGGACGGGCGGGTCGTCGTCATCACCGGGGCGGCCCGCGGGCAGGGCGAGCAGGAGGCGCGGCTCTTTCGGGCGGAGGGCGCGCGGGTGGCCGTCGCCGATGTGCTGGACGAGCGGGGCGAGGCCCTGGCGAAGGAGATCGGGGCGCTGTACGTCCACCTCGACGTGGGCGAGGAGGACGGCTGGCGCTCGGCCGTCGGGGCGGTGAAGGAGGCCTACGGGCGCATCGACGGGCTCGTCAACAACGCGGGCATCCTGCGCTTCAACGCCCTCGCGGACACCCCGCTGGACGAGTTCATGCAGGTCGTCAGGGTCAATCAGGTCGGCTGTTTCCTGGGTATGAAGGCGGTCGCGCCGGAGCTGCCGGAAGGCGGCACGATCGTCAACACCGCCTCCTACACGGCGCTCACCGGCATGGCGGCCGTCGGCACGTACGCCGCCACCAAGCACGCCGTGCTGGGGCTGACCCGGGTCGCGGCGCTGGAGCTGGCCGGCCGGGGGATCCGGGTCAACGCGATCTGCCCGGGCGCCATCGACACCCCCATGTCCAACCCGGCCCGCCTGGACCCGGACGCCGACCCGGAGGAGATGAGCCGGGCGCTGGACGAGCTGTACCGGGGGCTCGTGCCGCTCGGGCGGGTCGGGCAGCCGGAGGAGGTGGCCCGGCTGGCGCTCTTCCTCACGTCGGCGGACTCCTCGTACATCACCGGGCAGCCGTTCGTGATCGACGGCGGGTGGCTGGCCGGGGTCAGCGTCATCTGACGGACATCCGCTCAGTGGGCTGACGAGGTGTCAGCTATTGACGAATCTGACGGTACGTCAGAAAGTTCGTAGGACGCACAGGACTCGCAGGACCACCTGGACCGGGATGGTGAACCGCCGTGGAATTCGGGCTCTTTGTACAGGGATACGTGGGCAAGCGTGCCGAGACCGACCCGCTCGCCGAGCACAAGGCGCTGATGGAGGAGACCGAGTACGTCATCCAGGCGGACCGATCCGGCTTCAAGTACGCCTGGGCCTCCGAGCACCACTTCCTGGAGGAGTACTCGCACCTGTCCGCCAACGACGTGTTCCTGGGCTACCTGGCGCACGCGACCGACCGGATCCACCTGGGCTCCGGGATCTTCAACCCCCTCGCCCAGGTCAACCACCCCGTGAAGGTCGCCGAGAAGGTCGCCATGCTCGACCACCTCAGCGAGGGCCGCTTCGAGTTCGGCAGCGGGCGGGGCGCCGGGTCCCACGAGATCCTCGGGTTCATACCGGGTGTGACCGACATGAATCACACGAAGGAGATCTGGGAGGAGACCATCGCCGAGTTCCCGAAGATGTGGCTCCAGGACGAGTACGCCGGCTTCCAGGGCAAGCACTGGCAGCTGCCGCCGAGGAAGGTCCTGCCGAAGCCGTACGGGAAGTCCCACCCGGCGATGTGGTACGCGGCCGGGTCACCGGCGTCGTACGCCATGGCCGCGAGGAAGGGGCTCGGCGTGCTCGGCTTCAGCATCCAGAAGGTCTCCGACATGGAGTGGGTGCTGGAGCAGTACAAGACGGCGGTCGTGAACGCCGAGCCGGTCGGGGACTTCGTCAACGACAACGTGATGGTGACGACGACCGCGATCTGCGCGCCGACGCACGACGAGGCGATCCGGATCGCGGTCGGCGGCGGGCTGCACTACCTGCCGTCGCTGGTCTTCCGGTACCACGACACCTTCCCCCGGCCGGAGGGCTTCCCCGTCTGGCCGGAGACGCTGCCCCCGTACACACCGGAGTTCGTGGAACTGCTCATCGAGGAGGAGCTGCTGATCTGCGGCGACCCGGACGAGGTGCTGCGCCAGTGCAAGCGCTGGGAGCAGGCGGGCGCGGACCAGCTGAGCTTCGGGCTGCCGGTGGGGGTGCCGAAGGAGGAGACGCTCCAGACGATACGGCTGATCGGGGAGCATGTGATCCCGAAGATCGACACGGATCCCGTGCACCGGACGAGCCGGTTCCGGCAAGCGGTCTGAGGGGGTTCGCGGGAATGCTGGACCATGTGATCAAGGGCGCCACCGTCGTCGACGGCACCGGCGCCCCCGCCTTCACCGCCGACGTCGGCATCCGGGACGGCCGTATCGCCGCCGTCGGCGAGGTCACCGAGGAGGCCCGCACCGCCGAGGACGCCGCGGGGCTCGTCCTCGCCCCCGGTTTCGTGGACCCCCACACCCACTACGACGCCCAGCTCTTCTGGGACCCGTACGCCACACCCTCGCTGAACCACGGGGTGACCACGGTCGCGGCCGGGAACTGCGGGTTCACCCTCGCCCCGCTGAACCCCGCCCGCCCCGAGGACGCCGACTACACGCGCCGGATGATGTCCAAGGTGGAGGGGATGTCCCTGGTGGCGCTGGAGGAGGGGGCGCCCTGGAACTGGAACTCCTTCGGGGAGTACTTGGACGCGCTCGACGGCCGGATCGCCGTCAACGCGGGCTTCATGGTCGGGCACTGCGCGCTGCGCCGGCACGTGATGGGGCCGGACGCGGTCGGCGGACAGCCGAGCGAGGAGCAACTGGCCGAGATCGTAAGGCTCTTGCACGAGGCGATGGACGCGGGCGCCTGGGGATTCTCCACCACCCAGTCCAGCACCCACTCCGACGGCGACGGCAGGCCGGTCGCCTCCCGGCACGCGAGGCCCGCCGAACTGCTCGCCCTGGCCCGGGCGGTCGGGGAGCACGAGGGCACGCAGATCGAGGCGATCGTCGCCGGGTGCCTGGACCAGTTCGACGACGACGAGATCGATCTGCTCGTGGAGATGAGCGCGGTCGCCGGGCGGCCGCTCAACTGGAACGTGCTCACCGTCGACGCGGCCGTACCGGAGCGGGTGCCCCGGCAGCTGAGCGCGAGCGAGCGGGCGCGGAAGGCCGGCGGGCGGATCGTGGCGCTCACCATGCCCATCCTGACCCCGATGAACATGTCCCTGGGCACCTTCTGCGCCCTCAACCTGATCCCCGGGTGGGGGCCGATCCTCGGACTGCCGGTACCCGAGCGGATCGCCAGGCTGAAGGACCCGCAGGTGCGGGCGGAGATGCTGCGCCGGGCCCGCTCCAAGGAGGCGGGGGTGTTCCGGCGGCTCGCGAACTTCGGCCGGTACGTCATCGGGGACACCTACAGCGAGGCCAACCGGGGCCTGAGCGGCCGGGTGGTGCGGGACATCGCCGAGGAGCGCGGCCTTGACCCCTTCGCCTGCCTGGTGGAGATCTGCGCGGCCGACGAACTGCGCACGGTGCTGTGGCCGATGCCGACCGACAACGACCCCGCCTCCTGGGCGCTGCGCGCCGAGACCTGGCAGCACGAGGACGTCCTGCTGGGCGGCTCCGACGCCGGGGCGCACCTGGACCGGATGTGCGGGGCGCCGTACACGACCCGGTTCCTCGGGGACTGTCTGCGCGGGCGGAAGCTGGTCGGTCTGGAGCGGGCGGTGCGGATGCTGACCGATGACCCGGCGCGGCTGTTCGGGCTGCGGGAGCGGGGCCGGATCCGCGAGGGCTTCCACGCCGACCTGGTCCTGTTCGACCCGGAGCGGATCGACGCCGGGCAGGCGCGGCTCGTGCACGACCTGCCGGGCGACAGCCCCCGGCTGGACTCGGCGGCGATCGGGGTGCGGGCCGTGTGGGTCAACGGGGTCGAGGCGATCCGCGACGACGTGGTGAGCGGCGCCGTACCGGGCAGGGTGCTGCGCTCGGGGACCGACACACGGACGGTGGGGACGCGGTGAGCGACGGGCAGCGGCTGTTCGTCGGCGGCCGGTGGGCCGAGCCGGACGGCGGGTACTACCCGGTGACCGACCCGGCCACCGAGGAGACCGTCGGCCGGGCGCCGGAGGCCTCGCCGGAGCAGGCCCGGGCGGCCTGCGCGGCGGCCCGGGAGGCGTTCGGGCCGTGGTCGCGGACCCGGCCGGAGGAACGGGCGGCGGTGCTGGCGCGGGCGGCGGAGATCATCCGCGGCCAGTTGCTGCCGTACGCCGAACTCGCCCGCGCCGAGACCGGGGCGACCACCGCGACCGCCCGGGCCATGCAGGTCGGGGTGGCCGCCGCCCGGTTCCGCCGGTACGCGAGCGTGGAGAGCGCCGAGTGGCCGGTCGCCCCGCAGATCAACGAGGCCGGGCCGATGGGGAGGGCCGGGGTGATGGGCGCGCTGGCGCTGCGGCAGCCCGTCGGCGTCGTCACCTGCGTCACCTCGTACAACAACCCCTGGGCCAACCCGGCCGGGAAGGTCGCCCCGGCGCTCGCCATGGGCAACACGGTGGTGGTGAAGCCCGCCCCGCAGGACCCGCTGTCCGTCTACCGGATGGCCGAGGCGCTTCAGGCGGCCGGCGCACCGCCGGGCGTGGTGAACGTGGTCTCCGGGCGGGACGTGGCCGTGGGCGAGGCGGTGGTGGCGTCCGAGGACGTCGACATGGTCAGTTTCACCGGCTCCACGGCCGTCGGCCGGCGCATCGCCGAGGTGTGCGGGCGGGACATGAAACGCCAGCTGATGGAGCTGGGCGGCAAGGGTGCGGCCCTCGTGTTCGACGACGCCGACCTCGGCTCGGCCGTGGCCGGCATCGGCACCACCTTCTCCTTCTACAGCGGGCAGATCTGCACCGCGCCGACGCGGGTGCTGGCGCAGCGGGGTGTGTACGAGCGGCTCGTGGAGCAACTCGCCGGATACGCACGCCGGTTGAAGGTGGGGGATCCGTCGGAGCCGGACACGGTCGTCGGGCCGGTGATCTCGGCGGAGCACCGGGCGCGCGTCGAGTCGTACGTCGAACTCGGCCGCAAGGAGGGCGCGACCGTGGCCGCGGGCGGCGAACGGCCGCCGCTGGAACGCGGGTTCTACGTCGCGCCGACGCTGCTCGCCGACTGCGCCAACGACATGCGGGTGGCCCGCGAGGAGATCTTCGGGCCGGTGGTCTGCGTCATCCCCTTCGACGACGAGGACGAGGCGGTCGCCCTCGCGAACGACTCCGACTACGGCCTCATCGACTACGTCTGGTCGGGCGACGTCGCCCGCGCCTTCCGGGTGGCCCGGCGCCTGCGGGCCGGCGGGGTCGGCGTCAACACCGTCGGCCGCAACATGGAGGCCCCGTTCGGCGGGTTCAAGAGGAGCGGGGTGGGGCGGGACGTGGGCTCGTACGCGCTGCATGCGTACAGCGAGGTGCAGGCGATCGTGTGGCCGGGGTGAGCGCCGCTCCGCTCCCGCTCAGTCCTCCAGATCCACCCGCACCGTCAGCAGATCCGTGCCGAAGGCCCGTACCGCCGCGCTGTTGAAGAAGGGGAGGGCGCGCAGGCGGGCGACGGGGTCGTCGTCGGGGAGGAGGTGGGCGGTGCCCTGGTGCCAGCGGCCGGCCAGGCGGACGCGGACCCTCGGGTCGGCCTGGATGTTGCGGACGTACTGCGACTTGTGGCCGAACTCGGAGACCAGCCAGAAGGAGCCACCGACCCGGCGCCCGCCCACCGGGGTCCGCCGGGGCAGGCCGGAGGTGCGGCCGGTGGTCTCCAGGAGGGTCTGGAACGGCAGGCGCCGGTTGAGGGGGTTGGCGATGCGCCGCTGGAAGGCGGTCACCATGCGGTGCTTGCGGTCTGCGGGGGATGGCATGCCGGTTGCTCTCCTGGTCTGACGGCACGGCGTCGCGGCGGGGATGGTGTGTCGACTCGGTGCGGGGCGCGTGACACCCGGACTTTCCGCCGGGTGTCGCGTGTTAGCGTCCCCCGCGGTCGTGATCATTTCAACGGGGGAGCCTGATGGGCGCGTCTTCGGACGGTTACACCGTCAAGTCCGGGATGTCCGGACAGGCGAAGGACCTGGACGCCGCGGGCGGCGACGCGGGCAAGATCGGCGAGGCGATCCAGCCCGCCATGTGCTACATGGACGACGCGCTCGGCGGTCCCGACGCCGCCGCGGCGTTCAACGCGTACGCCGCCGCCTGGGAGGCGGAAGTCAAGGCCCTGGAATCGGCGCTGCACGAACTGGCCGACAAGGTACGGCTGTCGAAGGGGGCGTACCACGGCAGCGACAGCCTCGTCGACACGAGTGTCCGCAGTGTGCGGGTCGGCGACAGCTCCTTCAGCACCATGCCCGCTCCCGCCGGTGACGGCTACCTCACCACCATGCCCGCCCACGCCAGGCGCCCCTCGGCGCTGGCCGACTACTGACGGGGCGGGCGATGACGGAGTCCACGGGCGACCGCCGCACGCGGCTGGGCGAGCTGTGCAGGACCATCGCCTCCGCCGACAGCAAGAACGACCTGATCGACGCCATCAACGACGCGCTCGCCGTCTGCGCCCCGGTCGGCGACACGGCGACGCTGGAGTCCCTCGGCAAGCTGTACCAGAAGCAGGACCTCGACGACCTCTACAAGCGCATCGACAGGGTGGCCAAGAAGGGCCTGCCGGACGTCTGGGCCGGGAACACGAGTGTCCTCGCCTCGGACGCGGTGGCCGCTGCCGGGCGGGCCGCCGGGGCGGTGGGCCGGGCCTTCTACGGCGGCGGACTGGCGCTGCTCACGTTCGCCGACGCCCTCAAGGACGCCAAGAGCCAGGACGGCGACGGGCGGGACTCGCTGCGCGAGGCGCTCGGGATGCTCGGCGGCAAGGACGACTGGTTCGACGACCTCTTCGAGTCCGACGACGAAGAGGCCGTCCGGCTGAACGCCCGTTCCCTCGCCTCCCTGGGCGCCGAGGACATGCACAAGGCCGCGATCGCCGCCGACGACGCCGCCCACGCCGCCGCCAGGGACCTGAACAAGTGGGCCTCCGAGGCACGCGTGCGCAAGCTGGGCACGGGCAACCTGACCGCCGTCGACAAGCTGATGCTGGCCGAGACCAGCGCCGTCGACGGCGACCCCGTGCTGAACGAGATCCTCACCGCGCACGACCTGGAGCGCGCCGGGCGGCGCATGGACCAGCTGAGCGCCGCCGACCGGGCCGCCGTGGACCAGATGCTGGCCGGGTCGCAGAGCCCGCAGGAGCGGGCCTATCTGATGAAGGCCCTGGCCGCCGGGCACAGCGTGGCGGAGATCGAGCAGTTCCAGGGCAAGATCCAGGGCCACGACCCGGAGTGGCTGCGCAGGCATCTCACGCCCGTCGTCACCCAGGTGGACAGCATGGACGACGAGGGTCTGGCTTCCGACGGCTCCAACAACAACAAGGACTACGTCACCTTCGACGGGCAGCGGTGGATCCAGGGCGGCGACGGCTCGGAGGGCACCTGCGTGGCCTCGTCCACCGTCACCGCCCGCGCCATGGTCGACCCCCTCTACGCCCTCGGACTCACCGGCGGCACCAGCGGGCAGGAGGACGACCCCGGGGCCTTCAAGCAGCGCCTGGTGGCCGAGCAGCACCGGCTGCACACGGAGGGCCACGGCGGTGACCAATGGGAGGGCATGGGCCCCGACGGGCAGGAGCACATCGACGACTCCACCATCGGTGCCGCCACCGGTGACGACTACCAGCGCCACGACCTGGCGGGCGCCGCCGACCGCAGGGCGGTGCTGAGCGATGTCGAGAAGGCGGTCGCGGACGGCCGCCCGGTCCCCGTCGACGTCAAGGGCAAGGACGGCGCCCACGCGATGACCGTCATCGCGCAGGAGGGCGACAAGCTGCAGATCTACAACCCCTGGGGCACGACGACCTGGGTCAGCGAGAACGACTTCATCAACGGACACATGAGCAAGGCAGCGGACAGTGGACTCAACGACGCGTACAGCGTGTACCTCCCGACGGCGAAGTAGGCGGAGCCTTCGGCGTCGGGGCAGGACGGCGGGCGGCGCCGTCGCGGCGGTCGCGCTGCTCACGCTCGTCGCGGGCTGCGGGTCGGGCACCGACGAACCCGCCCCCGTCGCGCACCCCACCGGCGAATCCCGCATCACCGCGAAGGTCGGGGAGCGCTTCACACTCACCGTCCACGAGAACGCGTCCACCCGTGAGCACTGGTACCTGTCCGACCCCCGGCCCGACACCGCGGTGGTCCGCGACCGCGGGCAGCACAGCGTGTCGGACTCCGGCGACAAGCACCTGGTGGGCGGCGGCGGCAGCCTCACGTTCACCTTCGAGGCGACCGGCAGGGGCAGCACCCGGATCGTGCTGACCCACTGCACGTTCGCCACCACCTGCGGCGACGGCGACGGCACGCCGGCTCCGGCATCGACCGGTCCGTACCGGCAGACCGCGCCCGAGAGCGTCGTCTACACCGTCACCGTCCGCTGAGCCGGCCCCGTCGAGAGCGATTCCGAGACCACCATGAACCCCGACCGCACGGACGACGAACTGGCCCGGCTCGACCTGGGCGTGCTGCTCCGCTACGGCCTGACCGCGCCGCCCGGCCCCCGGCGCACCGCCCTGTTCGGCGACGGCGTCGCGGGCGCGGCCGTGCTGCTCGACCGCCTCGGCACCCAGCCGCGTTCGGTGGCCTTCCTCGCCGACACCGTCCGCGCCGGCGGCCTCGCCTACGCCGCGGGGCTCCCCGAGCCGCTGCCGAGCCCGGAGGCGAGCGCCGTCGTCCGCGACTGGCTGGCCGTCGGCACCGAACTCGCGGCCGGTGTCACCGCCGACGACACCGCCGCCCGCTGGCTGCGCGCCGTCGCGACGCTCATCGAACTGCGGCAGCTGACGAGGACCGCACGCAGCTGACCGTCATGACCCGCCGCGCGTCCCGAGGAACACCGGGTTCGTGAACGCGGCCAGTGCCCCCGGCACCGGTCCCGCCGCCGTCTCGTGCCGTACCTCGGCGCGCACGTAGGCCGCGTACGAGGGCGTCGTGCGCCACTCGACCGTGCCCGTGCCCGCCACCGGCAGCGGATCGCTGGTGAACAGCACGCCCTGGTCGGTGACGAACCGTACCGAGCAGCGCGGAGCGCCGGAGACCTCCAGCCGTACGGTCACCGGGGTGTCGGCGGCCACGTCCAGCCGCTCCCCGATGCCCGCCTGCTGCCCGCGCCCGCCCGACACCGTGAAGCCGAGGGTCACGTTCTTCGACTCGGCCACGTAGGAGCGGCCCGCGCGGATGCCCTCCTGGACGGCCTCCCGGGTCAGGTCGTCGGCGAGGACGACCGTCTGGGGCGAGCCGACGGCGTCCGGGTCGCGGTGGGCGTCGCTGTTGCCCATCGCCGGGAGCCAGGCCCGCCCCTGCCGTACGGAGGCGACCAGCTGGTTGTCCCAGTCGGCCAGGGTGATCTCGTCGTCCGGGGTGTACGGGCCGTTCCACACCTCCACGGCGTCCGCCTCGGCGAAGCCGAACTTCCAGCCGCAGCCGACGCAGGTGGCGTGCGGGTGGGCGGGGACGACCAGGCCGCCGGCGCGGCGGATGTCCCGGGCGAAGCGGGCCCAGCGGTTGTCCCGGGCGCGGTAGCGCCAGTCCACGAAGGTGCCGGGCTCGGTGCCGAGCGCGACCACGTGGCCGTTGCGGGTGGTGATCTCCTCGCCGAGCATGATCAGCAGGTCGTCGCCGGCCTGGTCCGCCCAGTGCGGGTGGGCGGAGTGGGTGTTGTGGTCCGAGGAGTTGATGAAGTCCAGGCCCGCCGCCCGTGCGAGGGCCGCGATCTCGGCCGGGGTGCGGCGGCCGTCGGAGTACCAGGAGTGCAGATGGCAGTCGCCCCGGTACCAGGCCCGGCCGCGCCCCTTCGCCCGGGACGGCGGATAGACCGGCCTCGGGGTCTCGCCCGCCGTGCCGTACGTGAGCGTGATCGTCAGCTCGTACGCGAGGCCCTGCGGCGCCACCGTGTAGGGGCCCAGCGCGACGTACCAGGTGCCCTCCCGCACCGGGCCGGGGATGTAGCCCGGGGTCGCGTCGTCGGCCCGGACGAAGAACTCCGTGCGCGCCCCGCCGGACCAGCCGCGAAAGCCCCGGCCGCCCAGCTCGGTGCCGCGCTCGTCGAAGAGGCCGATGTCGAGCGCGTTGCCCTGGGTGCCGGCCGGGACCGAGGGCCTGTCGTAGGTGTAGGAGACCTCGATCTCCCGTACGCCGGCCGGGACTTCGACCGGGACGTACACGAAATCGGGGGAGCCGGGCGGCAGCGTTCCGCGTACCGTCCGCGTCTCGTGGTCCTGCCCGTCCGCCGCTGCGAAGCTCACGCTTCCCAACGTAAGGGCAGCCGCGGCGCCCGTCACGAACAGCGCGCGTCTGCCGATGCCATGGGCGTGATCGTGCGTGTCGTCACACATGGTGCTCACTGTCCCCTCTCGACGTGAACGTCCCCGGAAGAAAAGGGAATCCACAGGCATCCGTATCCCTGTGCGCGGCGGCATGGAAGGCGGGACACGGGATGTCATGGGATGCCGACCAGTCGGTATGGACACTTCGCGCCATCCCCGGTACAGATGGGTCATGCGCATCGCCGTCACGATCTTCCTCACCGACGAGACCATCGCTCCCGTCCGGCTCGCCCGCGAGCTGGAGGCCCGCGGCTACGCCGGGCTGTACCTGCCCGAACACACCCACATCCCCGTCGAGCGGACCACCCCGTACCCGGCCGGCGGCGATCTGCCGCGCGAGTACGGCCGCACCCTCGACCCCTTCGTCGCCCTCGGGCAGGCCGCCGCCGTGACCGAACGCCTCGGCCTCGGCACCGGCATCACCCTGGTCGCCCAGCACGACCCGATCGCCCTCGCCAAGCAGATCGCCACCCTGGACCACCTCTCCGGCGGCCGCTGCACGCTGGGCCTCGGCTTCGGCTGGAACGTCGAGGAGGCCGCCGACCACGGCGTCGACTGGCGCACCCGCCGGGAGCTGGTCCGGGACCGGACGCGGCTGATGCAGGCGCTGTGGGCGGAGGAACCGACGGCCTACGAGGGCGAGTTCGGCGCGGTCCGGGCCAGCGACGCCCACCCCAAGCCGGCGCAGAAGGCGCGCGGTCCGGTCACCGGCCCGCGCACGCTCGTCGGCGGGGCGGCCGGGCCGAAGCTGTTCGCGCACATCGCCGAGTACGCCGACGGCTGGCTCCCGATCGGCGGGCGCGGCCTCGCCGGGTCCCTGCCGGTGCTGCGCACGGCCTGGGCGGACGCGGGCCGCGACCCGGCCGCCCTCCAGGTCGTCCCGTACGCGGTCCTGCCGACCCCCGGCAAACTCGCCCACTACGCCGAGTTGGGCATCGAGGAGGCCGTGCTCCAGCTGCCGCCGGCGGGGGAGAAGGAGGTGCTGGGGGTGCTGGACGCGTACGCGAGCTTTCTGTAGGCCGGGCGGAGCCGCAGGAGCTGATCACACCGAACGTATGGTTGAAGGATGACGACTTCCGCGACCTCCGGAACCGGCCCGACCGAGAACTCCATGCGTCGCGCCCTCAAACGCGCCCGGGACGGCGTCGCCCTCGACGCCGCCGAGGCGGCGGTGCTCCTGCAGGCGCGCGGCGAGGCCCTGACCGACCTCGCCGCGTCCGCCGCCCGGGTGCGCGACGCGGGTCTCGAACAGGCGGGCCGGCCCGGTGTCATCACGTATTCGAAGAGCGTCTTCATCCCCCTCACCCGGCTGTGCCGGGACAAGTGCCACTACTGCACCTTCGTCACCGTGCCCGGCAAGCTGCGCCGGGCCGGGCACGGGATGTTCATGTCCCCGGACGAGGTGCTGGACATCGCCCGCAAGGGCGCCGCCCTCGGCTGCAAGGAAGCCCTGATCACCCTCGGCGACAAGCCGGAGGACCGGTGGCCCGAGGCGCGCGAGTGGCTCGACGCGCACGGTTACGACGACACCATCGCCTACGTCCGCGCCGTCTCCATCCGCATCCTGGAGGAGACGGGCCTGCTGCCCCACCTCAACCCGGGCGTCATGACCTGGACGGACTTCCAGCGCCTCAAGCCGGTCGCCGCGTCGATGGGCATGATGCTGGAGACGACCGCGCGGCGTCTCTGGTCCGAGCCGGGCGGCCCCCACTACGGCTCCCCGGACAAGGAACCGGCCGTACGGCTGCGGGTGCTGGAGGACGCGGGCCGCTCGTCGGTGCCCTTCACCTCCGGTCTGCTGATCGGCATCGGCGAGACGTACGAGGAGCGCGCCGAGTCGGTCTTCGCGCTGCGCAAGGTCTCCCGGGCCTATCACGGCGTCCAGGAGCTGATCATCCAGAACTTCCGCGCCAAGCCGGACACGGCGATGCGCGGCATGCCGGACGCCGAACTGGACGACCTGGTCGCCACGGTGGCCGTCGCCCGGCTCATCATGGGCCCGAGCGCCTGCCTCCAGGCGCCGCCGAACCTGGTGGACAGCGCGTACGAGCGGCTGATCGGCGCCGGCATCGACGACTGGGGCGGCGTCTCGCCGCTCACCATCGACCACGTCAACCCCGAGCGGCCCTGGCCGCAGATCGAGGAGCTGGCCGAGAGGTCCGCGGCGGCGGGCTTCGAGCTGCGCGAACGCCTCTGCGTCTACCCGGAGTTCGTGCGCCGCGGCGAGCCCTGGCTGGATCCGCGCCTGCGCCCGCACGTGGCCGCGCTCGCCGACCCGGAGACGGGGCTCGCGCGCGAGGACGCGGTGGTCGAGGGCCACCCGTGGCAGGAGCCGGAGGAGGCGTTCGTCGCGTCGGGCCGCACGGACCTGCACGCGTCGATCGACACCGAGGGCCGCAGCGCCGACCGGCGCGACGACTTCGACGAGGTCTACGGCGACTGGGAGGCGCTGCGGGAGGCGGCCGCGCCGGGGATGGCCCCGGAGCGGATCGACACGGACGTACGCCAGGCGCTGCGCACCGCGGCCGACGACCCGACCAGGCTGACCGACGCCGAGGCGCTCGCCCTCCTGCACGCGGACGGCCCGGCGCTGGACGCGCTGTGCCAGGTGGCCGACGACGTCCGCAGGTCGGCGGTGGGGGACGACGTGACGTACATCGTCACCCGGAACATCAACTTCACCAACGTCTGCTACACCGGCTGCCGCTTCTGCGCCTTCGCCCAGCGCAGGACGGACGCGGACGCGTACACGCTGTCGCTCGATCAGGTGGCGGACCGCGCCCAGCAGGCCTGGGAGGTCGGCGCGGTCGAGGTGTGCATGCAGGGCGGCATCCACCCCGACCTGCCGGGCACGGCGTACTTCGACATCGCGAAGGCGGTCAAGGAGCGGGTCCCCGGCATGCACGTGCACGCCTTCTCCCCGATGGAGGTCGTGAACGGCGCCACCCGCACCGGCATGAGCATCCGGGAGTGGCTGAGCGCGGCGAAGGAGGCGGGCCTGGACTCGATCCCCGGGACCGCCGCCGAGATCCTGGACGACGAGGTCCGCTGGGTGCTGACCAAGGGCAAGCTGCCGGCCGCCACCTGGATCGAGGTGATCACCACGGCCCACGAGCTGGGCATCCGCTCGTCCTCGACGATGATGTACGGCCATGTCGACCAGCCCCGCCACTGGCTCGGCCATCTGCGCACGCTGGCCGGGATCCAGCAGCGGACGGGCGGTTTCACGGAGTTCGTCACGCTGCCCTTCATCCACACGAACGCGCCGGTGTACCTGGCGGGCATCTCCCGGCCCGGCCCGACGACGCGGGACAACCGGGCGGTGACCGCGATGGCCCGGCTCCTCCTCCACCCCTGGATCCCCAACATCCAGACAAGCTGGGTGAAACTGGGCGCGGAAGGTGCGGCGGAGATGCTGCGCTCGGGCGCGAACGACCTGGGCGGCACGCTGATGGAGGAGACGATCTCCCGGATGGCGGGCTCGTCGTACGGCTCGTACAAGTCGGTCCGCGACCTGGTGGCGGTGGCCGAGGCGGCAGGCCGTCCGGCGAGGCCGCGCACCACGCTCTACGGCGACGTCCCGGCGGAACGGCGGCGCGCGGCCGAGGCCTCCGACGGGCACCTGCCGGAACTGCTGCCCGTCCTGGACTGAGTACGATGATCCGACCCCGGACCGGGTAGGGACGGGGACCCGTAGCGGAGGAGATGCGTACCCGTGGCTGCCCGACTGCCCTCCTGGGCCTGGGTCACCGGTCTGACGGCTGGGGCGACCGTGGCCGTCGTCGCCCTCGCCGTACAGGCGAACCACGGGCCGCATCCCACGGCCGCCGTGGCGAAGCCGGGCCCGTCGGCCTCGGCGGGCGTGCACGCGTCCGCCACGCCGCACTCCTCCGCCCCGCCCGCCCTGCCGGGTTCGTCCGGCGAGGGCCGGCGGATCGTCTACTCCGTGGGTGCGAAGCGGGTGTGGCTGGTCGACGCGACCGGCCGGGCCACCCGCACCTTCCCGGTGTGGCCGGGCACGGTGAGCCCGCAGCCCGGCCGCTACTCGGTCACCCTGCGCATCCAGTCCCTCAAGGGCTCGGACGGCGTGGAGATCGAGCACGTCATGTACTTCACCAAGGCCGACGGCGTGAACGTCGCCTTCTCCAACGCCCTGGACGGCGCCTCGCCGCCGCCCGCGGACGGCAAGAAGCTGGGCGGCATCCGGATGGACAAGGGCGACGGAACCGCCCTGTGGTCCTTCGGCGACCAGGGCACGACGGTGACGGTCGTCAGCTAGCGTCCTCCTGCCGGCCGCCGGTCAGCAGATTGACGATGAGGGCGACACCGGCGAGCGTGAAGACGCGGATGGCGGCGTCCTCGCCGTTCCACGTCTTCGACTGCCACATCGAGAACCACTCGCCGCCGATCGCGATGAACCCGGCCCCGAAGAGCAGCAGCAGCATCAGCAGGCCGTAGGTGGAGATGCGCCGGGCGAGGTCGTCTTTGCGCCACGCCCAGAACCAGGTGCCCCCGATCAGCACGAGCGCCGCCACGGTCTCCCACACGATGATGAGGACATAGGCCGTGTCCTGAAGGCCGGTACTGGTGACGGCCCGCCACATCAGATCGTGGTCCTTGAACGTCGTGTCCATCGCCAGCACATGCCGCACGAACTGCTGGTTCGTACCGAAGTCGGTGATGTTCCCGAGGGCGACGAGGGCGATGTAGAGGGCGAGTATGCCGGTGAGGACACCGGCGGCAAGCCTGAGGCTGGAGTTGCGCGTGGGGGTGGTGGTCATGGCTGGATTCTCTCCGACGAACACCACTTCCGGGTATGCGCATTGAGCCAGAATCGGCCGGCGCCCGGAGAAGCTACTCCGTGTCCTTTGGGCGTCGCTCAGCGGTCCGCGGCGAAGGCCAGGAACTCCGTCCAGGCGACGCCGGTGACGGCGAGTTGGGCGCGGTGCCTGTCCTTGGAGTCGCGGATGTGGATGGTGGCGGGGGATATGGCGACCTCGACGCATTCGGGGCCGTCGTTGCCGCTGTAGCTGCTCTTGAACCACTCCAGGGCGGTCATGTCTCCGACTCCAGTACTTTCTCGATGAAGGCGAGTGACTCTCGGGGCGTGAGTGCCTGCGCCCGGATCATCCCATAGCGCATCTCCATGAGGTGGGCCTCCCGAGGGTCGCTGATGACCCGGCTGTACAGCTGGCCTTCAGTGTGTCCGAGGGTCTTGCCGTTCGG
Organism: Streptomyces sp. NPDC025793; assembly: GCF_055558375.1. NCBI lineage: Bacteria > Bacillati > Actinomycetota > Actinomycetes > Kitasatosporales > Streptomycetaceae > Streptomyces > Streptomyces sp. NPDC025793. The sequence continues at coordinate 268,739 of NZ_JBVHMR010000003.1, read as the reverse complement.
GAGCTTCAACACCTGGATCGAGCCCATCATGCCTGCGTGATCCTCACAGTCCGTGGGCATCACCTGGATCTCCACATGCCGCAACTTGCTCATCTCCAGCAGGTATTCCAACTGCTGCCGCAGCACCGCTCTGCCGCCGATGGGCCGCCTCAGCGTTGCCTCTTCCTGGACGAACGTGATGAGCGCCCGGGGTACCCGCTCGAACACCGACTTCCTTGCCATGCGCGCGGCGACGAGGCGGTCGATCTCCTCCTCGGTGTACGCGGGCCGCCGCATGGCATACAAAGCACGTGCGTATTCCGTTGTCTGCAAGAAGCCGTGAACATGGAGGGCGGCGTAGGCCCCCAACTCCGCCGCCTCACCCTCCAGCTTGGCCAGATCCCGAACGTTCTTGGGATACCGGGCCTTCTCCACGTCCTCCTTCATCGCGGACAACTTCCCGTCCGCACCCAGTACTTCATCGGCCGCGTCGAGAAAGTCCGGCTTGGGAGACCGTCGCCCGCGCTCCACGGACGAGACCATCTCCTCGCTGTACTTGATCCGCGCCCCCAGTTCTCCCTGCTTCAGCCCGGCGGCCTCCCGCCAGAACTTGATCTGCCGTCCGACCATCCTGAGCACGGCCTCGGCCTCTTCGTCCTCCATGCCGCCCCCTTGCGACGTACGAGCCGTACGACCACACCCAGCCTCCGGACAGTCATGCTGCGTACCGTGGTCGTCGCTGTTCAGAGTAGGGAAGCGCGACCACGCTGGGTGACATGAATCAGAAAAACCACCTCAGGATCCAGCTGTCGGCGACCCGAAGAGGCGCCCGCCTGGCCCGGCTCCTCACCGAGCGCCAACTGGCCGAGTGGGGAGTGTGGTTCGAGGAGGCGACGCAGGTGGTGGCGGAGCTGGCGTCCAACGCCGTACTGCACGGGCGGGTGCGCGGGAGGGACTTCCGCCTGGGGCTGACACTCCACGACGACGGCACCCTGCGGATCGAGGTGACCGACGCCCGGGGCGACCGGGTCCCGGTGCTTCGCGACCCGGTGGCCGAGGAGTCGGAACGCGGCCGGGGTCTACGGATCGTGGCGGCGTACGCGGAACGCTGGGGCGTGGCGGAGGCGCCGGCCGGGGCCAAGATCGTCTGGGCGGAACTCGTACCGGGTCGCGGTGGGCCGTGACCCGGTGGCGCCCGACGCCAAAGACCAAAGAACCGGGGAAAGAACCAAACCCGCCCCCACCCAGCACCTCTTCGAAGCCACGACCAACGCTCAGCAGACTCAGAGCCTCGCGCCGTTGCGTGCGTTCGTCCACTCCTGGGCCGTGTTCGTCGCCATTGAACGACACCCTGAGCGCGCTGCCCGGCTGAGGGAGCTGGAGCGGATCGTGGATGCGGGGGAGCAGGATCCGACGGCCGCCATCGCGGAGATCGGAACGATCCGACAGGCGGCCGAGTCGGAGGCCGGGCTGTGACGGACTGGGCTTGGGACTACAACCCGAGCGCGGAGTACGTCACGGGAGGGCTGCCGCCGGGAGTGGTGGTGGAGGTGGAGCGCCTCGCGGCCGAACTGGCGGCGCTCGGCCACCTCCGTCAAGGTCGGCCGGCCTTTTGATCGCGAAGGCGGACTCCGCGAGTTCGACATTCTCGGCGGACGCGGCTTCATCAGCTTTCTCCCCGTACCCCGCCACGAGTGCGTCCGTCACGTGGTACGGCTGACCCCCTCCCCCGTCACCACCGGCCGCACCTTCGTCAGCATCAGGTCCAGGAACTGCTCCGGGTGCCGGAACGACGCGAAGTGGCTCGCCTCGCGGATCAGGGCGAAGTCCTTCACGGGGGCCGTGACCGCGTCGTAGAGGCGGCGGGCCGGTTCCGGTGGGGTGAGGACGTCGTGGTCGCCCTGGAAGAGGAAGAAGGGGAGGCGGAAGGCGGTGCCCTCGGCGTACTCGTCGATCGTCATCGCCTGGGGGCCGAGCTGTTCGGAGAAGGTCATGCCCTTGAGGTAGGCGCGCAGGCCACGCAGGTTGTGGGAGGGGGAGAACCAGAGCGAGCGGATCACGACCGTCTTCATCGTGTCGTAGGTGAGGGGGTCGGTCGTGACCACGGTCTTGGCGTACTCCGACCACTGCTCGGGGCTCCAGGCGGTGCGGTCCGGACCCATCGCCGCCACCTTCGCCCGCTCCTTCTTCTTGCCGGCCTTCGCCAGCCGGGCCAGCAGCGCCTCGTAGGAGGAGGTGTCGCGGCCGCCCCCGATGATGTTCTGGTCGGTGCCGACGTAGGCCGAGTACAGCTCGGGGTGGTCGCGGGCGAGGCGCAGGCCGGTGACCGTGCCGAAGCTGTTGGCGACCAGCAGGACCTTGTCGACGCCGAGGCGGGCGCGGAGGTGGTGGGTCACCTCCAGGGCGTCGGCGTACACGCGGTCGAGGGTCATCTCGCCCTGCGCCTCGGGGCCGCCCGCCGCGAAGGTCAGACCGGCGCCGCGCATGTCCCAGCGCACGATCGTGAAGTGCCGCTCCCAGGCGCGGGTGCGCGGGGCGAAGACGAGGTTGGAGGCGCCCGGGCCGCCGTGCACCTCCAGGATCACCGGGTTCGCCAGGTCCTCGCCCCGGATCGAGATCCACTGGTCGATGCCGCCGATGCGGACGTACGACGCCTCGTCGATGCCGTTCGGTGTCCGGATCTCCAGCTTCTTGGCGTGCGCGCGGCGCTTGAGGGCGCGGTAGGTCAGCAGCATGGTGTTTTCCCTAAACTGTTTATGCCGTCATCCGTTTGGATGTGCTTACGCTATATACAGTTGTTGGCGGCGTCAATGGGGCGGCACGTGGCAGGGCGAAGCGTTCGCGACTGGGCGGGAATGAACCTTTGGTGACGGTTTGCCCCACTGAACGGACCGTTCCAGGTCGATTACAGTGCTGAGCGTCGTACGGACGGACGGTGCCGTGAGGAGGTCTCAGTGGGTGCGACGTCCGGCGCCGTCTGGGGACGCGCCGAGCAGCAGGACTTCCGGAGCAGGGTGCGCGGCACACTGCTCGGGGCCGCCGTGGGCGACGCGCTGGGCGGGCCCGCCGATCCGCTGTCCCTGGAGGAGATCCGGGCCGCCTACGGCCCGGAGGGGCTGCTCGACCTCGCCTTCGGGCAGGGCCGGCGCGGGACGGTCACGCACCACACCCAGCTCACCCTCTTCACGGTCGACGGGCTGATACGTGCCCAGGTGCGCCGGGACACCGGCGCCTGGCATCCGCCGACCGACCTGCACCGGGCGTATCTGCGCTGGGCGGCGACCCAGCGGGACTGGGGGCCCGACGAGCGCCGCAAGGACGACGGCTGGCTGGCCCGCGAGGAATGGCTGTACGCCCGCCGCGAGCCGAGCCGGGGCCTGCTCACCGGGTTCGGTGACGAGGCCATGGGGACGCTGGAGAAGCCCAAGAACCCGGGGGAGTCGGGGCCGGAGGCGGTCGCCCGCTCGGCGCCGTTCGGGCTGCTGGTCGGCTGGGAGCCGCAGCTCGTCGCCCAGCTCGCCGTGGAGTGCGCGGCACAGAGCCACGGACATCCGATCGCCTACCTGTCGGCGGGCGCGTACGCCGTGATCGTGCACGCGCTGGCCCGCGGCGAGAGCCTCGACGGGGCCGTCCAGCGCGCCCTCGGCCTGCTCTCCGCGCGCCCCGGCCACCAGCCCGTCGCCGACGCCCTCCAGCATGCGCTGGGCGCGGTGCGCCAGGGCATCCCGAGCCCGACGCGGGTGGAGGAGCTGGCCGGGGACGGGACGGCGGACGGGCTGCTGGCCGCGTCCGTGTACTGCGCGCTGGTGGGCGAGGACGTACGGCACGGGCTGTGCCTGGCGGTGAACCAGAGCGGCCCGTCGGCCGCCGCGGGCGCCCTCACCGGCGGCCTGTTGGGCGCCCTGCACGGCGAGACGGCGCTGCCACCGGGCTGGCTGGCGGAGCTGGAGGGCCGCCCCACGATCCTGGAGCTCGCCGACGACTTCGCGATGGAGATGACCCAGGGCCCCGCGCTGCACGGGCCCGCGGGCTCCTCGCCCGGTTGGCTGGCGCGCTATCCGCGGTAGGAGGCGACGCGCGCCCGCGTCCGGGGCGTGGGGCTCTGGGCCGGGTGTTCGGGGGCCGGGGGCGGGTGTTCGGGGTTGCGGGTGCTGGTCGGGGGCCGGGTGCTGCACGGGTCCGGGGATCGTCGCCGGGCAGGCCGGCGCGCTCCCCGCGGGGCTGAGGGGCGGCGCGCCGACGACGGACGGTCTGCTACGGCGCCACCACGGGCACGGACACCGCCGCGTCCCCGTCCGTGTTGACCCGTTCGATGATCTCCAGCCGCTCCGGGGTGTCCTCCGGCTTCAGGTAGCCGATGAGGACGTAGAGGACGAGCGAGACGACCAGCGGGACGGACACCTGGTACTGGAGCGGGACCCCGCCCGAGATCTCCCAGTTGACGGGGTAGTTGACCAGCCAGAAGGCCAGCAGGCCGGCCGCCCAGCTGACGAGGGCCGCCGTGGGGCCGGAGCGGCGCAGCGGCCGGAGCAGGCCCAGCATCATCGGGATCGCGATCGGACCCATCAGCCCGGCCACCCACTTGATGACGACGGTGATGATGTCCTTGAACGTGGGGGAGTTGACCTGGGTCGCCACCGCCATCGACAGGCCGAGGAAGACCACCGTCGTCACCCGGGCCGCGACCAGTCCCGAGCGCTCGCTCCAGGACCGGGCCTGCCGTGACAGCACCGGCGCGACGTCCCGGGTGAAGACGGCGGCGATCGCGTTGGCGTCGGAGGAGCACATCGCCATCGTGTGGGAGAAGAAGCCGACGACGACCAGGCCCAACAGGCCGTGCGGAAGCAGCTGTTCGGTCATCAGGCCGTAGGAGTCGGAGCCGTCCGGCTTCTGCGCGTGCACCAGGAGCGGGGACATCCACATGGGGAAGAACAGGACGACCGGCCAGACCAGCCACAGGACCGCCGACAGCCGGGCCCCGCGCTCGGCCTCGCGCGGGCTGCCCGTCGCCATGTAGCGCTGGGCCTGGTTGAGCATGCCGCCGTTGTACTCGAAGAGCTTGATGAAGAGGAAGGCCAGCAGGAAGACGGCGCCGTAGGGGCCGACGAGCGGCTTGCCGTGGCCGTGCAGGGCGGGCTGGTTCCACGCGTCGAAGAAGCCGATGTGCTTGTCGTGCAGCTTCAGCACGACCGTCACGAACATCGAGGCGCCGGCCAGCAACTGGATGACGAACTGGCCGAGTTCGGTCAGCGCGTCCGCCCACAGGCCGCCGATCGTGCAGTACACGGCCGTGATCGCGCCGGTGATGAGGATGCCCTGGTTCAGCGTGATGCCCGTGAACACCGACAACAGCGTGGAGATGGCGGCCCACTTGGCGGCCACGTCCACGATCTTCAGCAGCATGCCGGACCAGACGAGCGCCTGCTGCGTGGAGAGGTTGTAGCGGTTCTTCAGGTACTCCAGCGGGGAGGCCACATGGAGCCGCGAGCGCAGCCGGTTGATGCGGGGCGCGAACAGCTTCGACCCGATGGCGATGCCCAGCGCGATGGGGAAGGACCAGGTGACGAAGGAGGTGACGCCGTAGGTGTAGGCGATCCCCGCGTACCCGGTGAACATGACCGCGCTGTAGCCCGACATGTGGTGGGAGATGCCGGACAGCCACCAGGGCATCTTGCCGCCGGCCGTGAAGAAGTCGGAGACGTTGTCCACGCGCTTGTGCGACCAGACGCCGATCGCGACCATCACGCCGAAGTAGCCGATGAGCACGGCCCAGTCGAGACTGTTCATGGACTCGATCGTGGGTGCGGTCACATGAACACGACAAGCAACTGTAAGGTCAAGTCACCGTAAAATCGTTCTACTTGATGACCTCTGTTCATGTCCTTGAACTCACCGCATCACCTCACCCGCGTTGACCAGCAGCGACTGCCCGGTGATGGCCCGCGCCCGGTCGGAGGCGAGGAAGGTGACGGCGTCGGCCACGTCCCCGTCGGTCGCCAGCTCGGGCAGCGCCATCCGCCCCGTGAGCCGTCCCATCACCTCGGACTCCGGCACCCCCTCCGTCAGTGCGGTGAACTGGACGTAGGCCCGCACCGGCGGGCCCCACATCCAGCCCGGCAGCACGGTGTTGACCCGGATCCGGTCCGGGCCCAGCTCGTGCGCCAGGGAGTACATCGCGCTCGTCAGCGCCCCCTTCGACGCCGCGTACGCCGCCTGCTTCACCTGTGAGGGCGCGGCGACGGCCGACTGCGTCCCGATGAAGACGACCGAGCCGCCCCCGCCCTCCCGCAGCGCGGGCAGACAGGCCCGGGTCATCCGCAGTGTGCCCAGCAGGTTCACGTCGATGACCGACCGCCAGGTCGCGAAGTCCGCGTCCTCCACCCCGCCGAAGTGCGAGTCCCAGGCCGCCACGTGCACCACCGCGTCGATCCCGCCGAACCGCTCCCGCGCGAGTGCCGCCAGCGCCGCGCACTGCCCCTCGTCCGTGATGTCGGTGGCCCGGTACGCCGTACGCCCGCCCGCCGGATCGATCTCCGCCGCGCTCTTGGCGAGGTTCGCCCCGGTGCGCGCCCCGAGCACCGCGTTCCCGCCGTCCCGTACGACGGCCGCGGCCACCTGGTGGCCGAGCCCGGCGCCGACCCCCGAGACGACGACGGTCTTTCCGGTGAGCAGGGACATCCGTACCTCCCGGGCTATGGCGCTTTACCTGACGGGCCGTCAGGCTATGGGCGAGCGCGGAAAGACGGAAGGGCACGGGAGGGCACGGGAGGGGAATCGCATGAGCGAGGAGACGGACACCCGCAGCGAGGTGTACGGGGAACTGGCCGCCCTGGGCCCCTACGGCGTGCGTCCCGGCCACGCCCTGATCACCATGGTCGAGCCGCACCCCGGGCACGAGTACGCCTACAACCGCTGGTACGAGGACGACCACTACTACGCCGGCGCCATGGCCATGCCCTGGATGTACGCGGGCCGGCGCTGGGTGGCGACCCGGGACCTGCAACTGCTCCGCTATCCGGAGAAGTCGGCCGTCGCCCAGCCCGTCACCGCCGGCTGCTACCTCTCCACGTACTGGATCACCGCAGGCCGCTACGACGACCACATGAGGTGGACCGTCGCCATCAACAAACGCCTGAACCGCGACGCCCGCGTCCACCACGCCCGCACCCACGTCTTCACGGCCTTCCAGGACCACGAGACCACGGTCTACCGCGACGGCGCCGCCGGCCCCCGCGACGTCCACGCCCTCGACCACCCGTACGCCGGCCTGGTCCTGGAGGTGATCGACGCGCACGGGCCCGAGCAGCGCCCGCAGCTCCTCGACCGGCTCCGCACCCGCGACCTCCCCCGTCGCCTCGCCGGCTCCCCGGCCGCCATGGTCACGGTCTTCCGGCCCACCCCGCTGCCCGGCGACCGCATGACCTACGTCAAACAGGTCGAGGGCACGGGCACCCGCCTGACCCTGTTGTGGTTCCTGGAGCAGGACCCGCGCGAGTGCTGGCAGGACCACTTCACAGGCCTGGACGAGCAGGTGGGCGAGTCGGGGCTGGGCAGGGTGGAGCTGGTGGCGCCGTTCATTCCCACGATCCCGGGTACGGACCGATATGTCACCGAGCTACGCAGTTGACGGTTTCGGACGGGCGGGTGGGAAGGCTATTTCAACTCGTCCGGACAGGGAGTGCCACGAGGCAACTGGTACGGCGCCGCCAGCCGATACGTTCCGGCCCGCGGAGCGATCAGCATCGTCCACTTGTCGCCGTTCACGTCCTGCGGCGTCTCCGTCAGACATCCGTTGAGGTTGTCGTACGACTTCGGCGTGCCGTCCGCCCGGTGCCTGGAGGCCTCCGTCTCCTGCGGCGGCTTCACGCTCTTGCCGTGCGCGTCGACGATGCTCAGCCACGGCGAGTACGGGATGCGGATCAGGATCCGCCCGGCCTTGCGCACCCGCAGCGTCATCTCGCCCTGGTCGGCCCGGTCCACCACCGCGTTCGGCTCGGCGAGCGACGCCGGATCGGTCACCTGGAACAGCTGCCAGTTGGCATCGCCCCAGATCTGCTTCAGATACGGCATCCCGCGCTGCAGCAGCGCCCGCTCGCGCACGCCGCCGTCCCCGTCCGGGTTGTCCTTCGGCAGCACCACGAAGTGCACGGCCCACCGCTGGAGCCACTCGTGGTAGTTCGCCGAGTTGAGCGTGTCGTCGTAGAAGAGCGGGTTGCGCTCCATGTCGGCCTGCCGGTTCCAGCCGCGCGCCAGGTTGACGTACGGCGCGAGCGCGGACGCCTCCCGGTGCGAGCGCGCCGGGACCACCTCGACCCGGCCCTTCTCGGCGCCGACCTTCTGGAGCTGGTTCACCAGCGGCGCCAGCTCGCGCGCCCACGACGCGGCCGGGGTGGTGTGGATGATGTCGTCGACCGACTTGTAGCCGACCCAGCCGACGAAGCCCAGGAACGCCAGCACGGTCAGGTACCACTGGCGCGACCTCGGCACCGTGAACGGCAGCGCCGCGACCAGCGTCGCGCCCGCGAACAGCATCGGCAGCCGCGAGATGTTCGACCCGATCTGCGAGCTGATCAGCCACACCAGCACCACGCTGAGGCTGTAGACGGCGGCCGTCAGCCGGACGGTCACCCACTTCTTCGGCACCAGGAACAGGCACAGCAGGCCGTACAGCAGCGGCATGACCACCGAGCCGAACGTCATCGGCTGGGTGCCGGAGAACGGGAAGAGGAAGTAGGAGGCGGCGACCACCGCGGCCGGGGCGAGCCCCAGCGTCCAGGTGCCGGGCCGCCGCTTCTGCAGGAACAGCGCGACCGCGACGAAGCCCACGAACAGCCCCGAGACCGGCGAGGCCATGGTCGACAGCCCGGCCAGCGTCGCGGCCGCCGCCGCCTTCGACCGGCGTCTGTGCCGCCACCGGTGCGGCCAGCAGAACACCGCCGCGACCGCGCCGAGCCCGAACATCGTGCCGAGCCCGAAGGTCACCCGGCCCGACACCGCGTTGGCCAGCAGCGCGAACACCCCGGCGAGCGAGACCCACAGCGGGTTGCGCACCGCTCGGCTGCGGATCAGGACCAGGGTCAGCAGGCCCGCCGAGGCCGTCCCGGCGATCATCATCGTCGTACGGACGCCGAGGACGGCCATCAGATACGGCGAGACGACGCTGTACGACACCGGGTGCATGCCGCCGTACCAGGCGAGGTTGTACGCCGAGTCCGGGTGCCGGCCGACGAACTCCGCCCAGGCGTCCTGCGCCGCGAGATCGCCACCGCTGTTCGCGAACGTGAAGAACCAGATGATGTGCAGGACACCCGCGAGCGCGGTGATCGACAGCACGGGATGCCGGAGCATCCGCTGCCGCAGGGGCTCGGCGGCGACGAGGAGCCGCGCACGCCTGCCGGGCCGTACGCCGTCGGTACGACCGTCCGTGTCAGCCGCGGACAGATCCGTGTCAGCCGTGGACGGGCGTATTCGCGGGCCGGACCCCGGGGGGTTTCCCGGGCCCGGATCGGCGTCGTCGGCGCGTGTCGGCTCCGCTGTGGCCACCTGAAGGCACTCCCCGTGTCCCGTCTTCTGTTCTCGGCCGCGCCCCTCGGAGGTCCGCCGTGGGTTCCGAGGTGTTCGCGGCCGCTTCTCGTCCTGTTGGCCGTCCCGTCCCGTGACCGACGACCTGCCCCGATTCGTGACGCTAGCACGCACCCCGCCGCGGGGCTCCCGGGGTGGGGCTCCGACGACGGGGTGCGGGGGTGGTGCGGGGGTGCTGCGTCTGCCCGGCGGGTCAGCTCACGCGGGTGAGCTTCGCGCCGAAGCCGGGCTCGGCGAGATCCTTCTGGAGAGCCACCGGCACCTTCACGGCTCCGGCCGAACCGTCACCCACGGTCAGCGTGCCCACCGTGGTGCCGGCCTTCGCGGTGTGCGGAACGGAGTCGGAGGCGAAGGACAGCTTCACCTTCAGCCCGGACCAGCCGACCGCCGTGACGTCCTTGGTGACCACGATCGGGGTCTGCCCGCCGAGCTGGTCGTCCACGTAGCCGACCACGTCACCCTTCTGCAGGATCTTCGCGCCGGTCAGCGCCTGCTGGGCGCCGAGCAGCGCGGTCTTGCTGACGTCGTTGACCGTGTCGAGGATCGACGGCTTGTGCTGGCCGAGGATCGCGCCGACGATCGTGACCGTCTGTCCGCCGACCGTCTTGCGGGAGGCGAAGAGCAGATTGCCGCCGGCCGCGGTGGTGCTGCCCGTCTTGATGCCGATCGCGCCGATCTTGTACGGCAGCGCGTTCCAGTTGGGCCAGTTGTGACCGGTGGGGTCCGTCCAGCTGGCCGCGCTGGTGATGGCCACCAGGGCGGGGATCTTCACGACCGCGCGGCCGATCTTCACCTGGTCCTCGGCCGTGGAGACCGTGGTCTCCTTCAGACCCGAGGGATCGGTGTACGTCGTGTTCGTCATCCCCAGCTCCTTGGCGGTCGCGTTCATCTTCTTGACGAACGCCGCCTCCGAGCCCGCGTCCCAGCGGGCCAGCAGCCGGGCGATGTTGTTCGCGGAGGGGATCATGACGGCCGACAGGGCCTGCTTCTCGGTGAGGTAGTCACCGGCCTTGATCGTGTTGAGGGTGGACTCGCCGCTCTTGTCGTAGCCGCCCTCCTTCTCGGCCGTCGAGTCGACCTTTATCCTCGGGCCCTCCTCGCCGGGCTTCAGCGGGTGGTCGCGGAGGATGATGTACGAGGTCATGGTCTTGGCGACCGAGCCGATGGCCACGGGCGTCTGCTCGCCGAAGCGGCCCATCGTGCCGATGCCGTCGCCGTCCATCCAGCCCTGGCCCTCGCTCGGCCAGGGCAGGCTCACCGCGCCGCCGTCGAAGGTGTAGCTGTCCTTCGCGGTCAGCACGAGGGTGGGGGACGGCAGCGGGCGCAGCGCCTGTACGACGACGAAGACGATCGCCAGCAGCACGACGAGCGGGGTCCAGATCTTGACCCGGCGCACGAACGTGCGGACCGGGGTTTCCGGGGGCGGCGGCGTGTTCGTCAGCTCCGCCAGCAGGTCCAGCGGGGGCTTGGGCGGCAGGGGCTGCTGCGTGGTCCGCTCCGGGCCGACCTGCGGGACCGGGGTGGTGACGTCGGCCTTGGCCTCCGGCTTCGGCTCCTTCAGATCCGGCTTGAGCGCGACGAACTTGCTGGTGCGCTCGGGGTCGGACGCGGGGTCCTGCGGAGCCTCGGGGGCCTTGGCGGACTTGGCGGCGCCGCCCAGCTTGAGCATGGTCGTCGGCTGATCGACCTGCGGCTTGCGTACGGTCTTGAAGACGGCGGTCGGCTGGTCGACGGCCTTCGCCTCCGGCGCTTCGGCAGGATCGTCCGCCGCCTCGTCCTCGCCGTCCTCGCCGTCCTCGCCGTCCTCGCCGTCGGCGTCGTCGGCGGCATCCGCGGCTTCCGGTTCGTCACCGTCCTCAGTGGCCTCATCGGCCTCAGGCTTCTCGGCCTTCGCGTCCGTCTCGGCCTTCGCGTCCGTCTCAGCCTTCTCAGCCGCCTCGGCATCGGCCTCGGCGTCCTCGTTCTCGGCCTCGTCCTCCGCCTCGTCCTCCGCGGCGGCCTCGTCGTCGGCCGTCACGGCGTTCGCGGCCTTCGGCTCCGCCTCGGTGTCCGCCTTCCCGGCGTCCTCGGCTTCGTCCTCGTCGGCGCTCTCGTTCGCATCTGCAAGCGCTTCCGCGTCGGTGTCGGCGGCCGTGTCGCCCCCGGCCTCCGTCTTCGCGGTCTCCACGGTCTCCCCGGTCTTCCCGGCCTTCGCGTCCTTCGTCTCCCCGTCGGCCCCGCGCACCCAGGCGGACACCGCGTCGCGCAGGGCGGCGTCCGCCTCGGAGGCGGTCGTCGTCCCGGTCTCGGCGGGTTCCCCGGAGTCGGCCGTGTCGGTCGTGCCGGCCGCGTCGTCATCGGACTCGGTGTCCCGCACCGTCAGGATCTTCGTCGCCGTGTCCACGCCGCCGCCCGAGGAATCCTTTTCCCGGGAGACCGCGAGGCGCGGATCGGGGGCCTCGGGAACCGAACCCCCGCTCCCCGGCGTCGGTTCCGCCGACGACTCGCGCTGCTTCGACCTGTCGGGGGACTCGCCCGCCACCGATGCCTCCTCCGTGCGGCGCACGGCTCTGTCCGCGCGCCCTGTCCGAACCATGTACCAGTGTCCTGTGTGGGGGCTTGGCCCCTGGGCTAGACGAGAACGACATACCTACCGGTTCCCTCACGAACCGGTCACGCACCCTCGACAGACCAATGTGAGAGGGGTCACCCTGTCATTCATCCACGCGGGGAGGCATGGATGGGCAGGAGCCGCAGAACAATTCCGGAGGAGCTTCTGCTGCTGGCATTGGACCCGACCACGGGTACCACTGCGCAGCCGCAGTCGCTCGACCTCGGTCTGGCCGGTGCACAGCTAGTGGAGCTGGCGCTGGCCGGACGGATAGCCCCAGACGGGGATCGTATCGCCGTGGTGGCCCCACGGCCGACTGGAGATCCAACACTGGACTCCGCGTTGGAGTTGCTGCGCAGGCGCGGCGCTCCCGTGCGTGCCGTCCACTGGATCGGCGGGCCCCGGCTGGGGCTCCGTCAGACGTACCTCTCGCATCTGGAGCGGTGCGGCATGGTCGCCGCCGTGCCGGGTCAGATGTGCGGGGTGCTGCCGACGACGCGCTACCAGGCGACGGACACCGCCATCAGCCGGGAGATCAGGGCCCGGCTGGACTCCGCGATCCGCACCGGCGTACCGCCGGACCCGCGGACCGCGGCGCTCGCCGCCCTGGCGCACGCCGTCGGGCTCGGAAAGCACCTGTATCCGGGGAACGAGGGCCGCTCGTCCCGTTCCCGGCTGCGGGACCTGATCCGGCACGACCCGATGGGCGGGCTCGTCGCGCACGCCGTGATGGACGTCCAGAACGGTGCGGCCGCACAGCCGCGCCGCGCTCCCGCCGCCGCCGGGCGGCAGGGCGCGGCCGGCGCCCGGATCGCGCCGGAACCCGCACGCGGGGTTCCGATGCAGCCGCACCGCGGGTCCATGGCACGCGTCGTGGCCCACTAGGCCGCAACCCCGGTCCCCCCGGACCCGGTTCGGGAGCCGCTGGTCAGAGCGGGACGGTGAGACCCTCGATTCGAGAGGGGTCGCACCGTCCCGCTCGACTGCGTGTGTGGCGGGTGGTGGCGAACTGACGTGCACGCGCCGCATATCCCTCGTTTCCCAGCGGTAGAAAGCACCTTGGTGGCAGTCTGCTCAACAGCAGATACGGAAAGTGTTAAGCAACAGGCAGGCAGCCGGAGGTGCACGTCCCGTGGCGTCCAATGTCAATCCCACCGTCAGGCGGCGCCGGCTCGGCCAGGAGCTGCGCAGGCTCCGTGAGCTCAAGGGCATGACGGCCGAGGAGGTTGCGGAGCGGCTGCTCGTTTCGCAGTCGAAGATCAGCCGGCTGGAGAACGGCCGCAGAAGCATCAGCCAGCGCGACGTGCGCGACCTGTGCGGGGTGTACGAGGTCGAGGACCAGCGGATCGTCGACTCGCTGATGGAGATGGCCCGCGACTCGCGCCAGCAGGGCTGGTGGCACACGTTCGGAGACATCCCGTACAGCGTGTACATCGGACTGGAGACCGACGCCGAGTCACTGCGGGTGTACGAACCCCAGCTGGTGACCGGTCTGTTGCAGACCCACGCCTACGCCGAGGCCCTCGTCCAGGGTGCCCTGCCGGAGACGTCGCCGGCCGACATCGAGAAGCGGGTGCAGGTGCGCCTGCGCCGACAGGAACGTATCACCGCCGAGGGCAACCCGCTCCGGCTGTGGGTGGTGCTCGACGAGGCGGCGCTGCGCCGGGTCGTCGGCAGCAGGCTGGTGATGCGCGAACAGCTCGACCACCTCATCGAGATGTCGCAGCTGCCGCATGTCACCGTGCAGGTCCTGCCGTTCGAGGTGGGCGCGCATCCGGGGCTCAACGGCCAGTACGCGATCCTGGAGTTCACCGACGCGGCCGACTCCAGCGTGGTCTACCTGGAGGGCGTCACCAGCGACCTGTACCTGGAGAAGGCGCAGGACGTCCAGAAGTACGCCGTGATGTACGAGCACTTGCGGGCGCAGTCCCTCAATGTGGAGCAATCCCGGCAGTTCATCGCGAAGGTGGCCAAGGAGTACGCGGACTGAGCCGCTGTCACGAAAGGCGCCGGATCGTACACCGCCGGTCCACTCCATTGGAAGGCCCGTCTGGAATATGCCATCCGGTCGAGTGAACGACTACTCCAGCGCGGGCAGTTGCCCGGTAGCGTCGATCACGCCAATCAGCCAAGAAGGTTGGCGTGAACCGCACCATCGCAACTCGCACAACAGGAGTGGACATGGCACTGATTCAGGGCGCTTCGGAGACGTGGATGAAGTCCTCCTACTCGGCGGGCAACGGCGCCTGCGTGGAGGTCAGGTCGGCCACCGCCGCCGAGCTGTCCGTCCGTGACTCCAAGGACGTCGCGGGCCCGGTCCTGGCCTTCCCCGCCGACGCCTGGAACGCCTTCGTGGCCACGGTCAAGGCCTAGGGGGCTCTCCCTGACTCCTGGCGTCACTGGCGAGGATCGCAACGGCGTCGCTGACGAGGATCGCAACGTAGAGCCCACAGACGACACAACTGCACAGCAGCACCTCCCACAGAGCCCTCTCGACCGGTCGCCGTCCTTGCCGAGAGGGCTCGGTGCTGTCCAGCGACTCCTATCGGGTCACTGGAAAGGCCACGTCACACACCGGGTCCTTTGGCCCGGCCGTGTCCCAGTCGGCGAAGTAGACCTCCCGGCACGGCCCGGCCATCTCCAGCCCCTGCCCCGCGATCCACTGCTCCACCGCCTCGAAGGCGGCCAGGATCTGCGGATGCGCGACCTGCGCCTTGGTGATCCGCGTGAAGGCCAGCCGCGCGGCCGGCTCCACCCGCACCCGCGTCCGCCGGGCCCACCCGGCGCGCTCGGCCCACACCCGCGCCGCCGCCTCGTCGGCCACCGGCACGCAGGACTCGGCCGGCCCGTCGCTCTCCATCGACACCTCGGCGTGGTAGACCACGAACGGCGCCCCGGTCACGCCCCCGCACTCCCGCGCGGCGCCCACCAGCCGCTCCAGCGACCCGCCGATCCACGTCGGCAGCTCGTCCGCGAGCGTGTGCCGCGACTCGGTGATCACCAGCTGCGCCGGTACGTCGACGGTCTCGACCACGAACTTCCCGTACATCTCGGAGTTCCTCCCCGACAGTCGTCCACGGAGGTACTCGGCGAGGGTCCGCTGCCCGGCCACCCGGGTCTCCACGCCCGCCCACCAGCCGGCCAGCCGCTCGGCGGCCTGGGCGCCGCTCTCCGCCCCGACCACCTCGGCGATCCGGGCGAGCGGCATGTCCAGCTGCCGCAGCAGGGCCACCAGACGGGCGCGTTCGACCTGGTCGGCGCGGTAGCGGCGGTAGCCGCTGACCTCGTCGACATGCGCCGGGGTCAGCAGGCCGAGCCGGTCGTACAGCCGCAGGGCCTTGGCCGACAGCCGGGCCCGTGCGGCGAACGCGCCGATCGTGAGCAGTTCCTCGTCCACGAGAGCATCCTCCGTCACCGGGCGCGGTCCGCCCGGTGACAGGGACGCTCGGCCTTGCCCCAGGGGCAAGGTCAACCGGTCAGCCCAGCTGGGCCTCGATGGCCGTCACGACCTCGGCGGACTCCGGCTCGGTCTGCGGCGAGAAGCGCGCGGCGACCCGCCCGTCCCGGCCGATCAGGAACTTCTCGAAGTTCCAGCGGATGTCCCCGCTGTGCCCCTCGGCGTCCGCGAAGTCGACCAGCCGCTGGTACAGCGGGTGCCGGCCCTCGCCGTTCACCTCCACCTTCTCGGTGAGCGGGAAGGTCACGCCGTACGTCGCCGAGCAGAACTCCGCGATCTCCTCGGCGCTGCCGGGCTCCTGCCCGAGGAACTGGTTGCAGGGCACACCGAGGACGGTGAAGCCCTGTGCGCCGTACCGTTCCTGGAGCTTCTCCAGGCCCGTGTACTGCGGCGTCAGGCCGCACTTGGAGGCCACGTTCACGATGAGCACGGCCTGGCCGGCGTACCGGTCCAGCTCGGCGGGGCCACCGGCGAGCGCGCCGATCTCGACATTCAGGGGGCTGTGGTCAGCAGTCGTCATGCCCGAAGGCTAGCCCTGCCCCCCGGGGTCTTCGTCGGGGCCCGTGCCCGCGGCCTCCACCAGGACGTCGCCCGCCGGTGTCCGCCCGTACAGGACCGACCGGCCCGTCCGCCACCGCTCCGCCAGGCCGGCCTCCCGGAGGACCTTCAGATGGCGGCCCACCGAGCCCAGGCCCTGGCCGGTCAGCGCGGTCAGCTGGGTGGTGGTCAGAGGGGAGCCGAGGAGGACCAGGACGGCGGCCCGGGCCGGGCCGAGCAGCGCGCCGAGGCCCGCCGGGACGGTCCGGGCGCCGGTGTCGGCGAGGACACCGGCGCACGGGTAGACGGCCGCGTACCGTACCCCGTCGTCCCAGGCCACCCACCCCGCCCGCTGCACGGTCACCGGTACGAAGAGGAGCTCGGCGCCGGAGATCTCGCGTGGCGGGTACTCGTGCAGATTGATCTGGAGCCGGTTCTCGCCCAGCCAGCGCGTCCGCCCGGGCCGCAGGGCGTCCAGGACGCTCACCCAGCCGCCCCGGCTCACCTGCGCCGTCCGCGCGACCACGTCCGCCTCCAGCACCCGCCGGCGCCGCTCCCAGGACGGCCGTACGGTCTCCTCCCACACCCACTCCAGCAGCGCCGCCGCCCGCTCGGGCAGATCGTCCCGCTCCAGCCCGGCCGGGAGCGGACCGGCGACGGCGGTGCGCAGATGCGCGCGGGCCATGGCGGGCGGCGTCGAGCGGACCCGGGCGACCTCCTCCGCGAACGCCTCCCCGCCGCGCGGGGCCGGCGTCAGGAAGTCGGCGATCCACTCCCTCCCGAGCCCGGCCCGCACCAGCGGCTCCGCCACCGGGTCCGCCGCCAACAGCGCGCGGTAGCCGGGCAGATGACGGCCCAGCCACGTCCGCTCGCCGGGATGCGCCACGTCACCGACGTGCAGCAGCCGCAGCGACGCGAAGGTCTCGGAGAGCTCTGAGATCACGAACCGGCTCCCGGCCAGCGTGTCCGCGTTGAGCTGCCACCACCCCACACCAGCCACCCCCTGGAACGACGTTCACAGCCCCTACGACCTTTCGCGTGGTGGCGAAACCATAACGACCCGCCCGCGGTGTCCCCGACACTCCGGAGCATGCCCACCTACCGCTCCTTGTTCCGCGCCCCGGAATTCATCCCGCTCTTCCTCGGCACGGCCGCGCAGACCGCCGCGCAGACCGTCGGCGGGCTCGCCCTCGCCACGCTCGTGTACCGGGCGACCGGCTCCCCGCTGCTGTCCGCGGTGAGCATGTTCGGCCCCTCGCTCGCCCAGGTGCTGGGCGCGACGGTCCTGCTGTCCGGCGCCGACCGCCTTCCCCCGCGTACGGCCCTGTCGGCGATCGCACTGACCTTCGCGGCCGGTACGGCGTTCCAGGCACTGCCCGGCCTGCCCGTCGGCGTGGTCCTCGCCGTCGTCCTCGCCCTCGGCCTCGTGGCCTCGCTCGGCGGCGGGGTCCGCTGGGGCCTGCTGAACGAGATCCTGGCCAAGGAGGGCTATCTGCCCGGGCGTTCGCTGTTCAACATGATGAGCGGGCTCATGCAGATCGCCGGGTTCGCCACCGGCGGCGCCCTGCTGACCGCGCTCTCCCCGAGGGTCTGTCTCCTGCTGTCGGCCGCCCTGTACCTGACGGCCGCGCTGGTGCTGCGCCTCGCCCTGACCGCCCGCCCGCCCCGCGCCACGGGCCGTCCCTCCGCCCGGGCGACCTGGCGCGCCAA
Source organism: Streptomyces sp. NPDC025793 (assembly GCF_055558375.1). Classification (NCBI taxonomy): domain Bacteria; kingdom Bacillati; phylum Actinomycetota; class Actinomycetes; order Kitasatosporales; family Streptomycetaceae; genus Streptomyces; species Streptomyces sp. NPDC025793. The sequence continues at coordinate 250,884 of NZ_JBVHMR010000003.1, read as the reverse complement.
CTCCGCGCTGTGGTCGTCCCGTTCGCGCCGCCTGACCTATCTGGGCCTGTGGCTGCCCAACGGCCTCGTGGTCGGCTGCGAGTCGCTCTACGTGTCGTACGCCCCGCACGCGGCCGGCACCCTGTTCGCCTGCGGGGCGCTCGGCATGTTCGCCGGGGACGTGACGGTGGGCCGCCTGCTGCCGCCCGCGGTGCGCCGCCGCCTGGCCGCCCCGCTGCTGCTCCTGCTGGCGACGCCGTACCTGCTGTTCGCCGCGCACCCGCCGCTGCCCGTGGCGATGGTGTGCGTGACGCTCGCGTCGGCCGGCTTCGGCGCGAGCCTCGTCCAGCAGGAGCGGCTGATGGAGCTGACACCGGACGAACTCGACGGCCAGGCCCTGGGGTTGCACTCCGCGGGCATGCTGACCATGCAGGGCGTGAGCGCCGCGCTGGCCGGCACGGTGGCCCAGGTCACCTCGCCCGCCGCGGGGATGACGACGATGGCGGCGGGCTCGGTCCTGGTGACACTGGCGCTGGCTACGGCCGGCCGTCGCTCTCCTGAGCCTGAGCCGGGGCCGGGGCCGGGGCCGGGGCCGGGGCCGGGGCCGGGGCTGAAGCAGGAGCCGGGGCCTGCTGCGGCGGCTGGGACGGCTGGGGCGACCGGGACGGCTGGGGCGCGCCGGGGTTGAGGTCGGCGTCGATCTTCTGCACGGTCCGGTCGAAGTAGCGCAGCAGCTCGACGGGGAACGGCATGACGAGGGTGGAGTTCTTCTCGGCGGCCACCTCGACGACGGTCTGGAGGAGACGCAGCTGCATGGCCTCGGGCGTGTCCGACATGATCCGGGACGCGTTGGCGAGCTGCTGCGCGGCCTGGAACTCACCGTCGGCGGTGATGACCCGGGCCCGCCGCTCCCGCTCGGCCTCGGCCTGCCGCGACATGGACCGCTTCAGCGACTCCGGCAGCTGGACGTCCTTGATCTCGACGCGGTCGATGTGGATCCCCCAGCCCGCGGCCGGGCTGTCGATCATCAGCGCCAGCCCCTCGTGCAACCGCTCCCGGTCGCTGAGCAGGTCGTCCAGATCGCTCTTGCCGATGATGGACCGCAGGGAGGACTGGGCGACCTGCCCGACGGCGAAGACGTAGTCCTGCACCTCGATGGCCGCGCGCACCGGGTCGGTCACCCGGAAGTAGACGACGGCGTCGACCTTCACCGACACGTTGTCCTTGGTGATGCCCTCCTGGGTGGGCACGGGCATGGTCACGATCTGCACGTTCACCTTGCGCATCCGGTCGGCGAACGGGATCAGGAAGGTGATGCCGGGCTGCCGGTGGCTCGGCAGGGCCTTCCCCCACCGGAACACCACCCCGCGCTCCACCTGGTTGACGACCCGCATCCCGCTCTTCAGCACGAGCAACAGCAGCAATGCCACCACGACGACCGCCACCACGGTGCCCTCCATGGCACTCCCTTCCTCGCGACCGGCACGAACGCCGGTACGGACACCGGCAAGGACACCACCCGCGCCCGGCCGGATGCGACCCCCGCGTCAGGACTCCGTCAAAATGCGCCGCTGGACCGGGCCGTGACCCCGCGTCACCGGGGCGGGGCGTAGCCGCGGGTGCGGACGAGGTCGTGGGTGAGCTCGGCGAAGGCGCGGGCGGCGGCGCTGCGGTAGGCGCCTTCGCGGTGCAGGAGGGTGACGGTGCGCGGGGGCAGCGGCGGGTCGAGGGCGACGGGCGTGAGGTGGGGGTGGTCGTGGGTGACGGCGTCGGGCAGCACGGTCGCCACCGGGGTGCGCCGCACGATCTCGGTGAGGGCCTGCACGGAGTTGGCCTCGACCGCGATGCGCGGGGCGGCCCGCTGCCGGGCGAAGTAGGCGTCGATGTGGGCGCGGGTGGCGAAGTCGCCGCTGAGCAGTGCGAGTTGCACGTCGCTGAGAGCCCGCACCGGCAGGGGCTCCGGCAGCGCCCGGGGGTGGTGGGTGCCGGTGACGAGGCTGAGGGTCTCGGTGAACAGCGGCGTCGGGGCGACGCCGGGCAGGTGGGCGCCGCTGAACGCGATGCCGAGGTCGAGGTCGTCGGCGAGCAGGGCGGCCTCGATGCGGTCCTGGGTCGTCTCGGTCAGGGCCAGGCTGACGCCGGGGTGGCGGGCGTGGAGCGCGGCGGTGAGCGGGCCGACGAGGTAGGCGGTGAAGGTGGGGGTGACGCCCAGGCGCAGATGGCCGCGGGAGAGGTCCTGGACGTCGTGGACGGCCCGTTCGGCGGCGGCCAGGTCGCGCAGCGCGCGGCGGGCGTGCTCGGTGTAGACGGCGCCGGCGTCGGTGAGCCGTACCGTGCGGCCGGTGCGGTCCAGCAGCTGCACGCCCAGGGAGCGCTCCAGCTGCCTGACCTGCTGGGAGAGCGTGGGCTGGGAGATGTGCAGGTCCTCCGCGGCACGGGTGAAGTTGCCGTGTTCGGCGACGGCGAGCAGATAACGCAGGTGACGCAGCTCCAGGACGGCCATGAACACCACTGTAGCCGCAACTATAGATACGACCACTAACTCTCATGCCTAATAGCTCTTGGACTCTATAGGCACAGGTCGTGCATGGTGGATTTCGCCAGCCCGCAGGGGCCGGTCACCACCGAAGGGAGTGCCCCATGCAGGACCTCGCCGAGGGTGTCGCCCGTTTTCAGCGGGACGTCTTCCCGGCCAAGGCGGAGCTCTTCGCCCGTCTGGCCACGCGGCACACGCCCCACACGCTGTTCATCGGCTGCTCCGACGCCCGCGTCGTCCCCGAGCTGATCACCGGGTGCGAGCCCGGTGAGCTGTTCGTCATCCGCACCGCCGGCAACCTGGTCCCTCCGCACACCCCCGGTGCCGACGGAGTGGCGGCGAGCATCGAGTACGCCGTCGGCGCGCTCGGTGTCACCGACATCGTCGTGTGCGGCCACTCCGCGTGCGGGGCGATGACCGCCCTGGCCGAGGGGCACGACCTCAGCGACGCCCCGGCGGTCGCCACCTGGCTGCGGCACGCCGACGCCTCCCGGGCCCGCACCGCCACCCCCGGCGACGTGCCGTCCCTGGTGCGGCAGAACGTGCTCGCGCAGCTGGCGAACCTGGCCACCCACCCGTCGGTCGCCCGCGCCCTCGCGGAGCGGAAGGCCACCCTGCACGGCTGGGTGTACGACATCGGCACCGGCCGCGTGACGCGCCTGCCCACCGAGGCCCCCGCCCCGGCCCCGGCCGCCTGACCCCTTTTGACCGACCCCCATCGAAAGAGAAGGAAGTACCGATCATGATGCACGCCCAGTTCGACCCCACCGCCCGTCAAGCCCTGGCCAACACCGCCGTGGACGCCAAGACCCGCAAGAACCTCTCCTGGCAGCGGATCGCCGACGCGGCCGGCCTGTCCGTCGCCTTCACCACCGCCGCGGTGCTCGGCCAGCACGCCCTGCCGGAGGAGTCCGCCCGCGCCGTCGCCGAACTGCTCGGCCTGGACGAGGACGCGGCGATGCTGCTCCAGACCATCCCGACCCGCGGCTCGATCCCCGGCGGCATCCCCACCGACCCGACCGTCTACCGCTTCTACGAGATGCTCCAGGTCTACGGCACCACGCTCAAGGCCCTGGTCCACGAGGAGTTCGGGGACGGCATCATCTCCGCGATCAACTTCAGGCTGGACGTGCGCAAGGTCGCCGACCCCGAGGGCGGCGAGCGCGCCGTCATCACCCTGGACGGCAAGTACCTGCCGACCAAGCCGTTCTGACCCCGAGCGGGCCCGGTCCGGCTCGCGCTGAGCCGTGCCGGGCGGTCCGCGGCTACTTGTGCTTCCCGCCGCCCTGGCCGCTCGTCCGGCCGTCCCCGCCCGTCCTGCCCGTGCCGCCGGTGTTGTTGCCGGACGTGCCGCCGCCGGACGTGCCCTTGTCGGAGGAGGTGCCGGTCCTGCCCGTCGCGCCGTTGCCGGAGCCCGCGGAGTCCTTGCCGGACTTGCCCGTGCCGGCCGACCTGCCCGGCGTCGCCGTCGCCCGCCTCAGCTGCGCGGAGCAGTAGTCGGCCACCTCGGCCTTGCCGCCGGCCGCCGCGACGAGCTGCTGCCAGACCTTCGCGTCGAGCGCCTTGCCCCGGCCCTGGACCTGCTCATAGGCGCGGCAGCGGGCTTCGGTGTCCTGGGCGGGGGCCGGCCGGTCCGTCGACTGCGGCCCGCCGGAGGAGGCCGACGAGGCCGTACCGCCCGGCCGACCCGGAGCGAGGGCCGACGGGTGCGCCGTCTCCCCGCCGCCACCGGAGCCGTGTGATGACGAGCCGACGTAACCGACGGCCGCGACCGCGACACCGCCCAGGGTGAGGCTGGCGAGCGCCACGCCGAACGTCATCCTCAGCGGGCGCCGGGCACGTCGCTCCCCGGGAGGGCGCCAGTCGTCCCGGCGCCGGGTGCGTGCGCGGTGCGGACCCGCGGCGTGGGCGGCGCGGAAGACGGCCACCGCCCGCTGTTCGGCCCGGGGGTCGGGATCGCCTTGGCGCAGGGCGGCGGCCAGGACCGTTTCCAGAGCGCCGGCGTCGCGCGCGTCCCGAGGGCCGGATGCGGCGCCGCCGGGCTGCGCATGGTGACGGCGCGGTACTCCGCCGTCGCCCAGCCGTTCAGCCATGTCCGCTTCCGTTCGTGTCCGACAGGTTCGATTCGTCCGGCGTGGCTTGCGCTGATGCACCGTCCGCCGGACCGCTGTCGTCGTTCATCTCGATTTCCCCAGCGCGCGGGGATCCGCATCTGTCACTTCCGGCACCGTTCCGTCCGTCTCGCCGTCGGTCCCGAGCTGGCGGGCGAGGCGTTTCAGGCCGCGGTGGGCGGCGGTGCGCACCGCTCCCGGCCGCTTGCCGAGGACCCGTGCGGCGGCGGGTCCGTCCAGGCCGACGACGACCCGCAGCAGCACGGCCTCGGCCTGGTCCCGCGGCAGCCCGCGGACCAGCTCCAGCGCCCGCTCGGTGGAGAGGGACTCCAGCGCCTGGTCGTGGGTGCTGTGCGGACCGGGCAGGTCCAGTACGTCCTGTTCGGTCCCGCCCGCCCGGGGCCGTACGCGCTGGCGGCGCAGATGGTCCAGGGCCCGGTGTCGGGCGATGGTCGCGGTCCAGCCGCGAAAGCCGGCGCCGTCCCCCTTGAAGCGCCCGAAGTTGCGGGCTATCTCCAGCCAGGCGTCGGACGCCACGTCCTCCGCGTCGTCGCCGACGATGCCGCGCACGTAGCCGAGCAGGCCCGGCTGGACGATCCGGTAGGCGACCGCGAAGGCGGTCTCGTCGCCGTCCTGGGCCCGTGCGACCGCCGCACCCAGCTCCCCGTCGCGCGCCTGTGTGCGCGGGGACTGCCGTACCTGGCCCAAGATCGTCCTCGTTCACGCCGGTTCATGGCGAGTGCCTGTCGTCCGCCGCGCTCCGGTCGCATCGGCGGCCCCTCATGTCCAGCGCCCGCCGCCTCGGAAGTGTCACCCCGCATCAGGTGTCCTGCACGTTCCCGAAGGTGTCGCCGTCGCCGGTGCCGTCCGGACCGGGTGACGTTCCGCGAGGCCCGTGCGCTGGGGGGATACCGGGCTCGGTACCGGGCAGGCCCCGGCGACCGCCCGCCGGTGCCGCAGCCCACCCCGGACCTCTCTCCGGACCGTCCGTGACTCCCCCCGTGGGCGGCACGGAGAGGGGCGGGACGGCCGGGGCCCCGACCACTGACCGGGGCCCCGGCCCCTCGCACTCCCCGTCGGCACGGCCGGGTGCGGGGATGCGGTGGTGAAGTGGACGTTCGAGGCGTGAGTTGTGGGCGAGGTGTAACAGTTTCGGCCCGCCGCGCTCTGTCCAAGCGGACGACCGCGCCGGTCGTCCAGGACAGGGGACACGACTCGTGCAGTGGACGAACGGAAACGGCGGAGCGTACGGCGAGGATCCGTACGCCGGCGCCGGGTACGCGTATGCCTACGGCCACGAGGGGTACGGCCACAGCGGATACGGCTACGAGGCGTACGGCTACGAGGGGTACGGCTACGAGGCGTACGGCGGCGACACGGCCACGCTGACCTGGGACCCGGCGCGGCCGACGCAGTGGGCGCGGCCGCACCCGACGGTGTGGGACGGCGCAGGCGGTCCGGCATGGGAGGCCGGCCACGGCGACGTCCTCACCGTGCCCGCCCCGGAGACCGACACACAGCCCATCCCCTTCGTTCCGGTGCCGGCACCGGAATCCGAGCCGGTCCCGGACACGCCGGAGGGCGAGTCGGCGCGGCCGGTCTTCGTGGATGTCTCGGGCCGACGCCAGCGCCGCGTGATGCGCGCCGCACGGCTGCTGGTGATCCCCGCCGGCGGCTATGTCGCCCTGCTGATCAGCACCGTGCTGGGCGGCCCTGGCGGCAGCGCCCCCTTCGTCCCGCAGCCGGACGCCGCGCACCGGGCGACGCCCCGCGTGACCGCCTCCGACTCCCCGTCCGGGCCCGGCCACTCCGCGGGAAGTGCGGGGCACCCCGAGTCCCGTTCCACGGGGCAGCGGACCGCCCCGCCCGTCCGGCCGACAGCCTCGACGGGCCCCGCGGCCACCACGTCCACCGTGGCCGCTTCCCCGACGGCCACCGCCCGTCCGACCCCGACATCCTCCTCCCGGGGGCGTGCCCTCGGGACGCGCCACAAGCCCGTGAAGTGAGCCAAGGCCCCGACGTGACCGATCGACGCCGCCGTACCGCCCGTACCGCCCCCGTCCGCCGCCGCGGCCGGACCCGCCGGATCACCCCCCGCGCCCACTGGCTGCTGCTGAGCGTGCTCGCGGTGACCCTGTCGACGGCCCTGCTGCTCCAGGGGTACACCCATCACATGTTCGGGATCACCTCGGACGACGTGACCGGTGCCCGTGGTCGCAGCGAGGCGGTGCCCGCCCAGGTGGCCGACGGCGGTCCGGTGATCGCGAACGCCGCGGGCGCCGTGCACACCGCCCGGCCCCGGGACCGCACCATCGCCCTCACCTTCGACGACGGGCCCGACCCCGTCTGGACCCCGCGCATCCTCGACGTGCTGCGCCGCCATCACGTGCGCGCGACCTTCTTCGTCGTCGGAACCGAGGTCGTGGCCCACCCGGAACTGGTCCGCCGGATCGTCGCCGACGGCCACCAGATCGGCATCCACACCTTCACCCACCCCGACCTGTCCCGCCTCGCCCCGTGGCAGCGCTCCCTGGAACTGCACGAGACCCAGCTGGCGGTGGCCGGCGCGGCCGGGGTCACCAGCGCGCTGCTCAGGCCGCCGTACTCCTCGAAGAACGACGCGCTGACCGACGCCGACTGGTCCGTCCTCAAACAGGCCGACACGGCGGGCTACGTCACGGTGCTCTCCACCCAGGACGCCGAGGACTGGCAGCGTCCCGGCGTGGACCGCATCCTCGCCAACGCGACCCCGCACGGCCACGCCGGACAGATCCTGCTGATGCACGACGCCGGCGGTGACCGCTCCCAGACCGTCACCGCGCTGAACACCCTGATACCGCGGCTCAAGGCACAGGGTTTCCGGTTCGCGACGGTCGGCGCCGCCGTCGGCATGGCCGGGCCCGTCCAGCCCGCCGGCCTCGGCGAACACCTCCAGGGGATGGCCCTGGTGAACGCGTTGCAGGCCGGCGACTGGATCGTATGGCTGCTGGGCGTGCTGATGTACGCGGCCGGAGCGATCAGCGTGCTGCGTGCGGCGGTCGTGGTGATCACGGCCCGCCGGCACCGGCGGCTGCGTGCGGCAGGGCGCCGGGGCGGATCCTGGGGGCCGCCGGTGACCGAACCCGTCAGCGTCGTCGTCCCCGCGTACAACGAGAGCGCCGGGATCGAGGCGGCCGTGCGCTCCCTGCTCGCCTCGGACCATCCGGTGGAGATCATCGTGGTGGACGACGGTTCCACCGACGGCACCGCCGACCTGGTGGAGTCGCTCCGGCTGCCGTGGGTGCGGGTGATCCGGCAGGAGAACGCGGGCAAACCGGCAGCCCTCAACACCGGCCTCGCCGCGGCCTCCTGCGACCTGGTGGTGATGGTCGACGGCGACACCGTCTTCGAACCGGACACCGTCCGCACCCTCGTGCAGCCCTTCGCCGACCCCCGCGTGGGCGCCGTCTCCGGCAACGCCAAGGTCGTCAACCGCGGCGGTCTGCTGGGCCGCTGGCAGCACATCGAGTACGTGGTCGGCTTCAACCTCGACCGCCGGCTGTTCGACCTCGCCGAATGCATGCCGACCGTTCCGGGTGCGGTGGGCGCGTTCCGCCGCGGTGCGCTGCTGGATCTCGGCGGCGTCAGCGACGTCACCCTCGCCGAGGACACCGACCTCACCATGGCGCTGTGCCGGGCCGGCTGGCGCGTGGTCTACGAGGAGGGCGCGGTGGCCTGGACCGAGGCACCGGCGTCCCTGAACGCCCTGTGGCGGCAGCGGTACCGCTGGTGCTACGGCACCCTGCAGGCGATGTGGAAGCACCGCGGCGCCCTGTTCCAGCGCGGCGCCGCCGGCAAACTGGGCCGCCGCGGCCTGGTCTACCTCCTCCTCTTCCAGGTCCTGCTGCCCCTGCTCGCCCCGGTCGTCGACCTCTTCGCCCTGTACGGCCTGGTCTTCCTCGACCCGGTCCGGATCACCGCCCTGTGGCTCGGCTTCCTCCTCCTGCAACTCGGCATGGGCCTGTACGCGTTCCGCCTCGACGGAGAACGCCCCGGCCCGCTGTGGAGCCTGCCGTTGCAGCAGTTCGTCTACCGGCAGCTCATGTACCTGGTGGTGATCCAGTCCGTCTTCACCGCCGTGTCCGGCTCACGCCTGCGCTGGCAGCGCATGGAGCGCTACGGCAGCCTCCGGGCTCCCGCGGGAGCGGAACCCTCCCCGGACGTCGCCACCGCGGGCGCCGCGCGGCCGGAACCGTACGAGGCCGCCCAGCAGCCGCAACCGTACGAGGCTCACCCGCAGCCCTGGTCGTACGCCGCCCCTCCGCAGCCCGCGCCCCACGACACCACCCACTGGTACTGAGCGTTGTGCCCCGCGAGGGCGTGCTGAGCACGGTGGTCGTCGCCATCCACCCCAGGCCGGTCAAGCCATGGTGAGGTCGGCTCCAGCCCATGACTTATTCATGAACGGCACATGCACGTCACGGAAAAGGCAAAGGAACGTCCCAGGTTCAACATCCGTCTTGTTGACGCGGCCCCGCCATCCGTACGTTCTGCGCCACCACGGCGCGACACCCCGCGCCGTGGTGGCACCGCGCACCCCCCACAGCCCTTCTCGGTACACCCACCATGTGGAGGACGTACGTTGCGCAGAACCGTTTCCCTCACCGCCGTGGCCACGCTCGCCACGGCCGCCCTCGCCCTGGCCGCCCCTGTCGGCCAGGCGGCCCAGGCCACCGCCTCCCCGTCCCACGGCGTCTCCGTCGCCCGCGCCTGCGCGACTCCGACGACGAAGGACCAGATGGCCTGCAACGCCCTTCAGGTCACCGCGGGCACCCCCGCCTCGGCGCACGCCGAGAGCGCCCTGACGGCCGCCGCCGCTCCCTCCGGCTACGGCCCCGCCTCGCTCCAGTCGGCCTACAACCTGCCCTCCGCCACGGGCGGTTCGGGCCAGACAGTGGCCATCGTCGACGCCTACGACGACCCCAGCGCCGAGTCCGACCTCGCCGTCTACCGCTCCCAGTACGGCCTGTCCGCCTGCACCACGGCGAACGGCTGCTTCAAGAAGGTGGACCAGAGCGGCGGCACCAAGTACCCGCGCGGCAACTCCGGCTGGGCCGAGGAGATCTCCCTCGACCTCGACATGGTCAGCGCGGCCTGCCCCAACTGCAAGATCCTCCTGGTGGAGGCCGGTTCGGCGAGCATGACCAACCTGGGCACGGCCGTGAACACCGCCGTCAGGCTGGGCGCCAAGTTCGTCTCCAACAGCTACGGCGGCTCCGAGTCCTCCAGCGACGCGTCGTACGACTCCACCTACTTCAACCACCCGGGCGTCGCCATCACCGTCTCCTCGGGAGACGGCGGCTACGGCGTCGAGTACCCGGCGGCCTCCACGTACGTGACGGCAGTGGGCGGTACGTCCCTCAAGACGGCCTCCAACACCCGCGGCTGGACCGACACGGTGTGGAGCGGGGCGGGCTCCGGCTGCTCCGCCTACGACGCCAAGCCCAGCTGGCAGAAGGACTCCGGCTGCGCGAACCGCACCGTCGCGGACGTCTCGGCGGTCGCCGACCCCAACACCGGCGTCGCGGTGTACGACACCTACGGCCAGGGCAGCGGCTGGATGGTCTTCGGCGGCACCAGCGCCGCCTCCCCGCTGATCGCCGCGGTCTACGCGCTGGCCGGCACCCCGTCCTCCGGCTCCTCCCCGTCGTCCTTCCCCTACGCCCACACCACCGCCCTGAACGACGTCACCAGCGGCTCCAACGGCAGCTGCGGCGGCTCCTACCTCTGCACCGGCACCACCGGCTACGACGGCCCGTCCGGACTCGGCACACCGAACGGCACCGCCGCCTTCACCGGCTGAACATCCCCGGGGGACGGGCAGCCACCACGGAGGGCCGTAGCCACTGTGCCGCGGCCCTCCCGGCCCCGCACCACCGGGTCGGAGCCGGCGCCACCGCCGGCTCGGCCACACGTCGGCCTGCCGGTTGCGGAGCAGGCCGGCCGGAGAACGCAGCACGGCCCCGGACGCGGAGTCCGAGGCCGGGCAGCACGCCTCCCCGGGGAGAAACCCCCGGGAGGCGCCGTCGTCGGCCGGTTCGGCGGTCGCCCAGAGGCGCCGCTGTGTGCTGCCGTCCGGGCTCGTTGATGTCAGCCGTGGAGGTCAGAAGTCGCCCGGTGAGTGTCGGCTGGAGTGGTGAGGCGTCGGAGCCTTCCAGCAGTTCTTTCAACGCGGCCAGGTCCTTGACGTTTGCCCGCCGCACAGCTGCAGCCATCGTCGGAGCGCTCACTTTCGCAAGGCCGGATGGCTCGCCGCGGTTGCGTGGCGTCATCCGGGTACGGACAGCGTCGGGCGACGAAGTCGAGCTTCGAGCCCACGGCGAGCGGCGGTGAGGTCTGCCCGGTCTCGACACCGCCGAGTGAGCCTCGGACGCAAGCCGGCCACCACTTCCCGTGGCTGCGCTCAACACCTCGCGTGACAGCCGCGGACGCCGCTCCCGAGGGTCGCCGCATCCCCTCTTCACGGCCGGCGATGAGTTACCCCGCCTGCCTCCGTCTTACCTGGTGAAGACCAAGGAAGCGGAGGCATGGGATGAGCAGGTCCACTCACATCACACAGGTGGCCACGGTCGGGATCCGCGTCACCGATCAGCGCAAGGCGACCGAGTTCTACGTCGGTGAGCTCGGCTTCGAAGTACGCCGGGACGTGCCCTTCGGTGACGGGCGCTGGATCGAGGTCGCGCCGCCCGGGGCGACGACGACTGTCGCGCTCGTTCCCGAAGGGGTCCCGACCGGCATCCGTCTTACGACCCGGGATGCCGACGCCGATCACGCGGACCTGCGCGCACGCGGCGTCGATGCGGACGCGCAGGTCTTGCGGATGGGGCCCGCGGTGCCGCCGATGTTCGCCGTGCGTGACCCGGACGGCAACAGCCTCATCCTCATCGAAAGCTCCTGAACAGGCGGTATCCGTGATGGACAAGCAGTTCACCGCGACCCTGCAGAAGAGCCCGAACAAGGGCGGCTGGACCTACGTCGTATGGCCGGGGTCGGCAGAGTTCTTCGGCACCCGCGGCCTGGTGAAGGTCCGGGGCACGATCGACGGTCATCCGTTCCAAAGTTCGTTCATGGCCCTGGGGGACGGCACGCACAAGCTGCCTGTGAAGGCGGACGTGCGCAAGGCGATCGGCAAGGAGGCAGGGGACACCGTGACCGTCCGCCTGGAGGAGCGGGTGGACGTCTGACGTCCGGAACGTTTGCCCTGTCGCGATGTGGCGCGCTGTCCGGCGGTGAAGGGTGCTGAACAAGACGGAAACTGAGACCGCCTCACTTCTCACCGCGGCACAGGAGATGTCCCCGGCCAGTTGCCGGAGCCACCATCGTTGGCGGAGCTAGGCTGCCTTGGGCCGCCCTGCCCGCATGCCCGGGGCGGGCTCCTGCGCGTTCTCAAGCGGCAAGGTCTCGTCTTCCCCGAAATCAGGGGCCTGGAAGGGGTTGGTCGCCGGAGGCGGCGATGCTGCAGTGGAGCAGCGGGGTTGCCCTTCCAGGGCGGAGAACAGCGATGTCAGTTCGATGAGAGGACTCTCTTTCGTTACAGGCCCCTGAAGGGTCCTGGTGTGCCGTGACCGGGCACAGCGGTCCTACAGCTTGGTCATCTTGGCGTACGGGCTCAGAATCCGCATTTGCGCCGAGCCGAAATCCACGAGCGCCGCGACCCCGTCCTCGATGCCGATCACTCGACCGAGGCCGTACATGTCGTGCGTGACCTGGTCGCCCAAGGCGAAGTGCTTGGGAACCGGTGTCACCGGGGCTTTGAAGGGGCTGGTGGGCAGATGACGCTTCGGCGCAGCAGGCTTTGTCATGACTCAGTATGCGCCCACGTCCATCCCGTTCGCTGTGGCCTTCGGCACAGATCCGGACGGGAACGACCGCTTCATGCCGCATGGACCGGCTGCTCAGGAAGAGGCGCCCCGATCGTGGGCGCCCGCCCGCGTGGATGTCGGAAGTGGATGTCAAAGGCCACCTGCGGAGATCCGTAGGTGGCCTTTTCCCTTGTGCCCCCGGCAGGATTCGAACCTGCGACACCCGCTTGAGGAGTTTTCTCTGGGCGGGGCTGTGGCCTGCGGAAACGTCGACTGCAGCGTGTCTGGCCTGCTAAAACACCCCTCCGTGGTTCTCGCGAGTTCACGGGGTTTCCCGGCCTCATGTGTGCTGGATGCGTTCTGGCCGGAGGCCGGCCGGGCCTGTGCGCCGGACTGCTGCTCGAACTCATCGACCTCGACGAGCGGAGCTACCCGGTCATTCGATCGACCACTGTTACAGGTGAAGCTCTCGGGCAAGCGCGACGCGCGGTGAGCGCATGCCCGGCGCTGGCGCTGGCGCTGTGCCTGGATCGGGCAACGGACCGGCAGCCGCCCCCCGGGGGCGTGATCCAGTTCTTAACCGCACGTCAGTCATACTTCTGCCCGCTCCAGCGCACGGCGCGGGAGTAGCGAGAGCACTGCCATCCGGGCCGGGCGGGGCCTGATCACCAGGAGGACGGACGAGTGACTGTGATCGGCGGCAGGACACCGGTGGACGGCACGTTCGAGCGGACCAGCACGACGCCCGGCGGGCCGGAGGGGAACGAGCGGCTGACCGCCGCGACCGGCGCGGTGCTGCTGGTCCTGTTCGCCGTCGAGGGCGTCACCATCCTCTTCCTCGGGCAACTCCTCACGCTGCACTTCTTCGTCGGACTGTTGCTGACCGGCCCGGTCTGCCTCAAGATCGGATCGACCGGCTACCGGTTCTACCGCTACTACACGGGATCGCCCGCGTACCGCCGTAAGGGGCCGCCGGCACCGCTGTTGCGCGTGCTCGGCCCGCTGGTCGTCGCCACGAGCATCGCCGTCCTCGGCACGGGAGTGGCGCTGGCCCTGCTCGGCCCGGGCACCGGCCCGGTTCCGGTGCTCCTGCTGCACAAAGCCAGCTTCGTCTGCTGGGTCGCCGTCATGACCGTGCACGTCCTCGCCTACGTATGGCGCCTGCCGAGCCTGGTCGGCGCCGACCTGCGCCGCCGTCCGGCACGCCACGGGATCGCCGCCCCGTGGCGTGCCGGACGCTGGTCGCTGTTGGTGGTGGCGCTGGGCGGGGGTCTGGTCGTCGCGCTCGCCGGAGTCCACCTGGTCTCCGGCTGGAGCAGATAGCGCGGCCGCGCCGGCGAACCGACAGTGCGTCAGGTAGGTGTTCAGACGTCGGTGGACCCGCGCGCCATCGAGTCCACGAGACCCGACAGCCCCAGGACCACCACGACTGCCTCGACGAACATAGAGGCCAGCCCCAGCGGTTCCAGCCAGTTGCCGATGTCGTCCATGGCCCCTGGGAGACCGACGCTGCGGTTGACCACGTAACCGAGGAGTACGGCTGCGGCGAGCACGGTCGCGGCCAGCCAGGCCCGGCGGTCATGGCGCCGCATCAGATACTCCGCCACCGCCACGCTCGCGACGATGAGCAGGATGTACGCGGCTCCAAGGTAAGGGGTCTCCTTGAGCTTGCCGGGCAGGTCGAGCAAGTGGATCAGGGCGATGCCCAGGAGGCCGAGTGCCGTTACCGCGCGTCTCGCGGGTTCGTCCTGGCGGCTGGGCTCGATGGCCCGGGACGCGTCGACTTCGGTGCGAATCGCCATGGCCGACGTCCTTCCTTCGTGGGGGATTGGTTACCGAACGCTGTGGTCCAGGCGGTGCCGCGTGCGGGCACATCGTCCCGGGCGGGGGCTGATGCGGCAAGGCCGAAAATCTGTCATGTACGCCGCGATTCCAGGCGGTGGTGAGCCGGACGGCCGCTCGCTTGTCGGTAGTCCCTCTGGTGCTGTTCTTCACGGAGCGAGGGAGAAGTAGTTCTCCTCTTCCTGGGTGAAGTGCAGGCGCAGGACGGTGTTGAGGCCGTAGAGGCAGGAGCGCAGGTCGTCGAGTTGTTCGGGGGCCAGGCCACCGTCGGCGCGGGCCAGTTGCAGGTGGGTGGCGATGCGGCGGGAGAGGCGTTCGATCTCGGTGTGGGCGCGGCTCATGGTGGCGGTGGCCTCGGGACCGCCGAGCGTCGGCGCGAGGGCTGGGTAGAGCTCGTGTTCCTCGGCGTACTCGTGGGGCAGCAGCCGCTCGCTCAGCAGCCGGTGTGTCTCCTCCACGGCCGCCAGTGCCGTTGGGCCGGAGCTGTCGGAGAGGCGGTCGGCTGCGTCGCGTACGGAGTCGAGGACGTCCTGGAGGTCGTCGTGTTCGGCGGCGAAGCGGTGGATGAGGGCCTCGGCGGCGGGGGTGAGGACCGGTCGCGCGGCTTGGTCGACGCGCAGCGCGCGCAGGGCGTTGAGGATGACGACGACGTCGATCCCCTCCTGGAGCAGGGCGCCGGCGGCAGGCGGGAGGAGACCGGCCGCGGCGGCGGCCATGGCGGCCAGGGACATGAGCATGCCGCCGAGGGCGCTTTGTACGGCGATGTGCCGGGCGCGTTGGGCGATGGTGACGGCGTCGGCGAGGCGGTCGACGCGGTCGGTGGTCAGGACGATGTCGGCGGCTTCGGAGGAGGCGGTGGAGCCGCGGGCGCCCATGGCGACGCCGATGTCGGCGGCGGCGAGGGCGGGGGCGTCGTTGACGCCGTCGCCGACCATCACGGTGACGGCGTGCTCGCGTTCGGCGCGTACGGCGGCGACCTTGTCGGCCGGGGAGAGTTCGGCGCGGACGTCGTCCAGGCCGAGGACGGCGGCGACCTCGTGGGCGGGTGCGGCGCGGTCGCCGGTGAGCATCAGCAGCCGTTCGATGCCTGCCGCACGCAGGTGGCGCAGGGTGCGCGGGGCGTCGTGGCGCAGGGGGTCGCGCAGGAGTACGGCGCCGGTCAGATGTCCGTCGACGGTGAGCCAGGCGACGGCCGCGCCGTCGAGAAGGGCGCGGGTGTCGACCGCCTTCGCCCAGTCCGGCCGGGCGGTCACGGCCCCCATGCGGCCGATTGAGATCTGGTGCCCGTCCACGACGCCGGTGGCGCCCCGGCCCGGCTCCTCGGTTACGTCCGTCGGGACCGAGAGCGTCAGTCCGCGTTCCCGGGCGGTGTCGACGATGGCCTGGGCGAGGACGTGCGGCGAGTACTGGTCGAGCGAGGCCGCCAGGCGGAGGACTTCGGTGGGCTTGACGTCGGGCGCGGCGATCACGTCGAGGACGCGGGGACGGCCGCGGGTGAGGGTGCCGGTCTTGTCCAGCAGCAGGGTTCGGGCGCGGCCGAGGTTCTCCAGCGCGCCGCCGTCGCGGATGACCACGCCGATGCGGGAGGCGCGGGAGAGGCCGGAGACGATCGCGACCGGGGCGGCCAGCAGCAGCGGACAGGGGGTGGCGACCACCAGCACGGCGACCGCGCGCACGGCGGAACCGCTGGTCAGCCAGGCCAGTCCGGCCACCGCGAGCGACAGCGGCAGGAACCACGCCGCGTACCGGTCGGCCAGCCGTACCACTGGCGCGGACTCGGCGCCGGCCTGTCGGGCCAGCCGTACGATCCCGGCATAGGTGCTGTTCTGCTCGGTGGCGGTGGCACGTAGTTCGAAGGCGCCTCCGGCGTTGACCACTCCGCTGCGCACCAGCTCGTCGCGGGCCCGCTCGACCTGGAGGGACTCCCCGGTGAGTACCGACTCGTCGAGGACGGCGGCGGCGTTCTCCACCCGGCCGTCGACGGGAACGACCTCACCGGGGCCGACGACGAGCAGGTCACCGATGGCGACCTCGGCCAGCGGCACCGTGGTCACCCCGGCGTCGGTGCGGCGGCGCGCGGAGCGCGGTGCGTGTTCGAGCAGGGCGTGCAGGTCGTGGGAGGCGCGGCGCTGGGCCGCGGCTTCGAGGGTGCGGCCGGTGGCGAGCATCAGCGCGATCAGCGCACCGGCCAGGTATTCGTGGACGGCCAGGGTGCCGCCCAGCGCGAGGACGGCGATCAGGTCGACACCCGCATGTCCGTGCCGCAATGAGGCAAGCACCCATCCCACCGCGGGGAGCACGGCGGCCAGGGTGCCCAGGGCCCAGAGGAGGTCGGCGAGGTTGGCGGCCCCCGTGAGCCAGGCGATGCCGCCGGCCGTCAGGGCCGCCGCGGTGACGGCCAGGAGAGCGGGTTCGAGCCGTGACGACACGACCGCTGCGGTCAGGCGGCGCAGCTGGGCGGTGAACGTGCGGTGGGTCATGACATACCTCGGTCCGTCCTGCGCGGCGATCATGGGCCGGTCCCCCCTCCAGCACATCGCGCCACCGGGTGTTGGCGGGAGAGGACGTCCGGCCCTGTTTCAGGGCCATGCAGATGGTGCTTGCGTGTGCTGGTCATGGCCTGCGCCGGTCGGTATGGAGGGCCAGGCGGGGGCAGGCGGCGACGGCTCGACGGGCGTGGCTGCGCAACTCGTCGGGCACAGCCCGTCCTCTCAGAATGGGGTAGCCCCATTCGTCGAGGTCGATCAGCTCGGGCAGGAGTTCGGCGCACAGGCCCTGGCCGGTGCAGGCGATGCGGTTGACGCGCAGGCTTCGGTTGCTGGTCATCGCCAGGTCTCCGGGGGTGTTGCGGGTGGTATGGGGATGCGGGGTGGCTGGTCGGTGGCGAGGCAGGGGCCGTGGACGAGGTGGTGGTCAACGTCGTCGGCGAAGGCGCGCAGGGCCGAGGCCGCGAGACGGGCGGCCCCGTCCGGGTGGCGGCAGGCTCCACGATCGGGGAGCAGACCGGTGCGGTGGCGCAGCCGGGCCAGCAGTCCGGGGTCGGCTCGTCCGGCGGCCAGGGCGGTGAAGTCCTCGGCCACGGCGGGCAGCCCGAGCCGGCAGGGGCCGCACTGGCGGGCGCTGTGGGCGGCCAGGTAGGCGAGCATCCGGGCCGTCTCGCTCAGCCCGCAGTCCGCTCGGGGCAGCGCGACGAGGACCCCGGCGCCGGGTGCGGCACCCAGCGGGGCGAGGTCGCGCCGGGCGAGGGGGGTGTCCAGGTGCGCTGTCGGGAGCCAGGTGCCGGCGAAACCGCCGAGCAGGACCGCCCGAAGGGGTTCGGTGGGTCCTCCGGCTCGCTTGAGGAGCGTGGTGATCGGTGTGCCGAGCGCCGCCTCCAGGACACCCTGGGCGGCGACGGCACCGGAGACGGTGACGAGTGTGGTGCCGGGCTCGTCCGGAGTGCCCGCCTGCCGGTACCAGCCGGGTCCGTAGCGGGCGATGAGGGCCAGGTGAGCGAGGGTCTCGGCGTTGTTCACGAGCGTGGGGCGCCGGTCGACGCCGCGCTCGTGGGTGCGCGGCGGGCTGCCCTGTGGCCGGGCCGGGCCCCCGTTGAGCCAGCGCACCAAGGAGGTCGACTCGCTGGAGACGTAGGTGTGCGGAAGGGCGTGCAGACGCAGCCGGACCCGGTCGAGGCGGGTGCGTCGGCGCTCGTCCAGGGCCGCGCTCAATTGCCGGTACTGGCTGGCGCGGTCGCGGGGCAGGCACACGTGAACGGTGTCCGCACCGACCGCGGCCGCGGCCAGTACGGCACCGTCGAGCACGAGGTGGGGTGCGACGGCGATGAGGAACTGGTCCTTGCGGCTGGCCGGTTCGCTCTCCATGGCGTTGACGACGACCACGGCGCGACCACGGCGTTCTGCCACGGCGCGCAGCTTGCGGGCGGTGGGGAAGCCCGCACCGCCCCGCCCGGTGAGCCGGGCCGCCTCGACGGCCTCCACCAGCGGCATCGACCCACGGCCGCCGAGCGCGGCAGTAGGGGGTGGCCCGTAGCGCGTCAGGTGGTCGTTCAGGGTGGCCGGTCGCCCGGTGGCGTACCAGTCCGCCAGCAGCCGGGCCTCGCCGGGAGCCGCTGACAGGTGGAGGCGCGTGAAAGGCGCCGTGGCCGGGGAGCTCACCGTCCACCTCCCAGGGTGATCGTCGTGCCGGCCGCGCGCTGGGCCCAGCCCGGCTGCAACGGGCCGGTCGCGAGGAACGCGCCGAGCACGACCGGTACGGCGATCGCAGCCGTGGCGGCCAGCAGGCGCCCGGTGATACGGCCCGGGCCGGCCTTGGCCAGCCGCCACCACACAGCTGCCAGCACCACGCCGAGGCATCCGGCGTGAAGCCACAGCTGGAGGGACAGCCGGGTGTCGGTACCGGTGCCGACGCCGTGGAAGAGGGCGAGCGGCCACGCCGCGTACGCCAGCCAGTGCACGGCCTTCCAGCGACGCACGCCCAGGCGCTGTCGCAGGGCGCTGGTGACGAGCACCGCGAGCAGCAGGTCGAGTGCGGCCGTGCCCAGGCCGAGCCAGAGCGGTCGGTACGACGCGCCGAACGGCACCACGGCCACCGCCCACCCCAGGTGGACGAACGGGTCGAGTACGGCCGTCACCACGTGCGTGGTGAGGAACGCCAGCGTGAGCAGGGACAGGTTGCGGTGCAGCAGGCCGATCTCGAACCGGCCGACGCGGCGGGGTGCGGCGCGCCCGCCGGCGGCGATGCCGAGTGCCACGGTGGCGGTGAGCAGGACCAGGGCGAGGGTGCCGCTCGCGCGGCTGGCGTACCACAGGGGGCTGCCCGTGAGGGCCAGGGTCGTCATCGCGGACCTCCTGGAGCGGGAGCGTCGGAGTCGGGGGGCCAGCCGCAGAGCCGTACGACGTAGCCGTCGAGGTCGACCAGTCGGGCGGGCAGCCCGGTGCCGCACAGCCAGTCGACGGCCCGTTCGCCCAGCACGATCGCCGCCGTACTGGCGGTGTTGGCGTCCACGCACGTGGCCGCGGCGACGGTGACCGTGCGCCAGACGGGGGTGGCCGGTTGGCCGGTGGCCGGGTCGACGATGTGGTGCAGGGTGCGCCCCGCGCGCCGCCAGGTGCGCACGCGGATGCCGGAGGTCGCCAGTGCGCAGCCGGTGATCGCGACGGCGGGACCGTGGTCCGCGGCGGGCCGGGCGTGGTCATCGGCCAGAGCGATCCGCCAGCCGTCTTCGGGTGCCGGTCCGGCCGTCGCCAGGTCGCCGCCGAGACTGACGAGGACGCCGCAGTCGGTGGCCGCGGCGGCGTTGCGGGCGGCGCGGTCGGCGGCGAGGGCCTTGGCGGTCGCGCCCAGGTCGAGGTGGGTGTGCGGGGGCAGGAGCAGCCGTCGGGTGTGCGGGTCGAAATCGATCCGGCGCCATCCGGGCACGGGCCTGGGCGGTGGCACGGGGCGGACGTCGTCGGGGCGTAGGGAGGCGAAGGTGCGGTCGTAGCCGAGCGCGACGATCGCGTGGCCGACCGTCGGGTCCACCGCGCCGTCGGTGAGCTGTGCGGCCCGCAGCGCGACGTAGAGGGCCTCGGCGAAGCCTTCGCTGACCGTCGTCGCGGTGCCCGCGGTGAGGTTGACCCGGGTCAGTTCGGAGTCGGTGCGGAAGCGGCTGCAGGTGCGGTCCATGGCGGCCAGCTCGGCGCGCAGGATCGCTTCCGCGGCGGGCAGAGCACGTGGTGATCCGGCGGGTCACGACCGCTTCCCGTACTACTGGACCGCCGCGAGCCGGAACCCGTGCCCGTAGACGGTCTCGATCAGCCCCGGCACGCCGAGCTTGCGGCGCAGCGCTGCGACATGCACGTCCACCACCTTGGTGGGGCCGTACCAGTCGGCGTCCCAGGCCCGCTCAAGGATCTGCTGCCGGCTCAGCACCCGGCCGGGGTCCGTCGCCAGGCACTCCAGGACGCCGAACTCCTTCGGCGTCAGGGAGACCGGACGGCCGTCGACCGAGACCTGCCGGGTGCGCAGATCGAGCGCCAGCGGGCCGTGACCGAGAATCTCCGGCTCCGCCGGGCGCCGGCGGCGCAACACGGCCCGGATGCGCGCGAGCAGCTCGGACAGCCCGAACGGCTTGACCAGGTAGTCGTCGGCGCCTTCGTCCAGGGCCACCACCCGGTCCGCCTCCTCGCCTCGCGCGGTCACCGCGATGATCGCGGCGTCCGACCGCGCCCGCAGCCTGCGGCACACCTCGACGCCGTCGATGTCGGGCAGCCCCAGATCGAGCAGCACGACATCGGGGCTGGGCGCCGACAGCGCCGCACGCCCGGTCCGGACGCCCTCGACCGCGTAGCCGACCTGCCGCAGACCGCGCACGAGGGACTCCGCGATGCCCCGGTCGTCCTCGACGACCAGCACCCGCGTCTCCTCGGCCACGCCCGTGCCCCTGGCGCCCATGCCCGTTGCCCGTCCTCCCCGGCCGTGAGATCAGATATCCGTACCCGACATCCAGCCTGCCCCTCGCGCCGGATGCGACGGCAGGGCCGTTCGTCCCTGTATCGCGCTGCCAGGACCACCCCGTCGTACCGGCACGCAAGCCGGTCACGAGGCCACCAGGCCGCTCAAACGCATGGCGGCCAGGTGGCTCCTGGGGCCACCTGGCCGCCATGGGGTTCAGCCAGGGCGTGGCGCTCAGCGCAGCCGGTTCAGCGCTGCCTGGAAGGCGGCGGCGTGCCGGGCCTCGTCCGCGGCGGTGTTACGGAAGTAGGAGGCGGCGGCGGTGTCACCGACGGCGGTCGCCTGCTTGGCGAACCCCGGGTAGATGGTGGTCGCCTCCGAGCGCTCCCCGGTGATGGCCTTGTTCAGGTTCGCCTTCGTGGTGCCCACCCGTCCGGCCAGGACCGCCTCGCCGGCGAAGTGCTCGTGCAGCTCGACGGCGGCCGTCCCTTCCCACAGACGGGCCAGTGCGGGGTTCCCGGTCTGCTTCGCGTGCGCCGCGAACAGCATGTACTTGGCGTAGGCCAGGGCTTCGCCGTGCATCGCGGTGTCCAGGTTGGTCTTCGTACGGGCGGCCCGCACCTGTGGCAGCCCGGCGGGTACCGCGACCGTCTTGGCGGCGCTCGGGGCCGGGACGGTGCCGTGGCCGGAGGTAACGGCTGTGAGTGCCGTGCGGAAGGCGTCGCGGTGGCGGCCCTCGTCGGCGGCGATCTCCGTGAACAGTTCGGCGGCCTTTGTGTCCCCGTCCTGCCGGGCCTGCGCCGCGAAGCCGCGGTACATGACCTGGTGCTCGTACGTCTCACCCTTGATGGCCTGGCGCAGGTTGGCCGCGTTCGTGCCGACCACTCCGGTCAGCGTGGCTGCCTCGTGCAGGTGCTCGTTCAGCTCGGTCTGCGCCGTGGTCCGGAAGAGCCGTCCGACGGCAGCCTGGGCCGCGCCGTCGGCTTGAGCGCCGAAGAGGCTGTAGGAGGCATAGGCGAACGCCTCGCCCTTCATGGCGGTGGCGAGGTCCGTGAGCATCTGCGCCCGAAGCGCCCGGGCGGCTTGAAGCTGCGGGTGGGGGCCGGCCGGGGCGGCGAGGGCCAGGGCGGGGGCCGCCTGCGATGCCGCGGTCAGCGCGCACAGACCGACCAGGAGCGTACGTATCGAGTGGCGGAACACGACTTCCTCCTCCGGGGGCCTCTTGGGTGACAGCGCCCCTTCCTCATAGGACCCGTTCGGGTGCACCCATGCCGTGTCTGCTGAGCCTTCCGGGTGATGACCGAGCGTGATCAGGATCGGGGTGAGTTACCGCGACGGCGGTGGTACGGCGGCACCTGGGAGCACGCCCACGGGCACGTGCGGCATCGCTGCCTCGAAGGGTTGCCGGGAGGGCCATCGGGTCCCATGCGCTGCGCGGCACAGTGGCGGAGGATGGACGAGAGCCGGGCGGGCGGTCCCAGAGCCGGCCTGGCGAGGAGGCGCGGCATGGCCAAACCAGTCGTCGTTGGAGTCGACGGCTCACAGTCCAGCCTGGACGCGGTCGAGACGGCGGCAAGCGAGGCGGCGCTGAGCGGGGTCGGCCTGCGGCTGGTGCACGCCTTCGGGTGGCCCTCGATCCATCCACCGCCTGGTGGGCCGCCCTGGGATCCTGCCAGGGCGGGCGTGCGCGAGCTGCTGGACAGCACGCTGGCTGAGGCAGAACAACGGGCACGCGCGATCGCGCCGCGTGTGGACATCACACGGGAGGTCACCGTCGGCGAGCCCCTGATGGTGCTGGAGATCGAGTCGCGCACCGCCTCGCTCGTCGTGGTGGGCAGCCGCGGGCTGGGCGCGTTCGGCAGCCTGCTCCTCGGTTCCACCGCCGTACATCTGGCCGCCCACGGTCGCTGCCCGGTGCTGGTGGTACGGGGCAGGCCGAACCCGACCGGACCCGTACTGCTGGCGGTGGACGGCTCCCCGGCAGGCGAGCGAGCTGTCGAGTTCGCCTTTGCCGAAGCGTCGATGCGCGGTGCGGACCTGCTGGCCCTGCACGTGTGGAACACCTGGAGCGAACGGGCCTACGAGGGACCGGGCGACCCGCTGAACATGGTGGTCGACATCGACCGACTCCGCGAGGAGGAGCAACGGCTCCTGGACGACACCCTGTCTCCGTGGCAGACGCGCTACCCCCAGGTCACGGTGGAGCGGCGCCTGGTGCGCTCCCGGACCCGCCCGGCGCTGATCGAAGCGAGTCACGACGCACAGCTGGTCGTGGCCGGTGCGCGCGGACGCGGTGGCTTCACCGGCCTGCTGCTCGGCTCGGTCAGCCAGGCCCTGCTGCATCACGCGCACTGCTCCGTCGCCGTGGTCCGCGGCAAGGAGTGACCACCGCCACTTCTCCGTTGGCTTTGATGTCGGCGGTCAGGTGAACCGACAGCCGAGGGCGGTCAGAGTCGTGCGCTTGCCAAGAGCCGACAGCGAGCCTTACTCGCACAGCCTGCCAGGGCGGTAACCGGCATGGTCGGCGCCTCGTGCTCTGCGAAGATTTTCCACACAGCTGTGGACGGCGGAGCCGGATGGGGCGTTGAGCCCTCCGGCCCTACGCTCGGGAACTGTGGCCCAGACCGAGTGAGGTCTCACGGATTCATCCTGGCATTGACGCATCGACGCTGAAGTCAGCCGAGGGAAGTGATCGGCACGATGTGGTACGACGGCGGATGGGGCTGGGGCGGCTGGATCGTCATGACGGTGTTCATGGTCCTGTTCTGGGCGGTCCTGATCGTCGGGTTCGTCGCACTCGTGCGCTACCTCGCCGGTACGCGTCACCATCAGCAGCCCGGCTCGCCTCCACCTTCCGGATGGGGAGGAGGGCAGGACCGAGGAGCCGAGAACCTGCTCGCCGAGCGGTTCGCACGCGGGGAGATCGACGAGGACGAGTACAAACGCCGGCTCGCGGTGCTTCGGGAGCGCCGATGACTCCGCATCGCCGCCGAGAGGTATGGACGGCGCTCGCCATCGCCGCCGCGGCCTTGATTCTGGGCGTCGCCACGACGGGTCTGATGGCCGCGTCCGGCGCCTTTCACAGAGCGGCACCGTCCTCCTGGAGAGCGCAGAGCTCACGATGCAGCGCACCGGCCGCGAAAGGCAGTGCGGTCGATGTGACGGTGTGGGACAAGGGACGCATGATGCGGGGCCCGAACGGGCCCGCGCCGAACAACGGCCATCCCGGCTGGTACGGCATGGGCATGATGCGCTTGGTGACCCAACCCATGACCGTTCCGGCAGGGGTGGTGACGGTACGGGTGGTCAATGCGGGAGCCCTCACGCACGAGGTGATCGTGTTGCCGCTGTCGGCGGGCCGGGCTGCCGGAGAACGTGCCATCGGCTCCGACGGCCGGGTGTCGGAGGCGGGCAGTCTCGGCGAGGCGTCGCGCACCTGCGGCAGCGGTGCCGGAGATGGGATCGCCTCCGGCGCGGCGGCCTGGACCACGGTGACGCTGCGGCCGGGCCGCTATGAGCTGCTGTGCAACGTCCCGGGCCACTACGCGGCCGGCATGTACGCCGAGCTGGACGCCACTCGGTGAGTGAGGGAATCGGCGGCTGCCCGCCCGAACCGGCGCTGATGGCGGCACGAGATCCCGACACGGAACGAAGGTCCTTACCAGCGGCACGGGTGTCTCCTGATGCCCCGCCCTCGCGCAACCGATGACTGAAGTTACTTGTGCAGCGAATGGGAGCGGGAGGGGGCTGGCCCGGTTTCGTGTGCTGCAAGCGCAGGAGCCCTCCCGCCCGCTGGACGGAAGGGCTCCTGACCTGGTGTTTCTCTGTGCCCCCGGCAGGATTCGAACCTGCGACACCCGCTTTAGGAGTTTTCCCCGAATGGGCCTGCGACCTGGTGAAATGCTCGCTGCAGGTCGCCTGGCCTGGGAAAACACTCCTCCGTAGTTCTCGTTTGTTCACGGGGTTTCCCGGCCTCATGTGTGCTGGATCCGTTCCGGATGGGGCCGGTCGATAGAGGGCGATTTCGGAGACGCCGGCTCGCGTGGCACCTGGAGTAGCGTGGCAGGTGCGAGGCGGTCCCGTTGTCGCACCTGCCCTACAGACGGGTGGTCCTCATGACCAGCTCGGATACATCTCCTGTTCCCCGGCGTCTTCCCAGCGGTGTCCACGAGGCTGTGCGGCCGGGTTGCGCGCTTCTCCGGCTGGAGACGATCCCATCACGTGAAGGTGTCCTCGATGGTGCGTGGTGGCCGCGCTCGCGGGACATGGGTGCCGAGCTGCCCGCGCTGCTGAGTGCCCTCGTCGCCCACCTCGGCCCCGTGACCCGCGTGGGGCTGGACACCGCAGCTTGGGAAGATCTCCCGACGCGCATCGTCGTGGACGACCGCGTGGTGCACATCGATTCCTTCCCGGTCGGTGACGACACGGTACTGATCACCCGGGGCGACCGGGACATCTTCTCGCTGCTGGTGGTCCCGCCCGACGCGGCACCGGACGCCGCCCGCGCCGCGATGGCCCAGGCGGTCCGGGCGGACAACATCAGCCAGGCGGAACAGATCCTCATCGACACCGGGAGCGGGCGCGGAACGTCGGGCTGACGGGGCGGCGCGGGGCGCGACCGGCGCACGGCTCGACCGGCGCACCGGCTCGACGGTCTCGGACGGCGGGGGCGAGGGCGGCCCGCCACTCGGGGGCGTGCCGGTGGTGACCGCAGCACGGTCTCCGACGATGGCTCCGGCAGGTGTCTCAGGTGGGCACGCGGGCCTGCCGCAGTGGTGCTCCGGCCCGGTGGAGACTGGCGAGGGCCAGCCGGTAGGAGGCGATCAACCCGGTCTCCACGTAGTCCAGACCCAGTTCCTGGCAGTGGCGCAGCACGATGGTCCGGGCCCTGCGCAGGTTGGGGCTGGGCATGCTGGGGAACAGGTGGTGCTCGATCTGGTGGTTCAGTCCGCCCAGTGCGATGTCGGTGAACCAGCCGCCGCGCACGTTGCGTGAGGTGAGCACCTGGCGACGGAGGAAGTCCGGGCGGTCCGTGCCCTTCAGGATGGGCATGCCCTTGTGGTTGGGCGCGAAGACGGAACCGAGGTAGACGCCGAACAGGCACTGGTGGAAGGCGAGGAAGGCGATCGCCATGCCGGGCGGCAGCAGCCAGAGCAGTACGGTCAGGTAGAGCACGAAGTGCGCGAAGAGCAGGACGCCGTCCAGCGCGCGGTGCTTGAGCGAGCGGTTGGCCAATGCCTTCACGCTCGACACGTGCAGGTTGAAGCCCTCCAGGGTGAGGAGCGGGAAGAACAGGAACGCCTGTCGGCGGCCGATCAGCCGGGGGAGCCCCTTGGCGGCCCGCGCCTGGTCCTGGGACCAGACCAGCAGGTCGGGGTCGAGGTCGGGGTCGAGTTCCTCGTGGTTGGGGTTGGCGTGGTGGCGGGTGTGCTTGTCCTGCCACCAGCCGTATCCCATCCCGATACCGGCACCGGCGATCCGTCCGGACACCTCGCTGGCCCGGCGTCGGCGGAACACCTGGCGGTGCGCTGCGTCATGGGCGAGCAGGGCGACCTGGCCGAAGACGACAGCGAGGAAGGCGGCGACCGCCAGAGTCCACCAACTGTCGCCCAGGACCGCGACGGCTGCCCACCCACCGACGTAGAGCCCGGCCACCACGGTGGTCCGCAGCGCGTAGTAGCCGGGACGGCGCCCCATCAGCCCGGCAGCGGCGATCTTTCTCGACAGACGGGCGAAGTCACTTCCGGACGCCTCCGGGGGCGGGGGGCGGACCGCGGTGTTTCTGCTCATGACGGTGGAACTCTCCGGACAAGGCCGATCGGCTCTGCCCCGCTGGGACCGGGCCGCTGGAAGGGCTTTACGACGTCCCTGGTGCGGACGCATCACGCGATTCTGGAGTCGGGGAGTCGATGGTGTCGGGAGGCCGTCTGCTTCGTCGGTCAGCGGCTGCGCAGGCCCTCCTGTCTCCGTGCGGGTACCCCACCGGGGGTGCCTCACGCCCTGACGGACGGGCCTTGGGAGCGGTCCGGCTGAACACTGACGAGTGCTCGACCCCAGGCCGGTCAAGCCGCGTACCGCTCCGGTGGCGCGAGTACGGCTGCTGCTGGAGCCTTACGCCGCTCCGGCACGGACCCCGGAGCGACTGACGCGGGAGACGCTCGCGCACGCACGCGACTCGGCCGGTCTGGAACAGCCTCTCCGCGAGTCAAGCTCAACGGAGTCCGCCACCGGGCACGACGCGCCGATTGAGACCCACGGGGCCGGACTCCCGGACTCCCTCAACGGCCAGGGTGACCAGTGCCCGCCTGTGCTGCCCGGCGACCCGCTGGCTGGGGACGCTCCTATGGGCGCCACTCCCGCTGACGCCGGGCCCCTCCCGGCCTCATCGCATAGAGCAGACGATCGTAGCCCGTGTCCGTGAGCAGTCGTTCGGTCTGCGGGGAGGGGTGGTGCAGCAGCAGGAACGCGTGATTCTCGGCGGCGTGCCGTGACACGTCGAGGAAGACGCTCAGGCCGCTGTCGTCACAGCGGTCGACGGTGGTCAGATCGACGTCGATGAGGGTGATGCCGTCCCGCAGGCACCGCTCCAGGGCGGCGCGCACGTGGGGCGCGGTGGCGGAATCGATGACACCGGCCAGGGTGACCAGGGCCCGCGTGCCCCGGTCGTGCCGGTAGAGGTTCAGCCGCGGAAGAGTCATGACGCCTCGGTTCAGGTGCTCAGGTGCTCAAGGTCCTCAGATGCCTCGGTCCACGGGCCCCGGCCGCTCCTCGCGTGGTCCGGGGCCCGCGTGTACGCCCCGGGCACGCGTCGCCGCGGACCGAGCCGACGGTGGCGCGCAGCCGCCGCGGCGGCCGGGCCGGGGGGTGCTGTACCGGTACGCGGCGATCCTGTCGGCGTGCTGGAGCCCGAGCCGGTGGATCACGTACGCCGCCACTGCGACGAGGACCAGGAAGGCGGTGGCCGTCAGGAAGGCGCTCATGGTGGCCACCTCACATACCGATGATCAGCCGGCTGGCCCGGCCGGGCGGACCGGTCTGTTGGGGAACGGCAGCGGACACCGCGGAGGCGCCGCCCTCATACTCCCAAGCCTCGTCCGGGTCCAGTGGCTGGTCGCCCGCCAGGACGCCGTGCCGGGCCTCCTCCGCGGCGATCAGCGCGCTCGCGGTCAGTGGCGGGCCGTCGTGGTCGGACGCGGCAGCCATCAGCCGGGCCGCCGGCTCCGCCCCGGTCCCGGGCGGGATGACCAGCAGATCCCAGCGGCCGGTGCCGTAGGAGAGCAGCAGCAGCTTGTGCGGATCGATCTCCGGAGTGAACCAGCCGACCTTGACGATGTGCCCGCTCACGGGAACCTTGCGGGGGATGACCGGCCAGTGCTCCGGGTTGACGGCGATGCGGGTGATGCGGCCCCACAGGGTGTCCAACACGTCGGTGAGCGCCGGCAGTTCGCTCAGCAGGTCCCGGGAGCGGGGCCACCAGGCTCCGTCCAGGAGTCCGCGGGGAGTGCCGTCGGTTTTCAACGCGAGACGTGCGGCCGGGGCTGCGACGGGCTCGGGGTGCGGCAGCGTGGGGTACAAGGTCGCCGACATGGTGCGGACCCGTCTCCGGGCCACCTCTGCGGCGGCCCGGGTTTCATGCTTCGCCGGGGACGACCCGGCGTGGAAGCCGGTGTGCGAGATGCCCTCGGTACTGTCCACACTACTCCGCGTTTCCCGGCGGCGGGTTTTCCCGGCGGCGAGGAGCAGTGACCGCACTGTCGGACGGCGGGGGCGAGAGGTCATCCGCGCCACTCCACCATGAGCAGGGTCGCGTCATCGCTGGTCTGTCCGCCTCGCGCCTGCTTGAGCGTGTGGGACAGGGACCGCGTCACCGCCCGGATGCCGCGGCCGGTCCGCTCCAGCTGGTTCACGCAGTCGATCAGCTGGTCCTCCCCGAACTCCTCCCCACCGCTCTTGTGCTCCTCGACCACTCCGTCGGTGAAGCAGAGGACTCGGTCCCCGGGCACCAGCCCCAGTTCGCTGATCCGGGGCACCGAACCACCCAGGCCGACGGGAAGCGTGGTCGGGCTGGCCAGACGCTGTGCGACGCGGTGGTCGCGGACGAGGACCGGCGGCGGGTGCCCGGCGTTGACCCACTGCACCCGTCCCGTCGTCGTGTCCAGCTGCATCATCTGCGCGGTGACGAAGTGCTCGGGACCGAACTGCTCGGCCACGGCGCGGTCCATGAACTCGTAGATCTCCGACAGTCCGATGCCGGCGCGGCGGGCGTGGCGGTAGGCGCCGATGGCCACGGTGGCCATCGTGGCCGCGTCCAGTCCGTGCCCCATCGCGTCGATCATCGCCACGTGGAGAACGTCGCCGTTCAGCGCGTAGTCGAAGCTGTCGCCGGCCACGTCGTAGGCGGGTTCCAGGATCCCGGCCACGGCGACCCGGGGCATGATCATGGCCAGCGGTGGCAGCAGGGACCACTGGATCTCCGCGGCGACGCTCATCGCCTCACCCCGTCGGACACCGAAGAACAGGTCGGAGTAGCCGTGCTTGGTCACCAGAAGGTCGGCCACCAGGCCGGAGATCCTGTGCAGCAGGCGGCGGTCGTGGTCGTCGACTCTGTCCAGCGTCACCGCCATGACCCCCACCTGGTCTCCCCCGTCCAGCAGCGGCAGATGGAGCCGTACGCCGTCGGCCTCGGCCAGTTCGACGGGCTGGGCGTCGAGAAAGCAGCGGCCCGCCTCGGAGTCGTCGATCACGTGCGGTTCCCCGCCCGTGAGGCCCTCACCGGGCAGCGGTACGAGCAGCAGCTGGCCGTAGTCCTGCAACAGCACCTGCGGTCGGCGGCCACCGAGCCGCTCCACCACGTCGGCGACCAGGGGCCCGATGAGATGGGGCGGGAGTTCGTGCGCGCTGTCGAGGATCTTTCCGAGGAGAGCTTCCCCGAAGCTCTCGGAGCGGTCCGCGCGCCGTCCTGCCGTCATCCCCTCACCCGCCGTGGTCCGCTTTGCGCGGGGGGCGGGCCGGGATGGCAAAGGATCTGTCGGTGCCATGGCTCCATCACGGGGTTGTGGACGCCCGATCCGCCGGTCAGGCGGAGCCGGCCGGGTCGGGCTGCTTACCTAGGTCAGGCTCCGGCTCCTCCTTCTGACACCCATGTGTCCTGCCCGTCGAGGCCGTCCTCGGCGAGTGCCAGCAGGCGCGGAGCCGACAGTGGGTTCGCGGGGTCGGAGGCGGCGGTCAGCAGCCGGGCCGCCGTGTCGGCCGGTTCGTCCGGTGGGACCACCAGGAGCTCCCAGCGCCCCACGGTGCCGCAGTCCACGGTGATGGCGTGCATCTCGGCGTCGTCGTCGCTCAGGGCCACTTCGATCACATGGCCGGGCGCCATCACCTCCTGCGGGGCATCGGGCCAGGCGGCGGTCCCCACGGTCACGCGGGTGACGGTGCCGATGCTCGGATCCAAGGAGCCGACCAGCGCGGGCAGCTCCAGTTCCAGGGCGTCGCAGCGCGGCCACCACGCGCCGTCCAGCGGGCCATGGCTGACGTCCGGCGTGAGGCGCAGCCGGGGCAGGGGCGTCCTGTAGGAATGCCCGTCACCTGGCGCCGCACCTTCTGCGGGCTGTGTGATGGCGTTCATCGTGCGATCCGTTCCGGGCGGTTTCCGGCTGCCCGTGTCTGTCACTCGCCGGGAACGGCGCCGCCATGGTCGTGCGCCCGAAAGTTCTCGGTAGCTGTCAGGCTACTCCCGGCCGTGGCGGGCGGCGCATCTGCTGCTTTCCTTAGAGAGGAACGGGCGATTACCCAGGCCGTAGCCCGGTTCGTGCAGCAAGCATGCGTCACCTCCGCGAGCGCCACTCCCTGCCGGAGCCGGAGCCGGAGCCGGAGCCGGAGCCGGAGCCGGAGCCGGAGAGCGCCCTGATGACCTGCCCTCCGCGCATCGCCTGTCCCCGCCGCAGAAGGCGCACACGTTCGGTCACAGGAAGGCCCGCGGCTCGCTGTCGCGGCCGGCCGTGGGGCGTCGGCCGAGTCGGTTGTCGGCTACCTGCTCGATTCGAACGTTCAAGCGTCGTGCTCCTCCGTGGCGGGTCGATGGAGGCTTCTCGGGTGCATGCTGGAGGGATCGGGGGGCCTCCCGAGGGGAGTCGGCGTGGACGAGGACACGGGCGCTACACGGCGTACCGGAGATCGGGTGGCGCCCCGCATCCGGTTGGACGAGCAACTGGAGGAGGTACAGGACCAGATCACGCGAGTGCGTTCCGCCCGGGAGCGGCTGGTCGGACTGCTGGAGGCGGTTCTGGCTGTCGGGACCGAGCTGGACCTGGGTGCGGTGCTGCGGCAGATCGTGCGGTCCGCGGTCACCCTGGTCGACGCCGAGTGCGGGGCGCTGGGCGTACTGGGCGATGAAGGCGGTCTCGAAGAGTTCATCACGGACGGGATGGACGAGGAGACCCTCGCCGCGATCGTGCACCGTCCGGAGGGCCGGGGAATCCTCGGGCTGTTGATCCGCCAGCCGCACTCGCTGCGGTTGGCCGATCTCGACGAGCACCCGGACGCCGCTGGTTTCCTGGCCGGGCATCCGTCGATGCGAACCTTCCTGGGCGTTCCTGTCCGGGTGCGTGAGGCGGTGTTCGGCAATCTGTACCTGACCGACAAACGCGGTGGCGCCGAGTTCGACACCGATGACGAGGCGGTGCTGGCGACGCTGGCCGCGGCGGCCGGGGTGGCGGTCGACAACGCCCGGCTGTACGAGGCGGTACAGCGCCGCGAACGCTGGCTGACGGCCAGCAGCGAACTGACCCGCAGCCTGCTGTCCGGCACCGCCCCGGCCGAGGTCCTGGCCACGTTCACCGCCACCATCCGCGAGATGGCCGACGCCCATCTGGTCGCCCTCGCCGTGCCCACCCCCCGCACTGGCGGCCTGGTCGTCGAAGCCACCTCCGGTCCGGACGCCGACCGCGTACGCGGGCTGGTTCTGCCGGCCACCACGCTGGCCGCGAAGGTCTATACCTCCGGTGAAACGATCACGACCGACAACTGGAACTCCGACCCTCGAACCGAACACGACACCGTCCCCATGCCCCTGGGACCGGTCTTCCTGGTCCCGCTCGGCACCCCCGAGCACGTGCGGGGCGTCCTGCTGGTCGCCGGTCTCCCCGGCCGTCCCGCCTTCACCGCCGCGACCGTCGCCATGATCGCCGGATTCGCGAACCACGCCGCACTCGCCCTGGAGATCGCCGAGCACCGCCGCGCCGCCGAACGGCTCCTGCTCCTCGGCGACCGTGACCGCATCGCCCGCGACCTGCACGACCTGGCCATCCAGCGCCTGTTCGCCGGAGGAATGACCCTGCAATCGGTCCTCGCGCAGGTCTCCGACCACCCGCAGGCCGCGGAGCGAATCCAACAGGTCGTGGACAACCTCGACGACACCATCAAGATCATCCGGTCGACGATCTACGCTCTGGGACAGCGCGACAGCACCGGGCACACGCGCCTGAGGTCGCGCCTGGTCGCCGAGACGGGCGAGGCCGCCGCGACCCTGGGTTTCCCTCCCGCCCTGCGCATGACCGGCCTGCTGGACACCCGCGTAGCCGACGACATCGCCGACCAGTTGCTCGCCGTGCTCCGCGAAGCCCTCGCCAACGCCGCCCGGCACGCCCACGCCACCGCCGTGGACGTCACGGTCGAGGCCACCGCCACGCATCTGATGCTGCGGGTCTCCGACAACGGCCGCGGCATCGACCCGGCTCGCACGCGTCGCAGCGGACTGGCCAACCTCCGCACCCGTGCCACGGAACTCGGCGGAACCCTCACCATCGCCCCGCACCGGCCCACCGGCACCACCCTTGACTGGGCCGCCCCCCTCCCCACGGACCAGGGCTGACCCCTGCGCCCGCACGGTGGGGGACCGTTCGGCCCATGCGGTGTGGTCCCCGACGAGCGATGCTGGACATACGGCCGGTCCTCATCAGGTTCTCACGGCCTCAGGTGCCGGTCCCGGTGAATCGCGCCCCTCGCGACGGGCCACGAGCACATCACGGTGTGCTCGCCCCCCCCTTGGCGTCACGTGCTCCGCCGACCCATTCCCAGGACCTCGCGCGAACGCCCTGGTCCTCGTCCCGAGGAGCCCAGCATGCAACTCCTGATCGTTCTCATCGTCGTGGTCGGCCTCGTGGCCCTCTTGGTGCTCGCCATGGCCGTGAAGGTCGTCAAGCAGTACGAGAACGGAGTGCTGTTCCGCTTCGGCCGACTCGTCGGAACACGCTCCCCCGGGCTGCGGTTCATCATCCCGTTCGTCGACGCCCTGCACCGGGTGTCGCTGCGGGTCGTCACCATGCCGATCCAGTCCCAGGGCATCATCACCAAGGACAACGTCAGCGTCGACGTCTCCGCCGTGGCCTACTTCCGCGTGGTCGACGCGGTCAAGTCGGTCATCGCGATCGAGAACGTGAACTCCGCGATCGACCAGATCGCCCAGACCACCCTGCGCAAGGTCGTCGGTCAGCACACCCTGGACGAGACCCTGTCCGAGACCGACCGCATCAACCTGGACATCCGTCAGATCCTCGACATCACCACCGCCGAATGGGGCGTGGAGGTCACCCTGGTCGAGCTCAAGGACATCCAGCTGCCCGAGTCCATGAAGCGCGCGATGGCCAGGCAGGCCGAGGCCGAGCGGGAGAAGAGGTCCAAGATCATCAACGCCGAGGGTGAGTCCCTGGCCGCTGCCGCCCTGGGGGACGCTTCCGACACGATGATGGCCCATCCGCTCGCCCTGCAACTGCGCAACCTGCAGAGTCTGGTCGAGATCGGTGTGGACAAGAACACCACCGTCGTCTTCCCGGCACCGCTGATGAGCACCATCGGCGAACTCGGCTCCTTCCTCGCCCGCGAAGCGAACGCGGCCGGCGCGACGGCGCCGCCGTCCCCCACGCTCGCACCGCCCCTCGACCTGGCCAGTTCTGCTCGCGTGCCGGCACCGAACGGGGGGACTGAAACCACGTGAGCGCTCCTGTAGGTGGCCACCCCGCAGCAGCCCGGCAGGCGGACGTGCGCCTGCCGGGCTGCTGCGGGGTGATCCGGTGTCCCTCTGCGCCGCTCGCCGCACGGCTGACGGTCCGTATCACGGCGGGCCGTCGACCGGCGTGGGATGGGGCGCGGCAGTGCTGAAGCGGCCGGCACGGCGCCGCAGGTGGCGATGGCGCGCGTAGTGCCTGGGAACCGGAGGTGGCGCGACTGCAGCCCCGTAGAAGAGCCGTTTGCCGATTTCGACGAGGGCCAGGTAGGCGAGGATCATGCCGACCAGCGTGGCGAAAAACCCTCCCGGAAGCGGTTGGAAGCCCAGGGTGTGGGCGAGTGGGGTGGCCGGCAGCACCGCGCCGATGGTGACGACGCCGAGCGCGGCGAGAGTCAGCGGCAGGCTGGGGTGGCTGCGGAAGAACGGGATACGCCGGGTGCGGATGGCGAAGACCACCAGGGTCTGGGTGGCCAGCGACTCGACGAACCAGCCGGAGCGGAACTGGGCCGGGCCGGAGTGGAAGACCCAGAGCATGACGCCGAAGGTGACGAAGTCGAACACCGAGCTGAGCGGCCCGAAGGAGATCATGAACCGGCGGATGAAGGCGATGTCCCAGTGCGAGGGCTTGCGCAGCTGGTCCGCGTCCACGTTGTCGGTCGGGATGGCCAACTGACTGCTGTCGTAGAGAAGGTTGTTCAGCAGGATCTGTGAGGGGAGCATCGGCAGGAAGGACAGGAACAGCGAGGCGCCCGCGGCGGAGGCCATGTTGCCGAAGTTGCTGGAAGTGCCCATCAACACGTACTTGATGGTGTTGGCGAAGATCCGGCGGCCCTCGACCACACCGTCCGCGAGGACGTCGAGATCCTTCTCCAGCAGGATGACGTCGGCCGCGTCCTTGGCGACGTCGGTGGCCGAGTCGACGGAGATGCCCACGTCGGCCGCGTGCAGAGCCAGTGCGTCGTTGACTCCGTCGCCCAGGAACGCCACGCCGCCGCGGCTGCGCCGTTGCGCGCGCACGATACGGGCCTTGGCCTCGGGACTCACGCGTGCGAAGACGGTGGTCCCGGTGATCGCTTCGGCCAGTTGTGCGTCGTCCAGGGCATCGACCTCGCTGCCGGTCATCGCGCCCGCGTCGGTGAGGCCGAGGTCATGGCAGACCTTGGCGGCGACCGCGGCGTTGTCGCCGGTGACGACCTTCACCGCGATGCCCAGGTCGGCGAGTCTGCGCAGCGCTGTGGCGGCGCCCGGTTTGGGCGGGTCGAGGAACACCAGCAGCCCGGCCAGGCTCAGCTCCCTCTCGTCCCCGGGCTCGACGGCCTGCGTTCCGGGGGCGACGGGCCGGGTGGCGACTGCGATCACGCGGTTTCCTGCCGCGAACTCGGCCGCCAGCGCGTCGCGGGCTCCGGGCGGGACGTCGACGCAGCGGTCCAGGACAGTTTCCGGAGCGCCTTTGGTGACCAGGCTCGAACGGCCGTCCCTGTCCCGTACGAGGACCGAGATCATGCGCCGTTCGTGATCGAAGGGCAGCACCGCGACCTGGGTGTACCCGTCCAGCGCGGCCCGCTCGCCCGCGGCGGCCGGAGACCGCCACAGGGCCTGGTCCAACGGGTTCCCGCCGACATCCCGCGCATCCCGCGCCGCGTTCTCGGTACTGAGCAGCCCCCACTTCACCACCGCCTCGGAATCGTGGCCACTGGCGGGAACGGCACGCATGTACTCGATACGGCCCAGGGTGAGCGTGCCCGTCTTGTCGGTGAACAGGACATCGACATCGCCCAGGTCCTCGATGCAGACCAGCCGCTTGACCAGCACCTTGCGCCGGCTCATCCGGCGCGACCCGGCGGCCAGACTGGTCGAGACGACGGCGGGCAGCAGCTGCGGGGTGATACCGACCGCGATGGCCAGCGAGAACAGCAAGGCGTCGATGATCGGCTTGTGAAGCACTACGTTGATCACGAAGATCGAGCTGGTCAACGCGCCCGCCACGTAGACCAGCAGCAGGGAGAAGCGCCGCAGGCCGACCTGGAACTCGGTGTCGAGAGGGTGGGTGTCGAGCCCGGCGGCGATCTTGCCGAACTCGGTGTGTGCTCCGATGGCCACCACTACGCCGCGGGCAGCGCCTGTCCGAACGACCGTGCCCATGAGAGCGCACCCGGACAATTCGGCCAGCGGGGTCCCGGCCGGGACCGCGGCAGCGGTCTTGTCCACCGGGAGCGACTCGCCGGTCAGGACCGACTCGTCGCACTCCAGACCGGTGACCTCCAGCAGCCGCAGGTCCGCCGGGACGATGTCACCCAGACGCAGTTCCACCACGTCACCGGGGACCAGCGCCGTGACATCCACCAGGGTCGCCCGGCCGTCGCGCAGCGCCACGGTCTGATGGTGGATCTGGGAGTGCAGCGCCTCGGCGGCTTTCTCGGCGCGATACTCGTTGACGAAGCCCAGTCCCACGGACGCGCTCACGATCAGACCGATGATCACCGCATCGCCTCGCTCGCCCACCAGGAAGGACGCCACAGCGGCCGCCACCAGCAGCCCGAGCAAGGGTGAACGGAGCTGATGCCACAGCACGGGGAGCACCCGGGCACGATGCGTGGCGACCGCATTGGGGCCGAACCGCGCATGCCGTCGCGCGGCCTCCTCGCTACCCAGGCCCTCCCCGGTGACGACACCGAGCGCACGAAGGACTTCGTCCCCCGACACGGCCGCCGCCGACACCACCCCGGCCGCGAGCACGGACGGCTGCGCCGGAGCGGAGACGCTCACCCTGCCCAGCATTTGGAGGCGGGTGGCCCGTTCCTCGGTGCGGGGTGCCGGCTGGTCTCACGATCCCGGCACTGCTGCTTGGTCATGCGCATCGCCGTCCTGGGGCTGTCATGCCATCCCGGCCGGTGAGAACGAGGGCTCCACAGACCCGGCGGGCTCCAGGGTTCCAGCATCGCACGCTCATCGCGCCTCGACGCCCGCCACATGCTGCACCCGCCGAGTGTCACCGGGGAACTCGGCGGCGGTACCGGCACACCGCACAGCGCTGGCAACGGGAGGCGTATGCGAATTGCCTG
Organism: Streptomyces sp. NPDC025793; assembly: GCF_055558375.1. Lineage (NCBI taxonomy): Bacteria > Bacillati > Actinomycetota > Actinomycetes > Kitasatosporales > Streptomycetaceae > Streptomyces > Streptomyces sp. NPDC025793. Next base: position 214,081 of record NZ_JBVHMR010000003.1, on the reverse strand, counting down.
CTCGTGGATCGCATAGCGCCTTCCGGTGCGAGATCACTCGCACGCCCAGGCCGGCCGGTCTGCCGGTATTCCTCCACCGGGACGTGGTCGACCCCGGTTCGCATCCGGGCGGTGCAGAGCAGACCGTCGAGGTGGGCGAGGACGGGGCGGACGAGGCGGACGAGGCCGCGTTCATAGACGGTGGTTGTGGACTCGCTGGTCAGGGCGGTCGCCCCACCGTGATCTTCGGCGGACGGGGTACGGGGCCGCGGACGGCGAAGAAGCTGAGGCATCCCTCGTACCGCTCGTCCTTCTCCTCGGATCGGCCGGTGATGCGGGGCTGAGCAAGACGACGGCGGAGGCGTTGTCGGGAGGCAGGACGACTGCAGTCGCGCGCGGGAGATCCCGATCTGCGGGGGCGGCGATGCCCACGCCCCTGGCGAAGGGGTGGACCTGGCTGATGCGTTCGACGGTGGCGAAGAGTTCGTCCACGATGCGTTCCGCCTCGTCGCGTTCGGCGGGCAGGTCGAAGACGCCGCTTTGTTCGGCGAGGATGCAGGCGCCCCGCTGGACGAGACCGAGGTCTCGCATGCGCTGGCTGGGCCGCACATCAATCACCGGAACTCCCTGCCTTCTTCATGCCGGCACAACGACGTCTCCTTCGGCGCGGGCGTCACCGCGCTAGACCGCGGCTTCGTCTTGGGCCTGACCGAGATCACCGCCGCCCTCCCCAGGGGCTGCGGAACGGCCGCCGTTACGGTGCGGCCTTGGGTTGCAGAGTGCACGGCGTATCCCGCGCCTGCGCTGAACGGGCTGGCACGCTGGCAGCCGGTCTTGAACCGAGGCATTGGGGGTTGCAGGAGGTGCTGGACACACCGGTACAGCCATCCGGCTCTCTACGTGAAGACGAGCTTTCGGAAGGTGTTGCGGATGTCGGTCAGCGGCGCGCGGTCTCGTGTGTAGTAGAGCTTGTTGGTCAGGAGCGCCGCCCAGCGGTTCTTGGTGGTGGAGATCCACATGCCTGTGCCGGTGAAGCCGTAGTGGACCCAGGCGTCCTCCTCGGCGGTGGTGCCGGGAGCGGGGTGCCAGAAAAGGCCGCGAGCGGGCTGGAGCTGCTCCGTCTGGATGGCCAGGGATCTGGTGATCCACTCGCTGCCGAAACCAGCCCGGAACTGGGACGCGGCAGGGGCGAGCATGTACTGGAGGAAGGCGGCGAGGTCATCGAGGACAGTGAAGACGCCGGCGATGCCGCAGACGCCGCCCAGGAGGCGGGCCGAGAAGTCGTGGGCGACTCCCTTGAGGTGGGTGTCGGTGTCCTGGTCGAGTTCGGTGGGCGCGCAGCGGGCGGCGAGGTCGGCGGGCAGGGGGCCGAAGCGGGTGTAACTCATGCCCAGTGGGTGCCAGGTACGGGTGGCAGCCAGGTGGTCCAAAGGCTGGCCGGAGAGGTGTTCGGCGAGGTAGCCGAGGATGAGGGCAGCCCGGTCGGTGTACTCGACTGCCTCACCCGGAGGTCGGTGGAGCTGTTCGCGGAGGACGCCTCGGCGGATCTCCTCGGGGTCGGTGCCGTAGAGGTTCTTCAGTTGGGCTCGTAGCGGGACGCCGGCGGTGTGGGTCAGCAATTGTTGGGTGGTGACGTTGCGGAGTGGGTGGCCGGCGGCCTCGGGCCAGAACGTGCCGAGCGGCTGGTCGAGGTCGAGGGTTCCGTCCTCCCACAGGGCTCCGATCGAGGACCAGACGGCCAGGATTTTGGTGAGGCTGGCGGCGTCGAAGACGGTGTCGGCGCGCATCGGCACGTCCGGCTCGTCGGGGTCGAGGACGCCGGTGGCTCCCTGGGCGAGGATGCCGGTGGCGTCGCCGACGGCCCACACGGCTCCCGGGTACACCTTGTCGCGGACTCCCTCGTCGAGCAGGGCTTCGATGCGGTCGCGGTCGTACGTCATGGTCTCCCTCTTCGCCGGGGGTATCCCGTCGGTCAGCGTAGTGACGTTCGCGGAGCGGTTCGGGTAGTGACGTGTCGGGTCGTCTGGCGGTCGGTTCATGTGAGTTGTCGGCCGAGGTCGGTCAGGGATCGTGCGGTCGCCGAGAGGGGATAGCGTGCCGCATTGGCGTAGCCCGCCTGTCGCAGGGCGGTCAGCAGTCCGGGTGTCTTTCTCAGCCGGTCGAGGTCGCGCGCGAGTGCGGCGGAGTGGTTGAAGTCGGTGGCCATGCCGGAAGCGGCGAGCGCTTCGCTGAGGCCGGGTACGGGCTGGTAGAGGACGGGGAGACCACACGCTTGGGCTTCCAGCGCGACCAGTCCCATGGCCTCCAGGGTGGTGGACGGCACGACCAGCACATCGTGTTCGGTGAAGGCTTTCCACAGCTGTGGGCGACGGAGCCAGCCGAGGTAGCGCGCTCGTACGCCTGCTCGTTGCAGCAGCGGGGCGAGTGCGTGGAACTGGGCTCTGGGCGCCGCGACGCTCAGCTCGGCGCCGGTTACCGGAGCCAGGCTCTTGATCAGGGTCTCGGCGCCCTTTTCTGCGGTCAGGCGTCCTGCGTACAGGAGCCGCAGGTGGCTGGTGGAGGTCCGCGCAGGCCGGGCCGGCGGGGCGGTGAGTAGGCGGTCGGGGATGCCCCAGGGGATGTGGGTGATCTTTCGGCGTTCGATCTGCGGGGCGAGCTTGAGGAGGCGGTCGGCCATTGCGTTGGTCGGGACCACGATGGCGTCGGCGGCCCTGGCTGTTTCGCGCAGCATTCGGAGTTGGTCTCGGTGTGTCTCGGCGAAGAGCAGGTCCGTGCCGTGGACGAGGGCGATCCGGGGATGCGCGGGCAGAGCGCGGATGAGAGCAGGAGTGGCGCCGAACGCGAGGTGCTGCAAGTGGAGGACGTCGATCTGTGTGGCATCGAGCGCGGCTGTGAGCGCTCTGCGAAGGGTGGCGACGTAGCGGTTGAAGGCCGTTCCTTCCAGGCATTTGCCTGCCACGGGCAGGAGGTTGAGTCCGACGGGCGGTCGGGGACCGTGACCAGGTGGTGCGAGCATGAAGGCGCGGGCCGGGATGAGGGGGTGCTGGCCGGTGTAGAGGTCGAGGAAGAGCTCGACGCTGCCGCCGGGGCTTCCAACGGGGAGGTCCAGGAAGGTGGCGGCCATCGGGCCGGCGGCCGAGCGAGCTTTCACCGCGCTCCTCCGTCGATCTCCTCGTAGAGGCGTGAGATGTCGATGCCTTCCGTGGAGGCGTACTTGGCTGGCTGTTGCTGGTAGCTGGCCGGGGTGCCGAAGGTGGTGAGGAAGACGAGCTTGCCGAAGGTCATGCCCGGATACACGCGCACCGGTCGGGCGGCACGGATCTCCAGCGTCCACCGGATCGCATGGCCCTGGTGTCCGAGCGGAGCCGACACGTGGACCCAGATGCCCAGGGAACCGGTGGTGCGGTCGCCGTTCAGCAACTGCGCGTAAGTCTCCGAACCGGTCCGCTCCAGTGTGATGCCGAGGTAGAGCAGGTCAGGGTGCAGAACGAGGCCGGCGTCGGGGATGGACTGCTCGGTGAAGGCGGTAGGGGTCGCGGCGTCGAGGTCGCCGTCGCAGACGCGGATGGTGGCGCCCAGCCGCCAGTCGTAGGCGTTGGGGGAGACGCGGCTGGGCTCGTACGGGTCGATGGTGATCTCGCCGGCTTGGACGGCGGCGGCGATGGCGGGGCCGGTGAGGATCACGATGCCACCACCTGGAGCCGGGCGAGGTCTCGCCAGTAGGCGGAGGGCTGCGGTCCTGCGGCGGCCTGGTACTTGCCGCGGTAGAGGTCCACGGCACCGGTGGAGGCGAAGAACATGATCTGCCCGACCTTCATGCCGGCGTACACGCGCAGCGGCCGGATCGGGGTGAGCATGAGCGTCCACTGGCCGTGGAAGCCGAGGTCGCCGATGGGGGCGGTGATCTCGACGAACAGGCCGAGACGTCCGACGGAGGAGCGGCCGAACAGCAGCGGCACGAAGGTGTCGGAGCCGACCTCTTCGAGGGTGTGGCCGAGGTAGAGCTCGCCCGGCTGGAGGATGTGCCCGTCCGGGCCGATGTTGGTTTCGCGGGTGGGGTTGGGCCGGTGGGCGTCCAAGACGGGGCCTGTGTAGGTGATCAAGGTGGGCCCCAGACGCACGTTGTAGCTGTTGGGATTGACCTGGTCTGCAGCGAACGGGGTGATGCGGAGGCGGCCGTCGTGAGCGGCAGCGCTGATCTCCGGGCCGGTGAGGATCATCACCTGCCTCCTTCCGCGGTGTCGGGAGCGGTGAGGACGTGTTGGACGGCCTGGTCCAGACGCAGGCCGGCCTCGTGGGTGCGCTCGCCGAGGTAGGTGTCGGCGAGGTAGTCGGTGGTCAGCACGGTGGTGACGGCGTCCGGCAAGGGATCGGGTGCGGTGACGAGCGGACCGGTCTGGGGGGTCAGAGCTGAAATCAGGCCGGGGAGGTCCCCACGTGCCGGATCCGGCACGTGGGCGTGCACCAGCTGGTTCCCGAACGGCTCGATGGAGAGCAGGTCGCCCTGGGTGAGGTTGCCGCCGAGGGGTACGGCGCGAAGTGCCGTCTCGTTGAGGATGACCGCGTCTGCGCCGAGCCCCGTACGCAGGCGGGCGGTGAGGTCCAGGAGCAGGCTGCGCCGATCGAGGGCCTGGTGGCGGTAGGCCGGACTGATCGGGCCGAGGACGTCGGCCAGTTGCTGTTTGATGTCTTCGATGCGGGAGTGCAGATCCGCAAGCTCCGTCGGAACGACGCTCGGGGCCCGATCGGGGAAGGATGTGGTGCCCGCGCCCCATCCCGTACCCACGGGCATGGCGATCGCATAACCGCCGGCGAGCTCCCGGCCCTTGACGAGCAGGGTGCCGTCGATTCGGACCGGCCCGTACTGATGGCTGTGGCAGTGCCCTGCGAAGACCACGTCGAGGAAGGGACAGGCCGCCGCGAGTTCCCGGTCCTCTTTGAAGCCGGAGTGGCTGAGCAGGACCCAGCTGTCCACCTCGGGGTGGTGGGCGAGAATCACCTCGCGCAGGGCCTGGAGGGGATCGGTGACGCAGTGGCCAGCTCGCTGGGCGGCCGGGATCGAGTGGAAGGCTTGCCGACCGATCACAGCGGTTACGCCGACGCGCCGTCCACCGATGTCGGCGATGTACAGACGGCGGAACAGAGCGTCGCCGGTGTTGGCATCGACGGCGTTGGCGCAGACAGTGCGCCGGCGAAGGTCGGGTTCGAAGTGGTGAGGCCAGCCGTGGTTGCCAGGGGCCAGCACGTCGTACAGCCCGAGCAGGATCTCCCGCTCGATCGTGCCGCGAGCGAGGCGGTAATACCCGCTGCCTTCAGAAGTCGCCGCAGTCCACGATGAGCGAGGTCGGGCGCAGCGCGTGGAGGTGGGTCAGAAACGGTGCGGCGTTGTCGAAGGCGGAGTGGACGTCCGTCGTGGCAACGATCTGGCGCAAGTTCCGGCCGTCGGTGGTCATGGGGTGACCTCGCAGATGTCGGCACCCAGGGCGCGCAGCTTGCCGGACAGGTCGGCGTGGCCGCGGCGCAACTGGTCGAGGCCGCCGATGGTGGTGACGCCTCGGGCCGTGAGGCCCACGACCATGAGGGCGGACCCGGTGCGGATGTCGGTGGCTTCAACGCCCGCGCCCGTGAGTAGTTGTGGCCCCGTCAGGCGGCATTCGGTGGGGGAGATCTCTTCGATCTCGGCGCCCAGGCGGGTCAGCTGCGGCAGCAGGTTGCCGTGGCGGCCGGGATTGATGGCGTCGGCGAACAGATGCGTGCCGGGCAGTCCGAGGGCGAGTGCCATGAGCGGTGGTTCGAAGTCGGCGTCCAGGCCGGCCGGGCTCAGGGAGGCGATGGCCCGCAGGGGACGACCAGTGGGGGCTGTCTCCTGGGCGCGGACGGTAAGGCCATTCGGCTCCGCGTCTGCGGGGATGCCGAGCTGATGAAGGGCAGCCGCGAACGGGCCTACGTCCTTGCCCTGCACGCCGTCGATACGGGCAGTACCGCGCGTCGCGGCGATCGCGCAGGCCAGCGTGGCTGCCTCGATCTTGTCTCCGGGCACTGTCCAGGCAGCGGGGGCAGTCGGCGGCGAGGAGGGCGGTGAGAGCGTGAGTACATGCTCGCCGGCGCGCGTCTCCCAGCCCGCCGAACTCAGGGCGTCGAGCACGCTCAGGACTTCGGGCGAGAGGTTGGGCTGGCCCAGCCGTAAGGGGCGGCTCATCGGCCGAACGGGTAGGCGGCTCGGCACTGTGTCTGCCGTTGTGGCTGTGGCCGACCGTTTGGCTCGTTGTGGCGGCAGCCTCATGCGCGCGGGGTGTGGGGTGGCGGCGGATGACTAGGTCGAGGTGGACCGCGCCGGCGAGCGCGAGAGGGGCGATGGCGGACAGGGCGCCGACGGTGATGTCGTCCAGGTGCAGTCCGGCGGTGCGCGCCTGCTGGTTGAGGCGGATTGCGTGCAGGGCGTTGGCCCAGATGCTCGTGACCGTGGCGAGCCCGACGAGTGCCCAGACGTACAGGCGTGAGCGCCAGGGTGCGGTGCGCAGGATGAGCAGGGCTGCGACACCGATGGCGATGAACCCGTCGATCACCAGCGGGAAGGCGTATGTGAGGACTCCGCGGACGTGGATGGCGACGGCCATCTGCCGCAGGGCGTCGTAGGACAGGGCGAAGCCGATCGCGCCGACCAGGGCGACCCCGAGGCGGATCGCGGCAGTCAGAGCCGCCACGGGAGTTTGGGTGGTGCGTGAAGGCAAGCGTGGTACTCCAGGAAGAGACGGCTGCCATAGCCACAGGGCAGGGCTGCCGGTGGGGAGGGGGCGGACTCATCACACCCGTCGCATGCCTGGTCAGGGCAGGTACGGGAGCCTCGCGTGATACGGGAGGACCCGTCACAGGCACCGGACCCGTCACGGGGCTGACCTGCGGTGCGACGTGTGCGACGGGTGTTTACGGGAGTACAGCCGACTCGTGACGGGTGGTCTCACCGCTGCCGTCGGGAGGCTGCTCCTCAGGGCAGTAGCGGACCCAGGCGTCGGTGAACTGCGTGCGGGTGAATCCCCGGGCCTGCCGTCCGCCCTCGAAGCGGAGGACGGCCGCCTGGATGCCGAAGTCCTTCAGGAGGATCCCCAGGTAGCGCGGGGTCAGGCCGGTGTTGCGGTACTCCGCCCACGGAGCCTCCTGGTCCTTGAGCAGTTCCTCCAGCAGGTCCCGCGTGCGCACGGTGTCGGGATCGCCGTAGCACGCGAAGACGCGGCGGATGTCCTTCAGCAGGCGCGTCTTCACGTTGGACTCGTCGTCCTGGCCGACCTCGGCCGCGCACATCGCTGCGCACGCTGCCCGTGCTCTCTCCGGCCAGGTGCCGCCTGCCAGTTCAGCGACGACCACCAGCGGTTCCCAGGTGTCCGCCGCCCGGTCCTGCACCGGCATCGGCGGCACCAGGTCGGCTGCGGTGTCCATCAGCGGGCGCAACCAGGCGGTCAGTTTGTCACGCAGGGCGTGCAGGGAGGGGATGTCGCGGCGGGAGCGGAACTGCTCCACTCGCTCACCCGGCTTGCGCCGCTGCATGCGGACTACCACGGCCCGGTCCATGACCGTGTCCGGCAGGTCCCCGATACCGGCGAGCGCGGCCATGGCGAAGGTGGGGAACGCCTGCGGCTTGTGCTCGGGGCCGGAGATGCGCAGGGCGGGCCGGTTGCGCTGGTGGCCGGCGTTGAGCAGGCCGCGCAGCTCCTCGTTCCTCTCGGCGGCCTTGATGCTGCCGAAGATGGTGTCGGCCTCGTCCACGAGCAGGGTGGGCGGGTCGTCACCGATGGCGCGGAAGACGACCGCCGGGCTCGTGTTCACGGTGATCAGCGGCTCGCGCACGGTTTCCGTGATCACATCCAGCAGGCGTGACTTGCCGCACCGCTTCGCCGGGCCGACGACCGCCAGACGAGGCGCATGCTGCAGGGCGGGCTGGATGTGTGTGGCCGCCACCCACAGTGTGACGGCAGTCAGCGCCTCACTGCTGGGCAGGACCACGTACCGCGCGATGGCTTCCCGCAGCTCGTCCAGCAGTTGCGCGCCTTCGCGGACCTGCTTGGGCTCGTCGTCCTCGGCGGCGGAGGCACCCAAGGCGGGGTCCTGGCCGGGGACGGCGACGGGCGGCCAGGTGGGTATCGAGGATGCGGTGGCGGGGGACGTAGATTCGTCCACAGGCGTTCCTTCCCGGTGGGCCGGACGGGGCAAGGCCCGGCCCACCGATTCGATCGTTCAAGGGCGATGGAGGCAGGGACTCTGCGGCTCTCGGCGGTGGCTCGCCGAGAGCCGTTTCGCTGCCCCGGTGGCTTCAGGCCGTGAGGACGTACGCGGACTGGGCGTTCACCCAGGCGTCCACCTCGGGCCAGCGGTAGCGCAGGTGGCGACCGACCTTGTGCACGTTGGGGCCGATGCCCCGGTACTTCCACTGGTAGAGGGTCTTCACCGGCACCCCGAGAAAGGCGGCGACCTCCGCAGGGGTGGCAAGCGGGCCACGGGCAGCCGCAGCGGTTGCAGGGGCATTGGTGCTACGGGGAGAAGAGGTCGGCACGAGGCTCCTTTTCGGTCTTGGACAACGGCCTGGACAACACAGCCACACCTCACGGAGAGAAGTCCAGAGTTGGTTCTGAAACTCTGTACTACTTCTCTCAGCGTGGCTGGGGAGGCGAAAACAGTAAGGGTGGATGAGCGGTTGCAAAAATCGCTTCCACGGAACCCGAAATTTTTTACGGCGAAGTTATCGGTAGAGGTGTCGGAATCCGATACCTCCGCAGGTCGGTGGTGTTGCGGAGTGCGCGGGTGTCATCCGATGAACCCGGTGCACTGTTCGGCTGATACCTGCTCGAATCGCCCATACTCAGAGCGCGATGGGAAGGTAGCACGGCATTCCCGAAGGGACGGCTCGTGATGTGCCGGAATTCGATGAGAGGAACGCCACTCAGTCCTGGGGTGACTTCTGTAGAGTTTAAGAACCAACTCTTGCCATAGCGGCCGGCCGCAAGTTACAGCTAACTGTTATGGCAACCCGAGCTGTCGAAATAGGCCCCGCCGGCCTCCATACCGCCCGCACCATCGAGCACCTACGCCTCGTGCGCGGCCTGACCCAGCAGCAGCTTGCCGCTCGCTGCACCGCACTGGGCCGCCCGATGACCAACACCGCTCTCAGCCGAACCGAACGCGCCCGCCGTCGCTGCGACATCGACGACCTCGTCGTGATCGCCACTGCGCTGGGCATCCCCGCCGCGACGCTACTCCTGCCGCTCCCGTCGGTGCCCAGCGGTGACTGGGAGGGGTGCTAGTTGGCGCGGGTCTGGATCGAGGACCGCATAGGGCACGCGGCGTACGCGCGTGCCGCAGCTGATGCCAAGCGGGCGGGCCGTACGCCACCCGGGCGCTATCGAGTCCGCTGGTACGACCCTGACGGGAAGCCGAAGATGAAGACCTTCGCCCGCAAGGTCGACGCCGAGGCGGAGCGGACGAGGATGGAGTCGCGCCTCAATGAGGGCTCCTACCGTGATCCCGCAGCCGCGCGCGTGAAGTTCGCAGAGGTGGCGGAGTCCTGGCTGGCCGCGCAGATCCATCTCAAGCGTTCGACCCGGGGCCGCTATCGCGGCGTTCTCGACGTCCACGTGATCCCCCGGTGGGGCACCACACCGCTGGACCGCATCAACTTCGAGGACATCGCCGAGTGGCTCGCGGACCTGCTGTCCGGCGAGGCGACCGGCGGCAGAAAGCTCAGTCCCCGTTCGGTCCGCAAGGCGTACGTCGTCCTCAGCCGCGTACTCGGCTACGCGGTCAAGGCCCGTCGTCTGGCGGTCAACCCGGCTGTCGGAGTGCCCCTGCCGAAGGCGGCGCCGGCTGACCACGTGTACCTCGACGACATGCAGGTCGAGGCGCTGGCCAACGCGTCTGGTGCCTACCGGGTGTTCATCCTGCTGCTGGCCTACACCGGCCTGCGCTGGGGCGAGGCGTCCGCGCTGAAGGTGGGCCGCGTCGACCTCGACGCCTGCCGTGCCCACATCGTCGAGGCGTACGCCGAGGACAACGGGAAGCTCTACCTCGACACCCCCAAGAACCACGAGCGCCGGTCCGTGCCGATCCCGCGGTTTTTGGCCGAGGAGCTGAAGCCTCACGTCCAGGGGCGGGGAGATGAGGAGTTGCTCTTCACCGCCCCCCAGGGCGGGCCTCTCCGGGCAAGGAACTTCCGTCAGCGGTTCTTCGCGCCGGCGGTCGTGAAGGCCGGACTGGGGCATCTCAAGGTCACTCCGCACAAGCTGCGGCATACGGCGGCCTCGCTCGCCATCGCCAGCGGCGCGGACGTCAACGTCGTACAGACGATGCTGGGTCACAAGTCCGCGACCCTGACGTTGGACACGTATGGCCACCTCTTCCCGGACCGTCTGGACGAGGTCTCGAAGAAGATGCACAAGCGCCGTTCCAAGCAACTGGCCAAGGCGAAGGCCAAGCTGGAGAAGGCGGAGAAGAAGGCTCGCAAGGCCGCCGAGGAGGTGGCCGCCCTGGAGGACGATGCCGCGTGATGTGTGCCAGATGCGTGCCGGGGAGCCGCAACCGAAGGGGCCGCCCCACCGTGCTGATGCGGTGGGGTGGCCCCTTGTGTCTCCCTCGGATCAGGTCAGCCGCGTGGTCGGTGGCTTTCCTGCCGGGCTCTGTCGATCGCAGCAGCCGCCGCATCCCCGGCCAGCCGCTCGATCTCCTCGGGGACCTCTCGCTCGTCCAGCACGAAGAGCCGGTCACCGACGAGACGGGTAACTGTCTTCCAGCCGACACGACGCCCCGCCTCCCTAGCGGCATGCCGGACGTCCTTGAGTTCGCCGAGCTCCACAAGATCGTCGCCGCTCAGGATCAGCTGCCCGTAGTAGCCCTGATACTCGGGCTTGAGCGCGGCCCGCATCAGCGACTCAAGCCGCTCGACCAGCTTCTCGTACCGGCGCCGGGCCAGCTCATCCTTGACGGGCATCCTGCACAGCTCCCCACCATCCGCGCGCACGGCATGTGTGCCATATGTGTGCTGCAAGCGCAGGAGCCCTCCCGTCCGCTGGACGGAAGGGCTCCTGACCTGGTGTTTCTCTGTGCCCCCGGCAGGATTCGAACCTGCGACACCCGCTTTAGGAGAGCGGTGCTCTATCCCCTGAGCTACGAAGGCGGGGCCTTGCGTGGAACATGGCTGAATACTCTGAGTGACTATTCGGCTCGGTTGTGGCAAGGGTGGGACCGTCACCTGGGTGGCGGTCCCTGACAGGGTAGCGGATCGGGGTGGGGTTGGTGGGGTGAGCATCGTGTTCGGGAGGCCGGGAGGCCTCGGGGTGGGTCAGCGGGTTCGACCCGGTGTTCGTGCCACACCGGTTCCGGTGTCTCTCGTACCCGGCCGTCGCTGCCGAAGACCAGGAACCGGTCGAAGGAGCGGGCGAACCAGCGGTCGTGGGTGACCGCGAGAACCGTCCCCTCGTACGACTCCAGCCCCTCCTGCAGAGCCTCCGCCGACTCCAGGTCGAGGTTGTCGGTCGGTTCGTCGAGCAGCAGTGCCGTGGTGCCCCGCAGTTCCAGCAGCAGGATCTGGAAGCGGGCCTGCTGGCCGCCCGACAAACGGTCGAAGGCCTGGTCCGCCTGCCGATCGAGTTCGTAGCGCCGCAGGGCCGACATGGCCTCACCGCCGCTCCGGGCGCGCTCGGTCCACAGGATGTCCGCCAGGGTCCGCCCGAGCAGCTCGGGGTGGGCGTGCGTCCGGGCGAAATGGCCCGGTACGACGCGTGCGCCCAGTCTGGCGGTGCCCGTGTGGGCCACGTCCTCGCCGGCCAGCAGCCGCAGGAAGTGCGACTTGCCCGAGCCGTTGGAGCCGAGCACCGCGACCCGCTCGCCGTAGAAGATCTCCAGCGAGAACGGTTTCATCAGCCCGGTCAGCTCCAGTTGCTCGCAGGTGACGGCCCGCACGCCGGTGCGCCCGCCGGTCAGCCGCATCCGGATCTCCTGCTTGCGCGGCGGCTCCGGCGGCGGGCCGACCTCCTCGAACTTGCGCAGCCGGGTCCTGGCCGCCTGGTAGCGGGAGGCCATGTCGTCGCTGCGCGCGGCGTACTGCTGCAGGTCCTGCACCAGCTTCTTCAGCTGTGCGTGCTTCTCGTCCCAGCGGCGGCGCAGTTCCTCGAAGCGCGCGAACCGTTCCTGCCGGGCTTCGTGGAAGGTGCCGAACCCGCCGCCGTGCACCCATACGTCGGACCCGGCCGGGCTGGGTTCCACGGCGATGATCCGTTCGGCGGCCCGCCCCAGCAGCTCCCGGTCGTGCGAGACGAACAGGACGGTCTTGTCGGTCTCGGCGAGCCGGTTCTCCAGCCACTGCTTGCCGGGTACGTCCAGGTAGTTGTCGGGCTCGTCCAGCAGCAGCACCTCGTCGGGGCCGCGCAGCAGCGCCTCCAGCACGAGCCGCTTCTGCTCGCCGCCGGACAGCGTGCGCACCTGCCGCCACTGCGCCTTCTCGTACGGCACGCCGAGTGCCGCCATCGTGCACATGTCCCATACCGTCTCGGCCTCGTAGCCGCGGGCCTCGGCCCAGTCGGCGAGAGCCTGGGCGTACTTCATCTGCGCGGCCTCGTCGTCGACCGTCATGAGCAGGTGCTCGGCCGTGTCCACGGCCGCCGCCTCCCTGATGCGCGGGGGCGCGACCGACGGAACTGGAGCGGCAGCTCGCGGACGGCAGTTGGGCCCCCGCCGACGAGACCGACCCCCGCATCGAGGCCTGGCACACCGCCTACCGCTCCTTCGGCACCAACCCGCGCCGCATCCGCCCCAGCGTCGACGCGCTCGGCCGCCGCCTCGCCAAACGGGGCACCCTGCCGCGCATCAACCCGGCCGTCGACTCCTACAACGCCGTCTCCGTCCGGCACGGCCTGCCCGCCGGCGCCTTCGACCTCGACCGGGTCGAAGGCGACGTCGACATCCGCCACGCGGACGGCACCGAGTCCTTCACCCCGCTCGGCGAACCCGGCACCGTCGAGACCCCGAAGCCGGGCGAGATCGTCTACGCCGACACCGCGGGCGTCCTGACGCGCCACTGGAACCACCGCGACGCCCACCGCACCCGCGTCACCGAGGACTCCACCCACGTCGCCTTCATCCTCGAAACCGTCCACGCCGCTCGGGACGGCGGCCTCCTCAAGGCCGCGGCCGACGAACTCCAGGGCCTCCTCGCCCCCCCCACGCCGGGCAGACCGCCGTGCACCACCTCGGCCCGGCACAGCCCCAGGTCACCGTCTGAGACCTCGACGCCCCGCGCGTGGTCACGCCGGGGGGACGGGGGTGAAGCGGGAGGCGGTGTGCAGGTCGGCCTGGAGGCGGTCGGCGGTGGTGCGCAGGGCGGGCAGGACGTCGTGGACGCAGGACTCCAGGGTGCGGCGGGCCGTGTGCGTGGCCACGCACACGGCGGCGACCGCCCGGCCGGTGCGGTCCCGTACCGGTACGGCGACCGAGCGCAGGCCCGACTCCAGTTCCTCGTCGGCGAGGGCGTAGCCCTGCGCGCGGACCTCCGGGAAGGCGGGGGAGGCGTCCGCCAGCAGGACGCGGCCGAGTGAGGTCGCGGCGGCAGGGAGGCGGGCGCCGACCGTGATGTGGACCGTGAGGACACGGCTCGTGCCCGCCCCCGCCGTGTACTGGATCTCCGTGCCGTCGGGGGTGAGGACCGCGAGCGCCGTCGGCTCGTGCAGGGCGTCGGCCAGGGCCCGCAGACGGGGCTCGGCCAGCCGGGGCAGCGTCGTGCGGGAGAACGAGGGGAAGCCGAGGTCCAGGACGCGCGGGGTGAGGGCGAAGGTGCGGTCGGGGCCCGCGGCCACCAGGCCCAGGTGTTCGTGCGTGAGCAGCGCGCGCCTGGCCGTGGCCCGCGACAGGCCCGTCGCCCGGGCGACCTCGGTCAGCGGCAGCGCCGAGCGGCCCGCGCCGAACGCGGTCAGGACGGTGAGGCCCCGGGCCAGCGACTCCACGAAATCCCGGCCCAGTTCGTGCTTCGACGCCGTCGTCCAGGCCGCCAGGCCCGAGGGCGGCGGGCCGGGCTCGGGCACGGGTGCCGTGCGCAGGTCGCACTCCATCGCCGCCACCGCCGTACGCAGCCGGGGCAGGAGGCTGGTGCGCAGGCCGGCCGCCGAGTGCCGGCTGGTGTGGCTGACCACGCTCGCCACGCACACCGGGCGGCCGGTGTCCGGGTCCCGCACCGGTACGGAGACCGCGACCAGGCCCGGTTCGATCAGCTGGTCGTCCAGGGCCCAGCCGTCCTCGCGCGCCCGCTCCACCCGTGCCGGGAAGGAGGGAAAGGAGGGGAGGGAGGTGTCGGCGGCGGCGGGCGTCTGCCGGGGCGGGAGGGCGGGGAAGGCCGTGTCGTGGGGGACGGCGGAGCGCCGGTCCCGCCAGCGTGCCCAGTCCGGTTCGGTCCACTCGGTCGCGAACAGCGGGCCGGGGCCGGTGCGTTCGGCCGGGAGCAGGTCGCCGATGCGGAAGCTCACCGACAGCGCGCGGCGCCGGGTGGCCTGGTGGATGAAGCGGATGCCGTCGAGGTCGGCGACCGCGAGGGACACCGACTCGTCCAGTTCGTCGGCGAGGGCGTCGGCGCGGGCGCCGAGCAGTGCGGGCAGGCGCAGGGCGGCCAGATAGGAGTTGCCCAGCTCCATCACGCGCGGGGCGAGGACGACGTCCCGGCCGTCGAGGCGGACGTAGTCCATGCGGGCCAGGGTCGCGGTGATCCGGTCGACCGTGGAGCGCGCGAGCCCGGTGGCCCGCTCCAGCGCGCTCGGGCTGAGCGTGCCGCCGGCCTCGGTCAGCCGCCGCAGCACACCGACCCCGCGGACCAGCGGCCCGACCGCCTCGGCCGGCGGACCGGCCGCGGCGGGCACGTCGGTGTCCAGGACGGGGTCAGCAGCGGGCATCGGCTCTCCGGTACGGCGTTCGGGCACGCCTACGGTAAACCCCGCCCGGCCCCGTCCGTCCGGGCCGTTCCCTCAGCTCCGTGTCACCCGTACCCGATAGTCCCCGTCCTCGTCCTTCTCCCGTACCTGGACCGTGATGCCGTGGCCGGGGTCCTTGAAGGTCTCGCCGGGGGAGTAGGGGGCGTCGGAGAGTTCTGCCTGGACGTTGGGGGTGCGGGTGCAGCCGCCGCTCTTCGGGTGGCTGTCGCGGACCGTGATCGGGCCGCGGCCGGTGTCGACCGTCGCGTCGACCCGGTAGATCAGGATGCCCGGGTGGCACACCGACTCGTCGTTGCCGCTCTGGGTGCGCAGCTCCAGCGCGTATCCGCCGTGCGAGTCCGTCGGTACGAACACCAGCTTCTCGCCGCCCGCCAGCGACAGCGGGGTCAGCGTGTACTCGGTGCTGCCCGGCCGTACCGCGCAGCGGACCTGCGAGGCGTCCAGCCAGCCCAGCTTCCACTTGTGCCAGCCGAGCAGATCGTTGTCGGCCCCCCAGTCCTCGCTCATGATGTCCCAGTGCCCGACCGCGCCCCCGCCCTCCTGCGTGTACAGGTCGGGCAGGCCGAAGGTGTGGCCGTTCTCGTGGGGCAGGACGCGGAAGCCGGTGTGGGCGTAGGAGCCGGAGCCGTCGTCCTGGCGGGAGTAGATGAAGGACGCGTTGGCGACGGGCACGCCGTCGGCGACCGGAGCGTCCCCGTTCCCGGCGAAGGTCACGGACAGCACGGTGTCGAGGGCGGACGGGCCGGCGTTCGGGGTGACCAGGACATTGAGGAGGTCGTACGAGCGGAAGTCCACCGCGGGGTCGGCCGCGGCCACCATGTCCTGCACCAGCTGGCGGTAGCCGGGGTCGAAGGGCGCGCCGCGGTCTATGCCGTACGCCTTGAAGGGCTTGGGCATCCGCAGCCAGCCGGTGATCGGGGTCTCGGGCTCGTAGTCGAGCCGGCCGTACGACGCGGTGCGGAACCACTCCTGGGTCTGCGGGAAGAACTCGTGGAAGCGGTCCATGGCGCTGCCCTGGCCGGGCGCGTCGGAGAAGTCGATCATCAGGGTCAGGGCGTGGACCGTGCCCGTGGAGCGGGAGTAGCCGTGCGGGGTGGGGACGCCCTCGGCCATCTGGACGTCGGGGTTGCCGTGGATCATGCAGGGCGCGAAGGCGGAGGAGCGGGCCAGGGCGATGGGCCCGGCGGTGGTGGGCGCCGTCAGATGTCCGGTCCCGGCCGAGGTGCTGACCGCGAGGGTCAGTGCGGTCACCGCGGCGAGGGCGGCCACCCGGCGCGTGCGTATCCGGCGCCGGCTGCGCGCCCCGGCGGCCCGGGATCTCCTGCGGCACGGGGGCAGGGAGGGGGCGCCGCCGTCGTCCTCGCCCTCGTCGTACAGGCCGTCGGGCGGACACTCGTGTCGGCTCCCGTACCGGCGCTCGTACCGGCTCTCGTGCGGGATGCGGCCCGTGGTCGGGTGGTCGTGGGGGACGTGTCCGTGGGGGAGACGTATGCGGCGGGGCGGCTGCGGCTGCATGCACGGGCCTCTCGCTCCACGGCAGCCGCCGGTAGCCGGCTGCACCCTTGCGCTCACCCTGTGTCGAGGGGGTGCGGGGCGCGCGTTGGAGGAGACCGATCGTGGGAAAACGGGGCCGCAACAGGGTGAATCCCGGCCCGAGATGAGTGTGGCTCAGGTCACAGGGTTTCGTGGCGCGGGCGGGAAATATCCGGGGACCCGTTCCCCGTTTAACCCTGCGTCCGAGCGAAACGGGGACTGCTTCCCCGGATCGCGATCATCGCCCGCCGAAGCTCCCGAAGCCTCCGCCGGGCCCCGTCACTTCGACCGTGAGGAGTACGCCGTGTCGACCGCGACCACCCCGGCCGTGCGCAAGGTGCCCCGGCCCCGGGCCGACGCCGTGCGCAACCGGGAGCGGATCGTCACCGCCGCCCGGGAGATGTTCGTCGAGGACGGCCCGCACGTGCCGTTGGACGAGATCGCCCGCCGGGCGGGCGTCGGCAACGCCACGCTGTACCGCAACTTCCCCGACCGCGAGGCCCTCGTCCGCGAGGTCGTCTGCTTCGTCGTGGACCGTACGGCCGAGGTGGCCGAGCAGGCCCTCGCCGAGACCGGCGACGCCTTCGCCGCGCTGGAGCGCTTCGTGCACGCCTGTGCCGACGAGCGGATCAGCGCGCTGTGCCCGATGATCTCCAGCACCTTCGACCAGCACCACCCCGACCTCGAAGCCTCCCGCGAGCGCCTGGAGCAGCTCATCGAGGAGGTCATGGGCCGGGCCAGGGCGGCCGGGCAGCTCCGGCCGGACGTCGGTGTCGGCGATGTGATGATCGCCGTGGCGCAGCTGAGCCGTCCCCCGGCCGGCACGGACTGTCTGCACAGCGACCGGTTCGTCCACCGCCACCTGCAACTCCTCCTCGACGGCCTGCGGGCCCCCGTCCGCTCCGCCCTGCCGGGCGAGGCCGTGACCCTCCAGGAGCTGCGCAAGCCCTGACCGACCAGTCCTGACCGATGAGTTCGGTCCCGCACCGCAGTCCACCCTCACATCCCGGCCGTCCGCCGCGGCCGTCCGGCCCGTCCGTCGCCACTGCCGCCGACGAGTCACGCCTCAGTCTTTCCGTTTTTTCGCTTTACTTCAGCTTTTTCCGTCACGAAAGTCCCGAAGTGGGTAACCCCATGTCCGAAACAGACCGCAAGGGCGCCTTCGGCGTCACCGCCCCCGGCGTCGACCCCAACCGCTGGAAGGCGCTCGTCTTCATCGCGCTCGCCCAGCTGATGGTCGTCCTCGACGCCACCATCGTGAACATCGCGCTCCCCTCCGCCCAGACGGACCTCGGCATATCCGACGGCAACCGGCAGTGGGTCGTCACGGCCTACGCCCTCGCCTTCGGCGGCCTGCTCCTCTTCGGCGGCCGTATCGCCGACAAGTGGGGCCGCAAGCGCGCCTTCGTCACCGGCCTGGCCGGCTTCGCCCTCGCCTCCGCGCTCGGCGGCGCCGCCACCACCGGCCCGATGATGTTCGGCGCCCGCGCCCTCCAGGGTGTCTTCGGCGCGCTGCTCGCCCCGGCCGCGCTCTCCCTGCTCGCGGTGATGTTCACCGACGCCAAGGAGCGCGCCAAGGCGTTCGGCATCTACGGCGCCATCGCGGGCGGCGGCGGCGCCGTCGGCCTGATCGTCGGCGGTTTCCTCACCGAGTACCTGAACTGGCGCTGGACGTTCTTCGTGAACATCCCGTTCGCCGTCGTCGCGGCCCTCGGCGCCGTCTTCGTCATCCGTGAGCCCGAGGGCGGCCGCAACCGCTCCCCGCTCGACATCCCCGGCGTGGTCCTGTCCTCGCTCGGTCTGATCGCGCTCGTCTACGGCTTCACCCGCGCCGAGTCCGACGGCTGGGGCGACACCGTGACCGTCTCGATGTTCGTCGCGTCCGCGGTGCTGCTGCTCGCCTTCGCGGTCGTCGAGTCGCGGGTCAAGGCCCCGCTGCTGCCGCTGCGCGTGGTGACCGACCGCAACCGCGGCGGCATCTACCTCTCCCTCGGCCTCGCGATCATCGGCATGTTCGGCCTGTTCCTCTTCCTGACCTACTACCTCCAGGTCGTGAAGGGCTACACGCCGGTCAAGACCGGCTTCGCGTTCCTGCCGATGGTGGCCGGCATGATCACCGGCTCCACTCAGATCGGCGCCCGCCTGATGACCCGGATCCCGGCCCGCTTCCTCATGGGGCCCGGCTTCCTGGTCGCCGCGCTCGGCATGCTGATCCTGACCCAGCTGAAGATCGACTCCTCGTACGGCACCCAGCTGCTGCCCGCGATGCTGCTGCTCGGCCTCGGCATGGGTACGGCGTTCATGCCGGCGATGTCCCTGGCCACCCAGGGCGTGCAGCCCCGGGACGCCGGTGTCGCCTCCGCGATGGTCAACACCTCGCAGCAGGTGGGCGGCGCGATCGGCACCGCCCTGCTGAACACCATCGCCGCCTCGGCGACCACGTCCTACATCAAGGACCACATGGCCGGTGCCGCCGCCAAGCCGCAGCAGGAGCTGGTCAAGCTCCAGGGCATGGTGCACGGCTACAGCAGCGCGATCTGGTTCGCCGTCGGCATCCTGGCCGTGGCCTCCCTGATCGCCTTCACCTTCGTCAACGCCGGCCGCCCGGGCTCCACCCCGGTGACCTCCGGCTCGGGCGAGGGCGTCGAGGACGAGCTGCCGGTGCCGGTGGTGGCCCACTGACCCCGTCCACGGGACGGCACACCCCCTAGCGGAGCCAGGGCAGGTCCGCACCCGCTTCGTCGGGCTGGAGGCCCTCGGCGATGATCCCCATGATCTCGCCGAGGGCCTTCTGCTGTTCCGGGCTGAGCCGGTCGAACATCGTCTGCCGCACGGTGGCCACATGGCCGGGTGCGGTCCGCGCGAGTACCTCGGCGCCCTCGTCGGTGAGCACCGCGAGCTGGCCGCGCTTGTCGGAGGGGCAGTCCTCGCGGCGCACCCAGCCGTTCCTCTCCAGCCGCGCGATGGCGTGCGAGAGGCGGGAGCGGGTGATCTTCGACTTCATCGCCAGCTCGGTCATCCGCAGCCGCCGGCGGGGCGCCTCGGCGAGGCCGACGAGCAGGCCGTAGTAGATGTGCGGCATCCCGGCGTCGCGCTGGAGCTGCCGGTCGAGGTGGTCCTCCAGCAGGGTGGTGGCGTGCATGTACGCACGCCAGACGCGCTGTTCCTCGTCGGTGAGCCAGCGGTGCCGCGCGGCGTCGGGGTCGGGTGCCGTGTTCATGTGTCCCACTGTACGAGGCATCTCCTTGAAACTTGAACAAATCGGTCGTATGCTTCCGGTGGAACTTTAGAGTTAAAGCAACTCTGGAGTCCTCGTCCGGAGTCCTTCCAGAGCCTTTCCGCGGTGCTTCCCGCAATTCTGTCGGGAGCCTGGCGGGGGCCCGTCGGGGACCTCGCGGAGAACTGTCGTTGGACCTGCCGTTGGGAGCCGCCGCCATGTCCGCCATGCCCGCCGTGCCGCAGGAGACGCCCGCTGCGGCGTCGCCGGAGACGTCCACGGCGCCGTCGCCGTCGCAGACGTCCGCCGCATCGCAGGAGCGCATGCCCGCCCTGTACCTCAGCCACGGCGCGCCGCCCCTCGCCGACGACCCCGTCTGGCCCGGCCAGCTCGCCGCCTGGTCCGCCGGCCTGCCCCGCCCGAAGGCGATCCTCATGGTCTCCGCCCACTGGGAGGAGGCCCCGCTCGCGCTCGGCGCGGTGCAGACCGTCCCGCTCGTCTACGACTTCTGGGGCTTCCCCGAGCACTACTACCGCGTCCGGTACGCCGCCCCCGGCGCACCCGAACTGGCCGCGTCCGTCCGCAAGCTGCTGCGCGCCCCCGGCGTCCCGGTCCAGGACATGCCCGACCGCGGCCTCGACCACGGCGCCTACGTCCCGCTCGTCGAGATGTACCCGGACGCCGACATCCCCGTCCTCCAGGTCTCCCTGCCGACCCTCGACCCGGTCCGCCTGATGGACATCGGCCGCAAGCTCGCCCCCCTGCGCGACGAGGGCGTGCTGATCGTCGGCTCCGGCTTCTTCACCCACAACCTCGCCGCCCTGCGGTACACCGGCGGCGGCGTGCCGAGCTGGTCCTCCGAGTTCGACGACTGGGGCCGGCGCGCCCTGGAGGCCCGCGACTGGGACGCCCTGCTCGACTTCCTCGACAAGGCCCCGGCCGGCCGCTACGCCCACCCGCGCACCGAGCACTTCGCCCCGCTCTTCGTCACGATGGGCGCCGCCGAGGCGGGCGGCGAGCCGGCCACGCAGAAGTCCGTGACCTCCGTGATCGACGGGTTCTGGATGGGCATGGCGAAGCGGTCGGTGCAATTCGGCTGAGGCTGCGCCCGGGGCGGATGCCGACGGCGGAGTCCGAGTCGGGGCCGGGGCCGGAGTCCGGGTCGGGGGCCGGGGCGGGGGCGGGGCTGGGCCGGGGGCCAGGTCGGGAGGCGGAGTCTGGGCAGGGGCAGGGGCAGGGGCAGGGGCAGGGGCAGGGGCAGGGGCGGGGGCGGGGGCCGGGGCTCGGGGGCGGAGTCCGAGTCGGGGGCCGGGTCGGGGGGGAGTCCGGGTCGAGGGCCTGCGATGGCGGGGGCCGCGTGTCGGCTGCCGCGGCGCGGTGTGTGGCCTGCGCGGTCTTCGCCCGGTAAGGGCCGGATATGGCCTAGCTCAGGATTTGCTGTGATTCCGCTCGCGTGGCAACCATCGGGCGGCGCGCGCCGTCTTCCGGGTCGGGAGGGCGGTCGAGGACGACGGAGATCCTCCTCGACCCCCGTCCTGACCTGCGTCTCTGCAGGTTCGACGGCCCCTCTCGCCCCATGCGGCGAGACAGGGTACTGCATGATCAGAAAAATCGGAGGGCGGGTTGGGAATTCTGTCCGGATTCCAGTCGTTGTTTCCATCGGACGCAGGGCAGCCGAGGAGAGTCCCTTCATAGTCCCCCGAGTGCTGAGCGCCCACAGGACCACCTGCCAGCCCACCATCGCAAGGGAGCACGCATGGCAACCCGTGCCGTCGCCCGTCGTCAGTCCGCCTCCGGCGAGACGGCCGACTCGGCAAGCAGGCTTCGCGTACACGGCGGCGAGATCGCCGACCGTGACCTGGTCGGCATGTACCTCGACGAGATCGCGCGTACGCCGCTGCTCGACGCCGCCAAGGAGGTCGAGCTGTCCCAGACCATAGAGGCGGGTGTGTTCGCGCGGCAGGTCCTCGACGGCGAGGAGGAGTCCGCGTCGGACGCCACCCGTGAGGAACTGGAGGCGCTGGTCGCCGCCGGCGAGCGGGCCAAGGACGTCTTCATCCGCTCCAACCTCCGCCTGGTCGTCGCCGTGGCCCGGCGCTATCCGCGCAGCGGCCTGCCCCTGCTGGACCTGATCCAGGAGGGCAACGCCGGCCTGGTGCGCGCGGTCGAGAAGTTCGACTACCGCAAGGGCTTCAAGTTCTCGACGTACGCCACCTGGTGGATCCGTCAGGCCATCACCCGCTCCATCGCCGACCAGTCCCGCACGATCCGGCTCCCCGTCCACCTGGTGGAGGAACTGGGCCGTATCCGCCGCATCCAGCGCGAGTTCAACCGCGAGCACGGCCGCGAGCCGGAGCCCGCGGAGATCGCCGCCGAGCTGGGGTCCACCCCGGAGCGTGTCACGGACGTCCTCGACTGGGCCCGCGACCCCGTGTCGCTGAACATGGCGGTGGACGACCAGGGCGAGACCCAGTTCGGCGACCTGCTGGAGGACACCTCCGCGGTCTCCCCCGAGCAGTCCGTCCTGACCCTGCTGCGCAGCGAGGAACTGGACGACCTGATCGGCCGCCTGGACCAGCGCACGGCCTCCATCATCAAGATGCGCTACGGAATCGAGGACGGCCGCGAGCGCACCCTGACCGAGGTCGGCAAGGAGCACGGCCTGACCCGCGAGCGCATCCGCCAGATCGAGAAGCACGCGCTGCTCGAACTGAAGAAGCTCGCGCGGGACACCGGATTCGACGCGGCCGCGTAACGGCCCTACGCCGCTCCCGTGAGGAGCGGCGTACGGAACTGGGGGCGGCATACAGGAGGGGGCGTTCACAGAACAGGAGGGGGCGACTGCGGAGTCGTGTGCGCGCTGCGCGCGGAGTGCGAGGTGTGCGCGCTGCGGAGGGTGTGGGTGGTTGTGGGCGTGCGCTGCCCGGGGCCGCGCACGCCGGTGGCGAAAGACGGCGCAAACATGGCGTAGTCCTGTCGCTTCAACGCCCGGGCCCGCGGGAACAACCCAAGCGGGCCCAGCGCAAGCCCCCCGAAACCCGGACCGCACTCCCCAGAGCGTCTGACACACCGCCCGCCCGACACACCCGACAGCCGCACCGCACGGCAGCCGATCCAGCGCCGTCGGCCGTCCCCACGCGAACCACGTCCCGACGCACCATCCCCCCCCGGCGCCGGGACCTTCCGAAGCCGGGCTCCGGCACCCATCCCCCCTGGGTGCCGGAGCCCGGCTCTCTTGTGTGCGCGACGGCCGGCCCCATGGCCATTCCTGTCCTGGTCTGCGCGGCCGGCTCACAACGGGCGGTCGGTGCGCACCGGGCGGTCGGCTCGCACAGGGCGAGGAGAGCGCCGACTCGGCCAACTCCAGCCAGGCCGCGTGCTGTTCCTCCGACGGTCCGGCGGGCAACTCGGGGGCCGTGGAACGGCCGGTGGCAGATGTGCAGTGGCTGAGACGCAGTCGGGCTCGACGGCGGTGCGACACGTTGGAACGGCGGCCCACCCCGTACCTGAACCCCGGGGTGGACCGCGCGGATGGCAGATTCTGCCACATGGGCATAGCCTGCCGGAATGAGCACCACCCCCAGCCCCTCCCACCAGCAGTTTTCCGCCTCCGCACCGGTCTCGTTGACCGAGCGCCGGAAGGCCGAGACCCGGATGGAGATCGCCCGGGCGGCGGGCGCGCTGTTCGTCCGGCAGGGCCTGCGGGCGACCCGCGCCGAGGACATCGCGCAGGCCGCGGGCATCGCACCCCGCACCTTCTACCGCTACTTCGCCACCAAGGAGGAAGCGGTCGCCCCGCTCTACGCCGCCGGCGCCCAGCGCTGGGCGGAAGCGGTCCGCGCGGCTCCGGCCCACCTCGGCGTCCCGCAGGCGCTGGAACACGCCGTCCGCCACACCCTCACCCCCGGTGCCGGGGTCTCGGCGGCCTCCTGGGAGTGGGTCCGCACCCTGATCCGGCTGGCCGACAGCAGCCCCGCCCTGCGCAAGGTCTGGGCCGAGGTGTGCCAGGCCTCGGAGACGACCCTGGGCGAGATCCTCGCGACGCGCCCGGCACCCGGCGGACCCGCCACCGTCACCCCTCCCCTCCGTTTCACCGCCGCAGTCGCCGGCGCGGCCGTCCGCGTGGCCGTGGAGTCCTGGGCCGCCACCTCCGCCCCGGCGACCGGCCCCGAGGGCCCGGCGGCCCTGGCACTGCACAACCTCCGAGCACTGAGGGGATTCGACTGGGGCGGGCAGGACCAGGGCCCGCGCCCGAGGGATGAGCCGAACGACACCCCCTAGTCCGCCCGACGGGGAACGGGCTGGTGACCGGCACCGGGGGGGAACCGGGGGAGGGGGATCAGGCGCCGGTGCCGGGGACCGGTGCCGAGAACCGATGCCGGACGCGCCCGGGTGCCAGTGCAGGAGGTGGGCGCGGTCAGGATCGCGGGGACCCGGGATCAGGTTCCTCAGGCCCCGCCCTCCCCCTCCCCCCGCCCACCCTCTGCCCGTCCCGCCCGGCTCAGTCGCCCGCCCAACTCCCGTACGCACTCGGCCAGTTCCCCGGGCCCCCGTACGGTGAACTCGAATCCGGCCATCGCGAGCCGTACCGCCAGCCACTCCACGGGATCACCGGAGGTGCCCCGCAGGACACAGCCGTCGTTCCCGTCGTCCTCCGGCTCCCCGAGCCAGGCCGGCACCCGCGCGGCGACCTGCCCGGCGGGCGCGGCGAAGCGCACCGCGAACTCGTACGTCTCCTGCCGTCGGTTGATGGACTGCCGCAGATACTCGGCCGCGTCCCCCGCCGGCAACTCCCGTGGTGCGAACCGCACTCCGGTCGCGAACGGCTCGCTCACCCGGTCCACCCGGAACGTGCGCCAGTCCGCCCGGTCGAGGTCATAGGCGACCAGGTACCACCTCCTTCCTGTCGACACCAGCCGGTGCGGCTCGGTCAGCCGCCGTGTCTCGCCGCCCTCCTTGTCGCGGTAGGCGAACCGCAGTCGCTCGTGTCCCGCGACCGTCGACGCCATCACGGTCAGCGTCTCCGGCGCGATGCTCGCGCCGTCCCCGCTGGTCAGCGGTGTGGTCGCGGCCTGCAACGTGGACACCCGGTGACGCAGCCGGGAGGGCAGCACCTGCTCCAGCTTGGCCAGGGCCCGCACCGACGCCTCGTCCACGCCCGCCACCGCGTGCCCGGCGCCGGCCCGCAGCCCCACCGCGATCGCCACCGCCTCCTCGTCGTCCAGCACCAGCGGCGGCATCGCCTTGCCCGCGACCAGCCGGTACCCGCCGTCCGCGCCCTTCGTCGCCTGCACCGGATAGCCCAGCTCCCGCAGCCGGTCGATGTCCCGCCGCACGGTACGGCGCGACACCCGGAGCCGATCGGCCAGTTCCCCGCCGGGCCACTCGCGCGGGGTCTGGAGGAGTGAGAGCAACTGCAGCAGCCGAGCCGGTGTGTCGGTAGTCATACGGACGAGAATGCCGTACGACTAGGACACGATCTGACCTAATGGGCTCCTAACTTTGCGGACATGACCTCCTCGGAACAGACCCTCACCTCTCGGCCGTCCCCGGACGACGCGCCGGCCCCGGGCGACCGGCGCCGCTGGTTCGCCCTGGCCATCGTCATGACGGCGGCCTTCATGGACCTGGTGGACGTGACGATCGTCAACATCGCCATCCCGTCCATCCAGCGGGACGCCGACGCGTCCGTCAGCCAGATCCAGTGGATAACCGCGGGCTACGCCCTCGCCTTCGCCGCGGCCCTGATCACCGGCGGCCGGCTCGGCGACATCCACGGCCGCAGGCGGCTGTTCCTCATCGGCATCGGAGGCTTCACGCTCGCCTCCGCGCTGTGTGGTTTCGCCGTGAACCCCGAGATGCTGGTCGCCTCCCGCATCCTTCAGGGCAGCATGGCGGCGATGATGGTGCCTCAGGTGCTGTCGATCGTGCACGCCACCTTCCCGGCCCATGAACGCGGCAAGGTCTTCGGTCTGTTCGGCGCCGTCGTCGGCCTGGGCGCGGTCTCCGGACCGCTGCTCGGCGCGCTGCTGACGGAATGGAACCTCTTCGGCCTCGCATGGCGGCCCATCTTCCTCATCAACCTCCCCGTCGGTATCGCGGCCTTCCTCCTCGGCCGCCGCTTCATCACCGAGTCCAGGGCACCGAAGGCGCTGAAGCTGGACCTCGTCGGTGTCACCCTGGTCTCGCTGGGCCTGCTGATGCTGCTCTACCCGCTCACCCGCGGCCGGGAGCTGGGCTGGCCGCTGTGGGGGTACCTCTGCATGGCCGGCGCCCTCGTCGTCTTCGCCGCCCTGCTGTCGTACGAAAAACGGAAGGCTGTTCGGGACGGTTCCCCGCTCATCGAACTGTCCCTCTTTCGGGTGAAGAGCTTCGCCGCGGGCATCGCCGTACAGACCGTCTTCGGTGTCGCGCTCGGCATCTTCTTCCTGGTCTGGACGCTGTACATGCAGATCGGCCTGGGCTGGAGCCCGCTGCGGGCCGGGCTGACGGGGGTGCCCTTCTCGATCGCGGTGTCCGTGGCCGCCGGGATGTCGGTGCAGAAGCTGGTCCCGCGCTTCGGCCGCAAGGTGCTCCAGGCGGGCGCGCTCGTGATGGGCGCGGGCGTGCTGCTCTACCTGTGGGAGGCCCACCGGTACGGCCTCGCCATCGACTCCTGGCAGATGGCCCTGCCGCTGGTCGTGATGGGCGCCGGCATGGGGCTGATCGTCGCCCCGCTGACGGACGCGGTGCTCTCGGAGGTGCCGCGTGAGCACGCCGGTTCCGCGTCGGGGCTGATCAACACCGTGCAGCAGATGGGCAACGCGCTCGGGCTGGGGCTCGTGTCGGTCGTCTTCTTCGGACGGATCGGCGACCGGCTGGCCCCCGCCCAGGTCGGCCCGGCCTTCGTACACGCCTTCCAGTACGCGCTGTGGTGGGTCGCCGGGATCATGGGCGCGATCTTCCTGCTGATGTCCGCCCTGCCGAAACGGCCGGCGCAGCACGTGGAGGGCGCGCAGGACGCGGAGGGCGACGAACTGTCCGCGCCGGAGAAGGAACCCGAGCTGGTGTCGTGACCGGGCGGGGAGATGTCCTGACCCGTACGACGAAGGGCCCGGCACCGACCAGGTGCCGGGCCCTCGCGGTGTCCGCCGGGCCCGGTTGTGCGAGCCCCTGCGTGAGCCCCACCGTGTGGGCCGGAAGCCCGTTCGTGCCCGAGTGAAGTCCGAACCTGTTTACATTCCGGAAAGCCGCGCGTAGCCTCGCAGTGAAACCACACGTTCGGGCATTACTCGGAAGTGAACGGACATCGAGGCGGAGGCGAGCGGGATGTACGCACCGGAACGGCAGCAGGAGATCCTCCGGCTCGCCCGTGACGGCGGCCGGGTGGACGTGCTGTCGCTCGCCGAGGAGTTCCAGGTCACGGCGGAGACGATCCGCCGCGATCTGAAGGCCCTCGACCGCGCCGGACTGGTCCGCCGCGTCCACGGCGGCGCCATCCCCGCCGGCCGCCTCGACTTCGAACCGGACCTCGCCGAACGCGAGGGTACCTCCGCCGACGAGAAGGACCGCATCGCCAAGGCGGCCCTCACGGAACTGCCGACCGAGGGCACGATGATCCTCGACGCCGGTACGACGGTGGCGCGGCTGGCTGCCGCCATCCCGCTGGAGTCCTCGCTCACCGTCGTCACGCACAGCCTGCCGATCGCGGCCCGCCTCGCGGACCACCCCGGCATCCAGCTCCACCTCGTCGGGGGGCGCGTACGGCACCGTACGCGCGCCGCCGTGGACGCCTGGGCGCTGCGCGCGTACGGCGAGATCCGGGCGGACGTGCTCTTCGTGGCGGCCAACGGCTTCTCCGCCGAGCACGGCCTGACCACCCCCGACCTCGCGGAGGCCGCGGTGAAGCGGGCCGCGGTCGCCGCCGCCCGCCGCGTGGTGCTCCTGGCCGACTCCGCCAAGCACGGCCAGGAGCACTTCGCGCGCTTCGCCGACCTGAGCGACGTGGACCTGCTGATCACCGACAGCGGGCTGAGCCCCGAGGACACCGCCGCCATCGAGCGCGGCGGCACGGAAGTAGTGCGCGCATGATCCTCACCGTCACCCCCAACCCCTCCCTCGACCGCACCTACGAGGTCCCCACCCTGGAGCGCGGCGAGGTCATCCGCGCCACCGGCGAGCGCATGGACCCGGGCGGCAAGGGCGTGAACGTCTCGCGCGCCGTGGCGGCCGCCGGACAGCGCACGGTCGCCGTCCTGCCCCTGGGTGGTGCGCCGGGGGCGCTCGTCGCCGATCTGCTCGACGCGCAGGGCATCGAGGTCGCGCCGGTCCCGGTCGCCGGAGCCACCCGCTCCAACATCGCGCTCGCGGAGACCGACGGGGTGCTCACCAAGATCAACGCGCCGGGGCCCGAGCTGTCGCCCTCGGAGCAGGAACTGCTCCTGGACACCGTGCGGGACCAGTCGCGCGACGCCGACTGGATCGCGTGCTGCGGCAGCCTGCCCCGGGGGCTGGCGCCCTCGTGGTACGCCGATGTCGTCACGCGGGCTCACGCTGGGGGCGCGCGCATCGCCCTGGACACCTCGGGGCGTGCGCTGCTGGAGGCGCTGCGCGCGCGGCCCGACGTGGTGAAGCCGAACGCCGAGGAGCTCGCGCAAGCCGTCGAGCGCCCCCTGGCCACCGTGGGCGACGCGCTGAAGGCGGCCGAGGAGCTGCGCGGCATGGGCGCGCGCGCCGTGCTCGCGAGCCTGGGTGCCGACGGGCAGCTCCTCGTGGAGGACACGGGCGCGTGGTTCGCCCACGCGCGCGTGGACGCGGTCCGCAGCAATGTCGGCGCCGGCGACTCCTCCCTCGCCGGCTTCCTGATCGCAGGCGGCAGCGGCCCCGAGGCCCTCGCCTCCGCCGTCGCCCACGGCGCCGCCGCCGTCCAGCTCCCCGGCAGCGTGATGCCGACGCCCGCCGACCTGGACCCGGCGGCGGTGACCGTCACGGCCGAGATCCCGCTCGACCGCGAACTGACGGAGCCGGTGTCATGACCCGGCTCGCGCTCTGTGGCGGACGCCCCGGCACTCGGCACCTTGGCGCGCGCCCCCGACCGACACCCCCGGGCGCACGCATCCCACCGGCCCCGAAGCGGCGGGACTCCCCGTTACTCGCCGCGGTCACCGGGCGGCACCACCGGCCGAGCCACGGTGCCACCCCCGGGAGGCGGGGTTTCCCCGGCCCCGCCTCCCGCCCGATCCCATGCCCCCACCGCACCCCCGTCCCCCTTTCCGCCCACCCCTCCCCCCGGGCGATACGCGTGCATAGGAGCCCGCGATGAGCGACATGATCACCGCGGACCTGGTCGACCTCGACCTGTCCGCCGACACCAAGGAAGCGGCGGCCCGTGCCCTCGCTGAGCGCATGGTGGCCCAGGGCCGGGTGACCGACCTGGAGGGCTTCCTCGCCGACGTGGCCGCCCGCGAGGCCCAGATGCCGACCGGCCTCGACGGCGGCATCGGCATCCCGCACTGTCGCAGCGCCCATGTCACCGAGCCGACCCTCGCCTTCGGCCGCAGCGCCGCCGGTATCGACTTCGGCGCCCCGGACGGTCCGGCCGACCTGATCTTCCTGATCGCGGCCCCCGCCGGCGCGGACGACGCCCACCTCACGATCCTCTCCTCCCTGGCCCGCCAGCTGATGAACGCCGAGTTCACCTCGGCGCTGCGGGCGGCGTCGGACGCGGAGACGGCGGCGGCACTGATCCGCGGGGACGAGAAGCCGTCGGCTGCGCAGACGGCGGAGACTTCGGGGCAGGGCGCGGACGGTGCGGCAGGCGCGGAGCGCGCGGTGAGCGCCGGGAGCGCGGGTGCGGCCGAGGGCGCGGAGGCCGGCGAGGGCGCCGGTGGCACCGGAGTCGACGAAGGCGCTGGTGGGGGCGCGAAGGTGGCCCCGGGCGCTACTGAGGGCGCCGTGAGCGCCCCCAAGGACACCGCTGCGACGCCGGTGGCGGCCTCCGCCGGCGCCGCAGCGGTCACCACGACGGCGCGGGCGCAGAGCGCGTCCGCCCCGGACTCGGGCGAGCGGCCCTTCCGTATCGTCGCCGTCACCTCCTGCCCGACCGGTATCGCCCACACCTACATGGCGGCCGAGTCCCTGGAGAACGCCGGTCGCGAGGCGGGCGTCGAACTGGTCGTCGAGACGCAGGGCTCGGCCGGCTTCACCCGGCTCGACCCCGAGGCGATCGCGGCGGCGGACGGCGTGATCTTCGCGCACGACGTCCCGGTACGCGACAAGGACCGCTTCGCCGGCAAGCCGACCGTCGACGTCGGTGTGAAGGCCGGCATCAACCGCCCCGCCGAACTCATCGGCGAGGTGCGCGAGAAGGCGGCGCGCGGCGAGACGAGCGCCCCGGCGTCCGCGTCCGGCGGCACGCCGGTCGAGCGCGCGGGCGACTTCACCGAGGGCTACGGCACCAAGCTCCGCAAGTGGCTGATGTCCGGCGTCAGCTACATGGTCCCGTTCGTCGCCGCGGGCGGCCTCCTCATCGCCCTGGGCTTCGCGATCGGCGGCTACAAGATCAACAAGGCGCCGTCGGTGATGGACCACTTCGTGTGGACCCAGGCCGACAGCTGGGGCGCGCTGCTCTTCCAGATCGGCGCCGTGGCCTTCGGCTTCCTGGTCCCGGTCCTGGCCGGCTACATCGCCTACGGCATGGCCGACCGGCCCGGCCTGGTGCCCGGCTTCGTCGGCGGCGCGATCTCACTGACCATCAACGCGGGCTTCCTCGGCGGCCTGGCGGCCGGTCTGATCGCCGGTGGCGTGGTGCTGGCGATCCAGAAGGTGCGGATCCCGGCGGCGTTGCGCGGCATCATGCCGGTGGTGGTGATTCCGCTGATCTCCTCGGCGCTCGTCGGATTCCTGATGTTCGTCGTGATCGGCAAGCCCATCGCATCCGCCCAGAAGGGCCTCACCGACTGGCTGAACGGCCTCACCGGCACCAACGCCGTCCTGCTCGGCGCCCTGCTCGGCCTGATGATGTGCTTCGACCTGGGCGGCCCGGTCAACAAGGTCGCCTACACCTTCGCCACCGCCGGCATCGCGGTCGCCAACCCCAGCGACTCCGCGATGAAGATCATGGCAGCGGTGATGGCGGCCGGCATGGTCCCGCCGCTCGCGATGGCCCTCGCCACCACCGTGCGCGGCAGGCTCTTCACCCAGACCGAGCGCGAGAACGGCAAGGCCGCCTGGGTCCTGGGCGCCTCCTTCATCTCCGAGGGCGCGATCCCGTTCGCCGCGGCCGACCCGCTGCGGGTCATCCCGTCCTCGATGGTGGGCGGCGCGCTCACCGGCGCCCTGTCGATGGCCTTCGGTGCCACCCTGCGCGCCCCCCACGGCGGCATCTTCGTGGTCCCGCTGATCGGCAACCCGTTCCTGTACCTGGTCGCCATCGCGGCCGGCGTCTGCGCCACCACGGCCCTGGTCGTCCTCCTCAAGGGCATGCGCAAGCAGACCCCCGAGTCCACGCCAGGCGGCCCCGCCGCGAACACCACGACCGCGAAGGGCACCAAGCAGCCGGTGGCGGCCTGACCGCCGGCCGCGCCACCCGCCCCGCACCTTGTCCCTTTAGTTCGCTGTGAGTTGTTCACGGCACCTGCGAGATACGTCACGGTCCGGGATCAAAGTCCCGGACCGTGGTGTGTACTGGGCGCATGCCTGAGCACGTCCCGACTCTCCAGCTGATCGGCGTGGCCGTCCTCGCCGTGGCGGCCGTCGTCTGGGCCGTCACCCTGCTGCGCCTGCTGGATCGCGCCGACCTGCGGTCCCCCGTCCGGCGCACCACGAGCCCGCTGCCGGCCCTGCCGCGCCAGACCCGGGTCGGCCCCGAGCTGGAGTCCGTCGAGCTGACCCCCGCCGAACAGGACGCGTTCGCGGGCTTGGCACGGCAACTCGCCGACGGCTGACGGCACAAGGCGCCCACGCCGACCGTGCGCGCGCACCGCGTGCGCTACCCCCGGCGTACGACCCCTGGTGCGCTACCCGTGCCGCGCCGCCCGCCGCTCCATGGCGTCCCGCGCCTCGTCCTCCGACATGTAGACCTCGCACATGTGCCGTCCGTCGGGCGTCGCCGTGTGCTCGACCTCCCACAGGGAGATCTCGCTCTCGTCCGGCAGCAGGAACGCGTGCTCGTACAGCGCGTAGCTCAACCCCACGCGTCCGGCCCGCCCCGGGCGCCCGAACGCCTGCGTGATCTCGTGAGCCGTCGCCGTCGCCAGCAGCGCCGCCGTCTGCGCGCCGGGCCGGTCCGGATTCTCCGCGCGGCGCAGCAGCCGGCGCGCGTGGTCCGCCGAGTCGTCGGAGGCGAACACATGCCGGGGCTCGGGAATCGCCCACAGCCGCATCGGCGCGGGCAGCTCGAACTCCGGCGCGTCCGGCGGCAGCCCGAGCCGGGCCGTGGCCGTCTGCAGCTCCTCGTCGTCGACGTACACCTCGTGTTCCGGTGCGCTGCCCGGCGCGGGGTTGTGGACGAGCTCCCACAGCGTGACCGTCGAGCCGTCGGCGAGCAGCCAGGTGTGCCGGTACGTCTCCCGGTGCAGCCCCGCGCTGTGGTACGCGGAGTGCAGCGAACTGTCGTGCGCCAGCGCACAGTCGAGCTGCCGTATCACGTCGTCGGGCAGCTCGAAGGAGTTCAGGGCACGGCCGAGGAGTCGCGCGAGATGCTCCTCCGGAGACTCGGGCGACTCGGCTGGTTCGTACGCTGCCGTCTCGTACGGAACGCTCAAGACATCTCCCGGCGTTGCTGCATGTCACCTTGTGGGTGCATACCGTAGCCCCTCGATCGGACATCATGTCCGGGAACCGAGAAAACGTACGCCGGGAAAACGCGCGGGCCGCGCGAGAAGTTCCCGCGCGGCCCCACATCACGTCAAAAGTCGCCGCTCAGACGGCACTTCCGGCGGTCCAGGCGCTCCACGACATGTTCCAGCCGTTCAGCCCGTTGTCCGGGGCGACCGTCGTGTCCGGGGAGTTCTTCACGATCACGACGTCCCCGACGAGCGAGTTGTCGAAGAACCACTTGGCCTGAGTGTCACCCTGCGCCCCCTGCACGTCCGCGAGCCCGACACAGCCGTGGCTGGTGCCCGAGCGCCCGAAGGGCGGGTTGCCCTTGTTGTACCAGTAGTTGCCGTGGATGAACGTCCCCGACGAGGTCAGCCGCATCGCGTGCGGCACGTCCGGGATGTCGTACTCCCCGCCGAAGCCGACCGTCGAGCCGTTCATGCGGGTCTGCACGAACTTCTCGGCGATCACCATCTGCCCGTTGTACGTCGTGTGCTCCGCGCTGCCCGCGGAGATCGGCACCGACTTGATCGTCCGGCCGTCCCGCACGACCGTCATCGTCTGCGAGCCGGCGTCGACCGTGGACACCTGCGCGCGCCCGACCGTGAAGGTGACGGTCTTCTTCTGTACCCCGTAGACACCGTTCGCGCCCTGGACCCCGTCCAGGTCGATCTTCATCGTGACCTTGGAGCCGGCCTTCCAGTACTCCTGCGGCCGGAAGTCCAGGCGCTGGTTCCCGAACCAGTGCCCGACCACCTGCTGACCACTGCTGGAGTTGACCGTGATGTGCGACTGCACGGCCTTCTTGTCGGTGATCGCCTTGTCGAAGGTGAACGACACCGGCATGCCCACTCCGACCGTGCTGCCGTCGTCCGGCGTGTAGGTGCCGATGAAGCTGTTCGCCGAGGTGACGGTGGTGAAGATGGAATTGGCCGCCGCGGTACGCCCGTTCGCGTCCTTCGCGGTCGCGGCGATCTGGTACTTCGTCCCGCGGTCCAGCTGCTCCTTCGGCTTCCAGGTGCTGCCGTCCGCCGATATCGCCCCGGCCACGGTCTGCCCGGTCCCCGACACGGTCATCTTCACGTCCGTCAGCTTGCCGTCGCTGACCTTCACGCCGGTCGCGTTGACGGACGCGCTGGTCGAACCGTCCTTCGCCGAGATCATGATCTTCGCGGTGGACGTCTTGGGGGAGTCCTTGCCGCCCTTGTCGTCGGTGGCGTTGGCGCTGCCACCACAGGCGGTCAGGGTGAGGGTGCCGACCATCAGGGCGGCACAGGCCCCCAGTACGCGCCGCGCTGCAATGTCCGGCGTTGTCACGGGCTGCTCCAGGTTCATGTGATGTGCGTGATCCGTTCCAGTGCGTGAAGAAAGAGTGCTCCGGCACACGGGTAGGTTCCCGCCGGCTCCCCTGAACGCCATCACGTGACAGAACCGCGACAATCCGGCCCCGCCGGACCCCCGCACCGCCCCTACCGCTCCTCGTACAACTCCCCGTACGACGGCCACACTCCGCCCGGCCCGTCGACCGACTCGGCGGCCCGCACACCCCGGACGATCGCGCGCGTCACGAGATCCGCGCCGGCGGCCAGGATGTCGTTGAGCGCCAGGGGATGTCCGTCGAGCGGGCGCGCGCCGGTCGCCAGCGCGAACACCGTGTCCCCGTCGTGCAGGAGGTGCACCGGACGCACGGCGCGCGCGATGCCGTCGTGCGCCGTCCCCGCCAGCTTCTGCGCCTGCGCCTTGGAGAGGTCCGCGTCGGTCGCGACCACCGCCAGCGTCGTGTTGAGCGGGGGCGGCGCGTTCCTGGCGGCGGCTTCGTCGAGCCGTCGGCGCGCGGCCGCCACCACGTGCTCCTGCGGATACTCCACCCGCCCCCGCAGCAACAACTCTCCGTACAGCGCCCCCGTACCGGTGTCCACCACGGCACCCGCGGCGTTCACGACCGCCAGCGCGGCCACGGTGACGCCCGAGTCGAGCACCGTGCTCGCGGTTCCCACCCCGCCCTTCAGCCGCCCCGCCACGGCGCCCGCGCCGGCCCCGACACACCCCTCGGGCACCTGGGAGCCCGGGGCGGTCACCGCCGCGGCCTCCACCGCCGCGCGGCCCGTCGCCGCGTCGGGCCGCGCGCGGAAGTCTCCCCCGCGCCCCAGGTCGAAGAGGCACGCGGCGGGCACGACCGGCACGACGTGCGCCGGGTCCGGCCCCACCCGCACTCCGCGCGAGCGCTCCTCCAGCCAGGCCATCACCCCGGACGCCGCGTCGAGCCCGTAGGCACTGCCCCCGGTCAGCACGATCGCGTCGACCCGCTGCACCACGTTGCGCGGGTCGAGCGCATCGGTCTCCTTCGTGCCCGGGCCGCCGCCGCGCACGTCCACGGCGGTGACGGCGCCGCCCTCGGGAGCGAGGACGACGGTGGTGCCGGTGAGCCAGCCGTCCCCGGTGCGGGTGGCGTGTCCCACCCGCACCCCGGCGACGTCCGTCAATGCGTCAACTGTCATGGGGGCAAGTGTGGCCGCCCGGGCACCGGCGAGGGCTCAGTGGGCCGATGCGCCGGCGCTCGCCGCACGCTCCCGGCCGGCCATGCGCGCCGTCAGCGTCACTCCGGTCGCCACCGCGCCGGCGCAGACGAGCCCGGCCGCGAGCACCGCCCAGTGGCCCAGGAAGGTGCAGCAGATCACCAGCAGCGCCGTGCCCGGCAGCACCAGCTGCTGGGCGATACCGACCTTGAAGTGCCGCGAATGCAGCGCCCAGACGGTCAGCAGATACAGCGCCGTGGGCAGGGTCACCGCTGCCGAGGCGGACAGCGTGGAGATGTGGGTCTTGCCGACCGCCTGCTCCACCGCGACCTCCAGGCCGGCGCCGATCGCCGCGGCCGACGCGAAGATCAGGTAGTGGCCGTAACCCCACAGGAACGCCTGCCCGTTGGAGCGCAGGTGACCGTGGATGGGCACCACGAAGTAGATCCACCACGCGGAGAAGACGATGAGCAGGCCGCCCGCCGCGATCGGCAGCAGCTCGCCCAGCGCGCTGTGCTCGTTCACCGCCGACTTCACGGCGATCGTCGCCGCGGAGATCGTCTCGCCGAGCACGATGATGGTGAACAGGCCGTACCGCTCGGCGATGTGATGCGGGTGCCAGGAGGTCGTGCTGCTCTTCTCGGCGTACAGCGGCACGCACATCTCCGCGATCGCCATCACGAGGAACACCCAGGGCCGGGCGGGCCCGGGCAGGACCACCAGCCCGGTCCAGCCGACCTGGCACAGCAGCACACCGCACGCGTAACGGAGCGCCATCGTTCTCTCCGCGCCGGTGGCCGCTCTCGCGGCTCTCAGCCACTGTGCGGCCATCGCCAGCCGCATGATCAGGTAGCCGAGCCAGACCATCAGGTAGTCGTGACGCTGGAAGGCCTGGGACACACCGGCGGCCAGCACCAGGACACCGGCGATCTGCACCAGGGTGACGACCCGGTAGAGGGCGTCGTCGTTGTCGTACGCCGAGGCGAACCAGGTGAAGTTCATCCAGGCCCACCAGATGGCGAAGAACTGCATGGCGTAGTTGAGGATTCCGCCGCCGGCGTGCCCTTCGGCGACGGCGTGGACCAGTTGTACGCCCGCCTGCGCGATCGCCACGACGAAGCACAGGTCGAAGAACAGCTCTAGCGGGGAGGCGACCCGGTGCGCTTCGTCGCGCCCGCGCGAGGTGAGCCTTCGCAGGAGCCCGGGGGGCCGGGGTGCGCCCGAGGAGGCGGGCGCCGGAGCGGAACTCGACGTCATGCCTCCCAGGACAGCAGAAATCCGCCCCGAAATCTTGTGAACGGATTCACAAATGCCCTGGCCGCCGGGGGCGGGGCCGTACCCTTGGGGCATGAGCACCGCCCCCGAATCCGAGCCCCGCGACCCGAAGCCCGCGCTGGTCTTCGACGACCCGCTGGACCAGCAGTCCTCGGACGACACCGACCGCGGATGGGGCGAGCGCACGGACGGTGACAGCGCCGCCGACCTGTTGCGCTTCCTCGACGAGAAGCCGCCCCACCACCTCTGAGCCCGCCGCCACCTCCCAGCCCCGCGCGGCGGCGCCGCTAGCGTTCGTCGTGCCCCGACCCGCGCTGGGCGACCAGCGCGTCGCGGATCTCCTTGAGCACCTCCAGCTCGGTCACCTCGATGACCTCCTTCGTGCCCTCCCGCGCGGCCTTCTGCGCCGACTGCCGGGCCAGGTACTTCGACATCGGCAGGACCATCAGGAAGTACACGACTGCCGCGGTGATCAGGAAGTTGAGCGTGGCACCGAGGACGGAACCCCACATGATGTGGATGCCGTGGTCGGCACCGCACGTGGAGCTCAGGCAGGAGCTGTAGTTGTCCAGGCTCTTGGTGCCGAAGGCGCCGACCAGCGGGTTGATGACTCCCTTCACGACCGAGTTCACGATGCTCGTGAAGGCCGCGCCGATGACCACCGCGACTGCCAGATCGACGACGTTGCCGCGCATCAGGAAGGCCTTGAAGCCCTGCCAGACGCTCGGTTCCTTCTTCGCGCTCACCTCGGGGACACTCCTCGCGTGCACAGGTTGTGGAACGAAACGCTCCGCAACCTACGGCACGGTGCGGCCATTGTGTCCAGTCCCGTCGCTCGATCAAGCGACTTGACAGCAAGCCGCCGAAGAATCGTCCCAGTCGGTTCAGCACAGCGTCACCGCCAGGCGGGCCGTGGCGCTCGCGCCGACGAGCCGGGCCGCCGTGGCGCGCGGTACCGACAGCACCACCAGCGCCCCGCTCTCGGCCCCGCCGTCCAAAGGCTCCGGAACCCTGGTCACGCGCACACCGCGCGCGAGCACTCGGGCGACGCCCCCGGCCGACGGGTCCTCCGCGGCG
Organism: Streptomyces sp. NPDC025793; assembly: GCF_055558375.1. Lineage (NCBI taxonomy): Bacteria > Bacillati > Actinomycetota > Actinomycetes > Kitasatosporales > Streptomycetaceae > Streptomyces > Streptomyces sp. NPDC025793. The sequence continues at coordinate 176,732 of NZ_JBVHMR010000003.1, read as the reverse complement.
ATCACGTCGACGCGGTCGCCGGGCCGTAGCAGCCGGACCGTGGCGGCGTCGGCGATCCGCACGGGTGCCGTCACCACCTCCACCGGCGCATGCCGCCGTACAGGGGCGGTGACCGGATGACCGCGGGGCTGTTCCGCGCCGTGCGGTGCGGTCGCCGTGCGCGGCCCGGCCGCGACGAGGGCGGCCGCGGTCACCGCGAGGCCGGCCGTGATGGCCCGCCTGCGGTGTCGTACGAGCCGTTGCAGCTGATACCGCCCGCCGCGCACCCACACCGGAGGGAACTGCGGGACCTCACACGTCGCGGGGGCGTCCGTGCCGAGCGGACGCGGGAGCCGGATGGGAGGCGGACAGGGGAGAGGAGCGGGAGGGGGCGAGGACGGAGCGGGGGGCGACGAGGGGGACGACGAGGACCAAGGCATGGGACACCACCGCCTGCGACGAGGAATTCGGCTTGCGATGCCACGATGGGACATCACGCCGAATCCCGTCGGAGCCGGTGGAAGACCGACGGGTTGTGGACAACTCGGCCATCCGAACGGGGAATTCCGCCGCCTTGTCCACAGGTCCGGCCGTGAACCGGCCCGCAATCGGCCGGTGTCCTACGGCAGTTCGAAGCCCGGGTCCATCCCGCCCAGCGCGTTCCCGCACGGGCAGTCCCGCTCCCCGGCCCCGGGCAGCGCCGCCACCGCGTCGAACAGCACACCGCGCAACCGGTCCACGTTGGCGGCGAACACCTCCAGCACCTCCTCGTGCGAGACGCCTTCGCCGGTCTCGGCGCCCGCGTCGAGGTCGGTGACCAAGGTCAGCGACGTGTAGCACAGCTCCAGTTCCCGGGCGAGCGCCGCTTCCGGGTGGCCCGTCATGCCCACGACCGACCAGCCCTGCGCCTGGTGCCACAACGATTCGGCACGCGTCGAGAAGCGCGGCCCCTCGACCACGACCAGCGTGCCGCCGTCCACCGGTTCCCAGTTCCGGCCGCGGGCCGCCTTCAGCGCGGCGGCGCGTCCGGCGGGGCAGTAGGGGTCGGCCATGGAGACGTGCACGACGTTCGGCACCGTGCCGTCGGGCAGCGGCAGCCCGTCGAAGTACGTCTGCGCCCTGGACTTCGTACGGTCCACCATCTGGTCCGGCACGAGCAGGGTGCCGGGGCCGTACTCGGGGCGCAGCCCGCCCACCGCGCACGGGCCGAGCACCTGACGGGCGCCGACGGAGCGCAGCGCCCACAGGTTGGCGCGGTAGTTGATGCGGTGCGGCGGAAGGTGGTGGCCGCGGCCGTGCCGGGGCAGGAAGGCGACCCGCCGGCCGGCGATCTCGCCGAGGAAGAGGGAGTCGCTGGGCGGCCCGTAGGGGGTGTCCACCTGGACCTCGGTCACGTCCTCGAGGAACGAGTAGAAGCCTGAGCCGCCGATTACACCGATCTCTGCGTTCGCCATGGTCAGCACACTAGCTGTCGGTGAAAGAGCGGGGGAGGCGGTGCCCGGAAACGCCGGAAACCCTGCCGTCGCGCGACGGCAGGGTGCGGTGTGAGCGGGTCAGGCGGCGGAGCTCTTGGCGGAGCTCGACGAGGAGGAGGACGGCTTCGCGTCGGACGACGAGGACGTGGTGCCCGACGACGTGGTGCTCGACGACGAGCCGGACGGCTTGGACGCCGGGCTGCTGCTCGACGTGGAGCCGCGGGAGTCGTTGCGGTAGAAGCCGGAGCCCTTGAAGACGATGCCTACCGCGGAGAACACCTTCTTCAGGCGGCCACCGCAGTTGGGGCACTCGGTCAGGGCGTCGTCGGTGAACTTCTGCACCGCCTCGAGGCCCTCGCCGCACTCGGTGCACTGGTACTGGTAGGTCGGCACTGTCTTCCTCCTGGCACTCTCACTCGATGAGTGCTAACGACGGTCCATAGTGACGTATTCCCGGGGATCAGTCCACCGTCACCGGCACGCGGTGACCGACGCCACGTGCGACGGTGACGTTCCGCCGGGGTGCGACCAGCCGCGATCGCAGCGTCACCAGGGTCACCAGCGCGAGCACGGTGCCCGCCGCCGGCACCAGGAATCCGGCACCGTTCCACAGCCGGTCCTCGAGCTGGCCGGCGACGGTGACGGCGGCCGCCTGCCCGAGCGCGACCGCGCCGGTCAGCCAGGTGAAGGCCTCTGTGCGGGCAGCGGCCGGCACCAGGCCCTCGACCAGCGTGTAACCGGTGATCAGCGCCGGTGCGATGGACATGCCGACGAGCAGGCCGAGCCCGGCGAGCAGCAGGACCGAGTGTGCCGTCCACAGGGCGCACGCGGTGATCGCGAGCGCCGTGTAGCCGGCGACCATGCGGTGCCGGGGCGCGACCTTCCACGCGACCGCGCCGCAGACGATGCCGGACAGCATGTTTCCGGCGGCGAAGACGCCGTACAGGACGCCGTTCAGGCCGGGCTCGCCGATCGACTCGGTGAACGCCGCCAGCGACACCTGCATGCCGCCGAAGACGGAACCGATCCCGAGGAACGTCACGACCAGCACGCGCACGCCGGGCACGCGCAGCGCGGAGGCGTGCTGCACGCGCGCGTGCCCGGTCTCCGCGGTGACCTGCGGCTGCGTGCTCCTCTGCGCGGCGAACAGCAGACCGCCGACGAGCGTCAGCGCGCCCTCGGTGACCAGGCCCGCCGCGGGCGTCACGGCGGTGCACAGCGCGGTCGCCAGCAGCGGACCGAAGACGAAGGTCAGCTCGTCCGTGACCGACTCGAACGCCGCCGCGGTGGTCATCAGGGGCGAACCCTGGAGCTTCACGCCCCAGCGCGCCCGCACCATCGGGCCGACCTGCGGCACCGAGGCGCCGGTCGGGACGGCCGCCAGGAAGAGCGCCCACAGCGGCGCGTGCGCCAGCGCGAGCGCCGTCAGAGTCAGGCCCGACAGCGTGTGCACCAGAACGCCGGGGACCAGCACGGCACGCTGGCCGTAGCGGTCGGCGAGACGGCCGCTGTACGGCGCGAACAGCGCCATGGACACCCCGGTCGCGGCCGCTGCGGCGCCCGCCGCACCGTACGAGCCGGTGGTGTGCTGCACGAGCAGCACGATCGAGAGGGTGAGCATCGCGAACGGCTGGCGCGCGGCGAAACCGGGGAGCAGGAACGTCCAGGCGCCGCGGGTGCGCAGCAGCTGTCCGTAGCCCGGGCGGGACGACGCCGGCGGGTTCTCCGCCGACTCGGTGGTGACCGTGGATTCCACGGCCCGTGCCTTTCTTCCGCCTGGTAGCGCGCCCGTGCGGGGGCGCCGAGAGCTGTCCTCTTGCGCGGAACTGCGGTAGATACCGGTGCCACTGCGGAGGGCGTTCCGGCCGCCATACGGTCGCGCCAGCTCTGCATCAGACAGAGTTGGTTCGATCTGGGTGCCTTGATACTACAGGGAGCAAGGGCTTGTGCACCTGTGAAAACGAGCACGGTCGGGCCTGTTCACCTGTGATTGGCGCGGGCGTGAATCATACGAAACGCACCCGTAACGCACGCCTTCCCCGCTCCCGTGCACCCCGCGCTCACCGCCAGGCGGTCGCCCCGCTCACGCCCAGCCACCCCGCCAGCTTGCCGCCGTGGGCGACCGCGCGCAGCCGCCGTTCCGTCGCGTCGCGCACCGGGTCGGTGGCGACGACCAGCAGTTCGTCGCCCTGGCGCAGCACGGTCGTCGGCAGCGGAACGAACGATTTTGCATCGCGGACGACGAGCGTGACGGCGGCTCCGGCCGGCAGCCGCAGTTCGTTGACCTCGACGCCGTGCATCCGGGAGCCCTCGGGGATCGAGACGGAGAGCAGGTGTCCGCGCAGCCGCTCCAGAGGCGCGGACTCGATGCCGAGGTCCGCGGCCTCGCCCTTCTCGCCCAGCCGCAGCGTGCGTGCCAGCCAGGGCAGGGTCGGCCCCTGGACCAGGGTGTAGACCACGACCAGGACGAAGACGATGTTGAAGATGCGGCGGCTGCCGGCGACGCCGTTCACCATCGGGATGGTCGCCAGGATGATGGGCACGGCGCCGCGCAGTCCCGCCCACGACATGAGCGTCTGCTCCTGCCACGCCACGCGGAACGGCGCGAGGCTGAGGATCACGCTCAGCGGGCGGGCCACCATGGTCAGGGCCAGGCCTATGACCAGGGCGGGCCAGACGTCGTCGCCCAGCTCGTGCGGGGTGACCAGCAGGCCGAGCAGGACGAACATGCCGATCTGGGCGATCCAGCCGAGCCCCTCGGCGAAGCCGCGCGTGGCGGGCCAGTGCGGGAGCTTGGCGTTGCCGAGCACCATCGAGGCCAGGTAGACGGCCAGGAAGCCGCTGCCGTGCCCCAGGGCGCCGGCGGCGTACGCGGTGACGGCGATGGCCAGCACGGCGATGGGGTAGAGGCCCGAGGCGGGCAGGGCCACGCGCTTGAGCCCCCAGGAGCCGATCCAGCCCACCGCGAGCCCTATGGCGGCGCCGACCGCCAGCTCCAGAAGTATCCGGCCCAGCAGGACGTACCAGTGCTCGACGGGTCCCGCCGTGGAGAAGGCGACGACCAGGATGACCACCGGGGCGTCGTTGAAGCCGGACTCCGCCTCCAGCGTGCCCGTCACGCGCGCGGGGAGAGGAATCCTGCGTAGCACGGAGAAGACCGCCGCCGCGTCCGTCGACGACACCACCGCACCGATGATGAGCGCCTGGCGCCACTCCAGCCCGACCAGATAGTGCGCGCCCGCCGCCGTGACGCCCACGCTGACGGCCACGCCGACGGTCGCCAGGACGGAGGCGGAGGCCAGGACCGGGCGGACCTCTTTCCACTTCGTGCCGAGGCCGCCCTCGGCGAGGATCACGACCAGGGCCGCGTACCCGATGACCTGGGTCGTCGCGGCGCTGTTGAAGTGGATGTGCCCGATGCCGTCCTGGCCCATGAGGATGCCGATCCCCAGGTACACGAGCAGGCTGGGGAGCCCGCTGCGCGAGGAGATCCGGACGGCCGCGACGGCGACGAGCAGGACCAGGGAGCAGACGAGCAGGAGCTGGTCGAGGTGGTGGACAGTCAGCGGCGGTTCCCTTCCTTGGCCCGCGCGCGAAGCGCGCGGACACACGTACACAAGATCCGAGGCTGCGGCACGCCGCACCCAGGTACTTCGTTACCTTACCTAACTCTTGACGCTTTCTTGACGCTCACCGAGGCAAGATCGAACGTTCGTACACGCTGGTTCCCCACTCCGCGTCAAGCGGGACAGGGCCCTGCGCCTATGGTTGCTCCAGCGCTCATTCAAAGTCACAGCCCGACCTGCCGCTCGCGTTAGGACAGCAAGGACAGCGATGCCCCCGAATACCACCGCCACAACGGGTGACAAGCCCGCCAAGTCCGGCAGGAAGAAGGGGCGCAGAGCCCGACTGATCGTGCTGGTGCTGGTCCTGGCCGTCATCGGCGGCATCGCCTACGGGGCGTACTGGTCGATCAGCACCGTGCGCGCCTCCTTCCCGCAGACCACGGGTTCGCTCACGCTCCAGGGCCTGTCCGGGCCGGTGGACGTGAAGCGGGACGGCAACGGCATCCCGCAGATCTACGCGTCCTCCGACACGGACCTGTTCATGGCGCAGGGCTACGTGCAGGCGCAGGACCGGTTCTACGAGATGGACGTGCGCCGGCACATGACCTCCGGGCGCCTGTCGGAGATGTTCGGCAAGAGCCAGGTCAAGAACGACGAGTTCCTGCGCACCCTCGGCTGGGACCGGATCGCCAAGCAGGAGTACGACACCAAGCTGTCGGCCTCCACGAAGAAGTACCTCGACGCGTATGCCAAAGGTGTCAACGCCTACCTCCAGGGCAAGGACGGCAAGGACATCTCCCTGGAGTACGCGGCGCTGGGCCTCACCAACGACTACACGCCGCAGCCGTGGACCCCGGTCGACTCCGTCTCCTGGCTCAAGGCGATGGCCTGGGACCTGCGCGGCAACATGAAGGACGAGATCGACCGCGCGCTGATGGCGAGCCGGCTCGGCCCGCAGCAGATCAAGGACCTGTACCCCGAGTACCCCTACAGCCGTAACAAGCCGATCGTGCAGGAGGGTCAGTACAACGAGCTGACCAGGACCTTCCAGCAGAGCGGCGCCGCGGGCGGCTCCCAGGGCGCAGGCGTGACGGGTGCGACCGGCACGACCCGCGCCGGCACGGGCTCCACGCGCGCCTCTGCGGGCGCGACGGGTACGACCGGCTCCGCCACCTCGGGCGCGACGGGATCGTCGCTCACGAGCCAGCTGGGGGGCCTCTACAAGGTCCTGGACAACGTCCCGACCGCCGTCGGCGTGAACGGCCAGGGCATCGGCTCCAACTCCTGGGTCGTCTCCGGGAAGTACACCATCACCGGCAAGCCGCTGCTCGCCAACGACCCGCACCTGTCGGCGTCCCTGCCGTCCGTCTGGTACCAGACGGGCCTGCACTGCCGGACCGTCTCCGCCCAGTGCCAGTACGACGTCAGCGGGTACACCTTCGCCGGCATGCCAGGCGTGATAATCGGTCACAACGCCGACATCGCCTGGGGCATGACCAATTCCGGGGTCGACGTGACCGACCTCTACCTCGAGAAGGTCACCGCGAACGGCTACCTGTACGACGGCAAGGTCCGGCCCTTCCAGACCCGCGAGGAGACCATCAAGGTCGCCGGCGGCTCGTCCAAGACGATCGTCGTCCGCCAGACCCAGGACGGGATGCCGCTGCTGTCCGACCGGGACGACGAACTCGTCCAGGTCGGCAGGAAGGCCACGGTCAACACCGCCGCGCCCGACCGCGGTGACGGCTACGGCGTCGCCCTGCGGTGGACCGCGCTCGACCCGAGCACCTCCATGGACGCCGTCTTCGCCCTCGACAGGGCCTCCGGCTGGAGCGAGTTCCGCCAGGCCGCCGCCCTGTTCGACGTGCCGTCCCAGAACCTCATCTACGCCGACACCAACAACAACATCGGCTACACGCTGCCCGGAAAGATCCCCACGCGCTCCTCGGTGGACGACGGCTCCGTCCCGGCGCCGGGATGGGAGTCGAAGTACCGCTGGACCGGCTTCGTCAAGCAGGGCGAGCTCCCCTACGAGTACAACCCCAAGCGCGGCTACATCGTCACCGCCAACCAGGCCGTGGTCGACAAGGGCAAGTACCCGTACACGCTGACCACGGACTGGGGCTACGGCACGCGCAGCCAGCGCATCACCGACCTGATCGAGTCCAAGATCAAGGACGGCGGCAAGATCTCGACCGACGACATGCGGCAGATGCAGCTGGACAACAGCAGCGAGATCGCCAAGCTCCTGGTGCCGAAGCTGCTGAAGATCAACCTGGACGACAAGAACGTGCGCCAGGCGCAGAAGCTGCTGGAGGGCTGGGACTACACCCAGGACTCCGACTCCGCGGCGGCCGCGTACTTCAACTCGGTCTGGCGCAACGTCCTCAAGCTCGCCTTCGGCAACAAGATGCCCAAGGAACTGCGCGTCAAGGGTCAGTGTCTGTGGGTCGACAAGATCGACAGCACCGGTCCGGTCGACGACAACACCAAGGTGCGCGAGTGCGGTGAGCGCGACGCCGACCAGGCGCAGCCGGACGGCGGCGACCGCTGGTTCGAGGTCGTGCGCAACCTGATGGACAAGCCGGACAGCGACTGGTGGAAGACGCCCAAGTCGGGCACCCGTCCCGCCGCGAACAACATGGACCAGCTCTTCGCCCGCGCGATGATCGACGCCCGCTGGGAGCTGACCGCCAAGCTCGGCAAGGACATCGACACCTGGAGCTGGGGCCGGCTGCACCGCCTGTTCCTGAAGAACCAGACGCTCGGCACCGACGGCCCCCAGGTCCTGCAGTACATCCTCAACAGGGGCCCCTGGAAGCTCAGCGGCGGCGAGGCCACGGTCAACGCGACCGGCTGGAACGCCGCGGGCGGCTACGGCGTCGTCTGGGTGCCGTCGATGCGGATGGTCGTGAACCTCGCCGACTTCGACAAGTCCAAGTGGATCAACCTGACCGGCGCCTCCGGGCACGCCTTCAGCGCGCACTACACGGACCAGACGAGCCTGTGGACCAAGGGGGAGCTGCTGCCCTGGTCGTTCTCGGCCACGGCGGTCGACAAGAGCACGAGCGACACGCTCACCCTGAAGCCGTGAGCACCTGACGGCACGCGACCCGAAACGGCCCTCCACGCACGCGTGGAGGGCCGTTTTCCGTGAGGGCGGCGCCCGCTCAGGCGCCCCGGAAACGGTGCACGCCGGAGGGCGTCACCACCGCGTGCACCGGCTTGTCGTGCGCCTCCGCCGGGACGTGGGCGACGACCTCCGTGTCGTGGAGCAGGACCACGAGGTGGGGTCGTACGCCCGCGCTCTCCAGGCGGGCCAGCACGCGGTCGTACGACCCTCCGCCCCGCCCCAGGCGCATCCCGCGCGCGTCCACCGCGAGCCCGGGCAGCAGGACCACGTCGGCGCCCGTCACCGCGTCCGGGCCGAGGCGCGCGCCCGCGGGCTCGAAGAGCGCCATCTTTCCGCCATGTCGGATCCGCGCGAGGGAGTCAGGGCCGGTGTACTCGCCCCAGTCCAGATCGTTGTCCGGCAGCAGTGCGGGGAGCAGGACCCGCACGCCCCGCGCGCGCAGCGCGTCCAGCAGCGCCCGCGTGCCGGGTTCGCTCCCTACGGAGACGTACGCCGCCACCGTGCGCGCACGCGTTAGTTCGGGCAGCTCCAGGGCGCGCTCCGCCAGCGCGCGCCCTGTCGCGTCCGCGTCATCCGGTGTCAACCTGTTCCTCACCGTGAGGAGCTCCCGCCGCAACGTTCGCTTGTCAGGCTCGCTCATGCGTCCCTCGTGTTCCACGGGTCGTCTGCCTCCTTCTTGATTGTTCAATTCGGTCATAAAGGGTCAACCAACCGGGGCTACGGATTCCGTACAAAGAGCCGGTTAAGGTGGCGGGCATGACTCAGTCGCACCCCAGGATCAGCAAGGCTGTCATCCCTGCGGCAGGCCTCGGTACGCGGTTCCTGCCGGCCACCAAGGCCACTCCCAAGGAGATGCTGCCGGTCGTCGACAAGCCGGCGATCCAGTACGTGGTCGAGGAGGCCGTGGCGGCGGGTCTCGACGACGTGCTCATGGTCACCGGACGCAACAAGCGTCCCCTGGAGGACCACTTCGACCGCAACTACGAGCTGGAATCGGCCCTTCAGAAGAAGGGCGACGCCGGCCGGCTCGCCAAGGTCCAGGAGTCCAGCGACCTGGCGACCATGCACTACGTCCGCCAGGGCGACCCCAGGGGCCTCGGCCACGCCGTCCTGTGCGCCGCCCCGCACGTCGGCCACGAGCCCTTCGCCGTCCTCCTCGGCGACGACCTGATCGACCCCCGCGACCCGCTGCTCCAGCGCATGATCGAGATCCAGGAACAGCACGGCGGCAGCGTGATCGCCCTCATGGAGGTCGCGCCCGAGCAGATCCACCTCTACGGCTGCGCGGCCGTGGAGGCCACCGCCGACACCGACGTCGTGAAGGTGACCGGACTGGTCGAGAAGCCGGACCCGGCGGACGCCCCGTCGCACTACGCGGTCATCGGCCGCTACGTCCTCGACCCGCACATCTTCGACATACTCCGCCGGACCGAGCCGGGCCGCGGCGGCGAGATCCAGCTCACCGACGCCCTCCAGCAACTCGCCCAGGACGAGAAGGTCGGCGGTCCGGTGCACGGCGTCGTCTTCCAGGGCCGCCGCTACGACACCGGCGACCGCAGCGACTATCTGCGTGCCATTGTCAGACTCGCGTGCGAACGTGAAGACCTGGGCCCGGACTTCCGGGCCTGGCTTCGCAGTTACGTAGCCGAGGAGATGCAGCAATCTTGAGCAGCGCCGCGACCCGCCCCGCCGGCCCGGACCATCTGTGGTCGGTGGACGAGCACCTGGAGGACATCCTCTCCGCCGTCCGCCCCCTGGAGCCCATCGAGCTGCAACTGCTCGACGCCCAGGGCTGTGTCCTGGTCGACGACGTCACGGTGCCGGTGGCCCTGCCGCCGTTCGACAACAGCTCCATGGACGGGTACGCGGTGCGGGTCGCGGACGTCGAGGGTGCCAGTGAGGAGTTCCCGGCCGTCCTGGACGTCGTCGGGGACGTCGCGGCGGGCGCGGCCGATCCGGTCCGGGTCGGCCCCGGGCAGGCCGCCCGCATCATGACCGGTGCCCCGCTGCCGCCCGGCGCCGAGGCCGTCGTCCCCGTCGAGTGGACCGACGGCGGGCTCGGCGAGGGACCGGTGAGCGGCATGCCGGCACGCAGCCTGGCCCCTGAGGGCGCCGAGGGACAGGTGCGCGTGCACCGTCCCGCCCAGGCACGCGCGCACGTGCGCGCCAAGGGCAGCGACGTGAAGGCCGGCGAACGCGCCCTGGAGGCCGGCACGATCCTCGGCCCGCCGCAGATCGCGCTCCTCGCCGCGATCGGCCGCGGCACGGTACGCGTACGTCCGCGCCCGCGCGTGGTCGTCATGTCCACCGGCAGCGAACTCGTCCAGCCCGGCGAGGACCTGGCCGACGGCCAGATCTACGACTCCAACAGCTTCGCCCTCACCGCCGCCGCGCGGGACGCCGGCGCCATCGCCTACCGGGTGGGCGCGGTCGCCGACGACGCCGACACCCTCCGCTCGACCATCGAGGACCAACTCGTCCGCGCCGACCTGCTGGTGACCACGGGCGGGGTGAGCGTCGGGGCGTACGACGTGGTCAAGGAGGCGCTGTCGTACGCCGGTGACGAGGATGAGGCGGGCGGCGGCGTGGAGTTCCGCAAGCTCGCCATGCAGCCCGGCAAGCCCCAGGGCTTCGGCTCGATCGGCCCCGACCACACGCCGCTGCTGGCCCTGCCCGGCAACCCGGTGTCGTCGTACGTCTCCTTCGAGCTGTTCGTCCGCCCCGCCATCCGCGCCCTGATGGGCCTGCCGGACCTGCACCGGCCCCGCACGCGCGCGACGCTGAAGGCGGACGAGGCGCTGCGCTCGCCCATGGGGCGCCGGCAGTTCCTGCGGGGCGCCTACGCCGACGGCGAGGTGGCCCCGGTGGGCGGGGCCGGCTCGCACCTGATCGCGGCTCTGGCGCACGCCGACGCGCTGATCGTCGTCCCCGAGGACGCGGAGTCCGCCGAGCCCGGCGACGAGGTGGAGGTCGTCCTGCTCGGCTGACGCACGCGCGCGTGAGCGAGCGACGGGGCCCCACGGGGGTCCTGGCCCGGTGCGTGCGCCGACTTGGCGGTACCGTGGCGCGCACAGCAGGCCCGCGCAACCGCACTGTGACGGGCCCGGACCGGGAGCGGCACAGAGCATGAGTACGCAGGACGGACTGACGCACATCGACGAGGCGGGCGCCGCCCGCATGGTCGACGTATCCGGGAAGGACGTGACCGCGCGCACCGCCCGTGCCAGCGGCCGCGTGCTCGTCTCGCCCCGCGTGGTCGAGCTGCTGCGCGGCGAGGGGGTACCCAAGGGGGACGCCCTCGCCACCGCGCGGATCGCGGGCATCATGGGCGCCAAGCGCACCCCGGACCTGATCCCGCTGTGCCACCCGTTGTCGGTGTCCGGTGTGAAACTGGATCTGTCGGTCGCGGACGACGCCGTGGAGATCCAGGCCACCGTGAGGACGACGGACCGTACGGGCGTCGAGATGGAGGCCCTCACCGCCGTCACGGTCGCCGCGCTGACCGTGATCGACATGGTCAAGGCGGTCGACAAGGGAGCGGTCATCACGGACGTACGTGTGGAGGAGAAGACGGGCGGCACCTCGGGCGACTGGAGCCGGGCATGACCTACCGGGCTCTGGTGGTCACCGCCTCCAACCGGGCCGCGGCGGGTGTCTACGAGGACAAGGGCGGCCCGTTGATCGTCGACGGCCTGACGGGCTTCGGGTTCGCCGTGGACGGCCCCCGGATCGTGCCCGACGGGGATCCCGTGCGGGAGGCCCTGCGGGCGGGCGTGGCCGCCGGGTACGACGCGATCGTCACCACCGGCGGCACCGGCGTCTCACCGACCGACCGCACTCCCGAGGCGACCCGCGCGGTGATCGACTACGAGGTGCCGGGCATCGCGGAGGCCATCCGGGCGTTCGGCAGTCGGAAGGTGCCGACCGCCGTGCTGTCCCGGGGCCTGGCCGGGGTGGCGGGACGGACCCTGATCGTCAATCTGCCGGGCTCCACGGGCGGGGTGCGCGACGGCCTCGCCGTGCTGGAGCCGCTGCTGGTCCACGCCGTCGACCAGATCCGCGGCGGCGACCACCCCAGACCCAGGAGCGGGGGTGCGAGCTGAACAGCCCCTACTGGCCCGTCGTGCTGGCGGACGGCGATGTCGTCCTCCGGCCGATAAGGCTGCGCGACCAGCGAGCCTGGCGCGAGGTGAACCGGCGCAACCGGGACTGGCTGCGCCCCTGGGAGGCGACCATTCCGCCGCCCACGCCGAGCGGGCCGATCACCCACCGGCCGACGTACCGCCAGATGGTCCGGCACCTGCGGTCGGAGGCCAACGCGGGCCGGATGCTGCCGTTCGTCATCGAGTACCAGGGGCAGCTCGTCGGGCAGTTGACGGTCGCCGGGATCACCTGGGGGTCGATGTGCTCGGGGCACGTCGGGTACTGGGTGGACGAGTCGGTGGCCGGCCGCGGCGTGATGCCGACGGCGGTCGCGCTCGTGGTGGATCACTGTTTCCGTGCCGTCGGGCTGCACCGCATCGAGGTCTGCATTCGGCCCGAGAACCGGCCCAGCCGCCGGGTCGTGGAGAAACTCGGATTCCGCGAGGAGGGGCTCCGGCCGCGCTATCTGCACATCGACGGGGCCTGGCGCGACCATCTGGTCTTCGCGCTCACCGCGGAAGAGGTGCCCGACGGGTTGCTCGCGCGCTGGCAGCGGGCACGCTCCCAGAGGGAGCGGCACATCGAGCGCCCGGCGGACGACGCGAATCCGTCGCGGAATCCGCAGAACACGCCGGGGAATCCCGCCTAGGCCCGCCGAAATTGAATATGTGTTCGAAATTGATCGGATGCTGACCGTCTCAGGGCATTGAATTCGCGACCGAGGTGGTCCTCTGATCGCATGGATCGCAAAAAAAGCTGGAAATATCAGCCAGATCGTGCGACACACCGGCCCAATTGGCGGATGGCCTCAGGCAAACCCCTCTACGGTGTGAGGCGTGAGCAGCAGCGGCCTCATCTACGCAGTCATTGTCGGGGCCTGGGCCGCCTACTTGGTGCCGATGTGGCTCCGTAGGCAGGACGAGCTGAACGAGGCCCGTCCGACGGAACGCTTCAGCACCGCCATCCGGCTGCTGTCCGGACGGGCGGGCATGGAGCGTCGATACGCCAGGGACCTGCGGGCGCGCTCCGCCCAGGAGGGGGAGCCGGACGCCGGTGACCCGGACGCCGCCACCGACTCGGTGGACGTCCGGGGCTTCGCCATGCCTCCGACCCGTCGTCAGGTGCGCGCGGAAGCCGGGGGCGAGTCACCCGGAAGAGCGGAAGCGGCACGCGAACAGGAGCCCGCACGGGCGCCCAAGCCGGCGCCCGCGCCCCCGCAGCGGCCGGTGCCGGCCGCGCGGCGCACGGCCTCGGCCCAGGCGGCCGCGGCGCGCGACCGGCGCCTGAAGGTCCTGGCGCGCCGCCGGCGCACCACCGTGATGCTCTTCCTCGGCTTCACGCTCGGTGCGATCGTCGCCGCGGTCGGCGGGCTCGCCTTCCTGTGGGCGCCCGCCGTACCGGCCGTGATGCTCAGCGGGTACATCGCGTACCTGCGCTCCCAGGAGCGCCGTCGCTTCGCCTACCAGATGGACCGCAGGCGGGCCGAGGTCGCCGCGCAGCGGCTGCGGGAGCGTGAGCGTCAGCCGCGTCGGCGCGTGTCGCCCGATACGACGAGCGCCGGCGCGGACGAAGCGGAGGAGGTTCAGGAGGCCGAGACGGATCCCGGTCTCTCCGCGCTCGCCGCGGACCGGCGTGCCCTGGTCGAGCAGACCGACCACGCCGAGTGGGTCGACCAGCAGCGTGAGCGGCAGCGGCGGCCCGGCGGGGACAGCTGGGAGCCCGTGCCGGTGCCCCTGCCGACGTATGTGACCGCGCCGGTGGCGCCGCGTGCCACGTCCGACGTGGACCTGGGGGCGCCGGACACCTGGAGCTCGGCGCGTTCCAGCTCGGTCGCGCCGGAGCAGGAGGCCGTCCACGCGCCGGAGGCCGGCGCCGACGAGCAGGCGCCCGTGGCCGAGGACAAGCCGGCGGGCGGCCGCAGCGACGCGCGCCGCGCCGCGTCCGCGCGCCGGGCGCGTGAGCGCGGACGCACGCCCCTGTTCGATCAGTACGAGGACGGCGACCGCCCGCGCGCGGCGAACGAGTAACTCCCGCACGCTCCTCCGGCGCGCTCCCCGGCGCGCGCCCCCTCCGGAGACCCCCGCCGTGACCAGTCACGGAACGGATTTCCAAGCACCCCGACGAGGATGCTAGAGTTTCACTCGTTGCAAGGGCCTGTGGCGCAGTCCGGTAGCGCACCTCGTTCGCATCGAGGGGGCCAGGGGTTCAAATCCCCTCAGGTCCACGCAGCATGAAGCCCCTGTCGGCAGTAGTCGACAGGGGCTTCATCGTATGTCCGGGCGCGGTGTCGGACCGCGGCCAGGCCTGCCGGGGCTCAAGCGGGCCTGGTGTGATCCGAGTTACCGGCTCAGGGCTGCTCAGAGCTTCTTCGCGAAGCAGAGGCTCTCCTCGTGGAAGCGGTAGTAGCCGAACTTGGCGCACGGCTCGTAACCGCTCGACGTGTACAGGGCGACGGCCTCCGGCTGCTTGCTGCCCGTCTCCAGCACCATGCGGACCCGGCCGGCGGCGCGGGCGTCCTCCTCCAGGACCGCGAGCATGCGGCGCGCGAGGCCCCGGCCGCGCATCTGCGCGACCACGTACATGCGCTTGAGTTCGGCGTCGCCGTTCTCGTTGCCCTCGTCGTTGAGGTCCTGTCTGCGCCAGCCGCCGGTCGCGACGGGGCGGTCGAGCTCGTCGTACGCGATCAGGTAGGCGCCGCGCGGCGGGTCGAAGTCCGTGGTGTCGAGAGCCGTGGCGTCGCCGTCGCCGCCGTAGCGCAGCTGGTACTCGGCCTGTACCTCGTCGTTGAGCGTCACGGCGTCGGGGTGATCGAAACGGACGCGGCGTATATTCATGCTGGGCATTGTACTTCTATGCAGGACGGTGTTCGTCGGACGGTGTGGACGGGCTCCGACCAGTGTGCCGGTATCGTGCCCTGGTGCTGACTGTGACCTCGGTGAACGTGAACGGGCTGCGGGCCGCCGCCAAGAAGGGCTTCGTGGAGTGGCTCGCCCGGACGGAGGCGGACGTCGTCTGTCTCCAGGAGGTGCGTGCCGAGCCGCACCAGCTGCCCGAGGAGGTCCGGGAGCCCGACGGCTGGCACGTCGTGCACGCCCCGGCCGCCGCCAAGGGGCGCGCGGGCGTCTCCCTCTACACGCGGCGGGAGCCGGACCGCGTCCGGGTCGGCTTCGGTTCGGACGAGTTCGACGGCAGCGGCCGCTACGTCGAGGCCGACCTGCCCGGTGTGACGGTCGTCTCCCTGTATCTGCCCTCCGGCGAGGTCGGCACCGAGCGGCAGGACGAGAAGGTGCGCTTCATGGACGAGTTCCTCGTCCATCTCAAGGAGCTGCGCGCGCGAGCCGCCGCCGACGGGCGCGAGGTCGTCGTCTGCGGCGACTGGAACATCGCCCATCGGCAGGCCGACCTCAAGAACTGGCGCGGCAACACCAAGAACTCCGGCTTCCTGCCCGAGGAGCGGGAGTGGCTCGGCCGGGTGTTCGCCGCCGAGGAGGGCGGTTACGTCGACGTCGTGCGCGCCCTGCACCCCGACGTCGAGGGGCCGTACACCTGGTGGTCGTACCGCGGGCGGGCCTTCGACAACGACTCGGGGTGGCGCATCGACTACCAGGTCGCCACGCCCGGGCTCGCCGGCAAGGCCGTCAAGGGGGTCGTGGAGCGCGCGGCCACGCATGCCGAGCGGTGGTCGGACCACGCGCCGGTGACCGTCGTCTACGACCTGTAGGCGCGGCCCCGCCCGCTGGGCCCGTCCGTCGGCGGCAGGCGGGATCAGGTGTCGCGTTCGCCGGATTTCTTGGTCAGGCGGCGGTCGAGGGCCAGGGAGAGTTCCGCCTCCACCACGCTGCGGGCCAGGGGGCGCAGACGGTGGAGGTCTTCCTCGGGGGCGTGGCGCAGGATCACGTCGGCGAAGAGTTCGGCGAGGGCGTCGGCGTGTTCGCGCACGCGGGCGGCGGCGGTGAGGACCTCGCCGAGCGGGATGCCCTCGCGGACCAGGGCGGACGAGACGTCCAGCAGGCGGCGGCTGATGTGGACGATCTCGTCGCCGTCGGTGCCGAGGTAGCCCAGTGCCATGGCCGCGGCGAGGTTCTCGGGGGTGACCTCGCCCTCGAAGCGGGCGGCGAGTTCCTCGGGGGTGAGCCGGACCGGCTCCTCCTCGGTGGGGGTGCCGACGCCGAGCAGGTCGGCGACGTCGCGGCCCTGGTCGAGGGCCTCCGCGAGTTCCGCGATGCCGTTCAGCGTGTGGCCGCGCTCCAGCATGGCGGCGATCGTGCGCAGGCGCGCGAGGTGGTGGTCGTCGTACCAGGCGATACGGCCCTCGCGCCGGGGCGGCGGGATCAGCTTGCGCTCCCGGTAGAAGCGCAGGGTGCGCACGGTGATCCCGGCGAGCCGGGCCAGCTCCTCCATGCGGTACTCGCGCCGTTCCCGCGGCCTTGTCCCCGAGTGTTCTGCGTCCTCTGCCACGTCCGCAGCCTATGTTGTACCGCCGGTAACTTTCGTGCCCCCGCCCCCTACCGCTCGGTACGGAGCTGCTCTACAGTCCCATTGCGCCAGTGTTCACTGGCGGAGTCGAAGGCGATGCGTGGAGGCTTCGGGATGGCCGAGCACGAGCATGTACGGGTGGCGGTGATCGGGTCCGGGTTCGGCGGGCTGGGGGCCGCCGTGCGGCTGCGCCGCGAGGGGATCACCGACTTCGTCGTCCTGGAGCGGGCCGACAGCGTCGGCGGCACCTGGCGGGACAACAGTTACCCCGGGTGCGCCTGTGACGTACCCTCCCACCTCTACTCCTTCTCCTTCGCGCCCAATCCGGACTGGCCGCGCACCTTCTCGGGGCAGCAGCACATCCGTGCCTACCTGGAGCACGTCACCGACCTCTTCGGTCTGCGCCCGCACCTTCGCCTCGACTCCGAGGTCAAGCTGATGACCTGGGACACCGAGAACCTGCGGTGGACCATCGAGACCACGCGCGGCTCGCTGACCGCCGACGTCGTCGTCTCCGCCACCGGACCGCTGTCCGACCCGAAGATCCCCGCGATCCCGGGCCTCGCGTCCTTCCCCGGCAAGGTGTTCCACTCCGCCCGCTGGGACCACGACTACGACCTGCGCGGCAAGCGCGTCGCGGTGGTCGGCACCGGGGCCTCCGCGATCCAGATCGTGCCCACGATCCAGCCGCAGGTCGGCCGGCTGACCCTCTTCCAGCGCACGCCGCCTTGGGTGATGCCCCGGGTGGACCGCGCCATCAGCGGCGTCGAGCGCGGACTGCACCGGTTGCTCCCCTTCACGACCCAGGTGCGGCGCGGGCTGCTGTGGGGCATCCGGGAACTGCAGGTCCAAGCGTTCACCAAGCACCCCGACGAACTCGGCCTGGTCGAACAGCTCGCCAAGCGCAACATGGCCCGCGCGATCAAGGACCCGGCCCTGCGCGCCAAGCTCACGCCCGACTACCGCATCGGCTGCAAGCGGATCCTGCTGTCCAGCGCGTACTACCCGGCGCTGGCCAGGCCGAACGTGGACGTCGTCGCCAGCGGGCTCGGCGAGATCCGCGGATCGACGCTCGTGGCGGCCGACGGCACCGAGGCCGAGGCCGACGCGATCGTCTTCGGTACGGGCTTCCACGTCACGGACATGCCGATCGCCGAGCGGGTGGTCGGCGCGGCGGGCGACACGCTCGCGGACTCCTGGAAGAACGGCATGCGGGCGCTGCGCGGTGCCACCGCCGCCGGGTTCCCGAACTTCATGACGATCATCGGGCCCAACACCGGCCTCGGGAACTCCTCCATGATCCTCATGATCGAGTCCCAGCTGAACTACATGGCCGACTATCTGCGTCAGCTCGACGTCCTCGGCGGCCGCACCGCCCTGGACGCCCGGCCCGCCGCCGTCGAGTCCTGGAACCACCGGGTCCAGGAGCGCATGAAGCGGACCGTGTGGAACACCGGCGGCTGCACCAGCTGGTACCTGGACGCGAGCGGCCGCAACACCACGATCTGGCCCGGCACGACGTCCGAGTTCCGCAGCGCGACCCGGCGCGTGGACCTGGCGGAGTACGAGGTCGTCCGGAACGCCGACGGCAAGCCGGCCGGTACGGCCGTGCGGCAGACGCCGGCCGCCGTCGCGGAGAGCGAGGGCGCCGCATGAGCCGGACCGCCCCCGCGCCCGCCCCTGTCACCGGCGGCCGCTACGCCCCGCCCGCCCCCGCCCACGAACTCACCGTCGTCTCCGCCGACGGCGCGCCCCTGCACGTCGAGGTGCACGGCCCCGAGAACGCGCCCCCGATCGTCCTCTCCCACGGCTGGACCTGCTCGACCGCCTTCTGGGCGGCGCAGATACGGGACCTGGCGAGGGACCACCGGGTGATCGCCTACGACCAGAGGGGGCACGGGCGCAGCCCCGCGAGCCCCGCGTGCACCACCCAGGCGCTGGCGGACGATCTCGAAGCCGTGCTCGCGCGGACGCTCGCACGCGGGGAGAAGGCCTTGATCGTCGGCCACTCCATGGGCGGCATGACGGTCATGGCCGCGGCCACGCGCCCCCGCTTCCAGGAGCACGCCGCCGCCGTTCTGCTGTGCAGCACGGGCAGTTCGCGGCTGGTCGCGGAGTCGCGCGTGGTGCCGATGCGCGCCGGGGGCGTGCGCACCTGGATCACCGGGCACATCCTGGGCTCGCGCGCTCCCCTCGGGCCGGTCACGCCGGTCGCGAAGAGCGTCCTCAAGTACGCCACCATGGGCGCCGGTTCCGCCCCGCACATGGTGGAGGCGTGCGCCCGGATCGTGCACGCCTGCCCGCGCGCCGTGCGCCATGCGTGGGCCGGTGTGCTGGCGGCGCTCGATCTCGACCACGGCGTACGGGAGTTGCACACGCCCACCGCGATCGTGCACGGCGCGTCCGACCGGCTCACGCCGGCGATGCACGCCCGCGCGCTGGCCGCCGCGCTGCCGGAATGCGTCGGTCTCACCGAGCTGACCGGCGTCGGGCACATGACCCCGATCGAGGCCCCCGACCTGGTGATCGGCAGGATCCGGGAGCTCGTCACCACGTATGTCACGGCGCAGATCAAGGAGGGCGCATGAGCAGGGTCGGCCTCGAAGGGCAGGTCGCGGTCGTCACGGGGGCGGCGCGCGGCGTCGGTGAGCTGCTGGCGCGCAAGCTCTCGGCGCGCGGCGCGAAGGTCGCGCTGGTCGGGCTGGAGGAGGAGACGCTCAAGGAGGTCTCCGGGCGGCTGCACAGCGACAGCGCGTACTGGTACGCCGACGTCACCGACCACGAGGCGATGGGCCGGGTCGCGCGGGAGGTGAAGGAGCGGTTCGGGAAGGTGGACATCGTGGTCGCCAACGCCGGTGTGGCGACGGGCGGTCCGTTCATCGACTCCGATCCGCAGGCCTGGCGGCGGGTGATCGAGGTCAACCTGATCGGTTCGGCGGTGACCGCGCGCGTGTTCCTGCCGGTGCTGGTCGAGAGCCGGGGCTATCTGCTCCAGATCGCCTCGCTCGCCGCGATCACGCCCGCGCCGATGATGACGGCGTACTGCGCCTCCAAGTCGGGCGTGGAGGCGTACGCGCACAGTCTGCGCGCCGAGGTCGGCTACCAGGGCGTGCGCGTCGGCGTCGGCTACCTGTCGTGGACCGACACCGACATGGTGCGCGGTGCCGACCAGGACGACGTGATGCGGGAGTTGCGCCAGCGGCTGCCGTGGCCGTCGAACAAGACGTACCCGCTGGGCCCCGCCGTGGAGCGGATCGTGGAGGGCATCGAGCGGCGCTCGGCGCACGTGTACGGACAGTGGTGGCTGCGCGGCATGCAGGGGGTGCGCGGATATCTGCCGGCGCTCATCGGGACCGTCGGACAGCGCGAGATGAAGCGGTTCGCGCCCCGGTTGCAGGGGATGAGCTCGGGGCTCGTGGGCGCGGGCGGCGCGGCCGACGACGCGGCGCGGGCTACGCACCGTAACTGATCCACATGCGTTCCCCGGTCCGCCGTGTGAGTCTGGTCGAGGCCCCAGCGGGGCCGTTCCCCCGATTTCCCTCTCACTCACCACAGGAGTGAACCCTCATGGGTATGAAGGACCAGTCCCGGAACAAGGCCGGAGAGCCGAAGCAGCGGGCGAAGGGCAAGGGCGACCAGGCCCGTCAGCAGGCCGGGCAGCGCGGTAAGCAGCAGGCGCCGCCCGAGCGGGGACTCAGGCACGAGAACATGCGTGACATCGAGGACTCGGACCAGGAGATGAAGGACCGGTTCGACCGGGACTACGACGCGTAGCCGCTGCGCTCGGCTTCGGCCGGCTGTTCGGCGCGGGGCACCCTCCTTCTGGGGGGTGCCCCGCCCCTTATCGACGGCCCTCTTGTCGACTGTTCCTCGGCGGCAGTTTCGGGCGGGAGCGGTTCGGGACGTCGCTGTAGTCCGGGGGGATGGCCGCGGGGGTGGTGGTCAGGAGGTCCAGGGCGAGTTGGATCGCGTCGTCCATCTGGGCGTGGCGGCCCTCGGCCCAGTCCAGGGGGGTGCGCATGATCTCCAGGTCGGGGGCGACGCCGTGGTTCTCCACGGACCAGCCGTAGGCATCGAACCAGGCCGCGTTCATCGGGACCGTGATGACCGTGCCGTCGCCCAGCCGGTGGCGGCCGGTCATGCCGACCACGCCGCCCCAGGTGCGCTGGCCGACCACCGGGCCGAGCCTGAGCAGCTTGAAGGCGGCCGTGATCATGTCGCCGTCCGAGGAGGTCGCCTCGTCGGCGAGGGCCACCACCGGACCCCGTGGCGCGTTCGAGGTGTACGACACCGGCTGGGCGTCCCGGGTCAGGTCCCAGCCCAGGATCGTCCGGGTCAGCTTCTCGATGACGAGTTCGCTGATGTGCCCGCCCGCGTTGCCCCGCACGTCCACGATCAGCGCGGGCCGGGACACCTCCATGCGCAGGTCGCGGTTGAACTGGGCCCAGCCGGAGCCGCCCATGTCGGGGATGTGCAGATAGCCGCACTTGCCGCCGCTCAACTCCCGTACGACGCCACGGCGTTTGGCGACCCAGTCCTGGTAGCGCAGGGGACGGTCGTCGACGAGCGGGACGACCGCGACCCGCCGGGCCCGGTCCGCACCCCCTTCCGCCGGCACGAACGTCAGCTCCACGGTCGTTCCGCCGGCGCCGGCGAGGAGCGGATACGGCCCGGTCACCGGGTCGACCGGGCGGCCGTCGACATGGGTGAGCACGGCGCCCTCGCGGATGCCCGTGCCGGCCAGCGGCGAGCGGGCCCGGGAGTCGGAGGAGTCGCCGGGCAGGATCCGCCTGAGGGCCCAGCCGGCGTCCCGGCGGACGAAGTTGGCGCCAAGGAGGCCCTGCCGGCGCTGGTAGTGCGGCGGGCCCTCGTTGCGGCGGGCGGCGGTGACGTACGCGTGCGAGGTGCCCAGTTCGCCGAGGACCTCGCGCAGGAGGTCCGCGAACTCGTCGGGGGAGGCGACGCGTTCGACGAGCGGGCGGTACTGGTCGAGCACCGCGTCCCAGTCGATGCCGCACATGCCCGGTTCCCAGAAGTAGCCGCGGATGATGCGCCCCGCCTCCTCGTAGGCCTGGCGCCACTCGGCGGGCGGGTCGACCTCGTGCAGGATGCGGCGCAGGTCGATCCACACGGTCGTGTCGCCGTCGCCCGGTTCGGTGGACGGGACCGCGCGCGGCTCGCCCTCGTCCACGACGACCAGGCGGGTGGCGTCGCCGCTCACCGCGAACCAGTCCAGATGGTCGACCAGTTCGGACTTCTTGGCCTTGGTGATGTTGAAGTACTCCAGCGTCGGACGGCCGCTGGTGTCGGCCGGGTTGGCGAAGGTCTCGCCGAGCGCGCCGGAGATCGGCCAGCGCAGCCAGACCAGGCCACCGCCCGCGACCGGGTGCAGCGCGGAGTACTTGGAGGCGATGACCGGGAATGGCGTGACCCTGTTCTCCAGGCCCTCCACCTCCACCGTCACCGTGCCGGCCTCGCCCGTCTCCTCGTCCTCGACCGGGTCGAGCCCGCCCGCGGCCGGGCGGCCCTCGGGGTTCAGCGCGAAGGGGGAGGGGGTCGCCGAGCTCAGCGGGACGAGGTACGGCCGGCAGCCGAGCGGGAAGGAGAGGTCGCCGGTGTGGACGTCGTACACCGGGTCGAAGCCGCGCCAGGAGAGGAAGGCGAGGTAGCGGCCGTCGCGGGTGAAGACGGGGTTCTCGTCCTCGAAGCGGCCGTTGGTGACGTCCACGATGTGCCGGTCCTTGATCCGGGCCAGCTTGATCTCGCGCAGGGAGCGGCCGATGCCCGGGTGGGACCAGGCGAGCCAGGCTCCGTCGGGGGAGAAGGCGAGGTCGCGAACGGGGCCGTTGACGGAGCGGATCAGCTCGGTCACCTGGCCGGCCGTGCCCCCCGGCACCTCGGTCCGCGCGCTCTCCCCGGCCTGCCCGGCCCCCTCGCCCTCCTCGGGCCCCTCTGCTTGCGCGGAGTCCTCGGCGGCGGCCTGCGCGGCCGGGGTCTCCGCGGCCTCGCCGCCCTCCCCCTCCCCCGTGTCGAGCAGCAGCAGCCGCCCGTCGTGCGAGGCGATGGCGAGCCGTTCGCCGAGCGGGTCGCAGACCATCTCCAGGACCCGGCCGAGCGCGCCGGAGGCCAGCCGGTGCGGGGCGCGGTCGCCGGACGCGCGGGGCAGCTGGGCGATCTCGACGGCGTCCTCGCCGTCGGCGTCGGTGACGTACGCGACCTTGCCGGTCGTGCCCAGCATCTCCGGCAGCCGTACCCGGACGCCGGGCGTGTCGGCGATGGTGCGGGCCGGGCCGTCGCGGTGGGTGAGCCAGTACAGGCTGCCGCGGACGACGACGGCGCTGGCCCGGCCCGTCTCGTCCACGGAGATGCCGTCGACGTTCTGCGCGGCGGGCACCTGATAGCGGCGGCGGCCGGTGGCGGGCCCGGCGAGGCGGACGTCCAGCTTGTGCGGCACGGCGTTCGGGGAGAAGTCGTCCACGAGCCACAGGTCGCCCGCGCACTGGTAGACCACCCGGGTGCCGTCGCCCGCGGCGTGCCGGGCGTAGTAGGCGTCGTGGTCGGTGTGGCGGCGCAGGTCGGTGCCGTCGTACGCGCAGGAGTAGAGGTTGCCGACGCCCTCGTGGTCGGAGAGGAAGGCGACGCGGCCGGCGACGAACATGGGGCAGGCCAGATGGCCGCCGATGTCGGGCACGAGCTGCTCGCCGTGCAGCCACAGGCGGCCCATGGCGCCGCCGCGGTAGCGCTTCCAGGAGGCCGGTTCGTGCGGCGGGGTGCCGGTGAGCAGCAGGGTCCGGTGTTCGCCGTCGACGTCGGCGACCTGGATGTCGGTGACCGGCCCCCAGGGCAGCCGCGCGCCGGGGTCGCCGTCGGTGGGGACCTTGTAGGCCCAGGTGAAGTAGGAGAAGGGCTGGTCGTGCGAGGCGACCGCGAGGATGTCGCTCTCCCCGTTCTCGGGGGGCGTCCAGCCGCAGACCCGGGTGTCGGAGCTGCCCCAGTAGGTCAGCTGCCGCGCGGGACCGCCGTCGACGCCGACGAGATGGATCTCGGGGTCGAGGCTGCGCCAGGTCGTGTAGGCGATGCGGCGGCCGTCGGGCGAGAAACGCGGGTGACCGGTCTTGGTACGGTCGGCCGTGAGGCGCCAGGCGCGGCCGGGCGCGTCGAGGGGGGCCAGCCAGAGGTCGTCCTCGGCCACGAAGCACAGCAGGTCGCCGCTGAGGTGGGGAAGGCGCAGATAGCTCACCTCCCTATGCTTTTCCGGGCAAACGACACGAGCAACTCGTACGCGGGCGACCGGCGCCGGTTTATGGAAAGCCAACAAGCGTGACCCAACCCACGTACGAAACGGTTTCGTTTCGCTTGCTCTCAGGGTATGTTCATGGAGTACGAAACAGGAGGCTCCGGAGCGGGAGGGTGAGTGGCATGACCGAGGTCGTCGCAACGGGGCGCCGCAGTCGGATCACGCCCGAGCGGGAGGCCGAGTTGTACGAGGCCGTGCTCGACCTGCTCCGCGAAGTCGGCTACGACGCCCTCACCATGGACGCCGTCGCCGCCCGTACCAAGTCCAGCAAGGCGACGCTCTACCGCCAGTGGGGCGGCAAGGCCGAGCTGGTGGCGAAGGCGGTGCGGCACACCAAGCCGGGCGGCATGGGCCTCGACGAGATCGACACGGGATCGCTCAAGGGCGACCTGCACGCTCTCACCCTGCGTTCGGACGACTGCGAGATGGAGCAGAACTCCGCGCTGATGCGGGGCCTGGCCATGGCGGTGCACAGCAACCCGGATCTCCTGCGGGCGTTCCGGGATCATCTGATCGAGCCCGAGATGGCGTCGTTCCGCCGCGTGGTGCAGCGGGCCGTCGACCGGGGCGAGGTCCGTGCGGACAACCCGGCGGTCGAGTTCATGATGCACATGATGCTCGGAGGGTTCGCCGCCCGCACCATGATCGACGAGCTGCCGCCGACGCAGGCCTTCCTCATGTCGTACATCGACGCCGTGGTCCTCCCCGCCCTCGGCGTTCCCACCGACTGATCTCTCCCCAGCAAGCCCACCTTCTGACGTCACCGCTCACGTCGTCGGGCTGACCACCCCTGCCCTGATCAACCCCACGACCTGACCGGGAGTACGCCTCCGTGGCCACATTCCTGTACAAACTGGGCCGTCTCGCCTTCCGGCGACGGCACTTCGTCGCCCTCATATGGGTGGCGCTGCTGACCCTCGCCGGGGTCGGCGCCGCCTCCGCGCCGCCTGCCGGCAGCACGTCCTTCTCCATCCCCGGCACCGAGGCGCAAAAGGCTTTCGACCTGCTCGAACAGCGCTTCCCCGGGATGAGCGCCGACGGCGCCACCGCGCGTGTCGTCTTCAAGGCGCCGGCCGGCGAGAAGATGACCGACAAGCTCAACAGGGCGGCCGTCGAGAAGACGGTCAAGGAGCTGGGCAGCGGTTCCGAGGTCGTCTCCGTCGCCGACCCGTACGCCGGGCACGCCGTCAGCCGGAACGGCTCGATCGCCTACGCCTCGGTGAAGTACAAGGTCTCCGGGATGGAGCTCAAGGACTCCTCCAAGAACGCCCTGAAGGAAGCCGCGCAGCACGCACGCGACGCCGGGCTGACCGTCGAGGTCGGCGGTGACGCGCTCACCGCGACCCCGGAGACCGGCTCCAGCGAGGTCATCGGCATCGCGATCGCCGCCGTCGTCCTCGTCATCACCTTCGGCTCGCTGCTCGCGGCCGGATTCCCGCTGCTGACCGCGCTCATCGGCGTCGGTATCGGCGTCTCCACGATCACCGCGCTCGCCAGCGCCCTGGACCTGGGCTCCACGACCTCCACCCTGGCGTCGATGATCGGCCTGGCCGTCGGCATCGACTACGCCCTGTTCATCGTCTCCCGCTACCGCGCCGAACTGGCCGAGGGCCGCGAGCGCGAGGAAGCGGCCGGCCGCGCCGTCGGCACGGCGGGCTCGGCGGTGGTCTTCGCGGGCCTGACCGTCGTCATCGCCCTGGTCGGCCTGTCGGTCGTCAACATCCCGATGCTCACCAAGATGGGCATCGCGGCCGCCGGCACGGTCGCCATCGCCGTCCTCATCGCGCTGACGATGATCCCGGCGCTGCTCGGCTACGCCGGCCGCAGGGTCAAGCCCGCCGGCGAGAAGAGCAAGCTGCTCGGCGGCGGCCGTAAGCCCAAGAAGCCGGGCCGGCCCAACATGGGCACCCGCTGGGCGAGCTTCGTCGTACGCCGCCCGGTCGCCGTCCTCCTCCTCGGTGTGATCGGCCTCGGCGCGGCGGCGGTCCCGGCCGCCTCCCTCGAACTCGGCCTCCCGGACGACGGCTCCCAGCCGACCTCCACCACCCAGCGCCGCGCCTACGACCTGCTCTCCGAGGGCTTCGGGCCGGGCTTCAACGGCCCGCTGATGGTCGTCGTCGACGCCAAGGGCAGCCAGGACGCGAAGGCGGCCTTCACCAAGGTCGGCGACGAGATCAAGGGCCTGAAGGACGTCGTCACCGTCACCCCGGCCATGCCCAACAAGGCCGGTGACACCGCGACCATCACCGTCGTCCCCGGGTCCAAGCCGTCCTCGAAGACGACCGAGGACCTGGTGCACGCCATCCGCGACAAGGGCGCGGAGGTCGCGCGGCAGACCGACTCCAAGATCCTGGTCACCGGCTCGACGGCGATGAACATCGACGTCTCGCAGAAGCTGAACGACGCGCTGCTGCCGTACCTGGCGCTGGTCGTCGGCCTGGCCTTCCTCCTGCTGATCGTGGTCTTCCGCTCCGTCCTCGTCCCGCTGAAGGCGGCCCTCGGCTTCCTGCTCAGCGTGACGGCGGCGCTCGGCGCCGTGGTCGCGGTCTTCCAGTGGGGCTGGCTGTCCGGCCTGTTCAACGTCTCCGAGACCGGCCCGGTCATGTCGATGATGCCGATCTTCATGGTGGGCGTCGTCTTCGGTCTCGCCATGGACTACGAGGTCTTCCTCGTGACCCGGATGCGCGAGGCGTACGTCCACGGCGAGAAGCCGACCCAGGCCGTGGTCACCGGCTTCCGGCACGGGGCGCGGGTCGTGACCGCCGCCGCGGTCATCATGATGGCGGTCTTCTCCGGCTTCATCGGCTCCAGCGAGTCGATGATCAAGATGATCGGCTTCGGCCTCGCGATCGCCGTCTTCTTCGACGCGTTCATCGTCCGCATGGCGATCGTCCCGGCGGTGCTCGCCCTGCTCGGCAAGCGGGCCTGGTGGCTGCCCAAGTGGCTCGACCGCGCCCTGCCGAACGTCGATGTCGAGGGCGAGGGCCTGCGCACACAGTCCTCCACGGACGGCAAGGACGCCGACCCGGACGGGGAGCGGGAGCTGGTACGCGCGTGACGTACCGCTCGTAGTCCGCAAGGACTACGAGGACCAGCCGGTGAGGGTGCCCGTGGGGACGGGGCTGCACCCTCACCGGCCGCTTTTGTTCCGGTGGCAGCTGAAAACGCCGTGAGCACGGCCGGAACGATGCCGTAGCGTGCCCCGCATGGCGACGACCGCCACTGACACCGGCGAGTCCGGTGCCCACCCCCGGTTCGCCGAAGCGATGCGTGCGCGCGGGCTGGAGGACGTCCTCGCGCGGACCCGGCGCTTCCCGGAGGCCACCCGGACCGCCGCCGAGGCCGCCGCCGCGATCGGGTGTGGGCTGAGCCGGATCTGCAAGTCGCTGGTCTTCGCCGCCGACGGCGTCTGGACCGGGTTGTTCCTTTGATGCCCTGGAACGCACCGGCCGGCATGGTGACGACGTTCCCGCTCACCGGCTTGAGCGGCGAGCCGTCGCCGTTGCCCTTGATGATCACGCCGCCGCCCGCGTTGTTGCCGGTCGGGGATTGTCCCGTGTCGCGGCCGAGGCAGCGGTCGACTGGACGATCCCCGCGGCTGTCAGCAGGCCGCGCGCTGCCGTCGTCGTGGTGGTGCGCCCGGGGCGGGGTCTGTGTGACGAGGACGAGCGCATGAAGTCGTCGCCCTTCCGAGGGGGCCGACCGGCCCCGAATGGGGTCAAGTCACGGTATGCGTCACGGGAGTTCGCAGAGGTCCTACGGACTGTTCGACCAGGTCGCGCCCGGACTCTCGCAGGTGCGTGCCGCCCCGTGCTGCTTCCGGAGCAGCAGGCGTGAACCGCCGTACGCGCGCGTGCGTGTGTCCGTCCGCGCCGCGAAGATGGCCGGGGACCACGTGGCCGGGGGCCATGCGACAGCAGCCGGACGACGACAGGGAGCCGTCAATGACCGACAAGCCGACCGTGAGCGTGCTGGGCACCGGCATCATGGGGGCCGCCATGGCCCGCAATCTGTGCCGGGCGGGGCTGGACGTGCGGGTCTGGAACCGGACGCGCGAGAAAGCCGAACCGCTCGCCGCCGACGGCGCCCGCGTCGCCGCCACGCCCGCCGAGGCCGTGGCGGGCGCCGACGTCGTCCTGACGATGCTCTACGACGGCCGGACGGTCCTGGACACCCTGCGCGCGGCCGCCCCGGCGCTGCGCCCCGGCACGGTGTGGGCGCAGTGCACCACCGCAGGGGCCGACCTGGTCACCGACCTGGCCGGCTTCGCCCGCGAGCACGGGCTGGTCTTCTACGACGCTCCCGTCCTCGGCACCCGCCAGCCCGCCGAGGCCGGTCAGCTGACCGTGCTGGCCGCCGGGCCCCAGGAGGGGCGGGCCACGGTCACGCCAGTCTTCGACGCGGTCGGCGCGAAGACCGTGTGGACCGGGGACGACGGCGCGTCGGGCAGCGCCAGCCGGCTGAAGCTGGTGGCCAACAGCTGGGTCCTCGCCGCCACGGCCGCTACCGGTGAGGTGCTCGCCCTCGCCCGGGCCCTCGGCGTGGATCCGCAGGGCTTCTTCGACCTCATCGAGGGCGGCCCGCTCGACATGGGCTATCTGCGCGCCAAGGCCGCGCTGGTGCTCGACGGCAAGCTGTCACCGGCGTCGTTCGCCGTGGCCACCGCCGAGAAGGACGCCCGGCTGATCGTGCAGGCCGGTGAGCGCGGCGGCGTACGCCTCGACGTCGCCGCCGCGACCGCCGAGCGGTTCGCCCGTGCCGCCGCCCAGGGCCACGCCGACGAGGACATGGCCGCCGCGTACTTCGCCAGCTTCGACGAGAAGGGCGCGTAGCCGAGAAGGGCGCGCAGGCGCCGACATGACGGCCGGGGGTGCCAGGGCGCACCCTGGAAGCAGCGGTCTTCGGAGGTGGTCGTCATGTTGCAAACCGCTGTCGGATGGCATGTCGAGATGGAGTTCGTGGAGGACGATCTGCACACGCGCGCGGTGGCCATGGTGCGCTTGCCCGACGGCTCGGAGATGCGCGCGCACGGCCGGGCCAGCAGGCACACCGTCGACGCCAACCAGCCCAGGGTCGGCGAGGAGATCGCGGGCGCGCGGGCCCTCAACGAACTGGCCATGCAACTGCTCACCAAGGCCCACGAGGAGATCGACACGGCGTCCGGACGGACCTCGCACCCGATCAACGTGTGACACCGGGCGGGCCCGGCGGCGCGTTACGCGAGCGCCGTGCGCAGCGCCCGTACCAGCGCCTGCGCCCTCGGGTCCGCCGTCACGCTCTTGCGGAAGCCGTTGGTGACGTAGCCGAAGGAGACTGCGGTCTCCGGGTCGGCGAACGCGAGGGCGCCGCCGCGGCCCGGGTGGCCGAAGGAACCGGGGGCGAGGAGCGGGGACGCGCTGCCGTGCAGCATGTGGCCGAGGCCGAACCGGGTGCCCACCACCAGGACCCGGTCCGGTCCGGCCGACCGCTCGGTGCGCGCCAGTTCCGTCGTCTGCGGGGTGAACAGGCGCGTGCCGCCGTCCACGTCGCCGATGAGGGACGCGTAGACGCGGGCCAGCCCGTCGGCGGTGGCGATGCCGTTGGAGGCGGGCAGGGCGGCCGCGCGGTAGGCGGGGTCGTTCTCGTCGGGGAGCGGGGTGATGGCGGCGAACGCCCGCCGGGTCAGCGAGTCCGGATCGGCGTAGGCCTCGGCCACCGCGCGCTTGGGGCGCGTCTTCAGCGTGCCCGTGGTCTCCGGCGCCTGGACCGGTCCGACGCGGCCCACGCGCGCGTGCTCCGATTCCGGCAGCCCGAGCCAGAGATCCGCGCCGACGGGTCCGGTGATCTCGTCCGCGATCCAGTCGCCGACCGGGCGGCCGGTGACCCGCCGGACCAGCTCGCCGGTGAGCCAGCTGTAGGTCTGGGCGTGATAGCCGTGGTCCGTGCCCGGCTCCCACACCGGCGCCTGTGCGGCGACCGCGGCGGCGCCCAGGTCGGGGTCGGCGGCCTCGGCGGGGGTCAGCGGGCGGTCCAGCACGGGTATGCCCGCGCGGTGGGCCAGCAGATGCCGGACGAGGGTGTGCTCCTTGCCGGCGGCCTTGTACTCGGGCCAGTACGTGCCGACCGGGGCGTCCAGGTCCAGTTCGCCGCGCTGGTGCAGGAGCAGCAGCGCGGCGGCGGCGACGCCCTTGGTCGCCGAGCGGACGATCTGCGCCGTGCCGCGCTCCCAGGGAGCCCCCTCGGCCCTGCCGTCGACGTCCTTCACGCCCGCCCACAGGTCGACGACCTTGTGCCCGTCGCGGTACACGGCCACCGCCGCGCCGCGCTCCCCGAGCAGCGCGAAGTTCGCGGCGAACGCCTCCTTGACCGGCTCGAAGCCCTCGGCCACCGTGCCGTGCACGTCCACGCCCACGTCCGTCGTCCCTTCCCGCACTGTCCCGTCGCCTGCGACAGTGCGTGCAACATCGCCCGTGCGCCTGCGATTCCTCGGCGGGATCAGCCCAGCAGAATCGTTACGTCGATGTTGCCGCGCGTCGCGTTGGAGTACGGGCAGACCTCGTGCGCCGCGTCCACCAGCCGGGCCGCCAGGTCGGCGTCCAGGACCGGCAGGGAGACGCTGAGGGCCACGGCGAGGCCGTAGCCGCGCTGCTTGTTCGGGCCGATGCCGACCTTCGCGGCCACCGTGGAGCCGGTCAGGTCGTAGCCCGCGCGGTTGCCGACCAGGATCAGCGCGTTGTGGAAGCAGGAGCTGTAACCGGCCGCGAACAGCTGCTCCGGGTTGGTGCCGTCGCCGTCGCCGCCCAGCTGCGGGGGCATCGCGACCTTCAGCGCGAGCCGGCCGTCCTGGCTGGTGACATGGCCGTCCCGGCCGCCGTGGGCGGTGGCTTCGGCGACGTACACGATCTTCGTCGGACGGGTGTCGACGGCGGAGTCCTCGGTCATGGCAGGCCTTCCCCGGAATGAGTGACGCACAGATACATCGTGCACAAGGTACTGGTCGGTAGGTCGGTGTGCGCCGTCAGGGTGGGCGACCGCGGGTAAGGCGGGATCAGCGCGCTCGGTGCCGGTCGGCCGCCGCGGCGGCGCGCTCGGCGAGGTCCCGCAACTCCGCGCGCAACCGCGCCACGTCCTCGGCGCCGAGCCCCGTCGTGGTGAGGAGTGCGCCGGGGACCCGCGCCGCGCGCTCCCTGAGCTCCTCCGCGCGCCCGGTGCACGCGACGAGCACCGAGCGCTCGTCGTCCGCCGCGCGCTCCCTGTGCACCAGACCCGCCGCCTCCAGCCGCTTCAGCAGCGGCGAGAGGGTCCCGTAGTCCAGGCGCAGGGCGCGCGCCAGTTCCTTCACGCTGGTCTCGCCGTGCTCCCAGAGCACCAGCAGCACCAGGTACTGGGGGTAGGTGAGCCCGAGGTCGTCCAGAAGTGGACGGTATGCGGCGGTCACGGCGCGCTGTGCGGCGTACAGCGCGAAGCAGAGCTGGTCGTCCAGCAGCAGCGACCCGGCGGCCCCTTTGTCGTCTCGGTCGTCTTGAGGCGTCACGCGCCCCATTCTCGCGGACGCGTGTCGCGCCGGTCGGCATGAACAGCTGGTCGTCTCCGGGGGCGCAAATCGGAAAATATGGCACATTGGAGACAAAGCGGATGCGGGACTTCCGTGAAGGTGACTCAGCGTGAAAGGGTAGTCCGATGTCTGTGGTCGAACAGTACGCGCGCGTCCACATCGTCACGGAAGAGGACGAGGAGGATCCGGAGGCCGTACCGGTGCTGCTGCGGTACGACCCCGACAGCGATCCACGCTCGGTGCGGATCGACCTGCCCGGTACCCATGAGTGGACCTTCTCGCGCTCCCTGCTGGAGCAGGGGCTGCGGACGCCGGCCGAGAGCGGCGACGTACGCGTGTGGCCGTGCGGCCGCGTGCAGGCCGTCGTGGAGTTCCATTCCGACAACGGTGTCGAGGTCGTCCAGTTCGAGTCGAAGGCGCTGCTCAGGTTCCTGCGGCGCACCTACACCGCGGAACCCGTAGGGACCTGATCAGCCGCCCGTCTTCAGCAGCGTCGCCACGATCGGCCCGGCCGTGTCGCCGCCGTGGCCGCCCGCCTGGACCACCCCCGCCGCGGCGAGGTCGCCCTTGTAGGCCGTGAACCAGCCGTTCGGCTTCTTCTGGCCGTCGACCTCGGCGGAGCCCGTCTTGGCGCCGTAGTCCCCGCTCATGCCCGCCATCGCCTTGGCGGCCGTGCCGTAGTCCGCCGTGAACTTCATGACGTCCTTCAGCTGGGACTGGGTCTTCGCCGACATCGTGCGCGCGGCCTTCGCCAGCGTGCGGTGGTCCACCGAGGGCGCGACCAGGTACGGCTGGTGGAAGGAGCCCGACTCGACCGTCGCCGCCACCGACGCCATGTTCAGCGGGTTCATCCGCACCGCGCCCTGGCCGATCAGCGAGGCGCCCATCTGCGCGCCGCTCTGCACCGGCACGGAGCCGTCGAACGACGGGACGCCGATGGCCCAGTTGTCCATGCCGAGGCCGTAGACCTGCTGGGCCTCCTTCGTCAGGTCGTCGTTCGACAGCTTCGGCGCGAAGTCGATGAAGGCGTTGTTGCAGGAGGCCCCGAAGCTCTGCCTGAACGTGCCCTTCTTGATCTCGGAGTTGTCGTCGTTGTGGAACGTCCAGCCGGCGACCTTGTACGTCTTGGGGCAGGGGTGGGAGGCGTCCGGGGTGATGAGGTTCTTCTCGAACAGCATCGTCGACGTCACGATCTTCATCGTGGAACCGGGCGCGAGGGAGCCCTGGAAGCCGACGTTGAAGCCGTGTCCGGTGTTGGCGACCGCGAGGATCTCGCCCGTTGACGGCCGCACGACCACCACCGAGGCCTGCTTCTGCTTGCCCACCTGCTGCTCGGCGGCCGCCTGGAGCGTGGGGTTCAGCGTCGTGTGCACCGTGCCCGGTGTGCCCTGGCTCAGCGCGACGAGCGTCTTGTCGGACAGCTCGGCCTTCTGCGACGCCTTGCCGCGCACCACGCGCAGCTCGATGCCCGCCTTGCCGCCCGCGGTCTTGCCGTACTTCGCGCGCAGCCCGTCCAGCACCGGGCCCAGGGAGGGGTACTTGGCGGCCGTCAGCTCGCCGCCGTCGCGGTCCAGCGCCTTGACGGGCGGGGTGCCCGACGCGCCGGTGACGAGGGTGTCGCCGTCCTCCAGGTCCGGCTGGACGACGGAGGAGTGCCAGTCGACCAGC
This sequence comes from Streptomyces sp. NPDC025793, assembly GCF_055558375.1. Taxonomy (NCBI): domain Bacteria; kingdom Bacillati; phylum Actinomycetota; class Actinomycetes; order Kitasatosporales; family Streptomycetaceae; genus Streptomyces; species Streptomyces sp. NPDC025793. Next base: position 143,461 of record NZ_JBVHMR010000003.1, on the reverse strand, counting down.
GGCGTGCCGTCGCTCGCCCGGCGCACCACGGTGAGCGAACTGCCGTACGTCAGCGGCTTGCTGAGCTTGTCGTACGACACCGTCGCCTTGACGGAGAAGGGCACCTTCGCGCCCGCGGCCGTGCCCGGGGTGAGGGTGACGCCCGTCAGATGGGCGTCCTTGGCGACGGCGGTGAGCAGCGCGGTGGCGGCCGAGGCGTCGTTCGTGGCGCCGGCCGCGTCGGCGACCTTGCCCTGCTGCCAGGCCGACAGGAAGCGAGTGGCGGCCGCGTGGACCTCGGCGGCGCTGAGCGGACCGGTCTTGACGGCCTTGTGGTCCGCCGAGGCGGACGTGCGCTCGTCGGCCGCCGCGCCGCCGTCCGCCACCGCGTAGACGGCGAATGCGGCGCCGGCGGCGACCACGGCGATCACCCCGCCGAGCACCGCCGGCCTCGTCGTCCTCCGTCGCTCGGCGACGCGCCTTCTGTTGCCCACAGCCTCAGTTCCTCCGTGCGTTCCCCAGGGTCCCCGCCACCCCTTCACTCTCCCCAACGACGGCAATCACCTTAAAGTCCCCACCTTTGAGGGTGACGTCAGTCGGCATTTCGTAGCACGGTTGCGACAATCGGGCCGGCCGCGTCAATGCCGTGCCCGCCGTCCTGGGTCATCGCGGCGGCGGCGACGTCGCCCCGGTAACCGGTGAACCAGCTGTTGGACTTCGCCTGTCCGTCGACCTCCGCCGAGCCGGTCTTGGCGCCGATGTCACCGCCGAGCCCGGCCATGACGCCGGCCGCCGTGCCGCTGTGCGCGGTGCGGCTCATCATGGCGCGCAGCTGCTGGACCGTGCTGGGCGACAGCCCACGCGCGCGTGCCGGTTCACGGCCGTCCAGGGAGAGCGGCACGACGACCGGCTGGCGGAACGTTCCGGTCGCCGCGGTGGCCGTCACGGAGGCCATGTTCAGGGGGTTCATCTGGACCTGGCCCTGGCCGATCAGGCCGGCCGCCGTGTCCGGGCCGCCGGAGGCGGGGACCCGGCCGTCGAAGGACGGCACGCCCACCTTCCAGTCGCCGCCGAGCCCGAAGCGCTGCTCGGCCTCCTGGGTGAGCGAGTCCACCTTCACCGAGTCGGCGAACTTCACGAACGCCGTGTTGCAGGACCGGGCGAAGCTCTCCGCGAGGGTGGCGTGCTCGTCCGGCGCGAGGCCCGCGAGGTTGTGGAAGGTCTGGCTCTGCCAGACGGCCGACGGCGGGCAGGGCGCCGGGCCGTTCGCGGTGGTCAGGCCGGAGTCGATGAGGGTCGCGGCGCTGATGATCTTCATCGTGGAGCCGGGCGCGAGGGTGCCGAGGAAGGCCGCGTTGAAGCCGTCCGCGCGGTGGTTGGCGACGGCCAGCACCTCGCCCGTGCTCGGCTTGACCGCCACGACCGACGACTCGGCGTACTTCTGCACGGCGGTCTCGGCCGCCGCCTGGGCACTCGCGCTGAGCGTCGTGCGCACCCGGCCCGGTCTGCCCTCGGCGAGCGTGAGCAGCGGGGTGTCGGCGTCGTCGCCCGCGTGACGGATCGCCAGCTCCACGCCGGCCGTGCCGCCCGCCTTGTCGCCGTACCGCTCGCGCAACTGGTCCAGAAGGGGACCGAGGGACGGGTACTTCTCCTTCGTCAGCACCGCGCCGTCGCGGTCCACCGCCTCGATCGGCGGGGCCGCCGACTCACCGGTCGTGAGCGTGTCCCCCTGACGCAGCCGCGGATGGACGACCGACGGCCGCCAGTCGACCAGCGGACGGTGCGTGGTCTCGCCGCGCACGACGGTCAGCGTGCTCCGGTAGGACAGCGGCCGGCTCTTCCCGCCGTAGGACACCGTCGCCTCGACCGTGAACGGCACGCGCGTGCCGGTCGCCGCGCCCGGTGTGACACGCACCTTGCCGATGTGCGCGGCGCCGGCGTAGGCCGTCAGCAACTCCCGGGCGGCCTGCGGATAGTTCGTGTACGCCGCCGCCGTCGCCGCGTCGCCCTTCTCCCAGGCGGCGAAGAAGCCCTTGGCGGCCTCCTCGACCTCGGAGCCGCCGGGCGGGCCGGTCCGCACGCCCGCGTGGCTGTTCGTACCCGCGTCGCCGTTCAGCGCGGAGACCATGGTGTAGGCGCCGTAACCGGCTCCGCCCAGCATCACCGCGCACACGGTGCCGATGACGGCACCCTTCACCCCGTTGCGCATCGCGCGCATCCCTTCCCCGTTTCCCCGTGCATGGCCGAGCCCTGTTGAACGCGTTCAACAGGGCAGCGGGGGAACTGTAAGCGCTTGTGGGGAAGTTGTGACCGATGTTGCCGAAACCGTGACGCGGGCCGTGGGCTAGACCCACGTATCCAGCCACATCCGCGCCCGCCACTGGTCGATGGGGATCGCGGTGCCGGTGTAGAGCGGCCAGAAGTAGATGAAGTCTGACACATCCGGCCTTGTGGCTCCCTGACCAGGGTGTTTGTCTCTGGCTGGGGCCGGATTAGGCGGCCTGGGCCGTCTCTGGGCCGTGATCTTGAGGGCTCGACGCCAGATAGAGGCTGTCGACGGCCTTCCGGGTGCGCCCCTCACTGCTCGGCATGAGGTGCGTGTACGTCCGTAGGGTGAACCCCGGATCGGCGTGACCGAGGTACTGGCTCAGGGCCCGGATGTTCTCGCCGGCGTCCAGCAGTACCGACGCGTAGAAGTGTCTGAGCGCGTGCATGCCGTGTTCGGGGGCCGACGCGTACCGCTCGCCTGCCTTCCGTGCCGGGATGACACCTGCGGCGGCCAGGGCTGGCTTCCAGTGGTGGTCATTGAAGTTGCTCACGCGGACGTGGTTGCCCTCCGATCCGCTGAAGAGGAGTCGCTTCGTCACGGGCGGCCCGTCGGGCGTGCGCCAGGGAAGTGTCACGTCGATCGGCTCGAACTTCTTCGAGTGATCGCGGAGCGCGGTGGCCACAGCCTTGGGAAGTGGCACGTCGCGTACTTTGCCCCCCTTTGGTAGAGCGAAGACGTACTTGCCCCGGATGCGCTTGAGCTGATGACCCACGGCCAGCCAACCACCCTCGTAGTCGAGTTCGTCAACGGCCAGGCCGAAGATCTCACCCTGTCGAAGTCCGCAGCCCGCCCCAGCGTCCACGGCGGCCTGATAGCGCCGGGGAAGGGCAGTGCGTACGCCGAAGACCTGTGCTGCCGTCCACGGGACGACGCGCGGCTTGCCCGGCTTCGGGAGCTGCACCGTGCGGGCGCGGCAGGGGTTCTTGCTGAGCAGCCCGTCATCGACCGCCGCGCTCAGCGCTGCGGAGACGGTGCCCACGATGATGCGGCGGTGCGACTCCGCCGGCACGGTGCCTTCCAGAGCAGAGATCCAGGCGCGGATGTGCTCCGGCTGGAACGAGCCGAGCGGGCGCGAGCCGATGTGGGGGTAAGCGTGCAGCCGGAGTCGGCGCTCCGCAGCCTCACGGCTGTTGATCTCACCGGTGTGCGTCTTGATCCAACGCTCTGCGTACTGGCGAAACGTCGTCCGCGCGGCACGGGGATCGATGTACTGGCCGCGCGACATGTCCGCTTCGATCTGTACGAGCCATTGCTTGGCGAGCCGCAACTCCTTGTCGCGGAATGACCTGCTCTTCTCGGTGCCGTCCGGGCCGACGTACCGGGCGCGGTACCGGAGACCCGTTCCGTAGCGGTCCGTCTTGACTTTGACGGGCCTGCCGTCGGCATTGGTCTCGGTCTTGTACCAGCGGTCTTGGATGTGGCCTGCCATGAACAGGACTTCCCTTCGGGTTGGTCGGATGTCAGGGGCAGTGGAAGTCCGGGGACGGCCGAAACGGCCGTCCCCGGTTGGGTGTGCAGGGGCGTTAAGCGGTGTCGTGCGCCATGCGGTCAGCGATCCATCGGCTTACGGCGGCGGGGTCGTAGCGAAGGTGCCGGCCGACTCTGAAGCCGGGCGGGCCCGTGCGCTTCCGGCGCCACTGGTAGACGGTCTCCAGCGGCACGCCGAGCAGCGAGGCCAGGTCTTCCGGGGTGAGGTAGCGGTCGGGCAGAGCGGGTGTCGGGGTGGGCATGGGGGCGTGACTCCTCGGGGCCGGAGTACGGGTCGGGGGGTCGTGCGGAGGCTCAGGGGCAGACGCAAAGGGCGTTAAGGGCGAAAAGCCGCCTGAGCTGGGGTTTTGCTTGGACGCTAAGAGCGTGGAAAGAGGGGCGCTAAGGGTGCGTGATCAGATCGCTCGGGGCTTACCGCCCCGTTCGCGGCGCACTTCTTGCCCTGCCGTCTCCGCAGGCCAGTGCACTTTCCGCCCTTTGCGCCCTTGCCGCCTCAGCCTGCGTAGGCGAGGACCGTGGTTGGCCGTCCCCGTGTGGCTCGCTGACGGCGGGTGTATCCGGGCTGTTCGAGGAGTGCGGCCATCAGCCGTTCCCGCTCGGCCTTGCGGTCGTTCTTGAACAGGCGGTGGATGTCGTTGCCGGTCAGTCCCTCTGCACCGGCCTTTCGGACTGCGGCGGCGAGCTTGTCGAGTTTGGGATCACCCGAGCCGGAGCCGACGAGGTGAGCTGCTGTCGCGTGCGCGTAGTTGATCAGGTGCCAGGCCGCGCGCATGTGCTCTTCCCGGATCGTGTCGCCGTGGTCGCACAGGGCGTAGATCATCGCGGCGCGCAGGGCGTACGGGGCGGCGCGGGCCGTGAACTCGGCGAGTGCTCCAGTCGCCGTGTCCTCGGTGAGAGCGGGATAGATCTCATCGCGGTACAGCGCTCGCGCCTCGCTGCTGATCTTCACCTCGTCGACCTTCGCGGCGTCGTCGAGCACGGTCCGCCAGGCGTGCGCAAGGTTGTCGATCAGCTGAGAGTCTGCCCCTCGCGACTCGGGAAGGATCAGGTTGCGGTGGCAGAAGATCGGCAGGAACCGGTTGTACGTCCCGCCTGCCATCTCTGAGTCCTGCATCTTGGCCCGGAACTCGTCGGGGGTGATGTGGCCGAGAATCGCGATGTGCGGGTTCGTGGCCTTCACCGAGTTCCGGACCATCGAGCCCAGATCCTCGCCGTCCCACGCCTGCCGCAGAACACCCGGAAGGCTGCTGCCCTCACGCCGTCCACGGCTCATGGTCACGGCGTACTCGGACTCGACCACCCAGAGCCGCTTGTCCAGGCTGGCAGGGGACGCGCTGTCGCCGTCGGCGTCCTTGACGTACTCGATCAGCCCCTCACCGGAGTTGAGGCCCCGTGGCGTGTGGTCCGGGCCGAAGAACTCAGGGAAGGCGGCAGCCAGGGGGCGATTCGCCGTCGACGTCGCGGAACCCTTGCGGCCGGCGGAAGTGGCACCGACGGTAAGCGCCCAAAGCAAGGCCGGATGACGGTCGTTGCCGATCCACAGGTGCGGGCGACGCCCGGTGATCGCCCCGGCCGCCGACATGAGGTTCACGAGCACGGCGACGGGATCCGCCTCAGTGGTCGGGTCCAGCTCTCGCACGGTCTCACCCAACCAGCCGCAGAACACGTCTGGGTGCGGGGTGGGACCGGGCCGGTTCGGGCGCCGAAGCCCAGGCTTCGGGTCGTACAGGGGGTTCGGCACTGTGCCGTTGGGGGCTTCCTCCGCCGGGCTGCTGTCCAGCGCGGAACGCTCCGGGGCGGCAAGCTCCCTGACCTGAGTGACGGCTACAGCCCCGACTTCTTCGGGGTCGGCGCCCGGCGCTGAGGCCCACTCCACAAGACGGGTGCCGTGCTCGACCAGGCGCCGGAGCCTCGCCTTGTTGCGCACGATCTCGGCGTAGTACTCGGCGTTCGCTGCGGTGGGAACTGCGTTGAGGAGACCGTAGATGTACGAGGCTCCGCCGATGCGGGTGAGATCACCGCGCTTGGACAGTTCCGCGGTGAGGATGATGGGGTCTACCGGCTGCTCTGCGTGGTGCAGGTCGCAGATCGTGCGGTGAATGGTCTCGTGCGCGGGGCGGTAGTAGTCGCCGGGATCGAGCACGTTCACCACTTCGCCGATAGCGTCGGCCGAGAGGATCATGCCACCCAGCACGGCCCGTTCGGCTTCGATGTCCTGCGGAGGCAGGCGCTCGGTGGATGCGCCGTCCACCGCGTAGAGGTTGCGAACGCGGGTTGGGGGCGGCGGGTGGTGCTCGGATGCCATGCTGGACTTCTCCTGTTTCTGTGCAACGGAGCGGAGAGCCGGGGGCGGTCGCGGTCTTTGGCGAGAGGCGACCGCCCTGGGCGACTTCATGCGTGGTTGTTGTGGGCGGGGAGTGCGGGCAGCCCTGCGGCTTCCAGGGCTTTGGGGTCGAAGCCGGGCAGCGTGGCGCGGGCGGTGAGCGCTGCGGCGAGTTGTTCGGCGTAGGCGGCGCCGGTGCGGGACACCTCGATCTGAGCGGTGGCGCGGATGGTCTCGACACGTTCGACGTGGGCGCGTTCCTCGCGCCGCTCGCTCACGTGCCGCTGGTACGCCGCCGTCTCGCGGCGGTCCTGGCGCCAGTACCGCGCGGCGAGCCCGTAGGCGCCGGCGGTGGCCACGGACCACAGCAGCAGCGGCAGGGACAGACCGTCGGAGTATCCGGTGACCCCGGCGAAGGCGAGCGCACCGGAGGCGGCGAACGCGGTCCCGGCGATGGTGCTGTCCCCGGCGCGGCCGACGCTCGCGCACGCGCCCGCAGCGGCGGCGCCCAGGGACAGAGCGGTCATGAGTGCGGCGTCGCCTACAGAGTGTTCGGCGCCGTTGGCGTTCCAGATGCGGGCCAGCGCGAGCACGGTCGTGGTGGCGAGCGCGGGCGCGGCTTTGGGCGTGGCGATGGCGAGCCAGTGCCGCGCGACTATGGGTTCGTTCACGAAGTTCTCCCGTCAGTGGCCGAGTTGGGACAGGAAGCGGGCGAAGGAGGCCACCAGGCCGTGGATGGGCGCGTAGGCGCCGGTCCCGGCGGTGAAGAAGCCGAAGAGGAACAGCAGGACGGCAGCGCCCGCGCGGGCCGCCTTGGTCTTCACAGCAACGACGGAGGCGACGCCGAACAGCAGCACGGCGGAGAAGGTGAGCGTCATCGGAAGCCTTCCGGGCGGGGCGTGTCGGTGCCGGCGCGGTAGATGCGAGCCCAGCGGTTGTAGAGCCAGCGGCCGACGCGTATTCGCTTGCCGGTGGCGTGGCAGCGGCGGCAGTCCTTGCCGCGCTTCAGCCGTCCCTTGCGGTCGGTCTTCAGCTTGTGGCCCATGCCCCGGCACTTGCGGCAGTTGCCGAACGGCGAGGCAGCACACAGAGCGACATAACACAGTGTTACGAAGAGAATCGAGGTGATAGCGAGCAGCGCGGGGGGCATGACGGGCCTTTCCAGGCGGTTTCCAGAGGTTTCCGCAGGTGGGCCGCTATCCGCTAGCGGCCTGATCAGAGCTGGTTTGGGGCGCTAGCGGGGCCGCTAACGTTAGCGGGGTGTGCCGCTAGCGCTAGCGGCCCCGACCAGTCAGCCCATGCCCCGGTTTCCGTCACGTTCCGCAATCGCGGCGACCATGTGGGACCGGTCGATACCACGCCGGTTGACGACCTTGCCGTTCACCCGGCGCCCCACCTGGATAGTGGAGACGCCGTGCGGCTTCAGGGCCGCAGCCAGGGACTCGGGATCCCATCCCTCGTAGACCTCCGGGCGCAGCTCGGCGAGCCGGGCGACGACCGTTTCGGACCACACCTTGGGCTCATCGGCGGGAACCACGGCAAGAATGTCGCGCAGCAGGTCATACGCGCTGGACTCGTCCGGCTCCGGCTCTTCTCCGAGCGCGTGACCGGAGAGCGTGCCTGCCAGTTCGCGCGCCTTACGGGCGCGGGCGCCGATGGACTCGGCGGCCGGGGCATCCACGTACACCGAGCCGACGATCCGGGCGTCTGCCCCTTCGCCGACGAAGTAGTGAATGCCCTTGTCGTCCCAGCTGAACATGGTGGCGCGCACGCCCCGCTTGTACGCGGAGGTACCGAGCACCATGTCATTTTCGAGCTGGCCCATGACCTTCAGGCAGAACCTGGCTGACGCGTTCGCGCTGATGCCCGTGGGCAGCGCCTTCGCGTCCGGCCGCTGGGTGGCCAGCAGCAGCACAATCCCGGTCGCGGGACCACGCTTGACTAGGTCAGTGCAGATCTCTTCGAGTTCCTTGCCGTGCTTGTCGTGCTCGAACCAGACCTGACACTCATCCACACCGACCACGATCGGATGCAGACCCAGCGCCTTCATGTCCGCCAGTTGGGACGTCACTTTGGACTCCGGGCAGACGTCTCGCGGCAGGGTGCGGATCACCTTCGCGCGGCGTCGTAGCTCATCGCGCAACGCCCGCATGTCCCGAACCGCGTACTCGATGTCCTCCTCTTCGTCCCCGGCGCGGTGTCGGTGCGAGACGGCGTTGCCGACCGGGTCCAGGTCGCCGGTGCCCTTCAGGTCGTAGGTGTGCAGCTCGGCGCGCGGGTCCAGCGCCGCGATGAGCAGCAACAGGCGCAGCAGGAACGTCTTGCCCATGCGGGGGATCGCGCCGATCACGGCCGCGATGTACATGAGCGTGATCTCCACCCAGCGCCCGCGCTGGTCGGTGCCGAACGCGACTGGCTTGAACAGGTCCACACTGCCGGACTTCAGCAGTGGCCAAGTGGGCTTCTTGGCCTGCGACATGTCCTGGTCGCCGACCCACAGCACCAGGTGCCCCGTGTGCTCGTTGGGCACGGCCTCTGGCCACACGCAGCCCAGGGGGCGGCGCAAGCCGGATGCGAGGCGTTCGCGCCGCTCGATGATGTCCGTCACGGTCACGCCGAATGGGAGGTTGCCCTCCGCACGCCAACCGGGACCGTCGCGGGTGATCGGGGCGGTGAACTCGAAGCCGTCCCGCCCCTTGGCCTGCGCCTGGTTGATGGACGGGATGCCCAGGGAGCCGAGCGCCCGCAGCACGATGTCACTCGTGAGCTTGGTCGCCTTGGGCAGCTCCACCGCCCGATGGATGACCGGGTCATCCGCGCGGCGGCCGGCGAACCCGAGCGCCATCACGACCGCGCTGACCGACACCGCCTGAAGCCAGCCGGGGGCGAGCACGTACATGGCGAGCGCGGCGCCCAGGCCGACGAACATCGCCAGCACAGTGACGAGTGTGCGCAGGCGTACCCGTCCGTCACGCTGACGTGACAGCTTCAGGTACTCGGCCGCATCCTCGCGCCGGACAGCGGCGAGCCGTACCGGCTCACCCTCCCTGTCGGCAACCCATCGCATGGTGCCGCCAACGAACCGCGCCGTACCCGAGGGTGCTTGAAGGGCCAGGCGGCCGGCGTAGACCGGGGCACGCAAGGCGTGATACCCCGCTGCGTGCGCGTAGTGGCGCGCCACCCAGCCAGCCGCCGTCTTCAACTCCGTCGTGGACTTCAGCCACTCGGGAACGACTGGACGGCGCTTCGCAGCGAGCAGCCGACCCAGATAGCCCGGACCGGCCGGGGCAGTCGGCTGGTCGACCACCACGCGAACGGCGTCGGGTCGGGTGCTCGGATCGGCCGATCCGTCTCGGGCCGACCGGGCCTTGCCCAGGTCGACCACATCGGCGCCTGAGCCAGCGGTCATGTCCGCTTCGAGACGTCTGAAGAGTTCGTGTTCCTCTTCGTGGTTCACTGAGGTTCCTTCCTGGAACGGGGAGGGATGACGGGGCCCGGCCCCTGCTTTGGTCGGTTGAGGACCGGGCTCCGCGTGATTGCTGTGGCTACTGGCCGCTACCGGCGCCGACGGCTGCCATCGGCCGGCCGCTCTCGCTCTGCTCGGCGGCCTGGGCGGCTCGGTGTGCTGCGACAGCCTTGATCTGCTTACGGCCCCAGCCTTCGGAGAAGCCGAATTCCTTGCCCAGGGCCTTCGGGCCGATGGGGCGTCCGGCGTCGAGGGATTCGGCGTACGCCTGTTGCGCACGCTGCCGCTTACGCTCGATCTCGGCTTCGTCGTACGCCCGTCGAGTCATCGCACGGGCGCTTGCTGTGTCAGGCGTACGGTGCGTTTCCGTCTGCCGTTTCATGGGCGGCGTACGGCCCGTGACCTGCGCGTACGACGATTCCGGACGCTGCGCATCAGGCGCCTGTTGTGGAGCGCACGAGGGCGTTCGTGTGGCCTGCGCACGCTCGCGTACGGGTGTGAGTTCGCCGAGCTTGAGCAGCACACGCGTACGCCGGGGAGCCTTCCACCGCCACCCCCTGCCGTACTCTTCGCGCAACTCGGCGCGCGTAAGCAGACGTTGCCGTTCGCAGTCGAGTGCAGCGGCGTACGAGGTGATCTCCCACAGCGTCATACGGCGCCACAGGGCGAACGTGGAGGGGAAGGCGAGAAGCCACCGGGAACGCCGGATCCTCTCCAACCGGCGCCCGGTCACCGCGCCGATTCGGACCGCGTAGACATGAGCGGCCACCTCGGAGAGCACCACCCACAGGAGCGGCATGGTGCCGTGTGCGATCTTGGCAGACAGAGAGTGTCCAGCCGCGACGTTGAGCCAGCAGGTGACCCCGGTCAGTCCCCAGGGAACCCAGCGCACCCAGGCCAACGGCATGTCCGTCCGGATCAACAGCAGGTTGACCAGCGTGAAGACCGGAATGGCGGTGTCGATACCGATCGGCAGCATTTGGGGAACGGAGAAGCCCCACCGGGCCCCGGCCGCGGAGACGGTGCCGAACGAGGATGCCAGCCCGATTCCGCCGACGCCGACACCCAGCCCGGCCGCGCTTCCCAGGAGGACCTTTTCCGGTCCGCTGAGCGGTGGCGCCGGAGACTTCGACTTTCCGAGTGTGACGGTCATGCGGCACCGCCGTCGACGGCGCCAGCGTCGGACGTCTCGGCCGCGTAGAGGTACCTGAACAAGGCCATCTTCAGTTCCAGCAGGTCATGGCCTGTCCTGATGGGCGGATATTCGTGCTGCTCAAGGACCTTGGCGATGTCAATGAGAAGCCCGAAGGAGAACCGTGGGTCCTCTCCATCTGTCGGCAGCGGCAGAGGGTAACGGTGGGCGTTTGCGATCACGGTCACCTCGGCTGCCTCCCGAGTGGACTTCCGCTGCTTGGCGGCCAGGTGCCGGCGCTCCTCCAACAGCCGCCTTTCGGCACGGCGAAGCCGCCGCGCGTCGAGGTGGAAGCGGTCACGGCCCAGGGTTGCGATCTCCGCGTCCAGCAACTCGATTTCTGCGTCGATCACGGGCATTTCAAGCTGGATGGCGGCAAGCTCTGCGGCGGTCGGCTCGCGGTCGGCCTCAGAGGCTGTAACACCATCCTGACCAGCATCGATGTACTGCAAGGGTCTACCTCTCTACGTAGGTGACGGCCCAGTGGGGGCGGCTGCTCTCCGGCCAAGGACTGGCAGCCGCCCCGGCGCGTCTTGTGGACCACGCGTCGCGTGACGAGTGGTCATGACCCCCGGCGCGCCTGGGGCGCGTCGGGGACCAAAATCACTCGCGTTCTTCAGCGCGCTCTGGAGTTGTCAAAGATCAGCGGTTGCCGATGGCCCGTTGACGTGCGACTTCGTCGCCTTTCCCGGTCTCCTTCGGCCCCACAGACGTCGCCTCCATACGGGATGGCTTCCACCCGTACTACGGGCTTGGTTCACAAGAATGCAGCCCGTAGTACGGGTTGTCAAGGTGGTTGTTATGAGGGACGCTGTACGGGCTACGGACCAGAGCGAGCGACGGAGGGAACATGCCGCCCAGCAACACCCCGGCCAAGTACCGGCAGATCGCGGATCACCTGCGGCAAGGAATCCTGGACGGCACCTATCCCGCAGGCCAGCCCCTCCCATCTGAGGAAGTCCTGGCCAAGCAGTTCGGGGTGTCGCGTCCGACGGTGCGGCAGGGGATCGCCGAGCTACGGGCGGCGGGCCTGGTCGAGGTCATGATGGGTCGGGGCATGTTCGTCCGCTCGCCTCATACTCGCCCCAGCCTGACCAGGCCGCGCGGCGTCCGGCGCGAGGCCGACGGCCGTTACACGGAGGCGGACGGCCTGCGGTGGGAGAGCGCAGAGGAACCCACCGCCACGCGCACGGATGCACCGCTCGCACTGGCTGATCTGCTCCGCATCCCTCCGGGCGAGCCGATGTACACCTACGCCGGGTTGGAGACCGCCGAACGTGGGCGTCTACGTCAACTCCATAGCACCTACGTGCCGTTCTCTGTGTTGCTCGACACCAAGTACGAGGGGGAGGCGCCCCCGCCGGCCCCGTACCTCTACACGGCGCTCGCCGAGCTGGGTCATGAACTCCACTTCACGGAGTACCTGCGCACGCGGATGCCGCTGCCGGACCAGGCCCAGGCGCTCCGGCTGCCTGACGGCGTCCCTGTTCTCCACATCATCCGTGTGACTCTCGACCAGAGCGGTAAGCCGCTCGCCTTGGAGGAGTTTCACGTGCCAGGGGATGACCTGGAACTCTCATACCCACTCGCCGCCGGAGCCCGATGACGACACGCGCAGGGCTCTGCACGTTGGCCGCTGTATGAGCGGGCAATGTGAAAGGCCGCGGTCGGAGTGAATCGGTGCGAGCGCCTGGCCGGAGACCTCAGCTTGGGAAGCTTAGGTCTTCTGTAGGCGCTTGCTGGGCTGGCCTGTGGCAAAGCAGCTACGGCGGCTGACTGGCCGACCACCTGGTCCCCGCCATTCCCCGTGATTCCCCGCACGACCTGGCACGGTTCTGGCACGACCTCTTCGTCCGGAACTATCGGCCGAGAGGTCATTGAGGTCTGGTGGGCTGGTCACTCGGCCGTCAAGGGCCGTTGTCGGTCGGCTGCGGTCACGGTGGTGCTGTACTCCGCTGCTGTACAGCTTCCCCGTCACCGTTTTTCGTGTAGTCCTGGTGGTCAGCTGTGACTGAGCGTCCCGGAGACGTTGGACGAGCACAGATGGCTAGACGGAGTTGACGGGAACGGCCCCATGTCGGTTGGTTCGTCGGCATGATGAGGCCGTGGACGCAGGGGTATGGGTCGGGGCGATCTTCGGACTGGGCGGCACCGCGCTCGGCGGTGGGCTCTCCATCTGGGCTTCGATCACCGCACAGAGGCACCAGGCCAAGGCGGCTCGCGAGCTCGTGGTGTCACAGCGGGTGGACGTCGCAGCGGACTCGGCGATCCAGATGTTCTTCCAGATCAAGCAGCATGTGCGGGGCCGGCCAACTGAGAGCGTGGCCGAAGGACGGGAGCGCATCCAGCGATGGGAGAAGTCCCTCCAGAACCAAGTCAGCAGGCTGGAGCCGATTTTGCTCAGGATTCGCGACCGGGAGTTCCGCCTCCGGCTAACCAAGGTCGCCGAGTTCCTGGCGTGGTCTGACGTCACTGAGCCGCAGCTCGGAGGATCGGTCACCCTCCTGAGCCAGCTCTGCGATCACGCCTTGGAATGCTTGGGATGCTTCGTACGGGACGAGCCGTTGCCGCCGGAGGATGGCGGCATGGCCTGGGCACGGCGAGTGGAGCACGCGTATGGCGAGGTCATGGAAGGCATGTACGACGCCATGAGGTAGGCATCACCAACTTGCACGGCTCGTCGTCAGGTGCAGAACCAAATATAAGGAGTCCAGGATGGAAGATCAGCTCGTTCTCGCCACGTGGGGATTGGTTGCTGCCACCTTCCTGCTGTTCGGCGCCGGCGTCGTACCCGCCGTCGGGCAATTTCGCGAATGGCGGGACCGAAAAAGGTCTCTAGCCTCGGCCCTTCTACCTGAACTCCATGGCGCACGCACACACGCTACTGACATTCGCAACACTCTCATAAATTTGAAGGCGAACACCCCGCTGGAGGAACTTGCGCATCTTTATTATGGCGTTGAGCGACTATGCGAAAGGGTGGAGGAAATTCAGGGGCACGTGGGGTTGTCTATTGATCAGCGACTTGAGTTGTATGTTCTAAGTTCACACCTCAACCTCCTTGGTCTGCAGCTTTCTTTGATTGCGAATGAAGATGAGGAAATTCGACAGATGGCCTTGGAGGACTCAAGTATCGAAGAACGGTTGCGTATTTGTGCGATAGCAGCGCAGGCGGTCATTTTGTGTCTTGATAGAGTGGATCACCTCTTCGTTGAGGTGAAGAAGAAATATGGGGGTCGGACGTTTACTGAAGAAATGCTGACCCGTGTTCAGGCGGACTCTGACAGCGCAGAAAAGAGACTGGTTGACGTGCGTCGCAAAATGCGCGCGGGCGCAGAGGGGATGTGATCCTGCGCTAGCCCGCGGGGGTCTGCATTTGCCGATAGGGAGGCCAATTTAGAGTCTGCCGTCGTGACCGGGGAAGCCTCGGCCCCGCTATGATGCGGACCCCTGGGGCAGGCGCCAATGCTCGCTGTGGAGGCTAATTAGCAGCCACGTCGTGGTTGTGCTGGTAGTTCTCGGCACATGATGGACTGAAATCGCTGATAGGAGGCTGTGAACTGCTCTGCATCGAAACGAAGCGATATTGAATCCGAATCAGGGGCCCACAGTGAATTGGGTAGGCTGGCTGAAATCTCCCGAGTCCCAGTAACGGCGGTATCAGTTCCGTATACCCATACCTGATTGATGGCGTCTTGATATTTTGTGCGTGCGGTATTCCATTTGCTCCAATTTGGGGAACATTTTCCGCTCTTGCAGTCTGTGATTATGGTGTTAGTTTCTATCGCGTATGCGTTTGCGCTACTGAGATAGCTCTGGTAGATATCGGCCTTCTTTTCTCGATCTTCCTTCTTTTGGTCGTCACGATTCTGGGCCGCTTGAGCCTCAAGTTGGGTATGTGCCTGCTGCCAAGCGCCCCAGTAAGAGAATAGCCCGCCTATAAGGGCTCCTAGAAGAGCGGCTGCCAGGCTGAGACGTGCCAAGCGGTGTTCTTCGGATCGCCGTGTCTGAGGAGTGCTTGAAGCTCGGTCACTTTCTCCTGTGTTGACGCTTCCCGGTTCAGGATCGCCATTAGGTGGGGTGGCGCTCGTGGTCGTGGCGTTGTTGCTCGAACTCGGGTTCTCGCCTCCCTGAGATGTCATAGCCGATGAGCATACGATGCTTCTGGCTGGCTAGCTGCGCGCAGAGGTCGGTGGAACGGCTTTGGGGTGGCGCTGCTTTGGCGCGAGTGATCATGGCCCCGTAAGCTTGCGGCGCGTCGGGCAGTCTGTGGACCTGCCCGGTAAAGCACGACGTTGGGGCCATGATCTTCGAGGCTCGCGCCAAAGTGGCTCCGTAAAGCCGTGGAGCCGACCGCCCCAGCCACGACGTACCCCTTCTCTGGCATCAGGCGACTGATTGCCATGAGCGCGGCACGGGCGCCGGCCGGGCTGGAGCGGGACGGAGGCAGGAGCGCAGGCCCGGCCGGGGGCCGGGGCGCGCGCGGTGAGCGGAGCGAGCCGCCTTGAACCAGTAGTGAAAGTTGTAACTCAGTCAGTCGTCTGTGGCTTGAAATCGTGTGCGCAAGTAGGGAGTTCGGCGCCCTGGCGGTGAGCGAGCGGCAGGAAGAGCACCGGTCGGATCGTCCACGTGATGCGCGTGGCGTCCTGGGTGACCGTGACCGTGCAGGGCTCGAGGCGCAAGAGGGCTCGTCGTGTTGCAATGCGGCCCTGGGACAGCCAAGCCCACGCCACGTCGGACGCGTCGGAGTCCAGCGCCGGTGAGATCGTGCGAAGTGTGACAGCGACCCATCTGTCTGCCTGGGGCGCCGAGTAGGCGTCGAGGGATGCCCGGAGTGCCGGCGGCTGGTCGCCGCTGAGGTCCGCAGTCCAGCACTCGCACCAGTAGCCGCGCACGAGTCCCGTCACGATGCCGCTCCTCTGGGGTAAGCCACGAGCACGTAGCGCGTGTTCTCGTCGTACAAGGTGAGCTGGTAGGCCGTTCCTGTGTCCAGATACGCCAGGGCTCGTTCGTGCTCCGGCTCGTCGGTGAGCCAGTAGCGGCCTGGTCGTGCGTATGCGGCGTCGAACTGGTCTGTGATGTGGCCCGTACGCTCCTGAAGCCAACGCAGCGCCAGACGGGGGCTTGTGGCGTCATGCGACCCCAGCGTGATGGAACGGACCTCGTGCAAGGGATAGGCGGCGGCCCAGCACTGGTAGGTGGCGTACCGTCCGCCCACGTGCAAGTCTTCAGCGAAGGTCGGCGTCAGCATGGGCGTGCTTTCAGGCGGCCGATGCGTCGGGGAACGCCGCGTCCGATGACGCCATTTCCAGAGCCAGGCCCGTCGCGATGGCCTCGGTGAGCAGTTGTGCCGCCTCGGAGCGGATCGGGCCCAGGCAGACGAGTCCGTCACCGAACACGCTCACGTCGGCCCTCAGCCCAAGAAAGTCGGAGTCCAGGCCGAGTGCCTGAAGTTGTTCGGCCAGGGCGTCAGTCGCTCGCTTGGCCTCGGCCCAGCCGCGTACGTACGGCACTGCGGGTGCCAGGTCCTCCGCACGCTTCGCGATCACCCGTCGCGGATCCATCACCACATCACCCCAATGCACCTAGGTCAGTTGGTCTTGCGCCCGCACGGGCTGTCTGCGCTTGCCGCATCGCGCTGGCACTCGATGGCGCGCTGAAGCAGCTCGGCCAGGCGCTCGGCGGTCTCCGGGGACACCCGACCCAATTCGATGAGCCCTTGTCCGAAGGCGTTCAGCTCCGCGCGGAGGTAGGGGAAGTCCCGTGTCATGCCGGCCGCGGTGAGTACGTCGCGCAGGGCCGATGTCGCGTTGCGTGCGGCGTACCACTCGTCGCTCTCGAGGGGGTTCCAGCGCGCGGCGTCGTACGACTCGTGCTCAGCGTCCATGGTCCGCCTCCGTCTGAGCGTCTTCCGCGTAGGCGGCCTGCACGTTCGGGTACTGCTCTCCGTACCGGTCCGCTCGGGCGATGATGTCGGCGGCAGCGACGAGCATGACGGCCAGGGCGATGGTCCGCAGCGGCGAAGCCTCGGGCCTCCGAAGGGGAGCATCCAGCCACTGGTAGCGGTCGCCGGAGAGCGACAACGGGCCGGGTACCACGATGTACGACCCCTGTTCCAAGTACCGGTACTCAGGCGGGGCGTCGGTCTCCCTGGCCAGCGCCCGAGTGAACCTGTCACGAGAACGCGTGGGGAGGAAGAAGCCCGTTTGCTTCGCGGCGTAGTCGATCACCGTAGGGCCGACCGGCATGTTCCGCCGCTCAAGCTGGTCGAATGTCTCCATGCCGATCCGCTGGTTGGTCACCACGACATCGAAGAGACGGCCCGCCGGTAGCGTGTACGGCTGCCGTGGGTCGTCCGCCCACCGTGCGCGGCACAGTTCCGGATCCTCTGCCACAGCGGACAGCCATTTGATGCCTCGCCGTGTCATCCTCTGCACGTCATCTCACCCCTACCGGCTCTCAGCGGTTCATCAGCCGCTGTGCTCCCAGCGTCGCCCCTAGGGGCCTGAGCTGGGCAGATGACGAGAGGTGACGAGGGGTGACGAGCAACGCACGAGCGCGTCATCCCCCGTCATTGTTATGGAGGTAGTCTCCAAGTCCTCCTTGGTGGCAAGGGCTTTCACCCTGTCCATCAGGGGAAAGGGAACATCCACTGTGGTGGTACTCGAAGTGTGGGGAGGCGAGGGCCACGAGCACGGTCCAGCAGATCGGCAATCTCCTCCGCGAGGCTCGTAAGAAGCGTGGTTGGAGCCAGCCGCGCTTGGTCAACGAACTGCGACGCATCGCGGCCCGGCACGGTCACGAGCTTCCCGCCGATGCCAGCGTGAAGCGACGCATCGCCAGTTGGGAGAACGGCCACAGCGTCCCGGACGAGTTCTACGGTCCGCTGCTCTGCGAGGCGCTGGGGATGACCGCCGCAGAACTGGGGCTCAACCACATCACCGGCCAGGACGCGCCCCTTCTGGACACCAGCTACCCCGCAAGCCCAGAGGCGGCGATCGGCAACGTAGACCGGCTCTGGCGTGCTGATCTCAACGGCTACGAACCGCTGCTTCAGTCCGAGCCGTCCCAGCCCGCGTGGAACGAAGCATCGCTTCGCTGGCTGGTGGCGCCTGAGCCGTCCTTCCCGGCGACGCAGTCGGCCAACGGTCCGCGCGTCGGGTTCGCCGACGTTCAGGTGATCAAGTCCACGGCCGACATGTTCGCCCAGCTCGATGACCGATTCGGTGGCGACCACGCCCGTCACTCCGTGATCCAGTACCTCAGCCGCGATGTCGCGCCGCTGCTCTTTGGTCAGTACACAGAGCCAGTCGGACGCGCGCTGTTCTCAACCGTTGCTGAGGCAACGATGCTCGCCGGGTGGATGTCCTACGACGCCTGCCACCACGGCCTCGCTCAGCGGTATTTCCTTCAGGCTCTCCGCCTCGCCCAGGACGCCAACAACCGCCGGTTGGCCGGCAGCATCCTGTCCGCGATGAGTCATCAGGCCACGTTCCTCGGTCACTTCACGCAGGCTGCCACGCTCGCACGCGGTGCCCTCATGGGCATCTCGGGCGTGGCAACTCCCACTCTCCGAGCCCAGTTCCACGCGATGGATGCTCGGGCCCTCGCGCGTACCGGCGACGCGCGGGCCTGTGAGCTTGCCCTTGCAGAGGCGGCGAAGGCGCTGGACAGTGTGAACAGCGACGACGAGCCCGAGTGGATCACGTACTTCGACCAAGCTGAGCTTGCAGCCGAGTTCGCTCACTGCTTCCGCGACGTGAAGAGCGCCCGCAAGGCCGTGGAGCACGCCGAGAACGCCATGAGCGGCAGCCACGTCCGAAGCGACTTCTTCGTGACCATGGTCCTGGCCGACGCCCACCTACACGCAGGCGATCCGGAAGAGGCATGCCGTGTCGCGCTCGATGCGCTGGACCTCGGGGAACAGCTCAAGTCCGCGCGCTGCGTCGCCTATCTCGGCGAGTTCCGCCAGCACCTCGGGCGCTTCAGCGATGTCGCCGCTGTCCGGGACTTCCATGAGCAGGCGCGGGAACACAGGCTGTGGAGCGCTACGGACTCACAGCAGCCCAGGTGAGAGCTAAAAGGGTCGCCAGTCGCGCCGACCGTCGCCGCTCCTGAAGTCGGCCACACGGCGCGCGAACTCCTCAGCGGCCTTCTCGTTCGCGGCGGCCTGCCCACCCATCCAGAGCGTCATCATGAGTTCACGGAGGTCGCCCAGCACCTTGTATCCCGGCCAGTTCATGACGTCGAACCCGTAGTGATGAACAAACCCTTCGTACTGTGATCGCTCGTGCCAGCCGAACCGGTCGTAGAAGATCGCTGTCTGGATGAGGTCCCACTCACGCGGCGCCAGGGCGAAGCCATCGAGGTCGCTCAGGACCGCTTGGCCGTTCCGGTGGCGGAGGATGTTCCCGATGCTCGCGTCTCCGTGGATCATCCCGAAGGGGAGCACGAAGTCCAATCGGTCGTACTCCTTGCCGAGCTTCCCGGCTCGTTCCTCCAGGAACGCACGGTCGTCGTCCGCTACGCCATTCAAGCCTTGGAGGCTTGCCCACACCTTGGACATCGGGTCGTAGTAGGGAAGCCCGAGGGACTGCGGTTCTTCGAGCCAGTGCAGGCGTCGTAGGAGGTCTGCCAACTCGGTTACGGTCCCGTACTCTTCGCGGTCCTGGGCGCTCTCCCAGTACGTGACCACCCGGCCACCGACGATCACCGGTTGCGGGACCCCAGGCAGTACGCGGGTGGCAGGAAAGTCTTGCTCGCCCAGCCAACGGGCCACACGGACAGCCCTGTCCATCTCGGCCAGGCTGTCAGGATCACGCGCGATACGGACGATGACGGGAGCGTTGCTGAGCCGGTACACGGCGTTGGAGCCGAGCCTCAGCAACTCGGCGCCCGCTGGATCAAGCCCAGCCCCCTGGCATGCCTCCCTGAGAACGGCTTCCGCCGTCTCCGCCGTGAACGGCGCTACGTCGCCCTGGGTGTCTCCCTCGCCCGAGATCATAGGTTGACGCTACCGCCCGCAGGGGCCGTGCCGACAGACGGCCCCTGGCGAAAGGACGTCGAGTGCCGGTGGCGATGCTGGGAAAGAGCAGGTCACACGCGAGTTGGCGGCGCTGCACCTCATCCCTGTCGGGCCGTCTGTGGGCCGTCCGAGGGGGACCGACGACGACCACTGACGACCAACAACGACCATGAGGGCGCGGCAGTCGGCCGCGCCCTCATGGCGTCTATGCCCAGCTAGACCCACGTGTCCAGCCACATCCGCGCCCGCCACTGGTCGATCGGGATGGCGGTGCCGGTGTACAGGGGCCAGAAGTAGATGAAGTTCCAGATGATCAGCAGCACCAGCACTCCCGCCGCGGACGCGCCGATCACGCGGCGGGTGTCCGAGGAGCCCGGTGGGCCGATGATCGCGCCGAGCAGCATCGCCACCGCCAGACACAGGAACGGCAGGAAGACGACCGCGTAGAAGAGGAAGATCGTCCGCTCCTGGTACATGAACCAGGGCAGCCAGCCGGCCGCGATGCCGCAGGCGACGGCACCGGCCCGCCAGTCGCGGCGGAACGCCCAGCGCCACAGCACGTAGAGGATCGCGAAACAGGCCGCCCACCACAGCAGCGGCGTGCCGATCGCCAGCACCTCGCGCGCGCACTTCTGGCCCGCGTCCGCCGGGCAGCCGTCCGCGCCGGGGTTCGGGGACTCGTAGAAGTACGACACCGGGCGGCCCAGCACGATCCAGCTCCAGGGGTTGGACTGGTAGGTGTGCGGGGAGGTCAGCCCGACGTGGAACTCGTACACCTCGTGCTCGTAGTGCCACAGACTGCGCAGCCAGTCCGGCAGGAACGTCCAGCTGCCGCCCTTGCCGTCGGTGGCCGCCCAGTTGCGGAAGTAGCCGCCGGTGCCGTCGGACGGGGAGAGGATCCAGCCGAGCCAGGACATCAGGTAGACGGCGATGGCCACCGGAACGGTCGCGACGAAGGCGAGACCGGTGTCGTACTTGAGGGCTGCGGCATACGGGTGATGGGCACCGGCCGTCTTCCGGGCGCCGACGTCCCACAGGACGGCCATCACACAGAACGCGACCAGGATGTACAGGCCGTTCCACTTGGTGCCGATGGCCAGGCCCAGCATCAGCCCGGTCGCCCAGCGCCAGGGGCGCAGGCCGAAGCGGAACGTGTCGGCCACGCGCGCGTCCGGGCGGACCCGGCCGTCGCGGTCCACGGGCAGGGCCGCGGCCAGCCGCGCCCGTGACCGGTCCCGGTCGAGGACCAGGCAGCCGAACGCGGCCACCACGAAGAACATCAGCACACCGTCCAGCAGCGACGTCCGGCTCATCACGAAGTGCAGGCCGTCCACCGCCATCAGCGCGCCCGCGAGGCAGCCGAGGAACGTCGAGCGGAAGATCCGGCGCCCGATCCGGCACAGCAGCAGCACGCTCACCGTGCCGAGCAGGGCGGTCATGAACCGCCAGCCGAACGGGTCGAACCCGAAGAGCAGCTCGCCCAGGCCGATCACGTACTTGCCGACCGGCGGATGCACGACGTACGACGCGTCCGTCGGGATCGCGAGATGGCCGTGCGTCTGCAGGACCAGGTCGTTGGCGTTCTTGTCCCAGTTGACCTCGAAGCCGCGGTGGACCAGCGCCCACGCGTCCTTGGCGTAGTACGTCTCGTCGAATATCACCGCGCGCGGGCTGCCCAGGTTCCAGAACCGCATCAGGCCCGCCACCAGCGTCACCAGCAGCGGGCCGAGCCAGGCCGACCACCGGGTGATCCGTCCGGCGAGGACCGGCGGCACGCCCAGCGCCTGCCACAGCCGCGGGCCCGGCTCGGTGTACGGGGGCACCAGACGGTCGCGCACGTCGCCCGACGGCGCGTCCTTCGCCGGTACGTACCCGAATCGGCGCAGCCGCTGCTGCCACGCCGGCCGCCGGTCGTGCGGCGACTGGCCCTGCCGGAGGTCCATGGAGGACGCGGTACTGGTCACCGCGCCATCGTAGGGAACCGTTCTGTGGGAGTCCCGTGCATGTGCGGTACCGGCCGGGGCGCGGTCCGCTTCCCGGGCCGGACTGTCAGTGGTTCCTGGGAGGATGGGGGTGTGACTGGAACCCTTGTCCTCGCAGGTACCCCCATCGGCGACATCGCGGACGCGCCGCCCCGGCTCGCCGAGGAGCTGGCCGGCGCCGACGTGGTCGCCGCCGAGGACACCCGGCGGCTGCGCCGGCTCACCCAGGCGCTCGGCGTCACGCCCAAGGGGCGCGTGGTGTCGTACTTCGAGGGAAACGAGTCCGCCCGCACCCCGGAGCTGGTCGAGGAGCTGCTCGGCGGCGCGCGCGTGCTGCTCGTGACGGACGCCGGGATGCCGTCCGTCTCCGACCCGGGCTACCGGCTCGTCGCGGCGGCCGTCGAGAAGGACATCAAGGTCACCGCCGTGCCCGGCCCGTCCGCCGTGCTCACCGCGCTCGCCCTGTCCGGGCTGCCCGTCGACCGGTTCTGCTTCGAGGGCTTCCTGCCGCGCAAGGCGGGCGAGCGGCTGTCCCGGCTGCGGGAGGTCGCGGACGAGCGCCGCACCCTCGTGTACTTCGAGGCCCCGCACCGGCTCGACGACACCCTGGCCGCCATGGCCGAGGTCTTCGGCGCGGAGCGGCGGGCCGCCGTCTGCCGCGAGCTGACCAAGACGTACGAGGAGGTACGGCGCGGTCCGCTGGCCGAGCTGGCGCGGTGGGCCGCGGAGGGGGTGCGCGGGGAGATCACCGTCGTGGTCGAGGGGGCGCCCGAGGCCGGGCCCGAGGAACTCGACGCGGAGGAGCTGGTGCGGCGCGTGCGGGTGCGGGAGGAGGCCGGGGAGCGGCGCAAGGAGGCCATCGCGGCGGTGGCGGTGGAGGCGGGACTGCCGAAGAGGGTCGTTTTCGATGCCGTGGTGGCTGCCAAGCGCTCCGCCGGGTGAGGCGTTTCGGGACCCGCCCCCACCTGCGGGAAAACACCCTCTGAGCAGGGGTGTTCTCGGGTGAGCGAGTGGGCCATGGGACGGCAAAAGGCTGTCGCCGATGGCAAAGCGAAAAGGGACCGGACGGGGCGTATTCGGCAAGGAAGCGCCAAATCGCCTCCAACACTCGACAGACCGGATGCGCTCGGCTCCACGGAAGCGTCCACTGGTCGAAGGGACGCACACGGGTCCCTCGACCAGCGGACCAGAGGAGCTGGCATGAGCGAGATCGCAGGGCAGACCGGCCTCCGCGGTACGGCCACAGCCGTCGTTCACGAGTCGTATTCGTTCGCCTGCATGCGCTGCGGGCACGGCTGGGAGCAGTCGTACGAGATAGAGCACCACAAGGATGCCGACGGGCAGGAGTTCGTGCTGTACGTGGCCGACGGCCGGGTCGTGCCGTCGCCGCTGAGCAGGCCCAGCTGCCACAACTGCGACGGTCACGTCGTGCGGATCATGCGCGCCGGGCAGGTCTCCTCGGTGTGCGGCACCGCGGAGCACCGGCACAGCGTGCCGCAGGCGGGCCCGGTCGAGACCCCCGCGGTGCCCTCCGGGGCCGTGGCGCCCGAGCTGCCCCGGGAGCCGCACCACTGGCATCTGTCGGATCTCCTGCACCCGTTCCATCGCAAGGCGGGCTGAGCGGGCGCCGGCGGCCGACGGCATGCCCCTTTCGTAGGATCGGGGCATGCCTTCGAACGCCGGCCAGAGCACCAAGGACGACAAGAACAGCGCACCGCCGCTGCCGCCACCCCTCACGGTGCCCGTCGCCGACTCCCACACCCACCTCGACATGCAGTCGGGCACGGTCGAGGAGGGCCTCGCGAAGGCCGCGTCGGTCGGGGTGACGACCGTCGTACAGGTCGGCTGCGACCTCAAGGGCTCGCGGTGGGCCGCCGAGACCGCGGCCGCGTACGACAGCGTGCACGCCACCGTCGCCCTGCATCCCAACGAGGCCCCGCGCATCGTGCACGGCGACCCCGACGGCTGGTCGCGGCAGGGCGCCCGCGAACCGGGCGGAGACGCGGCACTGGACGAGGCCCTCGCCGAGATCGACCGGCTGGCCGGGCTGGCGCAGGTCAAGGGCGTCGGCGAGACGGGCCTGGACCACTTCCGCACCGGCCCCGAGGGCAAGGCCGCCCAGGAGCGGTCCTTCCGCGCCCACATCGAGATCGCCAAGCGGCACGGCAAGGCGCTCGTCATCCACGACCGCGACGCGCACGCCGACGTCCTGCGCGTCCTGAAGGAGGAGGGCGCCCCCGAGCGCACCGTCTTCCACTGCTACTCCGGCGACGCCGAGATGGCGGAGATCTGCGCCCGTGAGGGCTACTTCATGTCCTTCGCCGGCAACGTCACCTTCAAGAACGCCCAGAACCTGCGGGACGCCCTCGCCGTCGCCCCGCTGGAACTGGTCCTCGTGGAGACCGACGCGCCCTTCCTGACCCCGGCGCCCTACCGGGGCCGGCCCAACGCTCCGTATCTGATCCCGGTCACCGTGCGTGCCATGGCCGCCGTGCGCGGCCTCGACGAGGACACGCTGGCCACGGCCCTGGCCGCGAACACCGCCCGCGCCTTCGGTTACTGAGCGCACACGGAACACGCGGCACACACGCGCGTACGGGCAACAGTGCGTAGTCGCGTCGCTTTGGAGAGTGACGACCGCTCCGCTAGGTTCTGGGGGCCCGATCCGGACCCCTCTGGCGCCTCTGGAGCGTGTCGGTGTGAGCAAGTCGCAGTACGAGACGTTCGAGCAGCACGAGCCGTACGGCCCTGACGTCTCCGCCCCGCCGTACGGCCCCGGCAGGGTCTCCGCCCTGGTGTACGGCCGCGGCGCGTCCGTGCACCACACGGAGACCCAGTCGTACGGGCCGTACGAGGACACCTACCGGCCCGCCTACGAGGCGCAGGCGTACTACGTCACCGAGCCGGTGCTGCCCCGGCAGGCCGGCGGCGCGGGCTGGGACGCGGACTGGGACACGGTCGGCGCGCACGCCGGGAGCGCGCTGGAGGAAGAGGCGCACACGACGGAGTGCGACACCGGGAAGCCCGCCGGAGCGAGCCGGCGTGCCGCGCGCCGACGCAGGGGGCGCGGCGCCGCGCGCCCGGAGTCCACCGCGCGCCGTCTGCTGCCGCAGGCGCTGGTCGTGGCCTTCCTGGCCGGCGGCACCACCGCGTTCATCGCCAAGGACAAGGCGGTCGAGCTGACCGTCGACGGCAAGCCGCGCACCCTGCACACCTTCGCCGACGACGTGCGCGAGCTGCTGGAGGACCAGGGCGTACGCGTGGGGTCGCACGACATGGTCGCGCCCGCCCCCGACGCGGTGCTCGCCAGCGGCGACGCCATCGCCGTGCGCTACGGGCGCCCCGTCCGGCTCACGCTGGACGGCGAACAGCGCGAGGTGTGGACGACGGCGCACACCGTGGCGGGAGCGCTGGCGGAGCTCGGCGTGCGCGCCGAGGGCGCGTATCTGTCCACCTCGCGCGCCCAGCCCATCGGACGCTCCGGGCTCGCCCTCGACGTGCGCACCGAGCGCGCCGTCACGGTCATGGCCGACGGCCGGGCCCGCACCATCCGCACCAACGCGGCCACCGTCGCGCAGGCGGTCGAGGAGGCCGGGGTCACCCTGAACGGCCAGGACACCACCTCCGTCCCGCCCGACAGCTTCCCGCGCGACGGACAGACGATCACCGTGCTGCGGGTCAGCGGCGTCCGGGAGATCCGCGAGGAGGAGCTCCCGTTCGCGACCGAGCGCACGGAGGACCCCACCCTCTTCCAGGGCGCCGAGGTCGTCGCCCAGCCCGGCCGGCCCGGACTGCGGCGCGACGTCTACCTGCTGCGCACCGTCAACGGGGTGCAGGAGAAGCCGCGCCGGGTGACCTCCGAGGTGGTCCGCACGCCGCGCCCGCAGATCGTGAAGGTGGGCACGAAGAAACCGCCCGCCTCCGTGGACGGCGCCGACGGCCTGAACTGGCAGGGCCTCGCCGCCTGCGAGTCCGGCGGCCGCCCGGACGCGGTCGACGCCTCGGGGACGTACGGCGGGCTCTACCAGTTCGACACCCACACCTGGCACAGCCTCGGCGGCGACGGCCGCCCCCAGGACGCGTCGGCCGACGAACAGACGTTCCGGGCGAAGAAGCTGTACACACGGCGGGGCACGACACCCTGGCCGCACTGCGGGGCGAAGCTGCACGGCTAGGCGGTTTCGTTCCGATCGGCGGGCGGACCAGGGGTCACCGCCCCGTACCCTTGTCCCGTGAGCAGCCCCACCCCCGACGCCCTCCTCGGCCCCGCCGACATCCGTGAGCTGGCGGCCGCGCTCGGTGTCCGTCCCACCAAGCAGCGCGGCCAGAACTTCGTGATCGACGCCAACACGGTCCGCCGCATCGTCCGCACCGCCGAGGTCCGCCCCGACGACGTGGTCGTCGAGGTCGGCCCGGGGCTCGGCTCCCTCACGCTCGCACTGCTGGAGGCCGCCGACCGGGTCACCGCCGTCGAGATCGACGACGTCCTGGCCGGCGCGCTGCCCGCGACCGTCACCGCGCGCATGCCGGCGCGCGCCGACCGGTTCGCGCTGGTCCACTCCGACGCGATGCACGTCACCGACCTGCCCGGCCCGGCCCCGACGGCCCTGGTGGCGAACCTGCCCTACAACGTCGCGGTCCCCGTGCTGCTGCACATGCTGGCCACGTTCCCGACCATCGAGCGCACCCTCGTGATGGTGCAGTCCGAGGTCGCCGACCGGCTCGCCGCCGCGCCCGGCTCCAAGGTGTACGGCGTGCCGTCCGTGAAGGCCAACTGGTACGCCGAGGTGAAGCGCGCCGGGGCCATCGGCCGCAACGTCTTCTGGCCCGCGCCGAACGTCGACAGCGGCCTGGTCTCGCTGGTCCGGCGAACCGAGCCGATCAAGACCACGGCCACCAGGGAAGAGGTCTTCGCGGTCGTCGACGCCGCCTTCGCGCAGCGCCGCAAGACCCTGCGCGCGGCGCTCGCCGGCTGGGCCGGGTCCGCCGCTGCCGCCGAGGCCGCCCTGGTCGCGGCCGGCGTCTCGCCGCAGGCGCGCGGGGAGGCGCTGACGGTGGAGGAGTTCGCGCGGATCGCCGAGCACAAGCAGCAGCAGGGGGAGAGCGGCAAGTGAGCGTCACGGTACGGGTCCCGGCCAAGGTCAACGTCCAGCTCGCGGTCGGCGCCGCGCGCCCCGACGGGTTCCACGACCTGGCCAACGTCTTCCTCGCCGTCGGCCTGTACGACGAGGTGACGGTGACCCCCGCGGACGAGCTCCGTGTCACCTGCGAGGGCCCGGACGCCGCCGAGGTCCCCCTGGACCGCACCAACCTCGCCGCGCGCGCCGCGATCGCGCTGGCCGCTCGCCGGGGCATCGAACCGAACGTCCACATCCACATCGCCAAGGACATCCCGGTCGCCGGCGGCATGGCGGGCGGCAGCGCGGACGGCGCGGGCGCGCTGCTCGCCTGCAACACGTTGTGGGGCACGGGTGCGTCGCGGGCCGAACTCCTCGCCGTGTGCGCCGAGTTGGGCAGTGACGTGCCCTTCAGTCTGGTGGGGGGCGCGGCTCTGGGGGTCGGGCGCGGCGAGCAGCTGACGGCTCTGGAGACCGGCGGCACCTTCCACTGGGTGTTCGCGATGGCCGAGCGGGGGCTGTCGACCCCGGCGGTCTTCCGCGAGTTCGACCGGCTGGCGGAGGGGCGGGACGTTCCGGAGCCGGTGGCGTCGGCGGAGCTGCTCCAGGCACTCGCGAAGGGGGACGCCGAGGCGCTGGCCGCGGCGGTCTCCAACGACCTCCAGCCGGCGGCCCTGTCCCTGTTCCCGGAGCTGGCGGACACGCTGGAGGCGGGGCGCGGAGCGGGCGCGCTCGCCGCGCTGGTGTCCGGTTCCGGTCCTACGACGGCGTTCCTCGGGCGTGACGCCGAGACGGCGGAGAAGGTGGCGGCGGCCCTGCGGTCGTCGGGGACGTGCAGGGCCGTGCGGATGGCGGAGGGGCCGGTGGCGGGGGCGACGGTGGTCTGAGGGACGTCCCCTCAGAGCTCGTCGATCGCCGTCAGGTCGATGTCGATGGGGTATGGCTTGTCGACCTTGACGCGGTCCCGGTAGCTGCCGGTCGACCGATACGTACCTGTGTCCGCCGAGAGTTCGAAGACCTCGACAACGGGATGGCTGTGCGGCTCGGTCATCTCGACCACCCAGTAGTACTGGATACCCGCCGCCGCGTACTTGTGTGTCTTGGTCAGCCGATCGCGGGCCTCGGACTCCGGAGAGATGACTTCTACGGCGAGCACCACGTCCTTTCCTTCGAAGTACGTCTGGTCCAGTCCCTTCCTCGCGGCAGCCTTGATCACGGAGATGTCGGGCTCGGGGCCGTTGCGGCGGTCCAGTACCACCGTCATCTCACGCGCGACCTTCAGGTCAGACGGCACGGTCTGGCGCAGGCCGCTCACCAGCAGGTCAATCGTGGCGAAGTGGAAGTAGCGCTGCGGGCTCACAAGGACCAGGCTCCCGTCGATCAATTCTGTGTGCGGCGGGAGATCCGGCAAGGTGAGCAGGTCGTCAATGGTGTAGCCGTCCAGCGGGGGCATTCGCCATCCGGGCTGCTCAGCACGCTGGGCTGTCATGGTTCCTCCCATGGACGGGATCCTGCTGCCTGCCCTCCACGGTAGCGGCACGTTCCCGATCACGTCATCACACAGAGTGACCATTCCCTCGCGCCCCGCTTCCGCCCCCCGAGGCCCTACGCTAGAAGGCTGACCGACCCCCGCGCACAGGAGTGAAATGGCCGTCAACCTGGTCAATGTCGAGAACGTCAGCAAGGTGTACGGCACCCGTGCCCTGCTGGACGGCGTCTCACTCGGCGTGTCGGAGGGTGACCGGATCGGGGTCGTCGGACGCAACGGCGACGGCAAGACGACCCTGATCCGGATGCTCGCCAAGCTGGAGGAGGCCGACACCGGACGCGTCACGCACTCCGGCGGGCTGCGCCTCGGCGTGCTCACCCAGCACGACTCCCTCGACCCCGCCGCCACCGTCCGGCACGAGGTCATCGGCGACATGGCGGACCACGAGTGGGCCGGAAACGCCAAGGTCAGGGACGTACTGACCGGACTGTTCGGCGGGCTCGACCTGCCCGGCTTCCCGAAGGGGCTCGACACCGTCATCGGACCGCTGTCCGGTGGCGAGCGGCGCCGGATCGCGCTCGCCAAGCTGCTCATCGAGGAACAGGACCTGCTCGTCCTCGACGAGCCCACCAACCACCTCGACGTCGAGGGCATCGCCTGGCTCGCCCGGCACCTGCAGAACCGGCGGTCCGCGCTGGTCTGCGTGACGCACGACCGGTGGTTCCTCGACCAGGTCTGCACCCGCATGTGGGACGTGCAGCGCGGCGACGTGTACGAGTACGAGGGCGGCTACTCCGACTACGTCTTCGCCCGCGCCGAGCGCGAGCGCATCGCCGCCACCGAGGAGACCAAGCGGCAGAACCTGGTGCGCAAGGAGCTGGCCTGGCTGCGCCGCGGCGCCCCCGCCCGTACGTCCAAGCCCCGCTTCCGGGTCGAGGCCGCCAACGAGCTGATCGCGGACGTGCCGCCGCCCCGGGACAGCTCGGAGCTGATGAAGTTCGCCTCCTCTCGGCTCGGCAAGACCGTCTTCGACCTTGAGGACATCACCGTGCAGGCCGGGCCGAAGGTGCTGCTCAAGCACGTCACCTGGCAGCTCGGCCCGGGCGACCGGATCGGCCTCGTCGGCGTGAACGGCGCCGGCAAGACCTCGCTGCTGCGCGCCATGGCCGAAGCGGCCCGCACCGAGGGTGAGGAGCAGCCGGCGGCGGGCCGTATCGCCGTCGGCAGGACGGTCAAGCTCGCCTACCTCTCCCAGGAGGTCGCCGAACTCGACCCCACCTGGCGGGTCCTGGAGGCCGTGCAGCGGGTACGCGAGCGCGTGGACCTCGGCAAGGGGCGCGAGATGACCGCCGGGCAGCTGTGCGAGACGTTCGGCTTCAACAAGGAGAAGCAGTGGACGCCGGTCGGCGACCTCTCCGGTGGTGAGCGGCGCCGGCTCCAGCTCCTGCGCCTCCTGATGGACGAGCCCAACGTCCTGTTCCTGGACGAGCCCACCAACGACCTCGACATCGAGACCCTCACCCAGCTGGAGGACGTCCTCGACGGCTGGCCCGGCTCGATGATCGTCATCTCCCACGACCGGTTCTTCGTCGAGCGCACCACGGACCGGGTGTTCGCCCTCCTCGGCGACGGCGCCCTGCGGATGCTGCCGCGCGGCATCGACGAGTACCTGGAGCGGCGCCGGCGCATGGAGGAGGCGGTCGCCGCGCTGCCCTCCGCCGCGGCGCCCAAGCCGGCCACGCAGGAGAAGACCGCCGCCGACCAGCGCGCCGCCAAGAAGGAACTCCAGAAGATCGAGCGCCAGTTGGACAAGATCTCCGAGAAGGAGTCCACGCTGCACGCCCGGATCGCCGAGAACGCCACCGACTTCGCGAAGGTCGCCGACCTGGACGCCCAGCTGCGCGACCTCGCGTCGGAGCGTGAGGAACTGGAGATGCGCTGGCTGGAGTTGGCCGAGGACGCGTAGCGCGGGCCCTCCCTCCACGACGTGAACCAGCCACCGCGCCCCCTCCTCGCGTGCACCGCGTGAAGGGGGCGTGAAGGCGCGTAACGGCGGCATCACGGGCCGGTTCTCCCTTGGGAACAGCGACGGATCCGGGCCCGTGCGCTGTCAGGGGCGGGTGATAGAAAGGGCCGTCTGAGAACTGTCTGAGTAACGACCCAGGGTCCGTCAAGAACCTCAGGGCGTGGCTAAAAATCAGTGAACGAGGGGGAAGAGCGCTGATGACCCAGCCGCCCAACCAGCCGCCGCAGGGCGGTTTCGGAGCGCCGCAGGACCAGCCGCCGGGCGGCGGATTCGGAGCCCCGCAAACGCCACCGGCCCAGGGCTGTTTCGGCCCCCCGAGCGCCCCGCAGACCCCTCCGGCCGCACCGCAGGGCACCCCTCCGCCGCCGGCCCAGCCGCCCGCGGCCCCGCCGCAGCCCCCGGCCGGACCGCAGCCCGGTTACGGCTACCCCCAGCAGCCCGGCCCGTACGGCGCCCCGGCCGCGGCCGGCGCCCAGAACCCGTACAACTCCCCGACGCCGCCCAGCACTCCGGGCCCCTACGGCTACCCGCAGCAGCCCGGTTTCGGGTACCCGCAGCAGCAGCCGTACCCGGGCGCGCCCGCCGGCGCGCCGGGTGCCGGGGGCGGCAGGCGGAGGACGGCGCTGATCGTCGGTGCCGTGGTGGCCGCGCTGGCCGTCATCGGCGGCACCGTGTACGCGGTCACCGGCGGCGGCGACGGCAAGAAGAAGCCCGTCGCCCAGCAGAGCGACGACCCCAAGAACGCCTCCGGTTCGCCGAGCCCCTCCAACAGCGGCGGCGACGACCCGGAGAACCTCAACGCGGGCCGCAAGTCCGGCGAGGCGAAGGTGCTCTGGTACCAGTCGGCCCCGGACGTGCCCGGTTCCGGCGCCGACGCCCCCGGCATGTGGATCACCGATAAGGTGGCGGTGAAGGCGGCGTACAAGCAGGTCTTCGCCTACGGCGTCGGCGACGG
Organism: Streptomyces sp. NPDC025793; assembly: GCF_055558375.1. NCBI lineage: Bacteria > Bacillati > Actinomycetota > Actinomycetes > Kitasatosporales > Streptomycetaceae > Streptomyces > Streptomyces sp. NPDC025793. The sequence continues at coordinate 112,090 of NZ_JBVHMR010000003.1, read as the reverse complement.
CAAGCCCGCCTGGGCCCCGATCGGCCTCCCGCAGAAGATCTGCGCGGTCACCCCGCAGAAGTCGGCCGACGACAAGGTCGTCGTGGCGTACATGAGCGGTGTCAGCGACAACGCCAAGTGCAACCAGCTCCAGCAGATCGACCTCGCGACCGGCCAGAAGGGCTGGAGCGGCGAGGTCGCCGACGGCGGGCTGTTCGACAGCGCGCTCAACGTCGAGCTGACCGTGAGCGGCAGGACGCTGATGGTCGCCCGGTCGGAGTCGGGCACGGCGTACGACATCGACAGCGGCAAGAAGCTGTACGACGAGAAGAAGTACGGCTCGGCCTGTTTCCCGGCCGCGTACGCGGGAAGCGCGAGCCGGCTGGTCCAGGTGGCCTCGTGCGGCGCCGGCACGTCCGGCGAGCACGACGAGATCCAGGAGCTCGACCCGGCCACGGGCAAGGTCAAGTGGACCCAGGCGGTGAAGAAGGGCTGGCAGGTCAGCCGGATGTTCTCCGTCGACCCGCTGGTGGTCTACCTGACCAACCAGGACAAGAAGGCGTGGAACATCTCCACCTTCACCAAGGACGGCAGGTTCCGCTCCGAGGTGAAGGTCGACGAGAAGTTCGCCCCGCGCTGCGGCTGGCAGATCCTCGAACGCGACCTCCAGGGCTGCCAGGGCGTCGTCGCGGACGCCGACACGCTGTACCTGCCGACGGACACCACCGGCAGCGCCAACGAGATCGTCGCGGTCAGCCTCGCCGACGGCAAGGCGAGGTGGCGGGCCAAGTCCCCGGCGGGCGAGCCGATGTACCCGATGAAGGAGGACGGCGGCAAGCTCGTCGCGTACGTGCAGCCGTCGTACGACGCGGGCGGCCAGGTGGTCTCGATCCCGCTCGGCGGCTCCTCGCACACGACCTCCAAGCTGCTCCAGAACCCCTCGGGCGCGGCCCGGATCGAGGACACCTTCTACGACGGCGTCATCGACTGGTCCGGCGGGCGGTTCTTCATCTCGTCCGGCCGGCTGTCCGGCAACGACAAGACGAAGGAGAAGCTGATCATGGCCTTCGGCAACTGAGCCGCGGCCTGCGTCGCCTTCCCCGTCCGTCCACGTCCCCGTCCCTGTGCCGTCAGGCCGTCCGCCGGCCCCGCCTCACCGAGGTATCCGCGTCATGACCCAGCCGCCCCCTCCGCCGCCGAACCAGCCCCCGCAGCAGCCCGGCTTCGGCCCCCCGGCCCCGCCCCCGGGCGCGCCGCAGGACCAGCCGCCGGCCGCCCCGCCGGCGCCCCCCGCGCCGCCTGCCCAGCAGCCGCAGCCCGGTTACGGCTACCCGCAACAGCCCCAGCCCGGTTACGGCTACCCGCAGCAGCCGCCGGCCCCGCAGCCGCCGCAGCCCGGTTACGGCTACCCGGGCGGGCAGCCGGCGGCCGCCCCCTACGGCGCTCCCGGAGCGCAGAACCCGTACGCGCAGCCCACACAGCCGATGCAGGGCGCGCAGCCGGGCTACGGCTATCCGGGCCAGCCGCAGACCGTGCCGATGCAGCCGGCGCCGGCCGGTGGCGGCCGGAACAACACCGCCCTGTTCATCGTCGTCGCGGCGGTCGTCGCCATCGCGCTGATCGTCGGCGGCGGCATCTGGTACGCCGGTTCCTCCGGCGGCGACGGCAACAAGAGCGACACCGCCTCCTCCAGCGGCGGCAAGAACGGTACCGGCGGTACCGGCGGCACCGGCGGTTCGGGCGGCGGCAAGGAGAAGGTGCCCGCGAACCCCGCCGCCGGCGTGCTGTTCCAGGTCCCGATGCCCACGACGGACGACCTGGTCAGCACCCCGGGCTCGTGGCTGACCGACAAGGTGTACGCGAAGAGCGGCATCGCCGAGGTCGTCGGCTACGACCCGGCCACGGGCGCCAAGCGGTGGACGATCAAGCTGCCCGGCCCGGTCTGCCAGGCCAGCGAGCACATCGGCGCGGACAACCGGACGGCGATCGCCTACCAGCCGAAGATGCCCGGCAAGAACTCCTTCGCGGGCTGCACCCAGATCGCCGCGATCGACCTCGACACGGGCAAGAAGCTGTGGACGAAGTCGGTCAACTCCGGTGACTCTCCGATCAGTTTCGAGAATGTGACGGTCGCTCAGCACACCGTCGCGGTCGGCAGCACCAGCGGCGGCGCCGCGCTCGACCTGGACTCCGGCACGGTGCTGTGGCAGCCCAAGGCGGCCGACACCTGCTACGACGCCGGCTACGGCGGCGGCGCCAAGCTGGTCGCGGTGCGCAAGTGCGGCGATTTCGGCAACCAGCAGGTGCACGTCCAGAACATCGACCCGCGGTCGGGCAAGGTGATCGCCGACTACACGATGGACTCGGGCATCGACTACGCGTCCGTCGTCTCCACCGACCCGCTGGTGGTGGCGGCCCAGGCCGGCTCCGACAGCAAGTCCCTGGAGTACTTCTCCGTCGACGACAAGACCGGCAAGCTGCTCGCCCACATCTCCGCGCCGAACGACACCTACGGCGGCCACTGCGAGACCACGACCGTCGAGAGCTGCAAGGAGATCGTCGTCGGTGGCGGCAGGCTGTACCTGCCGACCGCGGAACACGACGGCAACGGCGAGTTCGGCAGCACCAACGAGATCGTCTCCTTCGACCTGAACACCGGAAAGCCGACCGGCCAGCGCGTCGAGGCCGGGGACGGCTACACGCTCTCCCCGCTGCGCATGGACGGCTCGAACCTGCTCGCCTACAAGCGGCCGCCGTACAACAAGGGCGGCCAGATCGTCAGCATCGACGGCGTCGGCTCCAAGGCCACCGAGCTGCTGGAGAATCCCGCCGCCCAGGACGTGCGGAACGCGGAGACCAGCATGCTGCCGGACTCCGCGGAGATCCTCTTCGGCGACGGCCGGCTGTTCATGTCGGCGGTGTTCGCCAACAAGCCGTACGCGGGGGCCGGCAAGCAGTATCTGGTGACGGCGTTCGGCACCAAGGGCTGAGCCTTGCGCGCCGTCGCCCGAATGGGTGACATACCAAGAAGTGCCCCGGATTTCATCGATCCGGGGCACTTCTCATCAAGAGGGGCAGCAATACGTCGAACAAGCGTGTAGCTTCCGGGGGCATGAAGGGCGAGGTGCCGGGGGGCCCTCTGTCCTTGCGGGCCGGTGGACGTCCATAGTGGGGCGTCCACGGGGGGACTGGGGGGTGGCTCTATGGGAGTACGGCTCATGGTCGTCGACGACCATCGCCTGCTCGCGGAGGCGCTGGCGTCGGCGCTCAAGCTGCGCGGGCACCGGGTGCTCGCCGCCGCGGCACCGGCCGCGGGCGCGGCGGACCTGGTGATCGCACGGGCGCCCGAGGTGTGCCTGCTGGGTACGGCGGCACCGGCCGAACCGGGCATCTTCGACCCGGTGGTGAAGATCAAGCGGGAACGGCCGCAGGTGGCGGTGGTGGTGCTCGGCCCGGTGCCGTCGCCGCGCGGCATCGCGGCGGCGTTCGCGTCGGGGGCTTCGGGGTACGTCCGGCACGACGAGCGGATCGAGGGCGTCGAGCGGGCCATCATGAAGGCCCGGGCGGGGGAGGCCGCGGTGGCTCCGCAGCTGCTCCAGGGCGCGTTCGGGGAACTGCTCAACCCGGCGGCCCAGCCCGACGACGAGGCACAGCGGCTGCTGGAAATGCTCACGCCGCGGGAGGTGGAGGTCCTGGTCCGGGTGGCCGACGGCGAGGACACCCGCCTGATCGCGGCCGGCATGGGCATCGCCCCGAGCACCGCACGCACGCATGTGCAGCGGGTGCTGATGAAACTGGGGGTGGGGTCGAGGCTGGAGGCGGCGGCACTGGCCGCGAGGACGGGGTTGCTGGACAGGGCAGGGCCGTTGGATCCCGGCTCCGTGTAGCGCCCCTCAGGGGCGCGGGGCTGTGTCGCTTTGCGGCTTCGCCGCGTGGGCGCGACCAGCCTCCGCGCACCCGCAGACGGGAACGGAGCTTTACTCCCCCTGCGTCTCCTGCGGCGAAACCGCCGGAGGTGTAGGTCGCAACTTCAGCCACACCAGGAAGAACGCCCCCAGCAGCAGCATGCCGATCCCGGTCCAGAGGTTGATGTTGACGCCCTGGGCCTTGTCGATGGCCGACCGCGGGTCGGTGATGCCGGTGATCGTGACGATGACGCCGTACAGCACGAACAGGCCGCCGATGATGCGGCGCAGGTCGAAGATGCGGGCCGCCGTCGCGGACTTGCTCTCCAGGTCGGTGACCTCCCGCTGGACGTCCTCCTCGCTGTAGTGGAAGCCGTCGTGTGCGTTGTCGCTCATGATTTCCTCGGTCCTTCCGCGTCAGAACGAGAACGGGATGTAGCAGGCGGCGGCCAGGACGACCGCGCCCCAGCCCAGCAGGGCCGGCTTGCGGTACCAGGCGTCGTCGCCGGCGGCGGGCGCCTCGGCCATGCCGGGGGAGCGGGTGCCGTAGACCAGGCCCTGGAGCTCCTCCGCCGGCTTCGGCTTCGTGAAGAAGGACACCGCGATCATCACGACCGCGCCGGCGACGAACCCCGCGATGGCGGAGACGAAGTTGGCGCCCTGGTCGGAGGGGATCGAGATGATGCCCTCCTTGTAGAGCACGAAGTAGTTGACCATCGCGGTCACGGTGCCCGCGAGCAGGCCCCAGAAGCCGGACTTGGCCGAGGCGCGCTTCCAGAACATGCCGACGATGAAGACGACGAACATCGGCACGTTGAAGAAGGAGAACAGCGTCTGGAGGTAGCTCATGATGTTCGAGAACGAGGAGGCCAGGAAAGCCGTGCCGACCGAGGCGGCCACGCCGATGGCGGTGATCAGGCGGCCGAAGCGGACGTAGTACGCGTCCTCGCGGCCGCGCACCACGTACTTGGCCCAGATGTCGTTCGTGAACACGGTGTTGAACGACGACACGTTGGCCGCCATGCCGGCCATGAAGGCGGCGAGCAGACCGGTGACCGCGATGCCGAGCACGCCGTTGGGCAGCAGCTCCTGCATCAGGTAGGGGATGGCGTCGTTGTACTGGTAGCCGGAGGCGGCGGTGCCGAAGTGCGGGACGACCGCGGCGGCGACCAGGCCCGGGATCATCACCAGGAAGACGATGAAGATCTTCGGGTAGGCGGCGATGAGCGGGGTGCGCTGAGCGGCGGAGAGGTTCTTCGCGGACAGGGCGCGCTGGACCTCGGCGAAGTTCGTCGTCCAGTAGCCGAAGGAGAGGACGAAGCCGAGGCCGAGGACGATGGTCAGCCAGTTCGCGCCGAGCGGGTTGGCGCTGCCGATGCCGGTCCCGCCCCAGGCGGTGGTGAAGTTGTGCCCGTGGGACTCGGTGAGCTTGTGGGTCAGACCGCCCCAGCCGCCGACCTTCTTCAGGCCGAGGACGGTGATCGGGATGAGGGCGGCCAGGATCACGAAGAACTGGAGCACCTCGTTGTAGATCGCCGAGGAGAGGCCGCCGAGGGTGATGTACGCGAGGACGAACGCGCCGGCGACGACGATCGCGACCCACTGGGGCCAGCCCAGCAGCGCCTCGACGACGATCGCGAGGGCGTAGAGGTTGACGCCCGCGATCAGGATCGCGGCGAGCGCGAACAGGATGGAACTGAGCAGGTGGGCGGCCCGGTCGAAGCGCAGCAGCAGGAACTCGGGGACCGAGCGGACCTTGCTGCCGTAGTAGAAGGGCATCATCACCAGGCCCAGGAAGACCATGGCCGGGATGGCGCCGATCCAGTACCAGTGCACGGTGTAGGCGCCGTACTGGGCGCTGTTCGCGGCCATGCCCAGGATCTCGGTGGCCGCCAGGTTCGCCGAGATGAAGGCGAGGCCGGTGATCCAGGCGGGCAGCGAGCGTCCCGAGAGGAAGAAGTCGAGGCTGGTCTTCACCGAGCGGCGGGCCGCGAAGCCGATGCCGAGCACGACGACGAAGTAGATCGCCAGGATCGTGTAGTCCAGCCAGTTGACGGGGAGCTGTAGCCCCGCCGCCAGATTCGTCGGTCCGTATGTGGGGGTTTGCATGAGTACTCGCTTCGTTGCGCGAACTGATCCTCAGCGGAACCTACGCCTCCGCGTTTAGTAATTGAACACTTCTGTTGGTGTTCTTTGTTTGATTGTGATGATCCTGGGGGTGGTGAGTTGTGGTCTGTTATGTTTGATTGTGTTGAGTGATTGGGTGCGGGATGCAGTGGGACGCAGAGGAGTCCGGCGTTGAAGAAGACCTCGACACGGCTGGCCGACGGTCGTGAGCTGATCTATTACGATCTCCGGGACGACACCGTCCGCGACGCCGTCGACCGCCGTCCCCTGGACCGTACGGTCACCACGTCCGAGATCCGCCGGGACGCGCTGCTCGGCGACGCGGTGGCCGTCGCCTCGCACCGCCAGGGCCGCACGTACCACCCGCCGGCCGACGAGTGCCCGCTGTGCCCGACACGGGGCGAGCGGCTCAGCGAGATCCCGGACGCGTCGTACGACGTCGTCGTCTTCGAGAACCGCTTCCCGTCGCTGGCCGGTGCCTCCGGCCGCTGCGAGGTCGTCTGCTTCACCTCCGACCACGACGCCTCCTTCGCCGGCCTCACCGAGGAGCAGGCCCGCCTGGTGCTGGACGCCTGGACCGACCGCACCTCGGAGCTGTCCCACCTGCCCGCCGTCGAGCAGGTCTTCTGCTTCGAGAACCGGGGCGAGGAGATCGGCGTGACCCTCGGCCACCCGCACGGGCAGATCTACGCCTACCCCTTCACCACCCCGCGCACCGCGCTGATGCTCCGCTCGCTCGCCGCCCACAAGGAGGCGACCGGCGGGGAGAACCTGTTCGACGCGGTCGTCGAGCGGGAACGCGCCGGTGAGCGGGTCGTCCTGGAGAGTGAACACTGGGTGGCCTTCGTGCCGTACGCGGCGCACTGGCCGTACGAGGTGCACCTGTACCCCAAGCGTCGCGTACCCGACCTGCTCGCGCTCGACGAGGCGGCACGCACAGAGTTCCCCCAGGTCTATCTGGAACTCTTGAGGCGCTTCGACCGGATCTTCGGCGAAGGTGAGCCTCCGACGCCGTACATCGCGGCCTGGCACCAGGCCCCGTTCGGCGCACTGGAGGAGTTCGACGGTGTCACGCGCGACGACTTCGCGCTCCACCTCGAGCTTTTCACCGTCCGCCGCACTTCCGGCAAGCTGAAGTTTCTCGCGGGTTCCGAGTCCGGCATGAGCGTGTTCATCAACGACGTGCCGCCGGAGCGCGCGGCCGAGCGACTGCGAGAGGTAGCGAGTTCATGAAGTACCTGGTGACGGGCGGGGCGGGTTATGTCGGCAGCGTGGTCGCCCAGCACCTGCTGGAGGCCGGCCACGAGGTGACGGTCCTCGACAACCTCTCGACCGGGTTCCGCGCGGGCGTCCCGGCCGGGGCCGCCTTCATCGAGGGCGACATCCGTGACGCCGCCAAGTGGCTCGACCCCTCCTACGACGGCGTCCTCCACTTCGCCGCGTTCTCGCAGGTCGGCGAGTCGGTGGTGAAGCCGGAGAAGTACTGGGACAACAACGTCGCCGGCTCCCTGGCCCTGCTCGGCGCGATGCGCGAGGCGGGCGTGCGCAGGCTCGTCTTCTCCTCCACGGCGGCCACGTACGGCGAGCCGGAGCAGGTCCCGATCCTGGAGAGCGCCCCGACGCAGCCGACCAGCGCCTACGGCGCCACCAAGCTCGCCGTCGACCACATGATCACCAGCGAGGCGACCGCCCACGGCCTGGCCGCGGTGTCGCTGCGCTACTTCAACGTCGCGGGCGCGTACGGCGCCTTCGGCGAGCGGCACGACCCCGAGTCGCACCTGATCCCGCTGGTCCTCCAGGTCGCCCAGGGCCGCCGCGAGGCGATCTCGGTCTACGGCGACGACTACCCGACCGAGGACGGCACCTGCGTCCGTGACTACATCCACGTGGCGGACCTGGCCGAGGCCCACCTGCTGGCGGTCGCGGCGGCCCGTCCGGGCGAGCACCTGATCTGCAACCTCGGCAACGGCAACGGCTTCTCGGTCCGCCAGGTCATCGAGACCGTCCGCCAGGTCACCGGCCACCCGATTCCCGAGGTCGCGGCCCCGCGCCGCGGCGGCGACCCGGCGGTCCTGGTCGCCTCGGCGCGGACGGCCCGCGAGAAACTGGGCTGGAACCCGTCCCGCGCGGACCTCGCGGGAATCGTCGCGGACGCCTGGGAGTTCGCGCAGCACATCGCTAAGGAGCACTAGTGGCACCAGTGGGGGCACAGCAGGTCGCGGAGCGCTTCACCGAGCTGTACGGCGCCGGGCCGCAGGGGGTGTGGGCGGCGCCGGGCCGGGTCAACCTGATCGGCGAGCACACCGACTACAACGACGGCTTCGTCATGCCGTTCGCGCTGCCGCACCGGGCGGCGGCGGCGGTCTCGCGCCGGGACGACGGGATCCTGCGCCTGCACTCGGCGGACATCGGGGGCGACGCGGTGGAGCTGCGCCTGGACGCCCTCGCCCCCGGGAGCGACGCGAACTGGACGGCGTACCCGGCGGGTGTGGTCTGGGCGCTGCGCGAGGCGGGCCACGGGATCACGGGCGCGGACGTCCACCTGTCCTCGACGGTCCCGACGGGCGCGGGCCTGTCCTCCTCGGCGGCGCTGGAGGTGGTGATCGCCCTGGCCCTGAACGACCTCTACGGCCTGGGCCTCAAGCGCTGGCAGCTGGCCCGCCTGTGCCAGCGCGCCGAGAACGTCTACGTCGGCGCGCCGACCGGCATCATGGACCAGACGGCCTCGGCCTGCTGCGAGGCGGGCCACGCGCTCTTCCTCGACACCCGCGACCTGTCCCAGCAGCAGATCCCCTTCGACCTCGCGGCCGAGGGGCTGCGCCTGCTGGTCGTCGACACCCAGGTCAAGCACGCGCACAGCGGCGGCGAGTACGGCAAGCGCCGGGCCGGCTGCGAGAAGGGCGCGGCCCTGCTCGGCGTCGACGCCCTGCGGGACATCCCGTACGCGGACCTGGACGCGGCGCTGGAGCGGCTGGGCGACGAGGAGGAGGTGCGCCGTCTAGTCCGCCACGTGGTGACGGAGGACCAGCGGGTCGAGCGGGTCGTCGGCCTGCTCCGCGCCGGTGAGACCCGCGCGATCGGCCCCGTCCTCACCGAGGGCCACGCCTCGCTGCGCGACGACTTCCGCATCTCCTGCCCGGAGCTGGACCTGGTCGTCGACACGGCTCTCGCGGCCGGCTCCCTGGGCGCCCGTATGACGGGCGGCGGGTTCGGCGGCTCGGCCATCGTCCTGGCCGACGCCACCGAGGTGGACACCCTGACCAAGGCGATCGAAGAGGCCTTCGCCAAGGCCGGCTTCACGACCCCCCGGGTCTTCGAGGCGGTGCCGTCGGCGGGGGCGGGGCGGGTGGTCTGAGTTCCGCAGCCCCGGGGTGCGAGGGCGCCGGTGTCAGAGGCCGGCGTCGCCGCCCGCGAAGCGGACCGGTGAGACGAGGGCGATACGGATCAGTCCGGGCTCGGGTGGCGGGGCGTCGTAGACGTAGGTGACCGTGAGCGCCGGGCGGGTGTCCGTGGCCTCGATGCGTGTCGTCACAGCTTCATGTCGCCGACCGCGCTGCGGGCCTGCCGGCCGAGGGCCGGGCTCTTCTCCAGTTCGGCGCGGCGGGTCTCCACGGCTTCGCGGGCCCCGTGGCCGATGGCCCGACGGCGCGCGAGGGCCTCGTGCGTGATCTCGGCGACGACCGGCTGCCGGTTCCCGGTCAACGGCCGGAGCCCCGGGTGGCCCGGATCTCGGCGACGGCCGCGGCCACGGCGTGATCGAAACCGGGATCCTGCCGGGCGGCGATCCGGCCCCGGAACTCCTCCACCAGACGGACGACGCCGCTGAGATCGGCCGGGTCGGCGTGGTTGATCTCGCGCGGCAGCTCGGCCTCGAAGTCGTCGGCGTCGCCGGGGAAGCCGTGGCCCAGAGTGCGGGCCGCCCGGAGTTCACCGATGGTGCGCATGGCAGGGAGACGGGACGAGCCGGGGGCTGCCGGGTCTGCGGTCATGACGGTCAGGCTCCCTTCATGGTGAGGGTTTCACCGCACCGGTAGCCGCTTCGTCAGCGTGTACTCCGTGATCCCCGGCGGATAGTCCGGGATCACGCAGACCACCTCGTAGCCCTGTTTCTGGTAGAAGCGCGGGGCCTGGAAGTCCCAGGTCTCCAGGCGGGACGCCGTGCAGGACCGGGTGGTGGCGATGTGCTCGGCCCGCGACAGGAGGCGGGAGCCGAGCCCCGCGCCGCGGTGGACCGCGTCGACCCACAGATAGGTGACGTGCAGCCAGGTCGCCCAGGTGTGGCCGACCAGGCCGCCGGCCAGGCCACCGGTCTCGTCCAACGCCCAGACGTGGAGGGGGACTTCGCGCGCGCCGGGGGTACCGCGCAGTGCGGCCAGCACCGGGGACGCCGCCGTGTTGGTGTCCCGCAGCCGGGAGTGGAGCAGATCGCGTCGGGCTTTGTCGACTTCCGCCTCAATACGAAACATGCGGCACACGATAAACGCGCCGGACGGCCAGTTCTGTAAATCTCCTTCCGCTGCGTGCTCGCATCCGTACTCTGAGGAGCAGCACCGGTGGGGGCCGGTGCTGATCAGGGGGCGAGACATGCGGGTACGGCGCCCGCGGTGGGGGTAGCAGTCTCCGCGACGGCGGCGGCCGTGCGGGGGCGTCCCTTTCCGCGGGTGTCGTGCTCCGTGAGTGTCGTGCCCGACGTGGGTCGGCGTTCGCCGGACTTCGGCCGGTCGGCCGGGTTTTCCAAACCTTGGGTATCCCCTGCTCCGCGCGGAGCCTGGGGAAGGGGGTTTCGTGGTTCGCATCCGAGTCCTGGTCGTGGACGACCACCGCATCTTCGCCGAGTCGCTCGCCGCCGCCCTGGCCGCCGAGCCCGACGTCGAGGTCTCCGCCGCCGGCAGCGGTCCCGCCGCGCTGCGCTGCCTGGAGCGGGCGGCGAACGACGGGCGCCGCTTCGACGTCCTGCTCGTCGACGCCGATCTCGGCGGCAACGTGCCCGGCAGCCGCCCGGCCGTGCCCGTGCAGGAGGGCAACGCGGAGGGGCTCGTCGACGGGATCTCGCTCGTGACCGGGGTCCGGGCCGCTCAGCCGGCCGTGCGCATCGTCGTGCTGGCCGAGAAGGACGATCCCCGGCGGGCGGCGCTCGCCCTCCAGGCCGGGGCCTCGGGCTGGGTCGCCAAGGACTGCTCGCTGTCCCGGCTGCTCACGGTGATCCGGGGCGTGCTGCGCGACGAGACCCATCTGCCGCCCGCCCTGCTCACCGGCGTCCTGCGCGAACTCACCGCCGCCCGCCGGCACCGTACCGAGAGCGAGCGGCTCGTGGAGTCCCTCACCCCGCGCGAGCGGGAGGTGCTGCGCTGCATGGTCGCCGGGCTGGGCCGCAAGGCCGTCGCCGAGCGGCTGTTCCTCTCCCCGCACACCGTGCGCACCCACATGCAGAACGTCCTCGGCAAGCTCGGGGTCCACTCCACGCTGGCCGCCGTGGCGCTCGCCCGGCGCGCGGGCGTCGGTCCGGCCGACCTAACCGGGGATGTTGTCGAACGGGGCGGTCAACTGGCGTAGCAGCCCGGCCAGTTCGGCGCGCTGGGCGCGGGACAGCTCGGCGAGGATCGCCCGCTCCTGCTCCAGCAGGCCCGCGAGCGCCTGGTCGGCGCGGTCCCGGCCGGTCCCGGTCAGCCGGACCAGCACACCCCGCCGGTCGCTCGGATCGGGAAGCCGCTCCACCAGGCCCTTCTGGGCCAGCCGGTCGATCCGGTTGGTCATGGTGCCCGAGGTGACCAGGGTCTGCGTCAGCAGCTGCCCGGGCGAGAGCTGATACGGCGATCCCGCGCGGCGCAGCGCGGTCAGCACGTCGAACTCCCAGGGCTCCAGCTGGTGCTCGGAAAAGGCGAGCCGGCGTGCGCGGTCCAGGTGCCGGGCCAGTCTGCTCACCCGGCTGAGCACTTCCAGCGGCTCCACGTCGAGGTCCGGGCGCTCCCGGCGCCACGCTGCGACCAGCCGATCGACCTCGTCCTCCATGCGATCAGTGTAGTGGTTGTGTCGACATGAAGTCTCTTGACCTCAAGTCTCTTGACATCAAGATAATGGGGAGGGGAGAGTGATGGGCATGACGAACCCCACCTGGGACCCCGGTCAGTACCTGCGCCACGCCGACCATCGGGCCCGCCCCTTCGCAGACCTCCTCGCCCGCGTCCCCGCCCTCCCCACGCAGCCGCCCGCAGGGCACCCGCGCATCGCCGACCTCGGCTGCGGCCCCGGCAACGTCACCGTCCGGCTCACCGAGCGCTGGCCGGGCGCGCACGTCACCGGGTACGACAACTCGTCCGAGATGCTCGACGCCGCCCACACCGGCCACGCGGGCCCCACAGCCGGGGGAGGCCTGCTGGACTTCGCCGCCGCCGACGCGCGCACCTGGACGCCCGCGGAGCCGTGCGACCTGATCGTCTCCAACGCCACGCTCCAGTGGGTGCCGGGTCACGCCGACCGGTTCGCCGACTGGATCGGCGCCCTGAAGCCCGGCGGCACCTTCGCCTTCCAGGTGCCCGACAACATCGACGCCCCGCTGCACGCCCTGATGCGCGACCTCGCCGCCACGCCCCGCTGGAAGACGCGCCTCGGCGAGGTCCTGCGCCGCACCGACTCCGTGCACACCCCCGGCGCCTACCTCGACCGGCTCGCCCGCCTCGGCTGCGCCACCGACGTGTGGCAGACGACGTACCACCACGTCCTGCACGGCGAGGACGCCGTCCTGGACTGGGTGAAGGGCACCGGACTGCGGCCCGCGCTGACCGTGCTCGCCGACGACCCCGAGGCACGCGACGCGTTCCTCACCGAGTACCGGGACCTGCTGCGCGCGGCCTACCCGAGCGCGCCGTACGGCACGGTCATGCCGTTCCGCCGGCTGTTCGCCGTCGCCGTCAAGGAGGCCTGAGCATGCTCGTCGCGGTCGATCACGTGCAGCTCGCGGCCCCGCCCGGGTCGGAGGACGCGCTGCGGGCGTACTACGTCGGCGTCCTCGGCATGACGGAGATCCCCAAGCCGCCCGTGCTGGCGGCACGCGGGGGCTGCTGGTTCGAGGCGGGCTACGTCCAGCTGCACATCGGCATGGAGGAAGCTCCCGCCGGAGGCGGAGAATGTCACTGGCGGGCGGCGAAGAAGGCGCACCCGGGGCTCAGGGTCACGCGGATCGAGGAGTACGCGGCCCGCCTCGAATCGCTCGGCGCCCCGGTGACCTGGGACGACAACCTCCCCGGCCATCTGCGCTTCTACTCGCAGGACCCGGTGGGCAACCGGCTGGAGTTCCTCCAGCCCCGGTGACCGCCCGGGACTACGCCTTGCGGTGCCCTATCAGCCGCGGCTTCTGCTCCAGTCCGTCCAGCCCGTGCCAGGCGAGGTTCACCAGATGGGCCGCGACCTCCGCCTTCTTCGGGCGGCGCACGTCCAGCCACCACTGGCCGGTCAGCGCGACCATGCCGACCAGCGCCTGGGCGTAGAGGGGAGCGAGCTTGGGGTCGAAGCCCCGGCTCTTGAACTCGCGGCCCAGGATGTCCTCCACCTGGGTGGCGATGTCGGAGATCAACGAGGCGAAGGAGCCCGTCGACTGCGGGATGGGGGAGTCGCGGACCAGGATGCGGAAGCCGTCCGTGTACTCCTCGATGTAGTCCAGGAGGGCGAAGGCGGCCTGCTCGCACAGTTCGCGCGGGTGCCCGGCGGTCAGCGAGCCGGTCACCATGTCCAGCAGGCGGCGCATCTCGCGGTCCACCACCACCGCGTACAGCCCCTCCTTGCCGCCGAAGTGCTCGTACACCACCGGCTTGGACACCCCGGCCTTCGCCGCGATCTCCTCCACCGACGTGCCCTCGAAGCCCTTCGCCGCGAAGAGGGTGCGACCGATCTCCAGCAACTGCTGGCGGCGCTCGGCGCCGGTCATACGGGTCCGGCGGGTCCGCCGCGGTTTGTCGGTGCTGGAGGTGCTGCTGGAGTCGGTCGCCACGGCCTCCATCATGCCGCCTCGGCGCTCACCTTCCGGCGCCGGGAGCCGTCATCACCGGTGTTACGGCGCGAATCGATACGTGAGCGTGACGGCCAGCGCACGTCGTACGCCCAGCCGAGCAGCTCGAAGATCCGGATGAAGCGGGCCGAGGAGTCGACCTGGCCGCGCATCACCCCGTGCCGCGCCGAGGTCGGGTCGGCGTGGTGCAGGTTGTGCCACGACTCCCCGCAGGACAGCACCGCCAGCCACCACACGTTGCCCGAACGGTCCCGCGACCTGAACGGCCGCTTGCCCACCGCGTGGCAGATCGAGTTGATCGACCAGGTCACATGGTGGAGCAGCGCCACCCGGACGAGTGAACCCCAGAAGAACGCGGTGAACGCGCCCCACCAGGACATCGTCGCCAGACCGCCGACCAGCGGGGGCAGCGCCAGCGACACGGCCGTCCACATCACGAACTGCCGGGAGATCGCCCGGATCGCCGGGTCCTTGACCAGGTCCGGCGCGTACTTTTCCTGCGGGGTCTGCTCCTCGTCGAACATCCAGCCGATGTGGGCCCACCACAGGCCCTTCATCAGCGCCGGCACGGTCTCCCCGAACCGCCACGGCGAGTGCGGGTCACCCTCGGCGTCGGAGAACTTGTGATGCCGGCGGTGATCGGCCACCCAGCGCACCAGGGGGCCCTCGACGGCCAGCGACCCCATGATCGCCAGCGCGATCCTGAGCGGCCGCCTCGCCTTGAACGAACCATGCGTGAAGTACCGGTGGAAACCGATCGTGATGCCGTGGCACCCCAGGAAGTAGAAGAAGACCAGCAGGCCCAGGTCGAGCCAGCTCACCCCCCAGCCCCAGGCCAGCGGCACGGCCGCCACCAGTGCCAGGAACGGCACGATGATGAACAGGAGCAGCGTGATCTGCTCGATCGAACGCTTCTGCTCGCCGCCCAGCGTGGCGGAGGGGGCGGAGGTGTCGGTGGCCTTACGGGCTTCGTCGATCACATCGGAACTGGAGGTCATGCGCGTCCCCTGGCGGGTCGAGGGTCGGGGCGGACACCGGGCGGCCGGAACCGGACGGGAGTCGACGATATTCCCTACGGTTCCGTAACCTACGGCGTCGTAAGTATGGCAGCGTGTCACACGGCGGCAAGAGCCCCACAGCCTGCGCGCCCGTATGGACACCTATCCTTGGTCTCGGTCGGACAGCGCGGTCCGCTGAAGTTTCCTTCCCGGACGCTCCAGCCCGTATGCGGCTCCCCGCCGTGTGGCAGACCGCCGGGTTCCCTCCAGACGTTCCACACTGCAAGGAGCCGCACCTGTGAGCAGTGCCGACGACCAGACCACCACGACCGGCAGCGAGCTGCGCGCCGACATCCGCCGCCTGGGTGATCTCCTGGGCGAGACCCTCGTACGGCAGGAGGGCCCGGAACTGCTCGACCTGGTCGAGAAGGTCCGCCGCCTCACCCGCGAGGACGGCGAGGCCGCCGCCGAGCTGCTGCGCGGCACCGAGCTGCAGACCGCGGCCAAGCTGGTCCGCGCCTTCTCCACCTACTTCCACCTCGCCAACGTCACCGAGCAGGTGCACCGCGGCCGCGAGCTGCGCGCCCGCCGCGCCGCCGAGGGCGGCCTGCTCGCCCGCACCGCCGACCGGCTCAAGGATGCCGACCCCGAGCACCTGAGGCAGACCGTCCAGCACCTCAACGTGCGCCCGGTCTTCACCGCGCACCCCACCGAGGCCGCCCGCCGGTCCGTCCTCAACAAGCTCCGGCGCATCGCCGCCCTCCTGGACGCCCCCGTCCTGGACTCCGACCGCCGCCGCCACGACGTCCGCCTCGCCGAGAACATCGACCTGGTGTGGCAGACCGACGAGCTGCGCGTCGTACGGCCGGAACCGGCGGACGAGGCCCGCAACGCCATCTACTACCTCGACGAACTGCACGCCGGGGCCGTGGGCGACGTCCTGGAGGACCTCACCGCCGAGCTGGAGCGGGTCGGCGTGAAGCTGCCCGACGACACCCGCCCCCTCACCTTCGGCACCTGGATCGGCGGCGACCGCGACGGCAACCCCAACGTCACCCCCCAGGTCACCTGGGACGTCCTCATCCTCCAGCACGAGCACGGCATCAACGACGCCCTGGAGACCATCGACGAGCTGCGCGGCCTGCTCTCCAACTCCATCCGCTACGCCGGCGCGACCGAGGAACTGCTGACCTCCCTCCAGACCGACCTGGACAAGCTGCCCGAGATCAGCCCCCGCTACAAGCGCCTCAACGCCGAGGAGCCCTACCGGCTCAAGGCCACCTGCATCCGGCAGAAGCTGGAGAACACCAAGCAGCGCCTCGCCAAGGGCACCCCGCACGAGGACGGCCGCGACTACCTCGGCACCGGCGAGCTGCTGAGCGACCTGCGGCTCGTCCAGACCTCGCTGCGCGAGCACCGCGGCGGCCTCTTCGCCGACGGCCGCCTCGGCCGCGTCATCCGCACCCTGGCCGCCTTCGGCCTCCAGCTCGCCACCATGGACGTCCGCGAACACGCCGACGCCCACCACCACGCCCTCGGCCAGCTCTTCGACCGGCTCGGCGAGGAGTCCTGGCGCTACGCCGACATGCCCCGCGAGTACCGCGCCAAGCTCCTCGCCAAGGAGCTCAGGTCGAGGAGGCCGCTCGCGCCCACCCCGGCACCCGTCGACGCGGCCGGCGCCAAGACGCTCGGCGTCTTCGAGACCGTCAAGAAGGCCCTGGCGGTCTTCGGCCCCGAGGTCATCGAGTCGTACATCATCTCCATGTGCCAGGGCGCCGACGACGTCTTCGCCGCCGCCGTCCTCGCCCGCGAGGCCGGCCTGATCGACCTGCACGCCGGCTGGGCCAAGATCGGCATCGTCCCGCTCCTGGAGACCACCGACGAACTGCGCGCCGCCGACACCATCCTGGAGGACATGCTCTCCGACCCGTCCTACCGGCGCCTGGTCGCGCTGCGCGGCGACGTCCAGGAGGTCATGCTCGGCTACTCCGACTCCTCCAAGTTCGGCGGCATCACCACCAGCCAGTGGGAGATCCACCGCGCCCAGCGCCGACTGCGCGACGTCGCCCACCGCTACGGCGTACGGCTGCGCCTCTTCCACGGCCGCGGCGGCACCGTCGGCCGCGGCGGCGGCCCCTCCCACGACGCGATCCTCGCCCAGCCCTGGGGCACCCTGGAAGGCGAGATCAAGGTCACCGAGCAGGGCGAGGTCATCTCCGACAAGTACCTGATCCCCTCCCTCGCCCGGGAGAACCTGGAACTGACCGTCGCCGCCACCCTCCAGGCCTCCGCCCTGCACACGGCACCCCGCCAGTCCGACGAGGCCCTCGCCCGCTGGGACGCCGCCATGGACGTCGTCTCGGACGCCGCCCACAGCGCCTACCGCAGGCTCGTCGAGGACCCGGACCTCCCCGCGTACTTCTTCGCCTCCACCCCCGTCGACCAGCTCGCCGACCTCCACCTCGGCTCGCGCCCCTCGCGCCGGCCCGACTCCGGCGCCGGACTCGACGGCCTGCGCGCCATCCCGTGGGTGTTCGGCTGGACCCAGTCCCGCCAGATCGTCCCCGGCTGGTTCGGCGTCGGCTCCGGCCTGAAGGCCCTGCGCGAGGCGGGCCTGCGGCAGGAAGGGGACACCGTGCTCGACGAGATGCACCAGCAGTGGCACTTCTTCCAGAACTTCATCTCCAACGTCGAGATGACCCTCGCGAAGACCGACCTGCGCATCGCCCAGCACTACGTCGACACCCTCGTCCCCGACGACCTCAAGCACGTCTTCGACACCATCAAGGCCGAACACGAGCTGACCGTCCGCGAGGTCCTGCGCGTGACGGGCGAGCGCGAACTGCTCGACGCCCAGCCCGCGTTGCGTCAGACCTTCACCATCCGCGACGCCTACCTGGACCCGATCTCCTACCTCCAGGTCGCCCTGCTCAAGCGCCAGCGCGACGCGGCCGCCGCCGGCGCCGAGGCCGACCCGACGCTCTCCCGCGCCCTGCTCCTCACCGTCAACGGCGTGGCGGCCGGCCTGCGCAACACCGGCTGACCCGGCCCCGACACAGACGGTGCCCCCGAGGCCGTACGACCCCGGGGGCACCCTCTTTTCCGCAGCCTCTTCCCCAGCTCACTGGATCGCCACGAACGCCGCCGTCAACAGCCCCGCACCGGACAGCCCCAGCACCCAGGCCACCCGCGTCAGCCGCATCCCGCCCGCGACCACCACCGAGGCCAGCAACAGCGCCCCGCCCAGCGGCACCCACGCGTACAGGATCCCCGCCGGCCCCGAGCGCACCGCGTCCGCCGTACCCGGCTTCAAAACCACGTCGTACGTCCGCCCCACACGCACCGCCACCGACTCCGGCAGCTCCACACGCGCGCGTACCCGCGACCCCGACGTCGTCGGCGTGAACGGGCCGGCACACGTGTTTTTGACGCAGGAGGTCACCCGGACCGTGCCCGCCTCCCGCCCCTTGGCCAGCATCACGTGCTGCGCGGTCCCCCACGAACCCCACACCCCGGCGAACAGGATCAGCGCGGCGACCGCGCCCATCGCCACGACCCGCCCGAGGCGCAACGCGGACACGGACACCTGGCGGGCGGTGGCGGCTGTGGCAGGCATGGCCGGGATCATTGGCCATACCCACGCGGCGGGTCAACTCGCGTGTCCGCCGTAGAAGTACATGTCAGGAGTTGTACGCGCTCTGCGCCCGCTCCAGCCCCTCCGCCAGCAGGCACTCCACCGCGTCCGCCGCACGGTCCACGAAGTAGTCCAGCTCCTTGCGCTCCGCCGACGAGAAGTCCTTCAGCACGAAGTCCGCCACCTGCATCCGCCCCGGCGGCCGCCCGATCCCGAACCGCACCCGGTGGTAGTCCGCGCCCATCGCCTTCGTCATCGACTTCAGACCGTTGTGCCCGTTGTCCCCGCCGCCCAGCTTCAGCCGCAGCACGCCGTAATCGATGTCCAGCTCGTCATGGACCGCGACGACGTTCGCCACCGGCACCTTGTAGAAGTCCCTCAGCGCGTTCACCGGACCACCGGACAGGTTCATGTACGACGTCGGCTTCGCCAGCACCACCCGGCGGCTCGCCGGCCCCGCCGGCCCGATCCGCCCCTCCAGCACCTGCGCCTGCGCCTTGCCCGCCCGCTTGAACTTCCCCCCGATCCGCTCCGCGAGCAGGTCCACCACCATGAAACCGACGTTGTGCCGGTTCATGGCGTACTCCGGCCCGGGATTGCCGAGCCCGACGATCAGCCAGGGGTCACTGGCGGCGGTGGTCACGTCCATGTCTCCTTGATACGCGCCAGCCGCCGCCCCCGGACAAGGGAGCGGCGGCTGAACAGTTGACGACGCCTACGGCGCTCAGGCCTCGGCGACCTCTTCGCCCTCGGCGGCCTCGCCCTCGGTCTCCTCGGCCTGCGCGGCCAGGACCTGCAGCACGACCGCGTCCCCCTCGACGGCCAGCGTGGTGCCCTTCGGCAGCGAGATGTCCTTGGCGAGGACGGAGGCACCGGCCTCCAGACCCTGCACGGACACCGTCACGGCCTCCGGGATGTGCGTGGCCTCGGCCTCGACCGGCAGCGCCGACAGGACGTGCTCCAGTAGGTTGCCCCCCGGGGCCAGCTCGCCCTCGGTGTGCACCGGGATCTCGACGGTGACCTTCTCGCCACGCTTGACCAGCAGCAGGTCGACGTGCTCCAGGAAACCCTTGATCGCGTCACGCTGGACGGCCTTCGGGATCGCCAGCTCGTTGGCCTTGCCGTCGATGTCCAGGGAGATCAGGACGTTCGGCGTACGCAGCGCCATCTGAAGTTCGTGGCCCGGCAGGGTCAGGTGGACCGGGTCGGTGCCGTGGCCGTACAGGACAACCGGAACCTTGTTCTCGCGGCGGATGCGACGGGCCGCACCCTTGCCGAACTCGGTACGGGTCTCGGCGGCGAGCTTCACCTCGGACATGCTGATCACTCCTCGTAGAGGTAGGAACGGACGGGGTCACCCGGCCACGAACGGCCTGCTACGAAGAGCGCGTCGATAACGGAGCGCCGTACATACGCGTACGGCCTCCCTCGCCGAGCAACCTCAGCAGTCTACTCGGCGGGCAGGCCGTACCCAAAAGGATCTTCAGCGACTCACTGCTCGTCGAACAGGCTCGTCACCGAACCGTCCTCGAAGACCTCACGCACCGCGCTCGCGATCGTCGGAGCGATCGACAGCACCCTGATCTTGTCCAGGTCCGCCGCCAGCTCACCCGGAGTCGGCAGCGTGTTCGTGAACACGAACTCACTCACCCGCGAGTTCTTCAGCCGGTCCGCGGCCGGACCGGAGAGCACACCGTGCGTCGCCGTGACGATGACGTCCTCGGCGCCGTGCGCGAACAGCGCGTCGGCGGCCGCACAGATCGTGCCACCCGTGTCGATCATGTCGTCCACCAGGACACACACACGGCCCTTGACCTCACCCACGACCTCGTGGACGGTCACCTGGTTCGCCACGTCCTTGTCACGCCGCTTGTGCACGATCGCCAGCGGCGCACCCAGCCGGTCGCACCAGCGGTCCGCGACCCGCACCCGACCCGCGTCCGGCGACACGACCGTCAGCTTGTCCCGGTCCACCTTGTCGCCCACGTAGTCGGCGAGCAGCGGCAGCGCGAACAGATGGTCGACCGGGCCGTCGAAGAAGCCCTGAATCTGGTCCGTGTGCAGATCCACCGTCAGGATCCGGTCCGCACCCGCCGTCTTCATCAGGTCGGCGATCAGACGCGCCGAAATCGGTTCACGACCCCGGTGCTTCTTGTCCTGCCGCGCGTAACCATAGAAAGGCACGATCACCGTGATGGAACGGGCCGACGCACGCTTCAGCGCGTCCAGCATGATCAACTGCTCCATGATCCACTGGTTGATCGGAGCCGTGTGGCTCTGGATCACGAAGCAGTCCGCACCACGCGCCGACTCCTGGTACCGGACGTAGATCTCGCCGTTCGCGAAGTCGAAGGCCTTGGTCGGGACGACCCCGATACCCAGCTGGTGGGCGATCTCCTCGGCAAGCTCGGGGTGGGCGCGGCCGGAGAAGAACATCATCTTCTTCTCGCCGGTCGTCTTGATCCCGGTCACAGCACTGTCTCCTCAGAGGTTGTCTCATCCAGCCGGCTGCTCGTACGGCCTCCCGTCTGGGCATGAAAGGCCGAACCAGCTGGTAGGGGTGCGGATGCACGCGTGCGGATGTGCACTTATCACGGTACGCCGTGTTTGGCGCACACGTTTCCGGTCAGTCCTCGCTCTCGCCCTGCCGGGACGCCACCTCGGCCGCCTTCGCCGCCGCGCTCCCCGGACGCTTCCGGGCCACCCAACCCTCGATATTCCGCTGCTGACCACGGGCCACGGCCAGCGAACCGGGCGGCACATCCTTCGTGATCACGGACCCGGCGGCGGTGTAAGCGCCGTCCCCGACCGTGACAGGAGCCACAAACATGTTGTCCGAACCCGTCCGGCAATGCGACCCGACGGTGGTGTGATGCTTGTCCTGGCCGTCGTAGTTCACGAACACGCTCGCCGCGCCGATGTTCGTGTACTCACCGATCGTCGCGTCACCGACGTAGGAGAGATGGGGCACCTTCGTCCCCTCCCCGATCGAGGCGTTCTTCGTCTCGACGTACGTCCCGATCTTGCCCTTGGCGCCCAGCCTCGTCCCCGGCCGCAGATACGCGTACGGCCCCACCGTCGCGTTCGGACCGATATGGGCCGAGTCGGACACGGTGTTGTCCACCCGCGCGCCCGCACCCACCTCGGTGTCCTTCAGCCGGCTGTTCGGCCCGACCTCCGCACCCTCGGCCAGGTGCGTGGCACCGGTCAGCTGCGTCCCCGGGTGCACGACCGCGTCCCGCTCGAAGGTCACGGTCACGTCGACCCAGGTCGTGGCCGGGTCGACGACGGTGACCCCGTCGAGCATCGCCGCCGTCAGCAGCCGGTCGTTGAGGATCCGGCGCGCCTCGGCGAGCTGCACCCGGTTGTTGATCCCGGCGATCTCGCGGTGATCGCCCGCCACCGACGCCCCGACCCGGTGCCCGGCCTCCCGCAGGATCCCGAGCACATCGGTCAGGTACTCCTCGCCCTGGCTGTTGTCCGTCCGCACCTTCTTGAGCGCGTCCGCCAGCAGCTGCCCGTCGAACGCGAACACCCCGCTGTTGATCTCCCGGACCGCCCGCTGGGCCTCGGTCGCGTCCTTGTGCTCGACGATCGCGGTGACCGCGCCGGTCGCCTCGTCGCGCACGATCCGCCCGTACCCCGTCGCGTCCGGCACCTCGGCCGTCAGCACGGTCACGGCGTTGCCGTCGGCGGCGTGCGTGGCGGCGAGCTGCTTCAGGGTGTCGCCGGTGAGCAGGGGCGTGTCCCCGCAGACGACCACGACGGTCCCCTCCACGGTGCCGCCCAGCTCCTCCAGACCCATCCGCACGGCGTGCCCGGTGCCGTTCTGCTCCGCCTGCACGGCGGTCCTGGTGCCGGGGTCGATCTCGGCGAGGTGCGCGGCGACCTGCTCACGGGCGTGACCGACGACCACGACGAGGTGCTGCGGGTCCAACTCACGGGCGGCGGCCAGCACATGGCCCACGAGGGAGCGGCCGCAGATCTGGTGCAGGACCTTCGGTGTGGCCGACTTCATACGGGTGCCCTCACCCGCTGCGAGAACGACGACGGCGGCCGGGCGAATGGCGCTCACGGGGTTGCCCTTCGGCTCTGGATGGGTGGGGATACAGCCGCAGGATACCGGGGCGTTTCTTGGGGGACATGAGAGCGGGCCCTGACGGTGGTGACACCGGTCAGGACCCGAACCGAACAAGGCTCCCCCGCCAGGACTCGAACCCGGACAGATGGCACCAAAAGCCACAGTGCTGCCAATTACACCACGGGGGAACATCTCGACCAAACCGGACATTTAGTCAGGCTGTCGAGCGGCGCCTCCTACTATGCCGTACCAGGCGCCCTCCATGCGACGGTACAAGTCGGCGCTCTTGAGTACGTAGATGACCAAGCAGCCGTGATAGGCGTCCGCGGTGTTCCTCCGGTTCGTGCGGGGGTTGTGCTTCTTGAGGGTGCTCGACTGGAACGTTGAGCGGTCCACCCCGACCAGGCCGGCCCAGAAGGCCTCGGCTGCCACGACGTCCGCAGATTCGTGAATGCTGACACGGAATCGCATACGGTCGCGTTCTACTCCTAGCGACGTGAGCCAGGCGAGGTAGAAGCGGATCACGTTGGGGTCGCTGTTGATGAATTGCAAGTTCTCACGCCGTTGGTCGCTGTAGGCCTTGTCCTTGGCTCCCTCGGCCCAATAGAGGACGACGCCCGCCAGGAACAGCTCGCGTTCCGAGAGGTCGCCGACCGCCAGCCTGGCCGTTTCCTTGGTCTGTTGCCGCTCCTCGTCCCGGATGCGCAGCTTCTCCTCCCAGCCCCTGCGCGCGATGGCCGCTGCCTCGTCGGTGCTGCGCTTGCGCTCTGGCCTCGGCAGGTCCCGCACCCACAGCGAGATCGAACTCTTCGAGCACCCCAGCTCGACCTGGATCTGGTCGTACGTCCAGCCCTGGAGTCGTAGCTCCCTCGCCCTGTCCCGCAGGTCGTCCTTCGCGTTCGGGCGCTTGGTCCAGTCCGGTGGGGGCTCGCCCTCCAGGAGGCGGTTGAGGATGTCGTTGTTGTCGACGTGCAGGCGGTCGCGGATCTGTCGTCGGCTGAGCCCCGCCCGTCGCAGGGCCACCGCCCGCTCCCGTAAGGCCTCGAAGTCGGCGTATTTGCCGTGTGCATGTGTCATGCGCGTACCGTCCTGGCGGAATGATCCGTTCCGGACGTGAACGAGTGTGGTTCACCAGTTCGAGGGATATCCGATCGTTTCGAGGTCGCTCGGTCACGGAGTGTGGTGTGCTGCGGTAGGCGAAAGTCGCCGGAAATGGCGGACCGGTCGCCCGTAGGCTGGATGCATGACCACGACGGGGGAAGAGCACACCGGGGGCCCGACCGGCCCCTGGTGGTGGGCCAGGTGGCGCAGTGCGGTGCTCGACGGGAGTCTGGCGCTGGTGTCGGCTCTGGAGTGCGGTGCCGAGGGGGTGCCGTTCGCGCGGGACGCGGGGATTCCGGTGTTCCTGGGGGTTCTGTTCGGGGTGATCGCCGGGTCCGTGCTGTTGGTGCGGCGGAAGTGGCCGATCGCCGTCGTGCTGGTCGCCATCGCGATCACGCCGGCCGAGATGGGCTTCCTGATGGGCATCGTCGGCCTGTACACGCTGGCGTCGTGCGAGCTGCCGCGGCGGGTGATCGGCGCGCTGGCGGGGATGTCGTTGCTGGGCACGATGATCGTGACGTTCGTGCGGGTGCGGCAGAGCATGGCGCGCGGGGATCTGACGCTGGGTGACTGGTTCGTGCCGTTCGCGGCGGTGACGACGTCGTTGGGGCTGACGGCTCCGCCGTTGCTGTTCGGGCTGTACGTGGGTGCGCGGCGGCGGTTGATGGAGAGCCTGCGGGAGCGGGCGGACTCGCTGGAGCGGGAGCTCCAGTTGCTCGCGGAGCGGGCGGAGGAGCGGGCCGAGTGGGCGCGGGGTGAGGAGCGGACGCGGATCGCGCGGGAGATGCACGACGTCGTGGCGCACCGGGTGAGCCTGATGGTGGTGCATGCGGCGGCGTTGCAGGCGGTGGCGCGGAAGGATCCGGAGAAGGCGGTGCGCAATGCCGCTCTGGTGGGGGACATGGGGCGGCAGGCGCTGACCGAGTTGCGGGAGATGCTCGGGGTGCTGCGGGCCGGTGAGGACGTGGTGGGCCGGCGGGGTGCGGGGGTGCCGTTGGCGGCGGTGCGGGAGGCGGCTGCTGCGGCGGCTTCCCGGGCGGTGGACGAGGCGGTGTCCGGGGAAGGGCCGTGTCTGTCGGAGCTGGACGAGTTGATCGGTCAGTCGGCGGCGGCAGGGATGGTCGTGGAGCTGTCGGTGATGGGGGAGGCGCGGTCGTATGCGGCGCAGGTGGAGCAGACGGCGTACCGGGTGGTGCAGGAGGCGTTGACGAACGTTCACAAGCACGCGGCGGGTGCGAAGACGCATGTGCGGCTGGCGCACCGGGTGTCGGAGATCGCGATGCAGGTGGAGAACGAGGCGCCGCCGGAGCCGGGTTCCGCGTCCGCGGCCGGGCTGCCGTCGGGTGGGAACGGTCTGGTGGGGATGCGGGAGCGGGTCGCGGCGCTGGGCGGTGTGTTCGTGTCGGGGCCGACGGACGCGGGGGGCTTTCGGGTGTCGGCGGTGATTCCGGCGGTGTAGCCCCGTGGCGTCCGTGCGGTGGGCCGGTGGTCAGCCGGCGGTGAGGCGTACGGGTTCGATGCCGGTGATGAGGGTGGCGAGGGCGTGGTCGATGTCGGGGCCGACGTACCAGTCGCCGGTGTGGTCGAGGGTGTAGACGCGGCCTTCGGCGTCGATCGCGAGTGCCGCGGTGGTGTCGGTCTCCTGGCCGAGGGGGCACAGTTCGGTGCCGAGGGCGAGGCCGAGGTCGCCGAGGGTGCGGGCGAGGTGGCGGCCGTGGAGCGGGTCGAGGTGGAGGGTGGCGGGTGCGATCTGGCGGCCGGGTCCGCCGGGGGTGATGCGGAGTCCGCCGAATTCGGCCCAGGCCTCGACGGCGGCGGGGAAGACGGTGTGCCGGTGGCCGGCGGGTGAGGTGTGCTCGCGCAGGGTGTCGGCCCAGAACTCGGCTTGTTTTATGTCCCAGCGTCCCGGTTGCCAGCCGGCGGAGCGCAGGGCGGCGTCGACGGGGACGGCGAAGCGTGGTGCGGTTGCCCCGTGCTCGGTGGTGGGGCGGGGGAGCTTGGGGGTGGTGGCGTGGTCGGGGTGCATCTGCCCTTCGTTCGTCGTGCCGGCGGTGGTGCGGCGTTGGTACGGGGGGTGACGGCGGTCTTCGGCCGTCGGTTGCCGCGGGTCAGCCGTCGGTTGCCGTGGGGTCGACGATGCGGACGCCGAAGTGGGCGCTGAGGGCGGTGCAGGCGCGGCAGGGGGTGGCGAAACTGCCGTGGAGGGGGTCGCCGTCCTCGCGTATGCGGCGGGCGGTGAGTTTGGCGTGTTTGAGGGCTTTGCGGGCCTCGCTGTTGGTCATGGGTTTGCGGGCGGCGCGTTTGCTGCGGGTGGCGTCGGCGGCGGTGATGTGCCGGGAGATGAGGATCGTCTCGGCGCAGCGGCCGGTGAAGCGGTCGCGTTGGGCGCTGGTGAGGGTGTCGAGGAAGTCCTGGACGAGGTGGTGCAGGGCGGGGGGTGTGTCGCCGCGGGCGGCGGTGCCGGTGAGGGTGGCGCCGTGGACGGAGAGGGCGGCGGCGACGGTGGGCAGGATGCCGTCGCGGCGGTGGCGGAGGGTGGGGACGGGGGGTGCGTCGGGGCCGCTCCAGCCGATGCGGGGGTCGCCGGAGCGCACGTCGGTACCTCCGTGGTGCAAGGTATTCATGATCGTCTTCCCCTCCCGGGCATCCCCCCGAAGGACACAGGGTGCCAAATGCCGTGGCTCGTGCGGAAGCTGGGGCGGGGCGACACGCCACGGTCGGGGCAGGTCGTCACGGTGGGGTGACGGCCGGTCACGGAAGCGGAGGGGTGCTTTCCGTGGGTTGCGGTGGGCCGGTGACCGGGGTGCGTGTACCGCATAGGCTGTCGCCATCCGCGATCGACACCGCCGATTGAGGCCTAAGAGAACGCCGCAGGGGGCTACCGCCATGACGACAGGTCGGCTCGGGCAGCAAGCCGCGCCACCGAACGCGGCCTACGCCGGGCAGGTCGTGCACTTTCCGGATCCGGTCCGGGCGGCGCGTCACCCGAGAGGAGTACGGGTCGACGAGCGCGGTTACCCGGATTTCGCTCCGTACGCGCGCGTGGCGGTGGAGATCGCCGAGCCGCCGGACGGGTTCGGGGTCGACGAACTGCGGCTGACGGACTTCGTGTCGGCGAACGCCGCGCTGGCCGCGGACCGGCACGAGTTGTGGGACACGGTGCCGGACGTGGCGACGCCGCACGGCTGGACGTGGCACCACGTCGCGGGTACGCGGCGGTTGGAGCTGGTTCCGGTCGAGGTGAAGGCGCTGCTGCGGCATCACGGCGGGATCGCGACGGCGCCGGTGGACCATGGCAAGCGCGGGACGCGGCCGTTGCAGGAGACGCGGCCGGCGCACTTCGGGCTGCCGAAGTCGGGTGCGGCGGTGTCGGAGGCGCAGGTGCTGGGGGTCGAGGAGGATCTCGGCTACCGGCTGCCGGGCGCGTACCGCTCGTTCCTGAAGGCGGCGGGCGGTTGCGCGCCGGTGGGCACGGCGCTGGACGCCGAGTTGGGTCTGCTGGTGGACCAGCCGTTCTTCACGGTGCGGGACGAGGCGGCGGTCAACGACCTCGTGTACGTCAACAAGTGTCTGCGCGACCATCTGACGAAGGACTACCTCGGTGTCGCGTTCGTCCAGGGCGGCCTGCTCGCGGTGAAGGTGAAGGGCGCGCGGCCGGGTTCGGTGTGGTTCTGCGCGTACGACGATGTGCGGGACGTGGATCCGTCGTGGTCGCCGGCGGAGCGGGTGGAGCGGTTGCTGCTGCCGGCGGGCGACGACTTCGACGCGTTCCTGTCCCGGTTGGCGGGTAGTCCGCCGGAGTTGGAGACGGTGGCGAATCTGATGGTCGACGGTGGTTTCGCCCATGTCGTCCCGGTGTCGTCCGGTTCGGCGTCGTCCGGTCCGGTGGGGGAGTGAGCTTCAGGCGATGGTGACCTACGCGCAGGCGCAGGAGCGCGCCGAGGAGTGGATCAACGGCGACGTGCCCGCGTACCAGCATCGTGAGGTGCGGGTGCGGGAGTTCGAGCTGGGGTTCGTGGTGTGGGGCGAGGACCGGGCGGAGGGCCCGCGTTCGGACGGGGGTGCGCAGCGGCTCGTCATCGCCCGCGACAGCGGGGAGGCGACGCTGTGGCCGGCGCTGCCGGTGGGTGAGGTGATCCGCCGCTTCGAGGAGGAGTACGGCGGTCCCGACGGCCCGCAGGGCGCGGCACCGGCACCGGCGCCCGCCCGTGTCGACCTGAACCAGACGTCGTTCCTGCTGACTCCGCCGGAGTGGTTGCAGGAGGCGGCGGACAAGATGGGCATCGGTGAACGGCGTCCGGAGCCCGGGTCCGGTGCCGCTGCCGGGGCTTCGGCTGCCGGTGGTGCGGGGCCGGCGCAGACGCGGGCCGGGGTGCCGGCCGCCGCGCCTCCCGCGGCCGTGCCTCCCGCGGGAGCGCCTGCTGCCGATGTGCCGGTGGGCGCGACGCCGTGGGCCGGTACGGACACCAACGCGGACCCGGGTGAGGACGACCGTTCCGTGCCGCTGCCCGCGACGGTGTTCGCGCCGCCGCTGAGCGAGCCCGACGTTCCCCGGCCTCCGGCGTCCACGCCGGAGGCGAAGACGGCGCTGATGTCGGGGGGCAGCCAGCTGCCGCCGACGGCGGTCGCCCCGGCGCTCGACGCTTCCCGGCTGCCGGGCACGCAGGGCGGTCCGCCCGCTCCCGCTGGAGCGCCGGGAGTGCCTGGTGCACCCGGGGTGCCCGGGGCTCCGGCCGCGCCGGGTGCCGCGCAGACCAGCACGCCCCCGCCCCCGACGCCCGGTACGCCGCCGTACGGCTATCCGCAGGCGCCGGGCGCACCCGGCACGCCGCCGCCGGGCGCACCCGGCACGCCGCCGCCGGGCGTACCGGCCCAGGCTCCGG
This sequence comes from Streptomyces sp. NPDC025793, assembly GCF_055558375.1. Classification (NCBI taxonomy): domain Bacteria; kingdom Bacillati; phylum Actinomycetota; class Actinomycetes; order Kitasatosporales; family Streptomycetaceae; genus Streptomyces; species Streptomyces sp. NPDC025793. The sequence goes on along the minus strand of NZ_JBVHMR010000003.1, from coordinate 83,380 downwards.
CGCTCGGGGCCCCGTTCCCGCCCCCGGGCGCCCACACGCCTGCGCCGCCTCCGGGCGCCCCCTCGTACGGCTATCCGCAGGCGCCGGGCGGCGCTCCGGACGCGTCGCTGATGTCGGCGGACTCCGGCACGTCCGGGCGGTCGCTCGCGCCGAACGCCGGGGACATCGCGGACGCCGCGACGAGCAAGGCCGCGCCGCCGCCGAGGAGGGCGCGCGGTGGCGCGGGCGCGCCGCCTCCGCCGCCGGGTGCCCCGGGCGCGCCGGGCGTGCGGCCGGGGAGTGCGCCGCCGCCCGCGCCGAGCGCGTCCGCGAACGCGTATGTACCGACGCAGTTCGCGCCGGCGCTCGGGCCGGAGGGGCTCCAGGGCCCGGGCGCTCCGGGCACGCCGAACGCGCCGGGCGCCCCCAACCCGCCTGCCCCGCCCGGAGGCAACGTGCACCAGGCGGCCACGATGCTGGCCGGCCCCAGCCAGCTGGGCGGCGCACCGCAGCCTCCGGGCGTCCCGGGTGTCCCGGGCATGCCCCCCGCGCCCGGCGCGCCCCAGCCTCCGGGAGCCCCCGGGGCTCCTGGCGTACCCGGCGCGCCGCAGCCTCCGGGCGCTCCCGCCGGTCCCGGTGCGCCCGGTGGCGGCCGGGGTGCCGTGCACCAGGCGGAGACCATGCTCGCCGCCCCGCCGGTGGGCGGACCGGGCGCGCCTGTGCCGCCCGCCCCGCCTGCCCCGCCCGGTCCGGGCGCCCCCGGGATGCCGCCGGGCGCCCCGCAGCCGATGCCGCCGGGCGGGCCCGTTCCGGGGCAGGCGCCGGCGTACGGGTATCCGCCGCAGGGGCAGCCGACGGTCGGCCCCGGCTACCAGGCCGTGCTGCGCTACCGCGCGCAGGACGGTTCGGAGCAGCAGCTGATCCGGCGTTCGGCGCCGGGCACGCCGCATCCGGAGTGGCAGATCTTCCATGAGCTGCGGGCGATGAACGTGCCGTCGGACCAGGTGCTGGAGCTGCACACGGAGCTGGAGTCGTGCGAGCTGCCGGGTGCCTACTGCGCGCGGATGATCCGGGAGCAGTGGCCGCAGGCGCGGATCGCGAGCATCGCGCCGTACGGCACGGACCACGCGAGTCGGCAGCAGGGGATGCAGCAGTTGCTGGCGCACCAGGGCGAGTTGCACCAGGTGGCGGACGGGCCCGCGCGGCCCGCGCCGGTGCGGGCGCCGCTGCCGCCGGTGCAGGCCGTGCCGCCCCTCCCGCCGGAGGGGATCGGGCAGGAGCTGGCGGCGGCGTTCGGGCCGGCGGTGTTCCGGTTCGAGCAGCAGGCGGTGTCGCGGCAGGGCGTGCCGCCGGTCGTGGCGCACACGCTGGTGGTGGCCGGGCTGCCGGTGGACATGGGGCCGTTCTTCTGGGCGCAGGCCCAGCCGGGCCGGCCGGTGCCGACGCTGGCGGAGCTGGCGGCCGAGCGGGGGGTGCAGCCGGCGGCGGACGCGGGCTCGTACCTCGTGATGGGCACCGACTTCGGCCGGGCGATCTGTGTGCAGTACGGGACGGCGAACATCGTCGCCGTCCCCGTGGAGGCGGGGCCGGGCGGTGCTCCGGTGCCGCCGCAGTTCGTGAACACCGGGCTGCCGGAGTTCGCGCGCTGTCTGGCACTGCTGGGCCGGATGTGGCGGCTGCGGTACGGCCTCAACCAGGAGCAGGCGGGCCGCTGGACCGTCGACTTCCAGGCGCAGCTGGCCGCGCTGGACCCGGCGGCGCTCGGTTCGCCGGAGAGCTGGTGGTCGGTGCTGCTGGAGCAGATGTGGGACGGCCTGCTGTAGCGAACGCCGTCCGGTGGTGAATTCGGGATGCCCTTCACGCGTGCGTGGAGGGCATCCCGCGTTGTGCGGCCGGTCCGTGTTCCACCCGGGCGCCCGTCGGCCGAACGGGTTCGCGGCGTGCTCGTCCGCCGTGCCGACCTGGTGCCGCGAACGGCCGCCCGTACGACGCCGATCGCGGCGTGCGGGTATTCGAGCGTGACGTGGCTGCGGAGTGTCGGGTTATGAACACTTACGCCCGATCCATCAAGATGTGCGCGAAATCAACCTGACGGGTATGTCGTGGATGTCTGGTGGAGAGGGGTTCCCACGGTGACCAGTGCATCGATGCCGCCGCACGGCTTCGTGACCGTCCGGGGGCGCGGCTACCGCCCCGATCAGGTGGACGCCTTCGTGCGGGCGCTGTTCGACGACCGGGACGCCGCGTGGGAGCGCGCCGCGCGGCTGACCGTGCTCGCCCGGGAGATGGGGGAGGAGGCCGCCCGGGCGCGCGAGGTCGTCGCGCAGCTCGCGCCGCAGACGTACGAGACGCTCGGGGACTCCGCGCGGCGCCTGTTCCAGGTCGTGCAGGAGGAGGCGGCGGACCTCAGGAAACGCGCGCGGCGTGAGGCGGAGAAGCGGGTCGCGCAGGCCGAGGCGGACGCGGCGCGTGCCCTCCAGGAGGCGCGGGACGCCGCGGACGCGCTCCGCGCGGAAGCCGACGATTACGCCCAACGGCTCCTGCTCGCCGCACGCGCCGAGGCCGACGACTACCGCATCGGCAGCCGACGGGCGGTGAAGGCGGGGCGTACGGAGGCGCTCGCGGCGGTGCGCGAGGTACGGCAGCGCGCCACCGGCATGCTCGGCGAGCAGTCCCGGGAGCACACCGAGCGCTGGGCCGAGGTGGAGCGCGTGGAGGCCGAGCGGGCCGCCGCGCTGGATGCGCGGTACACCGAGCGGATGACCCGGGCCGAGGCCGAACTGGCCGCGGCCGAGCGGGCCCTGCGGGAGGCCGAGGAGGCGGCGGCCCGCGACCAGGAGGAGGCACGCGTGCGTGCCGCCGAGATCCTCGCGCACGCACGCGTGCGCGAGGAACGCATCGCCGGCGAGACCGAGCAGGTGCTGCGCGAGCACGGCGAGACCTGGGACGTCGTGCACGCGCAGATGGACACCGTGCGCAATCGCCTGATGATGCTGACGGGGCGAGCGGTGGACTAGGGGGTGTCGTTTGGATCAGGCCGGCCGTGAGGGACAGTGCGGACCGGCCGACCCGGGCGGGGTAGTCGGGCCCCTCCCGCGCGAGCGAAGCCGAGCGTGGGGGAGTCGGCGATCGACGACCACGCGGCTGGGGGTGCCCCTCTGGGGGAGTGCGCGCCAGACGACCCCGCGACGCCGGGATGATCCAAACGACACCCCCTCGTTGCGGTCAGCCGGTCTCGTGGGATCGGGACCGGAACTGTTCCGCCACCACCGCCGCCATGAGCTCGGCGTCGAAGGCGGAGGCGTCGGCGAGGCGGGTCGCGGCGCTCAGGGAGTTGAGGAGGGTCTTGGTGACCCTCAGGGCGGTCGGGGGACGGCGGACGATGGGCCCGGCCCAGGCGCTGACGGCCGCGTCGAGTTCGTGGGCGGGGACGGTCTTCTGGAGGACGGACAGGGCCGCCGCCTCCGTGGCGTCGAAGACGCGTCCGGTGAGGATGAGTTCGCGCACGCGGGCGGCGCCGACCTCGCTGATCAGGCGCGGGAGCAGGCCGCCCCAGGCGGTGGGCAGGCCGAGGGCGAGCTCGGGGAGGCGGAAGGTCGCGTCGTCGGCGCCGACCCGCAGGTCGCAGGCGAGGGCCAGGGCGAGGCCGGCGCCGATGGCCTTGCCCTGCACGCGTGCGATGGTGACGGCGGGGTTGGCGGTGAGCGCGTCGCAGACGCGGCGCGCCTTGGCGCCGGAGAGCCGGATACCGCTCGCCGTGGGGTCGGCGGCGAGGTGCTCGGCGAACTCGCTCCGGTCGCCGCCGAGACAGAAGTCGGGGCCGGCCGCGCGGAGCACCACTACCCGGACGGCGGGGTCGGCGGGGTCGGCGTCGCCGAGGACGGTCAGCAGATCGTCCAGCATCGCGTCGGTGACGGCGTTGCCCTGTTCGGGGACGTTCAGCTCTATGGTCAGCACGGGACCCTGCCGGTCGGCGCGCAGGGTCTTGAGTATCCGGCCGGCCGGGAGCGCGGTGAGGGGCGGGGCGGTCGTCATGTCGTCACTTTCAGGGAGGCGGCGCGTCTGAAGACCATACGAGGGGCGTAGTCGGGTGGCTGGGCGGGCCGTAACGCGGGGAAACGGCGCAGCAGTTCGGCGAGCAGGACCCGGGCCTCCAGCCGCGCGAGGGCCGCGCCGAGGCAGTAGTGCGCGCCGCCGCCGAAGGTGAGGTGGCTGCCGCGGCGCCGGATGTCGAAGACGTGGGGCTCGGGGTTGCGGCGGGGGTCGTGGTTCGCGGCGCCGTACAGGACGTGGACGGTGGTGTCCCTGGCGACCGGCACCCCGGCGAGGACGGTGTCGTCGGCGGCGACACGGGAGTTGAGATGGATCGGCGGGTCGTAGCGCAGGACCTCGTCGATGGCGTCGTCGAGGTCCTCGGGCCGGCGGCGCAGCCGCTCGGCCCGGGCGGGCTCGCCGGTCAGCAGCCAGACGGCGTTGGTCAGCAGGGTCGCCGTGGTCTCCAGGGAGGCGATGGTGATGAACATCGTCAGGTCGTAGAGGATCTGGTCGGCGGCCGCGCGGTCGCCCGCGTGCACGGCGTCCCAGTAGCGGATCCAGCCGGACAGGACGTCGTCCCCGGGGCGGGCGCGCCGCTCGCTGATCAGGCGGGTGAAGAAGGCCCGCATCTCCAGGGTGGCATCGGCGGACACGGCGAGTTCGCTCTTGGTCGGCAGCAGTTCCTGGGCGTGCACCTGGCGGTGGGTGAAGCTCAGGATGCGCGGATAGTGCTCCTCCGGGATGGCGAGCCACCGGCCGACGGTGTGGATGGGGAGCTGTTCGCCGACGACGGCGGCGAAGTCGGCCTCGCCCCGGGTGCGCAGTTCGTCGTCGAGGCGGTCCAGGAGCCGGGTGACGTGGGCGGTGACCTGGGGCTCCATGACCTCCAGGGTGCGCCGGTCGAAGAGGTTGCCCAGGGCGCGGCGTTGACTCGTGTGAGCGGGCGCGTTGAGCCGGGAGAGGGTCCGGGTCATCTCCTGGGTGGCAGGCGCATGCCAACGCTCGGCGTCGGACTGGCGCTGCTGCCAGGCGAAGTCCGGGGTCAGCCAGTTCCTGCCGCGCAGGACCTGGTTGCAGGCGTCGAATCCGGTGACGAAGAAGCCGCCCCAGGGGGCGGGCACCACATCGCCAAGAGCGCGTAAATCGGCCCAGACAGGGAGGGGGTTGGACTGCCCCTCGGCAGAACGCAGGCGACGGAGAAGGGAGATGACGGCCCGGCGGTCGGTCGTGGTACCGCGTATGTCGCCAACGGCGGTCACGCGAAGCTCCTTTGTGGCATGGACGCTACCGATACCGCCGGAACCTACCCTTCCCCTCCCCCGCATCATGCGCCTCTGCGTGTTGCTCCTGTCACATGCCGTGGCTGGATTTCACCGTCGTCACTTTTCCGCCACAAGTACGGCATCCGGTTCCGTGTCAGACACGGAAAATGTCCAGGAACGAGCTCCAGAAACCCTTCTTCCTGGCCGGTTCCTGACGCGTGGACGCGGCGGCCGGCGCGACCGGGTGCGGCTGCTCCGCCGGGACGTGCGCGGACCGGCTCTGGAGGTGCGCCGCCATCCGGGTGGCCGGCGCGGGGCTGAACGCCACCGGCATGGCGACCATCGCCCGGTGGAAGGGGCCCGGCCGCCACTGGAGGTCCTTCTCGGGGACGACCAGGGTCAGGTCGGGCAGCGCGTTGAGCAGCCGCTCGACCGCCGTGACCGCGATGACCTGCGCCGGGTCCTTGGCCGGGCAGGCGTGCGGGCCCGCGCCCCAGGCCAGGTGGGCGCCCTTGCCGTGGGCGCGCCGGGCCTCGGTCAGCGCGGGGTCGCTGTTGGCGGCGGCGAAGCTGATGACGACCGGGGTGCCCGCCCCGGCCACCACGCCCCCGAGGTCGACGTCCTGGAGCGGGTAGTGGGTGGCGTAGTTGGCGATCGGCGTCTGGTGCCACAGCACATGGTCGATCGCCTCCTCCACCAGCATGCCGGCGCCCTGGTCCTCGTCGGGCGCGAGCAGCAGGAGCAGGGCGTTGCCGATGAGGTTGCGCTCGGGTTCGACGCCCGCGCCCATCAGCATGACCAACTGGTCCTTGAGCTCCTCGTCGGTCAGGCCCGCCGGATGCTGGATGAGCCAGGAGGTGACGTCGTCGCCGGGCTGGCGGCGCTTGAGGGCGATCAACGCCATGAGGCAGGCGGTGAGTTCCTCGTTGGCGCGCACCGCGTCCTTGCCGTCGAAGATCGCCGACATGGCGCTGGTGAGGGTGTCACCGATGTCCGCCGGGCAGCCGAAGAGCTTGTTGAACAGCAGCAGCGGCAGCAGCTTGGCGTAGTCGTTGAGCAGGTCGGCCCGGCCGCGCTCGCTGAACTGGTCGATCAGGTAGTCGGCGATCGGCTCGACGTCGCGGCGGATCCGGCTGATGTTGAGCCGCGCCAGGCTGTCGGTGACGGCCTTGCGCAGCCGCAGGTGCACCGCGCCGTCCGTGAACAGGCAGTTGGGCCGGTACGCCATCATCGGTAGGACCGGGTTGTCCATGCCGATGCGCCCCTCGTTGAGGGCCTTCCAGCGGCGGGCGTCGCGGGCGAAGAGCGTGGGGTTCTGCAGGACGCGCAGCGCCGTCTCGTACCCGACGACCAGGGTGGCGTCGACACCGGGCGCGAGTTCGACGGGGCCGGCCGGGCCCATCGCGCGCAGTCGGTCGTAGACCTCGTGCGGGTCGGCGGCGAACGTGGCGTCGTGCATGGGGCATCTGCCACCGACGGCGGCGGATGCGATCGGGCTGTCCATGAAACTTCTTCCTCCAGGTCCCGGCGCGAGGGCCGGGGGTGGGCCGGCGGGCTGGTCAGGCCGCGCGGTCGAGCAGATGACGGACCAGCGCGATCAGCGCGTGGCCGGAGGACTGGCGGTCGCGGGCGTCGCAGTAGACGACCGGGGTGTCCGGGAGCAGGTCGAGCGCCTCGCGGACCTCCTCCTCCGCGTAGACCCGGTCGGCCTCGAAGGTGTTGACCGCGATGGCGTATTCCAGCCCGTAGCTCTCGATGAGGTCGATGACGGGGAACGTCTCCTCCAGCCGGCCGGGGTCGACCAGCAGCAGGGCGCCGAGCGCGCCGCGGGCCATGTCCTCCCACAGCTGCATGAACCGCTGCTGGCCCGGGGTGCCGAACAGGTACAGCACGAGTTCGTCGCTCAGCGTCAGTCGGCCGAAGTCCAGGGCCACGGTGGTCGTGGTCTTGCCCGTCACGCCGTGCAGGTCGTCCACGTGGAGCGACGCCTGTGTCATCTTCTCCTCGGTGCGCAGCGGGGTGATCTCCGACAGCGAGCCGATCAAGGTCGTCTTGCCCACGGCGAAGTGCCCGACCACCAGGATCTTCGCCGCACTGGTCACCTCGCTGGAGACGTAGATGGAGCCGCCTGCGCTCCCGTCCGCCGTCTCAGCCGATGAGGGATTGGAGTCCATTCAGAACCTTTTCGAGGGTCGCTCTGTCTACGTTCTGGTGTCGGGGCGGGGCGGCGCGCAGCAGCAGGTGCCCCTGGGCCGATAAATCGGTCAGCAGCAGCCGGACGACGCCGACGGGCAGTTCGAGGTGGCCGGCCACCTCGGCGACGGACAGGTATCCCCCCGAGACCAGCTCCCAGATCGCCCTGACCTCGGGGCCGGCCCCCAGCGGAAGGGTCCGCTCGGGAGCCAGGGTGACGAGGCTGTGCAGGGCGAGGTCCTCGGAGGTGGGCAGGCTCCGGCCGCCGGTGATGACATAGGAGCGGACGAAGTCGCTGGTGACCGCTTCCTCGCCGGGCGTCCTCATGAGCGGGCACCGCTCTCCGAGCGGGGCGCCACGCTCATCGCCTTGCTGAGGGCGTTCACCGTCTTCTGCATCCGGAACGACACCGCCTCCATGTCGACGTCCAGCGCGGCCGAGACCGCCAGGTAGGAGCCCTGGCCGGCGGCGCTGAGGAAGATCCAGCCGCCGTCGTACTCCAGCAGCGTCTGCTTCCAGATCCCGTGACCCGCCCCGACGAACCCCGCGACGGCACGGCTGAGCGACTGCATCGAGCTCATCGCGGCCGCGTTGGTCTCCGCGTCGTCCCGGCTGATGTCGTCGGAGCGCTGCAGCAGCAGGCCGTCCCCCGAGACGAGGATGGCGTGGCGGGCCCCGCGCACCTCGAGCACGTCGTTCAGCACCCACGACAGGTCGGTGTTCACTGGTTCTGAGGTCCTTCCGTGGTGTTGTCCCGCCCGAGCTGCGTTCCGCGGGCGAACGCTCCGATCCGCGACGCCGTCACCTCGCTGGCGGGTACGGACGTGCCTTCCTGTGCGAGGGGCGCGGCGTCGGGCACGGCCGCCACCGGGACGGGGCCCTTGCGCCGCCGGCGCTTGGGCAGACCGCCCTGCGTGGTCCCCACCACGTGCGAGGGGCCCACGACCGGGACCGGGGCCAGCCGCTGCGGGGCGGGGGCCTCCTCGACGCCGGGCTCCTGGACGGGCTCGGGCTGCGGGACGTCGGCGGTCAGGAGATCCTCCGGGACACGAATCACTGCGCGCACACCGCCGTAGGGCGAGACCGAGCCGACGGACACGGCGAAGCCGTAGCGGGCGGCGAGCATGCCGCAGACGGCGAAGCCGAACCGGGGCGGGTCGCCGAGCGCGGTGATGTCCACCGGGCGGTCGGGGGAGAGCAGGGCGGCGGCGCGGTCCTTGGTCTCCTGGTCCATGCCGAGACCCGCGTCGTCGACGATGAAGCACACGCCGGTGGGCACGGCCTGGATGTTGACCTCGACCGGTGTGCCGGGGGCGCTGTAGTTGGTCGCGTTGTCCAGCAGCTCGGCGAGGACGACGGCCACCGGCTCCACGGCCTTGTTCGCGATGGAGATGCCGACCTGGGAATGGACGCCGACGCGGCTGAAGTCCTTGATACGGCCCTGGGCGCTGCGGGCGACGTCGTAGACGCTGGCGGCGCTGTCGCGGCGGCCCAGCCAGCCGCCGCACAGCACCGAGATGCCCTTGGCGCGGCGGCCGAACTGACTGCCGGTGTGGTCGACGGACATCAGGTCGGCGAGCACGCCGGTGTCGTCGCCGTACTTCTTCAACAGTCCGTCCAGGAGGAGCTGTTGCTCCTCCGCGAGGGACTGCAGGGTGCCCATCGCGGACTTGAGCACGGCCTTCGTCGCCGCCTCGGCGTCCGCGCGGACGTCGGCCAGGTCGTGGTCGTGCTGCGCGCTCAACGTCGCGATGTGCGCGTGCAGTTGCCCGGCCTCGCCGCGGGCGGCGGTGAGGCCGGCTTCGAGGTCGTTCTTCTTTCTTCGGAGAGCCTGGTTGGTTCTCCTGGCCCGCAGTACTGCGATCACCGCAGCGGCGAGCACAACAATCAAGATCCACAGGAGTGGATCTTGGGTCAATGACGTCATGAGACTCTCTTCAAGTCGCGTCGCGCGGGGGAACAGGCCTCAGTCCTGCAGGCGGACCAACATCCACTCCTTAGCGACGGGGCCTTGCAGACTTCCCCCGTGCACGTCATCACGACGCGCCGTCAGCCTACCGAAAAGTGGCATGATCGTATCAGTCACAACGTGTCAACAAGCTTGCACCTGTTGCTGTTTAACTGGTCATCACCGAACGTCCACATGTCTCGGCGGCGAAGAAACTTGACTCTCCATCAATTTCCCCTGCGTACGGCCCCCGCGAGGATCCATCCCTCCACCGCCTCGTACTGGCGCCGCTGCTGCTCCGCCTTGTCGCGCCCGGAGGCCAGCGTGCCGAGCCAGCCGAACAGGAAGCCGGCCGGGATGGAGACGATGCCGGTCGTGGTGAACGGGAAATAGGTGAAGGAGGCGTGCGGGAAAGCCGCGAGGGGCGAGCCGGAGACCAGTTTGGTGCCCGGCATGAGCAGCAGCACGCTGAGCGTGCCCCCGATCAGCGTGGCCAGCAGCCCGCCGCGGGTGTAGCGCCGCCAGAAGAGGCCGTAGACCAGGGCGGGCGCGAGGGCCGAGGCGCCCAGGCAGAAGGAGAGCGTCACCAGGGGCTGCAGGCTGTGGTGCTGCACCAGGGTGGCGAGCAGGATCGTCGGCACACCGATCGCGAGCGCGGACACGCGCGCGAGGGCCATCTCGCGCCGGGGCGGCATCTCCCGCACGCGCGCGGCGAAGACGTCGTGGGCGAGGGAGTTGGCGCAGGCGAGGATCATCCCGGCCACCGAGGCCAGCAGGGTCAGGAAGATCGCGGTGGTGACCAGGGTGAACAGGAAGGTCTCCGGCACCGACACGTCCGCCCCGAACGCCGCCCGGGAGCCCAGCAGATACGCCGTGTTGCCCTGCGGATCGGCCCCGGCGATCACGCCGCGGCCGAGCAGCGCGGTGGCGCCGACGCCGACCACCGTGATGACCAGCACGAACAGGGCGACGATCGACACCGCCCAGGACATCGAGCGGCGCACCTGGCGGGCGCTGGAGGCGGTGTACATGCGCATGGTGATGTGGGGCAGGCATGCGCCGCCGAGCACGACGGTCAGCTCGGAGGCGATCATGTCCAGCCGGGAGCGGCCCGACGTGCCGAACTCCAGCCCGGAGTGCAGGAAGGCGGGCCCGGCACCGCTGCGCCGGGCGGCGGCGGAGAACAGGGCGCCCGGGTCCCAGTCGAAGCGGCGCAGGATCAGTACGGCGACCACGGCGCCCGAACCGACCAGCGTCACGATCTTCAGGATCTGGATCAGGGCGGTGCCCTTCATGCCGCCGATCGCCGCGTACGCGATCATCAGGGTGCCCAACGCCACGACGCACGCGGTCTTCAGCGACGCGTCCGAGAAGCCCAGGATGAACGCCATCAGCTGGCCCGCTCCGGCGAGCTGCACCAGCATGAGCGGCAGCAGCGCGGCGATGGTCACCGCGCAGGCCGTGACGCGCACGCAGCGGCCGGGCAGCCGGCGCGCGAGCGCGTCGCCCATGGTGAACCGGCCCGCGTTGCGCAGCGGTTCGGCCAGCAGGAACATCAGCAGCATCAGCGACAGCGCCGTGCTGAGGGCGAGCACGAGCCCGTCGTAGCCGCACAGGGCGATCACGCCGCCGGTGCCGAGGACGGTGGCCGCGGAGATGTAGTCGCCGGCGATGGCGAGGCCGTTGCGCAGCGGGGACAGGGAGCCGTAGCCGGTGTAGAACTCGTCGAGGTCGTCGTGGTCGGGGCCGGTCATCACGCACAGCAGCAGGGTCACCGTGGCGACGGTCGAGAAGGCGACCAGGGACATGGTCTGGGTCCGGCCGCTGAAAGCGGTGAGGCCCCACACCGCGGGGGAGACGGCGGCCGCGCTCATCGGAGTGCTCCGCGCCGGGCGTCCAGCGCGGCCTCCGCGCGGATGCGGTCCGCGAGCGGATCGACGTGCACGCGCGCGGTGTACTCGTACAGGGCGATCGCGAGCCAGGTGACGGGCAGTTGGAGCAGGGCGAGCAGCAGGCCGGCCGGGATGCCGTCGGCGACCGGGCGGGTCATGACGCCGGGTGCGCCCGCGGACAGCACCAGGAACAGCGTGAAGTAGCCGAGCGCGGTGAGCGTGGCGGTGCGCCGCTGCCACCGGTAGGCGCCGCGCAGGACGCGCAGGTCGCGGTGGTGACCGACGGGCGCGCGGGGCGGGCGGTGGGGGACGCGCGCCGGTTCGGGGGACGGGGGCTGCCAGGGGTAGGTGAGCGGGGCCGGGGGCTGCGGGTCGTACGGCGCGTGGGGCGGCGCGTACGACGCGTGTGGGGTGTGCGACGGGTCGTGGGACATCCCGGGGCTCCTTGCGTGGCTCGGGTCCGTGGCGGCGGACCGCAGGGAGGTGGGGGGTGGGCGGAGCCCCGCACGCTACTCGCGGGTACCCGGGCCGCGCGGCGTTTTCGCCGAACTGGCCGGTCGGTATGCGCTTACTTCGCAAAAACGTTTCCGGCGTGGGGTGTCACCCGCGTTGACCAAGCCGTGCCGGGCGACGGCGCTCACTCGGTGCGGACCGGGAACCGCCGCGGTGCGAGGAACAGCAGGACCAGGAAGGCCAGGGCCGCCGCGCAGGCCGCGCCGAGGTACACCGCGTGCACCGCGTCCGCGATCGCCCGCCGGGTCGTGCCCGGGGCCGTACCGGCGTTCAACGCGCGCGTGACGGAGTCCAGATCGCCCGCGCCGCCCAGCCGCGCGGCCAGCACCCCGTTGGCGACGGCACCGAACAGCGAGGCGCCGAGGGTCTGTCCGGTCTGCCGGCAGAACAGCACGGACGCGGTCGTGGTGCCCCGCTCCGACCAGCCCACCGTCGACTGCACCCCGACGATCAGCGGCAGCTGGAACAGCCCCAGCGCGCCGCCCAGCAGCAGCATCAGCAGCGTCGGCTGCCACCACGACCCCGGGTAGGGCAGGAACGGGAACGCGAACAGGATCAGCGTCGCCAGGCCGATGCCGAGCAGGGCGGTGTCGCGGAAGCCGATGCGCCGGTAGACGTGCTGGCTGAGCGCCGCCGACACCGGCCAGCTCAGCGTCCACACCGACAGCACGAACCCGGCGGCCACGGGCGCGAGTCCGAGCACCGACTGCGCGTACGTCGGCAGGAACACGCTCGGCGCCACCATCAGCAGCCCCAGCGCGCCGAGCGCCAGGTTGACCGCCGCGATCGTCCGGCGCCGCCACACCCACCCCGGGATGATCGGCTGCGCCGCCCGCCGCTCCACCCACACCACGACGGCGGTCAGCGCGAGGCCCGCCGCGAACAGCGCGAGCGAGGGCGCCGAGAGCCACGGCCAGGCGACCCCGCCCTGCACCAGCGCCGTCAGCAGCACCCCGCCGGCCGCGAACACCGCGAGCGCCCCGGCCCAGTCCACGCGCGCGCGTGCCCGCTGTCCCGTGCCCTCTTCGGCGCTCTGCGGCAACTCCCGCGCGGGCTCGTGCAGATGGCGGACGACCAGCCACAGCGCGGCCGCGCCGATCGGCAGATTGACCAGGAAGATCCAGCGCCAGTCGGCGTACGCGGCGAGCAGTCCGCCGAGCCCCGGCCCGGCGACCGCCGACACCGCCCACACCGTGGACAGCTTCGACTGGATCTTCGGGCGTTCCGCGAGCGGATACAGATCGGCGGCCAGGGTCTGCACGGTGCCCTGCAACGCCCCGCCGCCCAGGCCCTGCACGACCCGGAACGCGATCAGCGCCGCCATGTTCCACGCGGCCGCGCACAGCAGCGAGCCCAGCAGGAACACGGCCGAGCCCACCACCAGTACCGGCTTGCGGCCGAAGGTGTCGGACAGCTTGCCGTAGACGGGCAGCGAGACGGTCACGGCGAGCAGATAGCCGGAGAACAGCCAGGAGAAGACGGAGAACCCGCCGAGGTCGCCGACGATCTGCGGTACGGCCGTGGAGACGATGGTGGAGTCGAGCGCCGCCAGCGCCATCGACAGCATCAGCGCGGCGACGACCGCCCCCCGCCGCCGGGTGCCGTGCCGCTCGCCGGTGCCGCCGCGTACCGCGGGCCGTGTGCTCCCCACCGCTGATCCCTCCCCACGCGTCCCGGGCTGCCGGAATCCCCGGATCCCCGGGGAACCTACCCCGTGCCCCTTGCAGCCATCTGCGTTCCGCGAGGCCGCCGCGAGGCCGCCGCGAGCCCGTGGACTTGACCCTGACGCGACGGGAGGGTGGAGGCTCGGGGCGTCGAAGGGTGGAGACGACCCCGAGACGGTCTCCGCCCCAGGACGGAGGACCCCTAGGGGTGTCTCCGTACCAGGGCTCGGGGAGGGTTCGTCCGGGCGGAGGAGGAGACGGGCCGGGAGCGTTCCTTAACCTGGCTTTACGCCGCTGGGGGGGGGGGCGGCCGGCCGAACCGGCGGGGGTGGGGTTTACCCCAGGGAAAGACGGGGCTTCGCACCAGCGCGCGGCGCCCCGCCGGCCGCGAGACTCATCGACGTACCCAGGACGACGCACCGCACCGCGGCGCACCCTGCACCGACCTGTCAACCGACATAGGAGACATACCGTGACATCGGCTGTGACCATTCCCAGGCACGGGGGTACTGGAGGGACTACGGCCGTTGCCGCGCGGGCGCGGCAGGTCGTGAAGGCGTACGGGTCCGGCGAGACCCGTGTCGTCGCCCTCGACCACGTCGACGTGGACATCGCCCGGGGCCAGTTCACCGCGATCATGGGCCCCTCCGGGTCCGGCAAGTCCACCCTGATGCACTGCCTCGCCGGCCTCGACACCGTCTCGTCCGGGCAGATCTACCTGGACGAGACCGAGATCACCGGCCTGAAGGACAAGAAGCTCACCCAGCTGCGGCGCGACCGGATCGGCTTCATCTTCCAGGCGTTCAACCTGCTGCCGACCCTGAACGCGCTGGAGAACATCACGCTGCCCATGGACATAGCCGGCCGCAAGCCGGACCGGGCCTGGCTGGACCGCGTGGTGGAGACCGTCGGCCTCGCCGGGCGGCTCAGGCACCGGCCGACCCAGCTCTCCGGCGGACAGCAGCAGCGCGTCGCCGTGGCCCGCGCGCTCGCCGCCCGCCCGGAGATCATCTTCGGGGACGAGCCGACCGGAAACCTCGACTCGCGCGCGGGTGCCGAGGTGCTCGGCTTCCTGCGCCGTTCCGTGGACGAACTCGGCCAGACCATCGTGATGGTCACCCACGACCCCGTGGCCGCCTCCTACGCGGACCGCGTGCTGTACCTCGCCGACGGCCGGATCGTCGACGAGATGTACCAGCCGACGGCCGATCAGGTCCTGGACCGCATGAAGGACTTCGACGCCCGGGGACGTACGTCATGACCGTCCTGAAGACCTCGATGCGCAACTTCTTCGCGCACAAGGGCCGGATGGCGCTCTCGGCGGTCGCGGTCCTGCTGTCGGTGGCGTTCGTGTGCGGCACCCTCGTCTTCACCGACACGATGAACACCACCTTCGACAAACTGTTCCAGGCCACGGCCTCGGACGTGACGGTCAGCGCGAGGAGTTCCTCCGACACCGGCCAGACGACCTCCCGCACCGGCAGGCCCCCGGTCCTGCCGGCCGCCGTGCTCGGCACGGTCCGCGGCGCCCAGGGCGTGCGGTCGGCCGAGGGCACCGTGTTCTCCACGTCGGTCACCGTGATCGACGCGAACAAGGACAAGCTGTCGCCGAGCAGCGGCGCCCCGACCATCGTGGGCAGCTGGAACGGCAACGACGCCCGCACCATGCAGATCACCAAGGGCGCGGCGCCCAAGGGCCCGGACCAGGTCATGGTCGACGAGGACACCGCCGACAAGCACCACCTGAGGATCGGCTCCGACATCGGCATGATCTCGGTCGTCGGCACGCACCACGCGCGCGTGTCCGGCATCGCCGCCTTCAAGGTCACCAACCCGGGCGCGGCCGTCTTCTACCTGGACACGAAGACCGCCCAGCAGACCCTGGTCGGCCGGACCGGCGTCTACACGAACGTCAACGTCACCGCCGCCCAGGGCGTGACGAACGACCAGCTGAAGAAGAACGTCACGGCCGCCCTCGGCCACGGCTACAAGGTGCAGACCGCCAAGGAGGTCGCCGACGCCAACCAGAAGAGCGTCAAGAGCTTCCTGAACGTCATGAAGTACGCGATGCTCGGCTTCGCCGGGATCGCCCTCCTCGTCGGCATCTTCCTCATCATCAACACCTTCTCGATGCTCGTCGCCCAGCGCACCCGCGAGATCGGCCTGATGCGCGCCATCGGCTCCTCCCGCAAGCAGGTCAACCGGTCCGTGCTGATCGAGGCCCTGCTGCTCGGGGTGATCGGCTCCGTGCTCGGCGTCGGCGCGGGCGTCGGCATCGCGGTCGGCCTGATGAAGCTCATGGGCCAGATGGGCATGCACCTGTCCACCGACGACCTGACCATCGCCTGGACGACTCCCGCGGTCGGCCTGATCCTCGGCGTCGTCGTCACCGTCCTCGCCGCCTACCTGCCCGCCCGGCGGGCCGGCAAGATCTCCCCGATGGCCGCCCTGCGCGACGCCGGCACCCCGGCCGACGCCAAGGCCGGCCTGCTGCGCGCCGTGATCGGCCTGCTCCTCACCGGCGCCGGCGGCTACAGCCTGTACGTCGCCGCCACCGCCGACAAGGCCAAGGCCGGCTCCGGCTGGCTGGGCCTCGGCGTGGTGGCCACCCTGATCGGCTTCGTCGTCATCGGCCCGCTGCTCGCCGCCGGCCTGGTCCGGATCCTCGGCGCGATCGTCCTGCGCGTCTTCGGCCCGGTGGGCCGCATGGCCGAGCGCAACGCGCTGCGCAACCCGCGCCGCACCGGTGCCACCGGCGCGGCCCTGATGATCGGCCTGGCCCTGGTCGCCTGCCTGTCGGTGGTCGGCTCCTCCATGGTCGCCTCCGCCACCGACCAGCTCGACAAGACCGTCGGCACGGACTTCATCGTCCAGCCGGACAATCAGCAGCTCATCACCCCCCAGGCGGTCAAGCTCCTCAGG
Source organism: Streptomyces sp. NPDC025793 (assembly GCF_055558375.1). Lineage (NCBI taxonomy): Bacteria > Bacillati > Actinomycetota > Actinomycetes > Kitasatosporales > Streptomycetaceae > Streptomyces > Streptomyces sp. NPDC025793. Next base: position 66,972 of record NZ_JBVHMR010000003.1, on the reverse strand, counting down.
GCCACCCCGCAGCTCGCGCGGGTCACCGAGTACCGGCCGGCCCAGGCCGACCTCACCACCCCGGACGGCCGGACGCTCAAGGACACGGAGATCACGGCGGCCGACCCGACGTACGCGACCGACCTGCGCAAGAAGACCCTCGCCGGGGACCTCAGGGACGCCTACCTGCCCGACTCGATGTCCGTCCACGACAAGTTCGCCAGGGCGCACGGCATCCACCTCGGCTCGAAGATCACCGTGGCGTTCAAGGACGGCTCCGCCGCCCGCCTGACGGTCCGCGCGATCACCAGCAGCGACGACGTGATCGACCAGAGCGCCCTGTACACATCGATCGCCACGCTCGCGCAGCACGTCCCCGCCGACCGGATGCCGCTCGACCAGATGGTCTTCGCCACCGCCAGGGACGGACAGCAGGCGGCCGCCTACAAGGCGATGAAGTCGGCCCTGCACGACGACTTCCCGCAGCTGACCGTGCGCGACCAGACCGACTACAAGAAGGCGCTGAAGGACCAGATCGGCCAGCTGCTCAACATGATCTACGGCCTCCTCGCCCTCGCGATCATCGTCGCCGTCCTGGGCGTGGTGAACACCCTGGCCCTGTCGGTGGTCGAGCGGACCCGGGAGATCGGCCTCATGCGGGCCATCGGACTCTCCCGCCGCCAGCTGCGCCGCATGATCCGCCTGGAGTCCGTGGTGATCGCCCTCTTCGGCGCCCTGCTCGGCCTCGGCCTGGGCATGGGCTGGGGCGCGACCGCCCAGAAGCTCCTGGCGCTCCAGGGCCTGAAGATCCTGGAGATCCCCTGGCCGACGATCATCACGGTCTTCGTCGCCTCGGCCTTCGTGGGCCTGCTCGCCGCCCTGATCCCGGCGTTCCGCGCGGGCCGCATGAACGTCCTGAACGCCATCGCGACGGACTAGCGGCGACAGGGCCGACCAGCTGCCGCAGCTGGTCCTACCACCACCGCATACGGGGGTTGCGGGGGAAAGACCCGGTGCCGGGGAGTTCTGCGGGACTCCCCGGCACCGGGTTGTCCACAGGCCCGACGGCGACGTCGGCAGCGTCGTACGCTGGGGGACGTTGCCCACCCCTCGGACGGAAAGCCCACATGAGCCTGCACGGTCTGCTCGACGCCCTCGTCAAGGACCCCGCCCTCGCGGAAGCGATCACGGCGGCCGCGGACGGCAACCGCATGCACGTCGACCTCGTCGGCCCCCCGGCGGCCCGCCCCTTCGCGGTCGCCGCCCTCGCCCGCGAGGCGGGCCGCCCGGTGCTGGCCGTCACGGCGACGGGCCGCGAGGCCGAGGACCTGGCCGCCGCCCTGCGCTCCCTGCTGCCCGAAGAGGGCGTCGTGGAGTACCCCTCCTGGGAGACCCTCCCGCACGAGCGGCTCAGCCCGCGCAGCGACACCGTCGGCCGCCGCCTCGCCGTCCTGCGGCGCCTGGCCCACCCCAGCCCCGACGACCCCGAGACCGGCCCGGTCTCCGTCGTCGTCGCGCCCGTGCGCTCCGTGCTCCAGCCGCAGGTCAAGGGCCTCGGCGAGCTGGAGCCCGTGTCCCTGCGGACCGGGCAGAGCGCCGACCTGAACGACATCGTGGCGGCCCTCGCTGCCGCCGCCTACGCGCGCGTGGAACTGGTCGAGAAGCGCGGCGAGTTCGCCGTGCGCGGCGGCATCCTGGACGTCTTCCCGCCCACCGAGGAACACCCCCTGCGCGTGGAGTTCTGGGGCGACGACATCGAGGAGATCCGCTACTTCAAGGTCGCCGACCAGCGCTCCCTCGAAGTCGCCGAGCACGGACTGTGGGCCCCGCCGTGCCGCGAACTGCTCCTCACCGACGACGTCCGCGCACGCGCGCGTGCGCTCGCCGAGGAACACCCGGAACTGGGCGAGCTCCTGAACAAGATCGCCGAGGGCATCGCGGTCGAGGGCATGGAGTCGCTCGCGCCGGTCCTCGTGGACGACATGGAGCTGCTGCTCGACGTCCTCCCCAAGGGCTCGATGGCCGTCGTCTGCGACCCGGAGCGGGTCCGCACGCGTGCCGCCGACCTCGTGGCCACCAGCCAGGAGTTCCTCCAGGCCTCCTGGGCGGCCACCGCCGGCGGCGGCGAGGCCCCGATCGACGTCGGCGCGGCCTCCCTGTGGTCCATCGCCGACGTCCGCGACCGCGCGCGCGAGCTGGACATGATGTGGTGGTCCGTCTCACCGTTCGCCGCCGACGAAGAGCTTGACGCGGACACCCTCAAGCTCGGCATGCACGCGCCCGAGACCTACCGCGGCGACACCGCGCGGGCCCTCGCCGACACCAAGGGCTGGCTCGCCGACGGCTGGCGCGCGGTGTTCGTCACCGAGGGCCACGGCCCGGCCGCCCGCACCGTCGAGGTCCTCGGCGGCGAGGGCATCGCCGCCCGCCTGGACACCGACCTCACCGAACCGACCCCGTCGATCGTGCACGTCTCGTGCGGTTCGATCGAGTACGGCTTCGTGGACCCGGGCCTGCGGCTCGCCGTGCTCACCGAGACCGACCTGTCCGGCCAGCGCGCCGCCGGCCGCGAGGGCGCGCGGATGCCGGCCCGCCGCCGCAAGACCATCGACCCGCTCACCCTGGAGGCGGGCGACTACATCGTCCACGAACAGCACGGCGTCGGCCGCTACATCGAGATGGTGCAGCGCACCGTGCAGGGCGCCACGCGCGAGTACCTCGTCGTGGAGTACGCGCCCGCCAAGCGCGGCCAGCCCGGCGACCGGCTCTACATCCCGACCGACCAGCTGGAGCAGATCACCAAGTACGTCGGCGGCGAGGCGCCCACCCTGCACCGCCTCGGCGGCGCGGACTGGACCAAGACCAAGGCCCGCGCCAAGAAGGCGGTCAAGGAGATCGCCGCCGACCTGATCAAGCTCTACAGCGCGCGCATGGCGGCCCCCGGCCACTCCTTCGGCGCCGACACGCCCTGGCAGCGCGAGCTGGAGGACGCCTTCCCCTACGCCGAGACCCCGGACCAGCTCACCACCATCGCCGAGGTCAAGGAGGACATGGAGAAGACGGTCCCCATGGACCGCCTGATCTGCGGCGACGTGGGCTACGGCAAGACCGAGATCGCGGTGCGGGCCGCCTTCAAGGCCGTACAGGACGGCAAACAGGTCGCCGTCCTCGTGCCGACGACCCTGCTGGTGCAGCAGCACTTCGGCACGTTCTCCGAGCGGTACGGCCAGTTCCCGGTCAACGTCAAGGCCCTGTCCCGCTTCCAGACCGACACCGAGGCCAAGGCCGTCCTGGAAGGCCTCAAGGACGGCGCGGTCGACGTCGTCATCGGCACCCACCGCCTGTTCTCCTCCGAGACCCGGTTCAAGGACCTCGGCCTGGTCATCGTCGACGAGGAGCAGCGCTTCGGCGTCGAGCACAAGGAACAGCTGAAGAAGCTGCGCGCCAACGTCGACGTGCTGACCATGTCGGCCACGCCCATCCCGCGCACCCTGGAGATGGCGGTCACCGGCATCCGCGAGATGTCGACGATCACCACCCCGCCCGAGGAGCGCCACCCGGTGCTCACCTTCGTCGGGCCGTACGAGGAGAAGCAGATCGGCGCCGCCATCCGCCGCGAACTGCTGCGCGAGGGCCAGGTCTTCTACATCCACAACCGGGTCGAGTCCATCGACCGGGCCGCGGCCCGCCTGCGCGAGATCGTCCCCGAGGCCCGTATCGCCACCGCGCACGGCCAGATGTCCGAGCAGGCGCTGGAGCAGGTCGTCGTCGACTTCTGGGAGAAGAAGTTCGACGTGCTCGTCTCGACCACGATCGTCGAGTCCGGCATCGACATCTCCAACGCCAACACCCTCATCGTGGAGCGCGGCGACACCTTCGGCCTGTCCCAGCTGCACCAGCTGCGCGGCCGCGTCGGCCGAGGCCGCGAGCGCGGGTACGCGTACTTCCTGTACCCGCCGGAGAAGCCGCTGACCGAGACCGCGCACGAGCGCCTGGCCACCATCGCCCAGCACACCGAGATGGGCGCGGGCATGTACGTGGCGATGAAGGACCTGGAGATCCGCGGCGCCGGCAATCTGCTCGGCGGCGAGCAGTCCGGCCACATCGCGGGCGTCGGCTTCGACCTGTACGTCCGTATGGTCGGCGAGGCGGTCGCGGACTACCGGCGCCAGCTGGAGACGGGGGAGATCGAGGAGGAGGCCCCGCTCGAGGTCAAGATCGAGCTGCCCGTCGACGCGCACGTCCCGCACGACTACGCGCCCGGCGAGCGCCTTCGCCTCCAGGCCTACCGCGCCATCGCCTCCGCCAACAGCGAGGAGGACATCAAGGCCGTCCGCGAGGAACTCACCGACCGCTACGGCAAGCTGCCCGAGCCGGTGGAGAACCTGCTGCTCGTGGCCGGACTGCGGATGCTGGCGCGCGCGTGCGGCGTCGGCGAGATCGTGCTCCAGGGCACCAACATCCGCTTCGCGCCCGTGGAGTTGCGCGAGTCCCAGGAACTGCGCCTCAAAAGGCTGTACCCGGGCACGGTCGTCAAGCCGGCCGTGCACCAGGTGCTCGTCCCCCGCCCGAAGCCCGCGAAGGTCGGCGGCAAGCCGCTGGTCGGCCGCGAACTGCTGGGCTGGGTCGGCGAGTTCCTCGCCTCGGTCCTCGGGTCGTAGCGGGCGGCCCTCGGGGGCTGCGTCAAGGTCGAGCGTGCGGGGGTGCGGAGTGACCGGGCGCACAGGAGCCGCGGCCGTACTCCCCCTGACGGGCCCCCGTATGCCCCAACTCGTTCGCGAATTGCGTTGATACGCCCCTTTGGGCCCCATCTTCCCCTGGTCATAGGGCGGTTACCGTAAGGGAAGGAACGATTCCGCCTGTGTCCGCGGGCGGGCCGGGGAGAGCGAGCGAGGGGGACGTACCGTGACGCGTCTGAGGGGCGGGGCGGTCGCGGCCGCCGCCGTGGTGGTGGTGACCGCCGTGGCCGGCTGCAACACGGACAAGACCAAGGGGGCCTCCGGGCCCGAGCGGTCCGGCGGCGGGGGCGCGGTCATGGCCGCCGTCGACGCACTGACCGTCAAGGGGCGTGCCCCGAAGACCGGTTACTCCCGCGCCCGGTTCGGCACCGCCTGGGCGGACACCGACTCCAACTCCTGCGACACCCGCGACGACATCCTCAAGCGGGACCTGAAGAGCGTGAAGACCACCGGCGGCAGCTGCAGGGTCACGTACGGCCTGCTCGAACCCGACCCCTACTCCGGCAAGGAGATCACCTACCGGCGCGGCGCCAGCCAGGTGGACATCGACCATGTCGTCCCGCTCTCCGACGCCTGGCAGAAGGGCGCCGGGTACTGGGACGCCGGCAAGCGCATCGCGCTGGCCAACGACCCCCTCAACCTCATCGCGGTCGACGCGGGCACCAACCGCGGCAAGGGTGACGGCGACGCGGCCACCTGGCTGCCGCCGAACGGGGCGTACCGCTGTACCTATGTGGCCACCCAGGTCGCCGTGAAGAAGAAGTACGGCCTGTGGGTCACCGACGCCGAGAAGGCCGCCATGAAGAAGGTCCTCGCCGGCTGCCCGGGCCAGAAACTCCCCTCCGGGGGCAACCCGACGAAGGCACCGGAGCGCTTCACGGCGAAGTGAGCCGGGAAATCCGGTACCGGGCCGGGCGGGGCGCCGCCTACCGTGAAGGTCATGGACGTCAAGGTGAGCAGTGTCGCCGAGCGGCCCGACCGGCTGCGCGCCGTGTTCGAGATGGCCGACACCTGGCCCGAGTTCGTGACCAACGACCCCGTGGGCACCGCGCACTACGGCCGTATCGCTGCCGAACTGCCGCAGCACGCGCTGTTCGCCGAGGACGAGCACGGCGAGATCCTCGCCCACGCCTTCAGCGTGCCCTTCGCCCTCGACGCCGAGGGCCGGGGCGCGCTGCCCGCGCGGGGCTGGGACCAGGTCCTGCTGTGGGCCTTCGCCGACCTGCGCCGCGGCACCCGCCCGGACACCGTGAGCGCCGTCGCCGTCACCATCGCCCCGCGCGCCCAGGGCCACGGCCTGTCCGCCGTCATGCTCTCGGCGATGCGGGACAACGCCCGTGCCCACGGCTTCCGCGAGGTCGTCGCCCCCGTCCGCCCCAGCGCCAAGCACCTCGAACCGCACACCCCGATGACCGAGTACGCCTGCCGGGTACGCCCCGACGGGCTGCCGCAGGACCCGTGGCTGCGCGTCCACGCGCGCGTGGACGGCACCATCGACTCCGTCGCCCCGGCCTCCATGACGGTCGGCGCCGCACTGGAGGAGTGGCGCCGCTGGACCGGGCTGCCGTTCGACACCACCGGGGACGTCGAGGTACCCGGGGCGCTCGTCCCGGTCCGCTGCGAGGCGGAGCGCGGGTACGGCGTCTACGTCGAGCCCAACGTGTGGATGCGGCACGCGCTGTGAGGGCGCGGGTGAGCCGCGGCCCGGAGGCCGCGGCTCACGCCCATGCCGTACGCGGGCGGGGGACCGGCTCCTGGATCAGGCGGTCTTGATGTCCTTCAGGGAGCCGAGCACCTGGGCCGTCACCTTTCGCGCGGACGCGGCGCCGTTGTCGCTGCCGGCCGTGGACAGCACGGTGACCACGGCGGTGCCGGACCGGACCGCGAGGAGCGTGGTGCCGTTCTGCCAGGCGCCGCTCGTCAGGGTCATCGTGTAGGCCTCGTCACCGAGTCCGGGCGTGGACCGGCCCGTGACCTTCACCGTGGCGTGGGCCTCGGTGTCCGTGAACGTGGCGCACTCGGCGGCGACGGACCGCAGGTCCTTCATCAGCGCGGCCGCCGCGTCGCCCTGGAACTCGTCGATCTCCTGGGCCACTTCCTGGGTCTTGTCCTTGGTCGCGTAGTCGTTCTGAGCGAACGACACGCCTCCCTCAAGACCGGTGGTCTGGATCCAGGACGTGCCCCCCAGCCGGGTGCAGTCGGGCTTTCCGGTGCTCTTGCCGGACGGCGAGACGAACTGGACGCCGCTGTCCGCGGCGCCGTCGGCCTCAAGGGTGAGCCCGGCCGGGAAGGCCGATGCGGGCGCCAGCGCCTGCTTCAGCTGCGTACCGGTGGCCGGCCCGGCGTTCACGTCCTTCTCCTTGGCCGGCCCGGCGCTCGCGGAGGCGCCGGTGGACGCGTCGGCGGAACCCGAGGAACCGGAGGAACAGGCGGTGAGGGCCAGCGGGAGTGCCGCGACGGCGAGGAGCGTGGCGACGCGGGACGAGTGGCGCATGACAGTCCTTCAGGGGATGGGTGGAACAGGGTGAACGGACAATGGAGCGTGTGAGCGGCCGGCGGTGTTACGGGAGGGGCCTGGTCAGGAGGCCTTCTTCCAGTCGTCGCAGCCGGTCGTCTTGAAGTAGGCGTCGCCGGCGCCGATGGTCACGACGGCGGTGCCGGTCACGTTGTCGTTGGCGACGATCGAGTCCACGCCGTGCTCGGCGTCCTTGGCGCGCTCCCAGTAGCAGGAGCCGTCCTTGTTCCCGGTCGACCGGTAGGTGCCCGGCGCGATGTCCGTGCCGACCTTGAACATGCCCCCGTCGCCGGCCATCGAGGTGGCGGGCGTGCCTTTCGCCCTGGGGCCGACGGCCTCCCAGTCCTTGCAGCCGCTGGACTTGAAGATCTTGTCGGTGGCCTTGACGGTCACGTAACTCGTGCCGCTGACGTTGTCGTTGGCGATCAGGGAGCCGGTCCCGCCCGAGGCGTCCTTGGCGCGCTCCCAGTAGCACATGCCGTCGGTGTTGCCGCGCGTGCGGTACGTGCCCGGCTTCACGTCGGAACCGACCCGGAAGTCACCGTCCCCGGCGAGCACGGCCTTCTCGGCGCCGGCCTCGCCGCCCCCCGCGCCCGTTCCTGAGCCCTTCCCCGAGCCCTTCGTGCCACCGGGTTGGTGCCCGGCGGAGGCGGACGCATCCTTGCCCTGTCCGCCGGAGCCGTCGCCGCCCTTGCCGTTGCTGCCCGCGTTCGCGGACACGGAACCGATGACGGCGATCCCCACGACGGCGCCCAGCGCGAGCCTGGCCTTCATGCCCATGGCGAATTCCCCTCCCCAGCGAGGCGGCCTCCCCCTCCGGCGGCCGCTCCGTTCGCTGGGTCAATAAGAGCAGAGGCTGTGAACCGAGTCAACATGATTCATGTGAGTGGATGTGTACACGGTCGTGAATGCGTCGATCCCGTTCACGCCGGTATGCTCGGCGCACACACGGTACGAGGGGAGCGGGGCCGGTGCAGGACAACGCGACAGAGGTGACCGCGGCCGGTATCGCCCGGCTCGCCGGAGTGGGCCGCGCCGCCGTCAGCAACTGGCGCCGCCGGCACGCCGACTTCCCCAAGCCGGTCGGCGGCACCGAGACCAGCCCCTCCTTCGCGCTCACCGCGGTCGAGGCCTGGCTGCGCAAGCAGGGAAAACTCGCGGAGGTACCGCTGCGGGAGCGCGTCTGGCAGCAACTGGTCGGCCACCCGGAGGGCCCGCTGACCGCCCTGGTGCACACCGGTTGCACCCTGCTGCTGATCCACGAGCGCCCGACCGTCTGGCTCGACGCGAGCGCGGGCTCCGACGCACGTCTGGCCGCCGTGCTGACCGGTGCGCTGGAGCAGGTGCTGACCCCGCGCTTCGGCGGAGCACCGGGGCGGGGGGTGCACGGCGGTGGGCGCGGGGACGCCGGGGAGGCCGTGAACGCATCAGGCGAGGCGCGGGCCGTGAACGCGTCCCGCGAGACGCCGGGTGTGAACGCGGTCGGCGAGGTGCCGGATGTGATCCCGTCTGGAGGTGTGCCGGGCGTGAACGCGGCCGGTGGCGCGCGCGGTGTGAACGCGGCCGGAGGGGTGCAGCGTGTGAACGCCTCCCACGACGCACAGGCTGTGAACGCCTCGCCAAGTGTTCACGGCACGCCCGCCGCTCACGCCGCAGCTCACACCGCCCCCGTTCACACGAGCCCCGCCCCTCACGCCGCCCCCGCCCCTCACGCCGCCCCCGCCGTCCGTACTCCCACCGGCCCCCAGCTCCTCCCCTCCGTCCCGCTCCTGAGGGGCGCCGCCGAGCTGGCCGCCGAGATGGGGGCGCGGCAGGCCTTCGAGTTCCTGCTGGGGCGGCATCTGGACGTCAATCCCCGCCAGTACACGCTCACCCCGGCCGAACTCGCCGGTCTCATGGCCGACCTGGCCGGCCCCGCCCGCACCGTCCTGGACCCGGCCTGCGGCACCGGCACCCTGCTGTGCGCCGTGGACACCCGCCCCGACCAGGAGCTGTACGCCCAGGACAGCGCGCCCGGCCTGGCCGCGCTCACCGCGCTGCGGCTCGCGCTGCGCTCCCGGGCGACCGTGCGCGGCGCCGTCGGTGACACTCTGCGCGCGGACGCCCACCCGGAGCTGCGCGCCGACGCGGTGCTGTGCCATCCGCCGTTCAACGAGCGCAACTGGGGCCATGACGAACTCGCCTACGACCCCCGCTGGGAGTACGGCTTCCCGGCCCGCACGGAGTCCGAACTGGCCTGGGTGCAGCACGCGTTGGCCCGGCTGGCCGACGGCGGCACGGCCGTGCTGCTGATGCCGCCGGCCGCGGCCTCCCGCCGCTCCGGGCGCCGGATCCGCGCCGACCTGCTGCGCCGGGGGGCGCTGCGGGCCGTGGTCGCACTGCCGGTCGGGGCGGCACCGCCGTACAACATCCCGCTGCACGTGTGGGTGCTGCGCCGGCCCGACCGGACGCCGGCCGCGCCCGAGGTGCTGCTCGTGGACACCGGGAGGTTCGCGGGGGAGGGGCGCGGCGGTCCGGACTGGGCGGCGGTGCGCGAGGCCGTCCTGGACGCCTGGCGGAGCTTCGAGCGCACCGGCCGGCCGGCGGAGCGGCCGGGGCTCGCGCGGTCCGTGCCGGTCATCGAACTCCTCGACGACGACGTCGACCTCGCGCCCGCACGCCATCTGCCGCCGGCCGCCGTGGCCGACGGGGCGGAGCAACTCACGGCGGTGCGCGAGCGCCTCGGCGCGACCCTGAGCCTGACCGCCGATCGCACGCCCCCTCCCGCCGTGCCCGCGCCCGGCGTGCGCTGGCCGCTCACCACCGTCGGTGAACTCGCGCGCGGGGGCGCGCTGGTGATGCGCACCGGTGGAAACGGCGGCCACGCCCGCGTGCCGGTACTCACCGACCACGACGTCCTCGCCGGAACCGCACCCTCCGGGACGTTGCCGGTGAGCGAGGAGGAGGCCGTGCTGACCGAGCCGGGCGACATCGTCGTACCGGTGCTCGGCGGGGGCGCGGTGGCGCGCGTGATCGACGACGCGACGGGGGGCGCCGTCCTGGGGCGCAACCTCGTGCTGCTGCGCCCCGATCGCACGGCGCTCGACCCGTGGTTCCTCGCCGGCTTCCTGCGTGGCACCGCGAACAACCGGCAGGCCAGCAGTTACGCCTCCACCGCGACCCGGCTGGACGTGCGCCGGCTCAAGCTGCCCCGGCTCCCGCTGGACGAACAACGGCGCTACGGCGCGCGTTTCCGCGCGCTCGACGAGTTCGAGCGGGCGCTGCGGCTCGCGGGCCGGCTCGGGGAGCAACTCGTGCGCGGGATGTACGACGGGCTGACGGACGGGACGGTGGCACCGGAGTGACGGTGGCACCGGCCTGAGGGCGCGTGGCGCGGCAACGGTTCGGTACACCCGGGACCGGCTGTCCGTGTCGGCCTATACGCTCGGACTCAGCACACACGTCCGCACGCTCAGGCCTCCAGGAGCAGCCATGCACGGCCACGGCTACGCGCCGCCTCCGCCGCAGCCACCCTCGACCGGGGTGCTGGTCGTGTTGCGCGTGATCTTCGTGATGGTGGCGCTCCTCAGCCTCGGATTCCTGGCGTGGGTGGCGCCGCTGCGCGCGGCGATCGTGTCGCGCAGGCCCGCCGAGTGGTGGTTCTTCGGCGGATCCGTGGTGGTCCTCGGCATCTGCTTCGGCCTCTTCAGCACCGACCACACCGACGACTTCAGCTCGCCGAACGGCAACCTGGGCATGAGCATGCTGCTGCTGAACGCCGTCGCCTGCGCGGGCTACTACCTCTACGCGGACATACGCCACTTCCACCGGCTCCGTCGGGCCTACGCCGGGCAGGTGCCGTCGGCGCCGGGCTACGGACACCCGCGGCCCGGGGCGCCGTTCATCGCGACGACCACCCCGACCGCCCCGATCACCGCGAGCACGCCGCAACTCCCGTACGCCCCGGCCCCGATACCGCACACCGCCGCGCCCCGGCCGCACATCCCCGCACCGCCCCAGCGCCCGGCGCCCAGCCACATCGAGCAGGTCCGCGCCGAACTGGACGAGCTGAGCGACTACCTGCGCAAGCACGACGGCCGGCCCGACGGGCACGAGGGCGGAAGGTGAGCGTGGCGGCAGGACGAGTCGTCGCCGGCCGGTACGAACTGTCCACGCTCATAGGGCAGGGCGGCATGGGCCAGGTGTGGACGGCGTACGACCGGCGGCTCGACCGGCGCGTGGCGGTGAAGCTGCTGCGCCCCGACAAGGTGGCGGGCCAGGAGGCGGACGAGCTGCGCCGCCGGTTCCTGCGCGAGTGCCGGGTGACCGCGCAGGTCGACCACCCCGGCCTGGTCACCGTGCACGACGCGGGCAGCGAGGGCGAGGAGCTGTTCCTCGTCATGCAGTACGTCGACGGCGCCGACCTGTCCGACCACCTCGCCGAGCACGACCCGTACCCGTGGCCGTGGGCGGTCGCGGTGGCCGCGCAACTGTGCGCCGTGCTGAGCGCCGTGCACGCCGTGCCGATCGTCCACCGCGACCTCAAGCCGCGCAACGCGATGGTGAAGCAGGACGGCACGGTCACCGTGCTCGACCTGGGCGTGGCCTCGGTCATGGACACCGACACCACGCGCCTGACCCACACCGGCTCCCCGATCGGCTCGCCCGCCTACATGGCGCCGGAGCAGGCGATGGGCGGCGCGGTGGGCCCGTACACCGACCTGTACGCGCTCGGTGTGCTGCTGCACGAACTGCTCAGCGGGGACGTGCCGTTCGCGGGCTCCACGGCGCTCGGCGTGCTGCACCGGCATCTGTACGAGCCCCCGCAGCCCGTGCGCCGGATCCGCCCCGAGGTCCCCGAGGCGCTGGAGGCGCTCGTCCTGCGGCTGCTCGCCAAGGACCCCCAGCACCGGCCGGGCTCCGCGCAGGAGGTGTACGAGGACCTGGCGCCGCTTCTGCCCGCGCGGGGGACGCCCACCGGGGCGCCCCTGGACCCCACACGCCCGTTCCTGCGGCCGCACGCCCCCTGGCCGGACCGCGCACGGACGCCCGCGCACCAGCCCGCCCCCGTCGCGCCGGCGCCCCCGGTGGACGGGAAGCCCGACGTCGCCGCGGCCGTGGACGAGGTCAAGCGGCTGCTGGGGGAGGGGCGCATCACCCAGGCCGTGGACATCCTGGGCGCGATCCTGCCCGCGGCCGCCGTACAGCACGGGGAGCACTCCCCGGTCGTGCGCTCCCTGCGCAAGCAGTACGCGGCCACGCTCATGGACGACGGCCAGTACCGGCGCGCGCTGCCCGAACTGCGCCGCCTGGCCGCCGAGCGCGCCGCCGAGGCCGGCCAGGCCGACCCGCAGTCGCTGCGCTATCGCTACGAGTCCGCGCAGTGTCTGGAACAGCTCGGCGAACCGGCCGCGGCGCTCGCCGAGTACCGTGCACTGCTGCCGTACTACGAGAACCAGTACGTCTCCGGCGACCCCCAGCTCGCGCACGAGGTGCGCCGGCGCATCGGCCATCTCCTGCTCGCGCTCGGCGACCGGCCCTCCGCCCACGACACGCTCGCGCGCCTGCTGATGGACGTGGAGCGGCTGCACGGCCCCGGCCACCCGATGGCCCTGGAGATCCGGCGCACCCTGCAATGGCTGGGCCAGGTGCGCGGCTAGCGGGGGCAGTTGATACCTTGCGCTTCGCTCTGCCGGGTGAGGCAGGGGCGACACACGCAAGGGGTGGGGATCATGGCCGGTCACCGGCAGTCGAAGAAGCGCAGATACATCACGTGGGCGGCGGTCGGCGCCGCCGTGGTCGCCGGAGCCGGGATCGCCGCGCAGACCTCCATGGCCGCGACCGTCTGGCCGGCGCAGAAGACGTTCACCGGGCGCGCGTTCGACACGTGCACCGCGCCCTCGCTGTCCGCGATGAAGGCCTGGCACACCGGCTTCTACGGCGCCGCCGCCGTGTACGTGGGCGGCAGGAACCGCGGCTGCGCCCAGCCCAACCTCACCGCCTCCTGGGTGAAGTCGGTCGACTCCCTCGGCTGGAAGCTCGTCCCGCTCTACGTCGGCGCCCAGCCGCCCTGCCAGTCCGGCTCCAACCCGGAGAAGCTGACCGCGTCGACGGCCGCCTCCCTGGGCACGCAGGACGCCGCCGACGCCGTGGCCAAGGCCTCCGCGCTCGGCATGAAGGCAGGCAGCCCGGTCTACCTCGACATGGAGGCGTACGACACCACGAACACGGCGTGCAACGACGCCGTGCTGACGTACGTCCGCGCCTTCGACAAGGGGCTGCGCGCGAAGACGTACCGCAGCGGCTACTACGGCTTCAGCAGCTCCAGCGCCAAGGCGATCGCGACCGCCAAGGACAGGACGGACCTGCCGGGCAACCTCTGGTACGCGCTGTGGGACAAGCAGAACACGACGACCGCGGACTGGCCGTGGGGGACGAGCCGGTTCACGAACCACAGCCGCGGCCATCAGTACATGGTCAACAGCAAGGAGACGCACGGCGGCGTCACCCTCACCGTCGACCGCGACGCGTGGGACGCGCCCGTGGCCGTCGTCGGCTGAGCCCTGCGGCGTAAGAGGCGCGTGCGGCGGTGCCCGAAGCGCGCGTGAATCGTTGGTCCCATGGGTTGGCCCCGGCCCTCCCACTGCCTACCATCGATCACCGCAAGACTTTGTGCTCCGTCGCACAATCTCCCCTTGGAGGTTTCCTTGCACCGCCGCCGTCGCACCGCGCTCGTCCTCACCGCCGCGATCGCCGCCGCGGCACCCCTGCTGACCGCCTGCGGAAGCGATGCGCACCCGGGCGCCGCGGCCGTCGTCGGCGGACAGCGGATCACCGTCTCCCAGCTGGAGAACCGGGTCGACGAGGTCCGCAGGGCACAGCGGGCCGCGGTGCCCGACGAGGCCCAGTACCAGCAGGTCCTCGCCTCCACCAGCAGCCTCACCCGCGACACCCTGCACAACATGGTCCTCGACCAGGTGCTGCACCGCGCCGCGCAGGACCAGGGCGTCTCGGTGACCCGCCACGAGGTCGAGCAGATGCGTACGAGCCTGGAGCAGCAGGCGGGCGGCGCCACGGCGCTGGAGACGGCCTGGCTCCAGAAGTACGGCATCGCCCCGGCTCGCCTCGACGACAACCTCCGGCTCCAGCTGGAGGCGCAGAAGCTGGCCAAGCAGCTGGGCACCGACACCAGCCAGCCCGCCTTCTGGAAGGCGCTGTCCAAGGCGTCCCAGGAGCTGCGCATCGACCTCAATCCGCGCTACGGCACCTGGGACGTGCAGAAGAGCAGCCGGGTGGACGCCAGGACACCCTGGGTGCGGGAGGTCACGACGGGCGCCGGGGGCGGAGAGCCGGTGACGGCGTAGCACGGCCCTGCGGCCCACGGACGTCTGCGCGTCGGCGTGTCGGTCATACGGTCACACGACTCTCCCCTGCCTGTGGATAACCGAATCCGCTCGTCGGCGCCGTGGGTTACGTTCGGATCGTGAACGCATCCAGCTCCGACCTCGCCCCCACGGCCGGCCCCGGCCGCATCGTCCTGCTCACCACCAGCCACCGCGTCGCCCCCGGCCTGCTGTCCTGGCCCGCCTGGCAGGCCCTGCGCGCGGCCGACACCGTGCTGTGCGCGGACGGCGCGCACCCGCAGCTGCCGTATCTGCGCGAGGCCGGGATACCGGTGACCGAGGCGTCGCCGACCGCGCAGGAACTGGTCGACGCGTGCGCCGGCGGGCGGACGGTCGTGGTCGTGGCCACCGGCGAGGGCGAGCCCGCGCTCACCGACGGCCTGGCCCGGCTGGCCGGCTCCGGCCGGGTCGCCATGCCGGAGCTGGAGCTGCTGCCCGCCTCCTACGACCTGCCCGGTGCCCGCCTGCTCGACCTCGTGCAGGTCATGGACCGGATCCGCGTCGAATGCCCCTGGTCCTCCCGGCAGACCCACGAGGGCCTCGCCAAGTACGGCATCGAGGAGGCGTACGAACTGGTCGAGGCGATCGAGGCCGGCGACCGCGAGGAGTTGCGCGAGGAACTGGGCGACGTCCTCCTCCAGGTCGTCTTCCACTCCCGGATCGCCGAGGAGCACCCGGACGCGCCCTTCTCCGTCGACGACGTGGCCGGCGGCATCGTCGCCAAGCTCATCCACCGCCACCCGCACGTCTTCGGCGACGAGAAGGCCGAGACCCCGGAGGACGTCAAGGAGCACTGGCTGCGCACCAAGGCCGAGGAGAAGCGGCGCACCTCGGTCACGGAGGGCGTCCCGCTCGGCCAGCCCGGCCTGGCCCTCGCCGCCAAGCTCGCCTCCCGCGCCCGTACGGCGGGCCTGGACGTCCCCCTCCCGCGCGGCGAGGGCGTCGGCTACGACCTGCTCGACCTGGCGGTCCGCGCCGAGGCGGCCGGCGTCGACCCGGAGGCGGCCCTGCGCGCGGCGGCGCGGGTGTACCGCGACGCGATACGCCGGGCGGAAGGCACGGCACCGGAGCAGGGGTGACGGGCGGCGCCGGATACCGTCGAGGGGTGACCGACCAGCACCACCCCTCGCCCGCCCCCGGCGCGCCCGGCGTTCCCGAGCTGTTCTCCTGGGAGTTCGCCACCGATCCGTACCCGGCGTACGCCTGGCTGCGGGAGCACGCCCCCGTGCACCGGACGCGATTGCCCAGCGGGGTCGAGGCGTGGCTGGTCACGCGGTACGCCGATGCCCGGCAGGCCCTCGCCGACCAGCGGCTGAGCAAGAACCCGGCCCATCACGACGAGCCCGCGCACGCCAAGGGCAAGACCGGTATCCCCGGCGAGCGCAAGGCCGAGCTGATGACACATCTGCTGAACATCGACCCGCCGGACCACACCCGGCTGCGACGGCTGGTCAGCAAGGCGTTCACACCCCGCCGTGTCGCCGAGTTCGCACACCGGGTGCAGGAGCTGACCGACCAGCTCATCGACCGCTTCGCGGAAAGGGGGTCCGCCGACCTCATCCACGAGTTCGCCTTCCCCCTGCCCATCTACGCCATCTGCGACATGCTCGGCGTCCCGCGCGAGGACCAGGACGACTTCCGGGACTGGGCGGGGATGATGATCCGGCACGGCGGAGGTCCGCGCGGCGGGGTCGCGCGGTCGGTCAAGAAGATGCGCGGCTACCTCGCCGAGCTGATCCACAAGAAGCGCGAGGCGCTGCCCGCCGAGCCCGCGCCCGGCGAGGACCTGCTCTCCGGCCTCATCCGCGCCTTCGACCACGGCGAGCACCTCACCGAGAACGAGGCCGCCGCCATGGCCTTCATCCTCCTGTTCGCCGGTTTCGAGACCACGGTGAACCTGATCGGCAACGGCACCTACGCCCTGCTCACCCACCCCGGGCAGCGCCGGCGGCTCCAGGACTCCCTGGCGCGCGGGGAGCGGGACCTGCTGGAGACCGGTATCGAGGAACTGCTGCGCTACGACGGCCCGGTGGAGCTGGCCACCTGGCGGTTCGCCACCGAGCCGCTCGTCATCGGCGGGCAGGACATCGCGCCCGGCGACCCGGTGCTCGTGGTGCTCGCGGCGGCCGACCGGGACCCGGAGCGGTTCGCCGAGCCGGACGTGCTGGACCTCTCCCGCCGGGACAACCCACACCTCGGCTACGGCCACGGCATCCACTACTGCCTCGGCGCGCCGCTCGCCCGCCTGGAGGGCCAGAGCGCGCTCGCCACCTTGTTCACCCGGCTGCCCGACCTGCGGCTCGCCGCCGATCCGGCCGAGCTGCGCTGGCGCGGCGGGCTCATCATGCGGGGGCTGCGCACCCTGCCGGTCGAGTTCACCCCGGCCCCCGCCGGCGGGGGAACCGCCGCTGCCGTACAAGCGTCGTAGGGGTGGGCGAAACCGGCGTAACGGCCTCGTGGGAAACGAAACATGACAGGGATTCAACCTTGTGATCTTCACGTGATCTGCGCGGCATTAACTTGTGACAAGTGATCGTGTGCCGATACGTTCACCCATCAGCGTGGCGACCGGCACCGTCCGCCGCCGCGCCGGTCCTGCTGTCGCACGAAAGGCTTCCGCATGCTCACCGGGAACGGTCGTCACCGTCGCCCCCGTCAGGCTCCGGCCCTCCTCGTCGCGGCCGGCGTGACCGGCTCCGCCATCGCCATCCCGCTGCTCGGCGCCGCGAGCGCCCACGCGGCCGACGGCACCACGTGGGACAAGGTCGCCGAGTGCGAGAGCGGCGGCTCCTGGAGCCAGAACAGCGGCAACGGGTACTACGGCGGTCTCCAGATATCGCAGGACGACTGGGACAAGTACGGTGGCGCGCAGTACGCCGACAGCGCCGACCAGGCCAGCCGCAATCAGCAGATCGCCGTCGCCGAGAAGATCCTCGCCGACCAGGGCACCAAGCCGTGGACCATGTGCGCGCTGACCGCCGGGCTGACCTCCAACTCGGGTTCGGTCGACGTCGACACGGGCGTCGGGAACTCCGGGAACGGCAAGGGCTCGGGTGGCGACTCCGGATCGACGAACGGTTCCGACTCGTCCGGTCTGTCGGATTCATCCGGGTCCGACTCGGGCTCCGGGGACGGGTCGGGCGCCCACTCCGGCTCGACGTCCGGCTCCGGCGCGGACGCTTCCTCGGGCACCGGCGCCACGCCCGGACCGAGTGCGAGCGACGGGGACGGCAAGGGGTCGGGCGCGTCGCACGGCTCCAAGGGTGCAGGCGGCCGCAAGTCCGATAAGGGCGACAAGGCGGGCACGTCCGGTTTCGATGGTTCCACCGGTTCCTCCGGTGACGGGGGTGCGCAGGGCGGCGACAGTTCGCCCAGTGCCACCCCCGGAACCGACGAGTCGGACAATTACCCGCAGAGCACCGGTTCCTGGAGCCTCGTCGACACGGGAGCGCTCAGCAGTGGCGGACGTCACCGCGGCGGAAGTGCGGACGAAAACGTGACAAACGGTCAGGATGCCGCGTCCTCGGGTCGCCACGCGGGTCGCCCGACGGGCACCTACACGGTCCGTGAGGGCGACACGCTCGCCTCCATCGCCGACTCTCTCGGCGTCGACGGCGGATGGCGCGCGCTCTATGACGGCAACAAGAAGGTGATAGGGGCCGACCCGAACCAGATCGCCGCCGGTCAGACCCTGGAAGTCGGTCACGAAAAGGACGCGGAGTAAGGCGAGTTGGCGCCCCGCTTGATCGCTAATGTCCGTTTTGGCGAAAGTGTGGGATGAGTCTCAGAAGCCCTGATCGTCTTTGAAATTCCGTCGATCGCCTGTCTACGGTCAGGACCGCTCGTCACCACGAGCTCCGGCTGCCGCAACGCCGAATCCTGCCAGCGGCCGTCCGGGAACAGTCGTCGCGTCAAGCGCCGTAGGCAGGAGCGGGGGACCCAAGGTAGGCGCTGGAACCGGCAGTTGACGCCGGATCCGGCTTGGGGTGAAGCCGCAGGCCCGCGACAGCGGGCGTGCGGCCGGGCAACTCAACCGGCCCGAACCCGACAGCTCACCTCGCAGGCGTCGGTGAGGGGATCGATCCATGCTGTTTTCCGGCAAGGGCAAGCACCGCCGTCCGTCCAAGGCCGTCCGCGTCGTCGCGCTGGCCGGTGTCACCGGTGCCGCCGTCGCCGCCCCGCTGATGGCGGCAGGCAACGCCTCCGCCGCCACCGCCTCCGAGTGGGACGCGGTCGCCCAGTGCGAGTCGGGTGGCAACTGGTCCATCAGCACCGGCAACGGCTTCTATGGCGGCCTCCAGTTCTCCGCCTCCACCTGGGCCGCGTACGGCGGCACCGCCTACGCCTCGACCGCCAACCAGGCCACCAAGGCGCAGCAGATCGCCGTCGCCGAGAAGGTCCTCGCCTCGCAGGGCAAGGGCGCCTGGCCGGTCTGCGGCACGGGCCTGTCCTCCGCCCCGTACAACGGCTCCGCCCCGAGCACCGGCTCCGGCTCCACCGGCAGCGGCTCGGCGGGCAGCGGCTCCTCCGGCAGCGCCACCACCCGCTCCGCCGACCAGCAGGCCGCCACCCGCTCCACCGAGCGCACGGCCCCGAAGGCGAGCAAGACCGTCACCACCCCGACCGGCAAGAAGGTCAAGAAGGGCGACGGCGAGTACAAGGTCGTCAAGGGCGACACCCTCAGTTCCATCGCCGAGAAGCACCACGTCGCCGGCGGCTGGCAGAAGCTGTTCCGGCTGAACAAGGACATCGTCGACAACGCCGACCTCATCTTCCCCGGTCAGCAGCTGCACCTGAAGTGACATCCGGCTCCGGCCGGACGCACAGCGCCCTCACATCCCCACCCCCCACACTGAGGACCCCGTGAGGGTCACCCCCGTCCCCACGGGCTCCCCGTCCCGGCGCGTGTTCCCCCGTACGCGCCGGGGCGGGGCTTTCTGTTTCCCCACTCTTCAGCCGGGCCTCATCGACGGCCCCCTTTGTTCCGAGGGTGAACAATGGGTACCGTCTGCATGTCCCACCGCGTTCACGGGGCGGTCGGTCGCGGGCCGATCCCCCGGAGACGGTTAGGCTCTAGTCGCACGGCGCAGCCGCAAGGCACACCGCCCCGCACTTCCAGCGTCACATCCAAGAAGGAGATGCTCGTGCCGTCCATCGACGTCGTCGTAGCCCGGGAAATCCTGGACTCCCGAGGCAACCCCACGGTCGAGGTCGAGGTCGGCCTCGACGACGGCAGCACGGGTCGTGCCGCCGTTCCGTCGGGCGCCTCGACCGGTGCCTTCGAGGCCATCGAGCTGCGCGACGGTGACCCGAACCGCTACCAGGGCAAGGGCGTCGAGAAGGCCGTCCTCGCCGTCATCGAGCAGATCGGCCCGGAGCTGGTCGGCTACGACGCCACCGAGCAGCGCCTGATCGACCAGGCCATGTTCGACCTGGACGCCACCGACAACAAGGGCTCCCTCGGCGCCAACGCCATCCTCGGCGTCTCCCTCGCCGTCGCCCACGCCGCCTCCGAGGCCAGCGACCTGCCGCTGTTCCGCTACCTGGGCGGCCCCAACGCGCACCTGCTGCCGGTGCCGATGATGAACATCCTCAACGGCGGCTCGCACGCGGACTCCAACGTGGACATCCAGGAGTTCATGATCGCTCCGATCGGCGCCGAGTCCTTCTCCGAGGCGCTGCGCTGGGGCGCCGAGGTCTACCACACGCTGAAGAAGGTCCTGAAGTCCAAGGGCCTGTCCACCGGCCTGGGCGACGAGGGCGGCTTCGCCCCGAACCTGGAGTCGAACCGCGCCGCCCTCGACCTCATCCTGGAGGCGATCAAGGAGGCCGGTTACGTCCCCGGCCAGCAGATCGCCCTCGCGCTCGACGTCGCCGCCTCCGAGTTCTACAAGGACGGCAAGTACCTCTTCGAGGGCAAGGAGCGCTCCGCCGCCGAGATGACGGAGTACTACGAGGAGCTCGTCTCCGCGTACCCGCTCGTCTCCATCGAGGACCCGCTGTTCGAGGACGACTGGGCCGGCTGGAAGGTCATCACCGACCGCCTCGGCGACAGGGTCCAGCTCGTCGGCGACGACCTGTTCGTCACCAACCCCGAGCGCCTCGCCCGCGGCATCGAGGAGGGCACCGCCAACGCCCTGCTGGTCAAGGTCAACCAGATCGGCTCGCTGACCGAGACCCTGGACGCCGTCGAGCTGGCCCAGCGCAGCGGCTTCAAGTGCATGATGTCGCACCGCTCCGGCGAGACCGAGGACGTCACCATCGCCGACCTGGCCGTCGCCACCAACTGCGGCCAGATCAAGACCGGCGCCCCGGCCCGCTCCGAGCGCGTCGCCAAGTACAACCAGCTGCTGCGCATCGAGGAGATCCTCGACGACGCCGCGGTGTACGCGGGCCGCTCCGCCTTCCCGCGCTTCAAGGGCTGAGCCGTTAAGAGGTAAGTCCTAGCCAGTCGTACGTACGTCCCCGTACCGGTCCCGTACCGTGTCCGGGGACGTACGCACGTGTGAGGCGTGCCAGGCACAGCGCAAGGGGAGGCGAGAGCCAGATGGCCGCGAGGGACCGGGACCGTTTCTCCACCGCGACCAGGCTGCGGCTGCTCGGCGAGCAGACGGCGGCCCGGGTCTACCGCTCCCAGACCAAGCGGCAGGCCCGCCGCTCCCGGCTCACCGGGCGCGCGGCGCTGCTCGTGCTGGTGCTGTGCACGATGATCGTCGCGCTCGCGTACCCGATGCGCCAGTACGTCTCCCAGCGCGCGCAGATCTCCGACCTCCAGCGCCAGAGGCAACAGGCCGAGCGGCGCGTCGAGCAGTTGCGCGACCTCAAGGCACGCTGGCAGGACGACGCCTACGCCGAGCAGGAGATCCGGCGGCGGCTGCATTATGTGATGCCGGGGGAGACCGGGTACACGGTCGTCGATCCCGGTACGGCCAAGCAGTCCCGCGCCGACCTGAAGGCCGCCCAGCGGCCCTGGTACGCCAACGTCTGGGACGGGGTCGACAAGTCCGACGCCTCCGACCAGTGAACCGACAGCACGCCCCGATCCACCGCCCCTTCTGAGAAAGCCGCTCTGAAAGCAGTCATGGAAACCCCTCCGCCGCCCACTTCGCGCACCGAGCCCACCGACGCGGACGTCGAGGCCTTCAAGCAGCAGTTGGGCCGCCCGCCGCGGGGTCTGCGGGCCATCGCGCACCGCTGCCCGTGCGGCCAGCCGGACGTCGTGGAGACGGCGCCGCGGCTGCCCGACGGCACGCCCTTCCCGACGCTGTACTACCTGACGTGCCCGAAGGCGTCCTCCGCCATCGGGACGCTGGAGGCCAACGGCGTGATGAAGGAGATGACCGAGCGCCTGGCGGCCGACCCGGAGCTGGCCGCCGCCTACCGGGCCGCGCACGAGGACTACATCCGGCGCCGGGACGAGATCGAGGAGCTGAAGGGCTTCCCGAGCGCGGGCGGCATGCCGGACCGGGTCAAGTGCCTGCACGTCCTGGTGGCCCACTCGCTGGCCGCCGGCCCGGGTGTGAACCCGCTCGGCGACGAGGCGCTGGCGATGCTGCCGGAGTGGTGGCGCAAGGGCGCGTGCGTGACGCCCACCGGGGTCACCGAGGCCACCGAGGGGGACGAGAAGTGACGCGTGTCGCCGCCATCGACTGCGGGACCAACTCCATCCGGCTGCTGGTCGCGGACTGCGACCCGGCCACGGGTGAACTGGTCGACCTGGACCGCCGGATGACCATCGTGCGGCTCGGCCAGGGCGTCGACCGCACCGGGCGGCTCGCGCCCGAGGCGCTGGAGCGGACCTTCGCGGCCTGCCGCGAGTACGCCGCGATCATCAAGGAGCACGGCGCCGAGAAGCTCCACTTCGTGGCCACCTCCGCCTCCCGCGACGCCGAGAACCGCGACGAGTTCGTGCGCGGTGTGCTGGACATCCTCGGGGTCGAACCGGAGGTGATCACCGGCGACCAGGAGGCCGAGTTCTCCTTCACCGGCGCCACGAAGGAGCTGACCGGCCGCGCCGACCTGGCCCGGCCGTACCTGGTCGTGGACATCGGCGGCGGCTCCACCGAGTTCGTCGTCGGCGAGGAGCACGTGCGGGCCGCGCGCTCGGTCGACGTCGGCTGTGTGCGGATGACGGAGCGGCACCTGGTGCACGGCGGCGAGGTCTCCGACCCGCCCTCCGCGACGCGGATCGCCGCCATGAGGGCCGACATCGAGGCCGCCCTGGACCTCGCCGAACAGACCGTCCCGCTGCGCGAGGCGCACACCCTGGTGGGTCTCGCCGGGTCCGTCACCAGCGTCTCGGCCATCGCCCAGGACCTGCCGGAGTACGACTCGGCGCGCATCCACCACTCCCGGGTCTCCTACGACCGCGTCCGCGAGATCACCGAGTCGCTGCTGCGCTCCACGCACGCCGAGCGCGCCGCGATCCCGTCCCTGCACCCGGGCCGGGTCGACGTCATCGGCGCGGGCGCCCTCGTCCTGCTCGCGATCATGGAGCGGATCGGCGCCGGAGAGGTCGTGGTGAGCGAGCACGACATCCTCGACGGCATCGCGTGGGCGGTGGCGGAGGAGCTTCGCTAGGGGTGTCGTTCGGATCAGGCCGGCCGTGCGGAACGGCGCCTGCCGGCCGACTCGACCCCGCGACGCCGGGATGATCCGAACGACACCCCCCAGTGCCGCGGTGACGCGGAGCGGCCCCGGTTCCGCAGGGGGAGGAACCAGGGCCGTCGCCTCGGTCACGGGGGATGACCGTCAGGCGCAGAGGATGCCGATGAGGGCGTGGCATCCGTGCCCGCCGGCCGGGGCGGCCGCCTGGATGGTGGTGAGGTGGGAGGCGGGTGTCGCCGCCACGGCTGATGCGGCCGTCGCCGTCCCCGCGGCGAGTGCGACACCCAGGACCGCGCTGATCGCGCTTATACGTTTGACGGCCTTACGGGAGGCCTTCTGTGAAGTGTTCATGTTTGGCACGCTAGGGGAGCTTCGCCCGGCTCTCGCGCGGTGCGTGGCTGACGGGTGAACGGCCGGGCGACCGGGTGACGCGCTGTTCCACGGCTCCCTTTATTACTCCCCGGTAGCCTTCTGCTGAGCAGGTCGGATAACGTTTGAGCGGCTTCCCGGGGGTCTCCGGGGCCCCTCGGTGACGTGCCGTCGGAAAACTTCGTGAAGTTCTTCACAAGGAATTGGGCCCGGTCGGGGCGCGTAAGGGGTCCTGTTGGGCCTTTCGGGGGCCGAAGAGCCCTTTGAACGCGTTCAGATGGGGGTCCGTGCGCCACCTTCGGATCGCGCGCCGAGGGGGGTGTTCCGAGCGGCTCGCACCCCCGGTCGTGACCCGGAGGGGCAGCTCACACGGCCTTGACAACGGACATCGGGCTGCTGCGGTTCCCCTCGTCCGTCATGACCTGTGTCACGCGAGCCGCGGAGTGTAGCACGGGCACTGTCGAAGCTTGTGAAGGGGCGCACGAGCACCCCCCCGGGAGCGGGTGGATACTCGATGCCATGAGCACCACGGAGCGTCCCAGGATCCTCGTAGTAGGCGGTGGGTACGTAGGCCTGTACGCAGCTCGGCGCATTCTCAAGAAGATGCGCTTCGGAGAGGCGACCGTCACGGTCGTCGACCCCCGGTCGTACATGACCTACCAGCCCTTCCTTCCCGAAGCCGCCGCCGGCAACATCTCCCCTCGCCACGTCGTCGTCCCGCTGCGACGCGTGCTGCCGAAGGCGGAGGTCCTCACCGGCCGGGTCACCACCATCGACCAGGACCGCAAGGTCGCCACGATCGCCCCGCTGGTGGGCGAGGCGTACGAGCTGCCCTTCGACTACCTCGTCATCGCGATGGGCGCGGTCTCCCGCACCTTCCCGATCCCCGGCCTCGCCGAGCAGGGCATCGGCATGAAGGGCATCGAGGAGTCCATCGGCCTGCGCAACCACGTGCTGGAGCAGCTGGACAAGGCCGACTCCACGACCGACGAGGAGATCCGCCGCAAGGCGCTCACCTTCGTCTTCATCGGCGGTGGCTTCGCGGGTGCGGAGACCATCGGTGAGGTCGAGGACATGGCCCGGGACGCGGCCAAGTACTACAAGAACGTCTCCCGTGAGGACATGCGGTTCGTCCTCGTCGACGCCGCTGACAAGATCCTTCCCGAGGTCGGCCCGAAGCTCGGCCAGTACGGCAAGGAGCACCTGGAGAGCCGGGGCGTGGAGATCTACCTCTCCACCTCCATGGACTCCTGCGTCGACGGCCACGTCGTGCTGAAGAACGGCCTCGAGGTCGATTCCAACACGATCGTCTGGACCGCCGGCGTCAAGCCGAACCCGGCCCTCTCCCGCTTCGGTCTGCCCCTCGGCCCGCGCGGCCACGTCGACTGCGAGCCGACCCTCCAGGTCAAGGGCACGGACTACATCTGGGCCGCCGGCGACAACGCGCAGGTCCCGGACCTCGTCGGCCGCAAGGCGGGCAACGAGAACGCCTGGTGCCCGCCGAACGCCCAGCACGCGCTGCGCCAGGCGAAGGTCCTCGGCGACAACGTGGTCTCCGGTATGCGGGGCTTCCCGCAGAAGGAGTACGAGCACGCCAACAAGGGTGCGGTCGCCGGTCTCGGCCTGCACAAGGGCGTGGCGATGATCGTCATGGGCAAGATGAAGATCAAGCTCAAGGGCCGTCTCGCCTGGTACATGCACCGTGGCTACCACGGCATGGCGATGCCGACCTTCAACCGCAAGATCCGCGTCTTCGCCGACTGGACCCTCGGCATGTTCCTCAAGCGCGAGGTCGTCTCCCTCGGCGCGATGGAGAACCCGCGCGAGGAGTTCTACGAGGCGGCCAAGCCGGCTCCGGTCGCCGCCAAGACCGAGGAGAAGGCCAAGGCCTCCTGACCTCGCGTCACCTGAGCACACCCCGAAGGACCTCCCGCCATCCGTGGTGCGGGAGGTCCTTCGGCGTTCCCGGGACCCGGAAAGTACATGGCCGCTACAGCGGTTTTGCCCAGTCGTAACTCCTTTGCGGGACTGCACCGAGGCCGTCGTGGTGTTTACGTGGTAACCGGCATCCGGGATCGTCGTCTTGGAGGTGTGCGCCATGGCCGACGCCGCGTCGCGGCTGAGTCGTCTTGCCGAGCAGATGCTGGGAGTTCCGCTCCCGGTACGGATCCGGGCCTGGGACGGATCGCAGGCCGGGCCGCCGGGCGCGCCGGCACTGGTCGTGCGCAACCGCCGCGCCCTGCGCCGCATCCTGTTCAAACCGGGTGAACTGGGCCTCGCCCGCGCCTGGGTCGCCGGCGACCTGGACGTCGAGGGCGACCTGTACACCGCGCTGGACGCGATGGCGTCCCTGGTGTGGGAGCGCGGCGAGGACGACCGCACCCTCCGCCAGGCCCTGCGCGACCCCGGCGTACGCGCCGCCGCCCTCGACCTGCTCAGGCTCGCCGGGCCCCCGCTGCCGCCCGCCCCGCCGCGCGAGGAGGTCCGCCGGCCCCGCCGGCATCTGCACACCCGGCGCACCGACAGGCAGGCCATCAGCCACCACTACGACGTCGGCAACGACTTCTACGAGCTGGTCCTCGGCCCCTCGATGGTCTACTCCTGCGCATACTGGGGGACCGTCGAGGATGCGGAGACCCTGGAGTCCGCCCAGCGCGACAAGCTCGAACTCGTCTGCGCCAAGCTCGGCCTGAAGGAGGGACAGCGGCTGCTGGACGTCGGCTGCGGCTGGGGCTCGATGGCGATCCACGCGGCCCGCGAGCACGGCGTGAACGTCGTCGGGATCACCCTCTCCCAGGAGCAGGCCGCCTACGCCCGCAAGCGGGTCGCCGACGAGGGGCTGGCCGACCTGGTGGAGATCCGCGTCCAGGACTACCGGGACGTCGTGGACGGCCCCTTCGACGCCGTCTCCTCCATCGGCATGGCCGAACACGTCGGCGCCGAACGCTATCTGGAGTACGCGAGCCAGCTGTACGCCCTGCTCAAGCCCGGCGGCCGGCTGCTCAACCACCAGATCGCCCGCCGCCCGCAGCGCGACGAGACGGCGTACGAGGTGGACGACTTCATCGACGCCTACGTCTTCCCCGACGGCGAACTCGCCCCCATCGGCACCACCGTCACCCAGCTGGAACGCGCCGGGTTCGAGGTGCGGGACGTGGAGGCGATCCGCGAGCACTACGCCCGCACCCTGCGCCGGTGGGTCGGCAACCTGGAGGCGGACTGGGACCGCGCGGTCCGGCTCACCAGCCCCGGCCGCGCCCGCGTCTGGCGCCTGTACATGGCCGCCTGCGCGCTCTCCTTCGAGCGCAACCGCATCGGCGTCAACCAGGTCCTGGCCGTGCGCACCCCGGAGTCGGGCGCCTCGGGGCTGCCGCCGCGCACCCGCACCTGGAACACCGCCTGAGGGCCCGTGACGGGAAGGGGGGCCCCGCTGCCGCGAGGCCCCCCTTCCCGTTCGCTGCCCTGCGGCTACTCGGCCTTGATCGCCGTCAGCATGTTCAGCCTGGCCGCGCGCCGGGCCGGCCACAGGGCGGCCAGGACGCCGACCGCGCCGGCCAGCAGCAGGAAGAGGGCCATCCGGCCCCAGGGCAGGACCAGTTCGTACGTCGGCATCTTGGTGCCGAGCAGCTGGCCGGCCGCCCAGCCGAAGAAGACGCCCAGGCCGATGCCGAGCACGCCGCCGAACAGGGAGATCACCAGGGACTCCAGGCGGACCATCCGCTTGACCGCCCTGCGGTCCAGGCCGATCGCGCGGAGCATGCCGATCTCCTGGGAGCGCTCGAAGACGGACATGGCCAGGGTGTTGATGACACCGAGGACCGCGACGATCACCGCCATGCCGAGCAGGCCGTAGAGCATGTTCAGCATCGTCGTGAACATCTGGGCGATCTGGTTTGAGATGTCCTTCTTGTCCTGGATCTTGATCGCCGGGTTGGTGCCCAGGTCCTTGGCCAGCCGGTCCTTCGTCGCCTCGGAGGCGCCGTCCGCCGTCTTGACCATGACCTGCATGTCGGCCGGGTTCTTCAGGTGCGGGGTGAGGACCTTGTCGTCGAGCATGATCCCGTTGATCATGTCGTTGCCCTCGTAGACACCGGCGACGGTCAGCTGCCGGGCCCTGCCGTCCTCGAAGTGCGCGGTGAAGTGCGAACCGGGCGTCCAGCCGTACTCCTTGGCCCGGTCCTTGTCCACGACGACCTGCGAGCCGCCGACCTTGAACGTGCCGTCGTCGACCTTCAGGTCCGTCAGCTTCGCGATGGACGCGCCGTCGACGCCCGTCAGGAACTCCGTCTTGCCGTCGATGCGGGAGGCGGCGTTGCGCAGCGGGCTGCTGGCGGTGACGCCGTCGGCCGTGGCGAGCTTCGTCGCCACCTCGGGGGAGAGCGGAGAGCGGTTGGCCATCGAGACGACGTAGTCCGCGCGGATCGCCGAGGAGGCCATCTTGTCGATGGCGGTCTGCAGACTGCCCGCCATCACCGTCATGCCGGTGATCAGGGTCAGACCGATCATCAGCGCGGAGGCCGTGGCCGCCGTACGGCGCGGGTTGCGCACCGAGTTCTGCCGGGCCAGCTTGCCCGCGACACCGAAGACGCGCAGCACCGGGGCGGCGGCCGCGATCAGCGGGCGGGACAGCAGCGGGGTCAGGATGAACACGCCGATGATGAGCAGGACCGCGCCGATGCCCATCGGACCCTGGGCGGAGTCGGCGTTCATCGACGTGGCCGCGAGGACCACGGCGACGCCCGCCCCGGAGAACAGCGCGCCGAAGGTGTTGCGCAGCACCAGCGATTTGGTGGTGGCCTTGGCGTGCACGCTGCTCATCGCCGCCACCGGCGGGATCTTCGCGGCCCGGCGGCCGGGCAGCCAGGCGGCCAGCATGGTGACGAGGACGCCGACCGCGAGCGCGGCGACCACGGTGCCGGAACTGATCACCAGCGGCCCGTCGGGCACGCTCGCGCCGAAGGAGCCGAGCAGCGAGCGCAGTCCCGCGCCGATGCCGATACCGGCGGCCAGACCGGCCACACCGGCGACCGCGCCGACCGCGAACGCCTCGATCAGCACCGAGCGGGTGACCTGGCGGCGGGAGGCGCCGACCGCGCGCATCAGGGCCAGTTCCCGGGTGCGCTGGGCGACCAGCATGGTGAAGGTGTTGGCGATGATGAACGTGCCGACGAACAGCGCGATGCCGGCGAACACCAGCAGGGCCTGCTTCAGACCGCTCATCGAGTTCGCGATCGTCTTCGCCTGGTCGTCGGCGAGCTGCTTGCCGGTGGTGGTCTCCACCAGATGCTTCGGCAGCGTCGAGTCCAGCGCGGACTTCAGCGCGGTCTGGCTGGTGCCGGCCGCGGCCTTGACGTCGATCTCGTCGTAGCCGCCCTTCTTGCCGAAGAGCTGCTGCGCGGTCGGCGTGTCGAACAGGGCGAGGCTGCCGCCCGCGGCGACGTTGCCGTCGTCGGTCGTGAAGATGCCCGCGACGGTCGGGGTGAGGACCGGGCCGTCGACGGAGAGCCGCACGGTGTCGCCGACCTTGTAGCCCGCCCGCTTCGCGGTCTCGGAGTCGAGCAGCACCTCGCCCCTCCCGCGCGGGGCGTGGCCGCTGACCAGCGGGTACCGGGCGTCCTTGGTGCCCCAGTAGTTGCCGCCGGCGGACTGCCAGTCGCCGCCGAGCAGTTTGCCGTCCTTGCCGGCGACGGCGGTGAAGCCGCTGACGACGCCGGTCGCGGAGGCGGCGCCGGGGACCTTCGCGGCCTTGTCCAGCACGGCCTGGGTCAGGTCCGGCGTCCTGCCGACCCTG
This sequence comes from Streptomyces sp. NPDC025793, assembly GCF_055558375.1. NCBI lineage: Bacteria > Bacillati > Actinomycetota > Actinomycetes > Kitasatosporales > Streptomycetaceae > Streptomyces > Streptomyces sp. NPDC025793. The sequence continues at coordinate 37,590 of NZ_JBVHMR010000003.1, read as the reverse complement.
TCGCCCTCGGAGTTCTGGTACGTGGCCCGGACGGCGACGTCGACCTGGTCGAAGCCCTTGGCGGAGCTCTTCTGGTAGGCGTCGGAGATGGTGTTGGTGAAGACGAGCGTCCCGGAGACGAAGGCCACGCCGAGCATGACGGCGAGGACCGTCATCAGGAGCCGGGCCTTGTGCGCGAGGACGTTGCGCAGGGCGGTGCGGAACATCAGCTGGTACGGCCCTTCGCGTCGAACTGCTTCATGAGGTCGAGGACGGCGTCGGCGGTCGGGCCGTGGATCTCGTCCACGATCCGCCCGTCCGCGAGGAAGACGACGCGGTCCGCGTAGGCGGCGGCGACCGGGTCGTGGGTCACCATGACGACGGTCTGGCCCAGCTCGCGCACCGAGTTGCGCAGGAAGCCGAGCACCTCGGCACCGGAGCGCGAGTCGAGGTTTCCGGTCGGCTCGTCGCCGAAGATGATGTCGGGCCGGGAGGCGAGGGCGCGGGCGACCGCCACGCGCTGCTGCTGGCCGCCGGAGAGCTGGGAGGGCCGGTGGCTGAGCCGCCCGGACAGGCCCACCATCTCGATCACCCGCTCCAGCCACGCCTTGTCGGGCTTGCGGCCCGCGATGTCCATCGGGAGCGTGATGTTCTCCAGCGCGGTCAGCGTCGGCAGCAGGTTGAAGGCCTGGAAGATGAAGCCGATCTTGTCCCGGCGGAGCCTGGTGAGCTGCTTGTCCTTCAGGGAGCCCAGCTCGGTCTCGCCGATGCGCACGGAACCCGAGGAGAAGGTGTCCAGGCCCGCCACGCAGTGCATCAGCGTGGACTTGCCGGAGCCGGAGGGGCCCATGATCGCGGTGAACTCGGCCTGCCGGAACTCGACGGAGACCCGGTCCAGGGCGACCACCCGGGTCTCACCCTGCCCGTAGATCTTCGACAGCTCCGTGGCACGTGCGGCCACGGCGGTGGTCCGGCCTGCGGTGGGTGTGGTGGTCACGGGGAGGTGCTCCTGTCGGGGGGTGACGTGTGTTCCTGAGGACCGCTCCATCGTCTCGGCGTGAACGGCGCTCCGCGTCAGTCGCTGTTCCGGTTCCCGAGGGCGACTCGGGGCGGACAAGAGGCCGCCGTGTCATACCTGGGGAGGACGGCGGACCCTGAGGAACCACATCGAAGGAGGCACGCCCGCGCGGTGGTCGCGGCAGTGTCGAGAACAGGTGGAACGCCCTCGTTCGAACGGTGAAATTCCGTCATTTCACGTACGCGCGTGCCCCCCTCACGTCACGCTGTCTGGCAAGTGCGGATGGCGCGTTCCATGGGCTGATGCACCCTCAGACGTCAATAAAATAAGACAACATCGGTCCGCCCTTCCGCTGTTCGGGGTATGGGCCCCGATAGGCTCGGAACCTCGACGCGGAGCCCATGGCCTGCCCGGATGGTGGAATGCAGACACGGCGAGCTTAAACCTCGCTGCCCCTTCGCGGGCGTGCCGGTTCAAGTCCGGCTCCGGGCACCACCGCGCCGCTCTCCGCCTTCACCGTTCAGCCATTGACATCACCCACACCCCGGCGGAGACTCATGCCCGCCAAGTGGTGAAGAAAATTTCACCAGGCGAACAACGGCAATGGCGGACAGCGGGCTCGTCGCTGCGGGAAGGGGCAGGATCCATGCGCACCACCGTCGGGATCATCGGAGCGGGGCCGGCCGGGCTGCTGCTCGCGCGACTGCTGCACCGCGCGGGCATCGACGCGGTCGTCCTGGAGAGCCGCGACCGGGCCTACGTCGAACAGCGCCAGCGCGCCGGGATCCTGGAGCAGGGAACCGTGGACGTGCTGCGCGCGGCGGGCGCCGGGGAGCGGATGGACCGCGAGGGCCTGCGGCACGACGGCATCGAGCTGCGCTTCGACCGCACCCGCCACCGCGTCGACTTCCCCGCCCGCACCGGCGGACGGTCCGTGATGGTCTACGCCCAGACCGAGGTCTGCAAGGACCTCATCGCCCTCCAACTGGCGGAGGGCGGACCGCTGCTGTTCGAGGCGCAGGCGCTCGGCGTCGAGGGGGCCGCCGGCGACCGCCCGCGGGTGCGGTTCCGGCACGAGGGGCGCGAGGACGTGCTGGAGTGCGACTACGTCGTCGGCTGCGACGGCTTCCGGGGCGTGGCGCGGGCCGCCGTGCCGGCCGCGGTCGCCCGCGTGTCCGAGCGGACGTACCCCTACGCCTGGCTCGGCATCCTCGCCGACGTCCCGCCCTCGCACGACGAACTCGTCTACGCCCGCCACGACCGCGGCTTCGCCCTGCTGTCGATGAGGTCCTCGTCCGTCTCCCGCCTCTACCTCCAGGTGCCGGAGGGCACGCGGGCGCAGGAGTGGACCGACGACGAGATCTGGTCGGAACTCGACCGGCGGCTGGAGACGGACGACGACTGGCGGCTGGAGCGCGGGCCGATCACCCAGAAGTCGGTCACGCCCATGCGTTCCTTCGTCCACGAACCCATGCGCCACGGCCGCCTCTTCCTCGCCGGTGACGCCGCTCACATCGTCCCGCCGACCGGCGCCAAGGGGCTGAACCTCGCCGTCGGCGACGTCGTCACCTTCGCCCGGGCGCTCGTCCACGAGCGGGAGACCGGCTCCCCGGACCTGCTCGACGCCTACTCGGCGACCTGTCTGCGCCGGGTGTGGCAGGCCGAGCGCTTCTCCTACGACATGACGACCCTGCTCCATCCGGCCCCGGACACCACGCCCTTCGAGGCCGGGCTCCAGCGGGCGCGGCTGGAGCGGATCGCCTCCTCGCGCGCGGCGCAGACCGACCTGGCCGAGGCGTACACGGGGTTTCCTCTCGGTTAGGTCCCAGGTTCGTCATGGAACGCGATCACCCGTGGCCGGGAATCGCCCGCACGCGTAGCGTGTTGCGCAGCACGGCAGGGGAAAGATCCTCCTCAGGTATCATGGTCGGTCCTTTGCCAATCCATTACGCTTTGAGCCAAGGCTGCGCACGGCAGCCATGGAGGAGTGAGATGAGGAGCAGTAACCCGGTCTTCTCGCGACGGGGGTTCAGCCGCGACAACGGCTACGCCGGCTTCAACACCGCACCGCAGGCCGGGTACGCACAGGGCAGCCCGTATGCGCAGAACCCCTACGCGCAGAACCCGTATGCCCAGAACCCGTACGCCCAGCAAAGCCTTCAGCAGGGCGCGCCCCCGCAGGCCCCGGTCACCACCGACCGGATGACCATGGACGACGTCGTCGTCCGCTCGGCCATGACGCTCGGCACGGTCGCCCTCGGCGCCGTCCTCGCCTGGGCGCTGCTGCCGGTGTCGACGACGAGCTACGGCCTGGCCGTCGGCTCCGCGCTGGTCGCGTTCGTCCTGGCGATGATCCAGAGCTTCAAGCGCACCCCGTCCCCCGCCCTGATCCTGGGGTACGCCGCGTTCGAGGGCGTCTTCCTCGGCGTCATCAGCGAGATGTACAACAGCCGCTGGAGCGGCGCCCCGTTCCAGGCGGTGCTCGGCACGATGGCGGTCGCCGGCGCCACCCTGCTGGTCTACAAGGCGGGCTGGATCCGCGTCACCGCGCGCTACGCCCGGATGGGCCTCGCCATCGCGATGGCCTTCATGGCCGTCATGGCGGTCAACCTGCTGCTGGTCGTGTTCGGCGTCGCCGAGAACGGCGGCCTGCGCAGCTTCGGCCCGCTCGGCGCGCTCGTCGGCATCTTCGCCATCCTGCTCGGTGCGTTCTTCCTGACGCTGGACTTCAAGCAGATCGAGGACGGCATCGCCTACGGCGCCCCGCGGAACGAGTCCTGGCTCGCCGCGTTCGGTCTCACCATGACCCTGGTGTGGATCTACGTCGAGATGCTGCGGCTGGTGGCGATCTTCACCAGCAACGACTAGCGGCCGAGGCCGAAGTCGACTGAAAAGGCCCCGGGCTGTCACGGCCCGGGGCCTTCTCGCGTCTAGAGCAGCTTGCGGGCCGCCCTCCTCAAGTCGTACTCGTGCACGATCGCCTTCGCGTGGCCGTACGCGAGGTCGTACTCGTGCCTGAGCCAGCTGACCTTCTCCTCGAAGCGGACCAGGGCGGGGCCTTCTTCTACGGTGCGCAGCCAGTCGGAGACTTCACGACCGGTGCAGTGGGGGATGCGGGCGAGCAGATTGCGGTGGGTCTCCTCGGAGAAGAGCTGGGACATCGGCGCCTCCGAACGCAAAGGGGATGTAAGCCGGTCCTTCACGTCACCGTGCCTGAGCGTTCGCGTGTTGGCAACAGTGCGGCGGGTTACGCTCGGCGCGTGGTTGATACGACGCCCCTGACCCAAGCAGTGGAGTTCTTCGCCGACCGGCTGCGGGCCGCCCCGCAGAGCCGGCTGCAACGAGGCGCGGCCGCGGAGGCGCTGGCGCTGGCCCGGCAGTTGGCCCGGTGGGCGCAGCGTGTCGAGGAGCCGGGGAGCGAGCCCCGGGAGATGCCGGATGCCGGGATGTTCGCCGCCGCCGATCAGATCCTCGTGGCCGCACATGATGTGGGACTGGTGCTGCGGACCGAGGACGAGGTGGCCGAAGCGGTGCGGCTGGTCGAGGAGGCGCGGCAGAAGGCGGGGGTCTGAGGGCCCGCCGCGAAGGAGCCCTTACAGGGACGCGATGACCCGGTCCGCCAGGATGTACACCATCTCCTCGCCGCAGGCGAAGGTCAGGGTGTAGGCGCCGGAGATGCCCGAACCGCCGAGGAGGTAGGGGGTGTCGCCCGACTCCACGGCCGCTGCCAGGCGTTCGGCGGTCTCCCGGTGGCCCGGGGTCATGCACAGGGTGGTGCCGTCGGCGAAGACGTAGACGTCGAGGGTGCCGAGCGGGCCCGGGCGGACGTCGGCCAGTTCGACACGGTCGGCGGCCAGCTGCTCCAGCGTGGTCACCGTGCGCTCGTGGTCGCCCACGACCGGGGACTGCACCGGGACGAAGTCGGGGTGCGAGGGGTGCCGGCGGCGGGCGGCGGCCAGCTCCGGGGAGTCTCCCGCGAACTCGTCGGGCTCGGCGGTCGGCTCGGACACCGGCTCCAGGCCGGCGAAGTCGCCCTGCCGGGGCAGGAACAGCTCGGTGTCGCTCAGCCCGAGCAGGGACGGCGCGTCGGAGGCGTCACGGGCTTCCTGGGCGGCCCAGAAGGCGCGCGCCTCGGCCAGCTCGCGCTCCCGCTCCTCGGCGAGCGCCTCGGTCACGGCGGCACGTATCTGCTCCGCGTCGGCCTGCGTGCGGGCGCTCGGCAGCAGGGCGCGCGTGGCGGCGGCCCGGTCCTCGGCGAGCTGCTGCTGCAGCGCCGCGAGCTGGCGGCGCAGCTGCAGGACAGTGCGCAGGACGGCGACGCCCACGGCGCCCGTGGCGACCGTGGTGAGCAGCAGGGCGATCGGCATGGCGCTCACTGACGTACTCCCGGTTCAAAGTCGACCCCCGACTTCCTACATCAGCTTGAAGGGCGGACTATCCAGCTGTCAGTGCGTAACGTCACGAAACGGACAGGACTTTGACCTCGTGGACTCCCCCCGTACCGCGCTGACCTGCGTTGACCTGCACTGATATGACCGGCAGGCGAGATAGGTCACATCCTGGGTGAGATTGGATCACGAAAAGGCCCGGAACCGTGGCGTTTCCTCGGTTCCGGGCCGATTCATGACGGGACGTGCCCGTCCCGTCACGGTTGGTGGCTCAGCTGAGGCGCTCGATGACCATCGCCATGCCCTGGCCGCCGCCGACGCACATCGTCTCCAGGCCGAACTGCTTGTCGTGCCACTGGAGGGAGTTGATGAGCGTGCCGGTGATGCGCGCGCCGGTCATGCCGAAGGGGTGGCCGACGGCGATGGCGCCACCGTTGACGTTCAGCTTGTCGAGGTCGATGCCGAGGTCCCGGTAGGAGGGGATCACCTGGGCGGCGAAGGCCTCGTTGATCTCGACCAGGTCGATGTCGCCGATGGTCAGGCCGGCGCGGCGCAGCGCCTGCTTGCTGGCCTCGACCGGGCCGAGGCCCATGATCTCGGGGGACAGGCCGGAGACGCCGGTGGAGACGATGCGGGCGAGCGGGGTCAGGCCCAGCTCGCGGGCCTTGGTGTCGGACATGATGACGACGGCCGCGGCGCCGTCGTTGAGCGGGCAGCAGTTGCCGGCTGTGACGAGCCCGTCGGGGCGGAAGACCGGCTTGAGCCCGGACACGCCCTCCAGGGTGACGCCGGCGCGCGGGCCGTCGTCCTTGCTGACGACCGTGCCGTCGGGCAGTGTCACCGGGGTGATCTCGCGCTCCCAGAAGCCGTTCTTGATGGCCTCCTCGGCGAGGTTCTGCGAGCGGACGCCGAACTCGTCCATCTCCTGGCGGGTGACGCCCTTGACGCGGGCCAGGTTCTCGGCGGTCTGGCCCATCGAGATGTACGCGTCGGGCAGCAGACCGTCCTCGCGCGGGTCGTGCCAGGTGGAGCCGGTCGACTCGGCCACGGCGGCGGTACGGGCCTCGGCCTCGGCGAAGAGCGGGTTGCGTCCGCTCGGCATGTCCGAACTGCCGTTGACGTAACGGGAGACCGTCTCGACACCGGCCGAGATGAAGACGTCGCCCTCGCCGGCCTTGATGGCGTGCAGGGCCATGCGGGAGGTCTGCAGGGAGGAGGAGCAGTAGCGGGTGATCGTGCAGCCCGGCAGGTGGTCCATGCCCATCTGCACGGCGACGATGCGGCCGAGGTTGTGGCCCTGCTCGCCGCCGGGAAGGCCGCAGCCGAGCATCAGGTCGTCGATGTCCTTCGGGTCCAGCTCGGGGACCTTGGCGAGGGCGGCCTGGATGATCGTGGCGGTCAGGTCGTCGGGGCGCAGATCCTTGAGGGAACCCTTGCCGGCGCGGCCGATGGGGGAGCGGGCGGTCGAGACGATGACGGCTTCGGGCATCACGGCTCCAGTGGACAGGAAGTTGGGCAGGGCCGTCTGGGAAGTTACCGCTCCGTATGGTCCAGGTCACGTGTGTGGTGGTGTGACTCTGACCGCAATTTACTAAGCGCTTGCTTGGACGTCCGGCTGCTCGGCCGAGAGAGGCGCGGGTGGGCCGGGGCGGTCATACCGACGGAGTCGCCGGTTCGGCTTCCGGGACACGGCGGCGGCGCCGGCGCTTCAGCAGGGCCCAGGGGCCGCGGGGGCCCGTCGGCATCGCCGCGGTGACCTCCGTGCCCGCCTCCGAGGCGGCCTCGGCCGCGGCCCGGGCCACCGGCAGGAAGCCCTCGCGCCGCAGCACGTCCGGACGCTCCTCCTCCGCCGGCCACAGACCGAGCGCCGCGCACACCGTGGGCAGGACCGCCATCGCCGCCGTCGCGTAGCCCTCGGCCGAGGGGTGGTAGTTGTCCGGGCCGAACAGTTCCCGGGGGTTCGCCTCGAACTCCGGGCCCAGCAGGTCGCCCAGCGACACCGTGCGGCCCCCCTGCTCCACCGCGCCGATCGTCTGGGCCGCCGCCAGCTGCCGCGAGGCCCGCCGGGCCAGCCAGCGCAGCGGCTGCTGCACCGGCTCGATCGTGCCGAGGTCGGGACAGGTGCCGACCACCACCTCGGCCCCGGCCGTGCGCAGCCGCCGTACCGCCGACGACAGGTGCCGTACCGAACGGGTCGGCGGCATCCGGTGGGTGACGTCGTTCGCGCCCACCATGATCACGCAGATGTCGGGGACGGGCGAGGGGCCGCCGAGGGTCAGGGACACCTGCCGGTCCAGGTCGTCCGACTGGGCGCCGGGCTGGGCGACGACACGGAGCTCCACCGGGCGTTCCGCCACCGCCGCGAGTCCCGAGGCCAGCAGCGCCCCCGGCGTCTGGCCCGCCCGGTGCACGCCCTGCCCGGCCGCCGTCGAGTCGCCGAGCATGGCCAGCCTGAGGGGCGGCTCGCCGGGGACGTCGTAGGTGTGGCCGTAGATCCCGTCGGCCACCGGCACCCGGCCGCCGCTGCCGTTGCCCACATGGCGCCGGGCCAGCCGTACCTCCGCCAGCAGCAGGCCGACGGCGGCCGCGCCGGCCAGGCCGACCCCACCACCGCCGTACGCCGCTCCGGCCGCGATGCGCCGGGCCACCCGGGCCCTCGACATGCTCGTCATGCGTCGCCGCCACCTCCCTCGTAGCCGTACACCCACTCCTTGCCCCGTACAGCCCGTGCGCCAATCTCAACGGGGAGTGAACGACCACCACGTCGCACGCCTGGGCCGTAGGCTGGCGGAACCACTACGACCACTGTTTTTGTGCACAGCAACCGGAGACAACGGTGCAATTCCACGACTCGATGATCAGCCTCGTCGGCAACACCCCGCTGGTGCGGCTCAACAACGTGACCAAGGGCATCCAGGCGACCGTCCTTGCCAAGGTCGAGTACTTCAACCCAGGCGGCTCCGTGAAGGACCGCATCGCCCTGCGCATGATCGAGGCCGCCGAGCAGAGCGGCGAGTTGAGGCCGGGCGGCACCATCGTGGAGCCGACCAGCGGCAACACGGGTGTGGGGCTCGCGATCGTCGCTCAGCAGAAGGGGTACAAGTGCATCTTCGTGTGCCCCGACAAGGTGAGCACCGACAAGATCAACGTGCTGCGCGCGTACGGCGCCGAGGTCGTGGTCTGCCCGACCGCCGTGGACCCCGAGCACCCCGACTCGTACTACAACGTCTCCGACCGGCTCGTCCGCGAGACCCCGGGCGCGTGGAAGCCGGACCAGTACTCCAACCCCAACAACCCGCTCTCCCACTATCACTCGACCGGCCCCGAGCTCTGGGAGCAGACCGAGGGGAAGATCACCCACTTCGTGGCGGGCGTGGGCACCGGCGGCACCATCTCCGGCACCGGCCGCTACCTGAAGGACGCCAGTGACGGCAAGGTCCAGGTCGTCGGCGCCGACCCGGAGGGCTCCGTGTACTCCGGCGGCTCCGGGCGGCCGTACCTGATCGAGGGTGTCGGCGAGGACTTCTGGCCGACCGCCTACGACCGCACCGTCGCCGACGAGATCGTCGCCGTGTCCGACAAGGACGCCTTCCAGATGACCCGCCGCCTGGCCAAGGAGGAGGGACTGCTGGTGGGCGGCTCCTGCGGCATGGCCGTCGTCGCCGCCCTGCGCGTCGCCGAGCGGCTGGGCCCGGACGACGTCGTGGTCGTGCTGCTGCCGGACAGCGGGCGCGGGTACCTCAGCAAGATCTTCAACGACGAGTGGATGGCCGACTACGGCTTCCTGGAGGACGAGGGCCCCAGCGCCCGCGTCGCCGACGTCCTGAACCACAAGGCGGGCGGCACCATCCCCTCCCTCGTGCACATGCACCCCGAGGAGACCGTCGGCCAGGCCATCGAGGTGCTGCGCGAGTACGGCGTCTCGCAGATGCCGGTCGTCAAGCCGGGCGCCGGCCACCCGGACGTGATGGCCGCCGAGGTCGTCGGCTCGGTCGTGGAGCGGGAGCTGCTGGACGCCCTGTTCTCGCAGCGCGCCTCCCTGGAGGACCCGCTGGAGAAGCACATGTGCCCGCCGCTGCCGCAGGTCGGCTCCGGCGAGTCCGTCGGCGACCTGATGCAGGTGCTCGGCTCGGCGGACGCGGCGATCGTCCTCGTCGAGGGCAAGCCGACCGGCGTGGTCAGCCGCCAGGACCTGCTGGCCTTCCTCGCCCAGGGCGGCAAGCAGTAGCCGAACGCACGGTGAAGCGCCGGTTTCCGTGCGGCACCTGCGGGTGGCCTGCCGGTCGGGCGGACTTCGCGGAAGTGGTACGAGCGTGTCACGTCCGCGCAGCACACGCTTAACACGGGTCCGGCACATTGGTGGGCGTCGGCAGGGGTGGGAGCGGCTCCCCGCCCAGGCCGACGCCGAACGGCGCCAAGGACCTCCGGAGCGGCTCCCGGACCTCCATGGACGCCACGGACGCGTGATGCCCGGCCCTGACCCGGCCCGCGTCCCTCGCGGGGACCGCCGTCGTCCCGCCCCCCGGAAACGGGGGTGCGGCGGTCCCCGCGAAAGCTTTCCGGACGGCCGTCGGCGCTCGCGGACGGCCGTCAGCTGTCTAGACGGTCGTCCAACTCGCCAGCAGGGCCAGGCGCTCCGCCGTCTCCGACCCCTTCTCCGGGGTGTACACCACGAGCGTCTGCTCCGGGTCCTGGCCGACCGTCAACGTCTCGTACGGCAGGGTCAGCAGGCCCGCGACCGGGTGCCGGATCTTCTTCACGCCGTACGCGCACTCCCTGACCTCGTGGTCCGCCCAGAGCCGGCGGAAGTCCTCGCTCTTCAGGGAGAGTTCGCCGACCAGAGCGCACAGCTCGGGGTCGTCGGCGTGCCGGCCGGCGGCGATCCGCAGGTTGGCCACCGTCGTGGCGGCCACCGCCGGCCACTCCGGATACAGCTCACGGGCGGACGGGTTCAAAAAGACCTGCCGGGGCATGTTCCGCCCGGCCGGGGCGACGCGGCTGAAGCCGTTCACCGCGTCGCCGAGCGCGTTCCAGGCGAGCACGTCCATGCGGCGGCCCAGCACGAACGCCGGGCTGCGCTCCATGCTGTCGAGCAGGCTCTGCACGCCGGGGCGGACCTGCGGCGCGGGCCGGTGCCCGGGCCGTTCGCCCCGGTGCCGGTGCTGCGGGCGGGCCACCGTCCGCAGGTAGGCGTGCTCGGTCTCGTCCAGCCGCAGCACCCGCGCGACCGCGTCCAGCACCGCGTCACTGACGCTCGCCCCCCGGCCCTGCTCCAGCCGGATGTAGTAGTCGACACTCACCCCCGCGAGCTGGGCCACCTCCTCGCGGCGCAGGCCCGGTACGCGGCGCCGCCCATGGCTGGGCAGCCCCACCTCCTCGGGCTGGATCCGTGCGCGCCGCGAGCGCAGGAAGCCGCCGATCTCGCCGTCCAGCCAGTCCCCGTCCATGGCTCGATCGTAGGGGAGCGGGCGGACGCGAACCTGGTACTGGCATACCCAGGAAAAGCGCATCCCTGGGTACGGCCGCCGGGCCCGGCGAGGGTGGTGTCAGCCGCCGGGGAGCAGCCCCGGCGCCGATCCCCAGGGGGAACGCCCATGTCGTACGCGAACCTGTCCGGCCGCACCGCCGTCGTCACCGGAGCCGCCAGCGGCATCGGCGAGGCGCTCGCCGTCCAGCTCGCCGCCGAGGGCGCCCGGGTGGCGCTGCTCGCCCGGCGCGCCGAGCGGCTCCGGACGCTGGTGGAGAAGATCCGGGCCGACGGGGGCGAGGCGCTCGCCGTGGCCGCCGACGTCACCGACGACGCGTCCGTGGACGCCGCCCGGGACCTGGTGCACGAGACCTTCGGGGCCGTCGACCTCGTCGTCAACAACGCCGGTGTCATGCTCCCGAACCCCGTCGCCGACGGCCGGATGGACGAGTGGCAGCGGATGCTCGACACCAACGTCGGCGGCGTCCTGCGGGTCATCCGCGCCTTCGGCGCCGACCTGGTGGCCGCCGCCGGCGAGGGCCGCACCGCCGACCTGGTCGACGTCTCCTCCGTCGGCGCCCACGTCCCGTACCCCAACTACGCGGTGTACGGCGCCACGAAGGCCGCGGTCACCTATCTCTCGCAGTCCCTGCGCGGCGAGTTCGGGCCGCGGGACGTGCGGGTGACGAACATCGAGCCGGGCCTGACGCAGACCGAGCTGGCGACGCACATCGACAGCACGGAGCTGTCCGGGCAGCTGGACGGCATGTTCGACGTGCTCGGCGGCCTGACGGCGGCGGAGGTCGCGGACGTCGTCGCCTACGCCACCAGCCGTCCCCGGCACGTCAACCTCCGCCAGATCATGGTCCTTCCGACCCGGCAGGTCTGATCCGCTCCCGGCGTCCGCTCAGCCGTCGTCGCGGGAGCGGTCGCGGTCGCGCCGGCCGGCGAGCAGTTCGGGGTTGAGCCGGACCGCCTGGGCGAAGTTGACGCCGACGATGCCGACCCAGGCGGCGATCGTCCCGGTCGTCCCCGCGATGCCGCCGCAGACGGCGGTCAGCGGAATCGCGAGGACCAGCGAGATGATCGCGAACCCGAAGCGCTCCACCCAGGTGTCGGCGTCCTTCGGCCGTCGCGCGCCGCGCGCGCTCGCCATCCGCTGCTCGGCCAGGTGCCGCTGCACCCGGCGGCCCACCATGTCGTCGATGCGCCGCTCGGCCTTCTCCAGGAAGGAGTCCAGCAGCGCCGTGTCGTAGTCCTCGCCCAGCTCGCGGCGGGCCCGCACCGTGGCGTCGAGATCCTTGCGCAGGTCCACGTCCCGTGGGTCCAGAGTGCTCATGCCGTTCAGGTTAGGGAGCGGCCGCCCTCGCCGCACTGGGGATAGCCCCCCTGTCCGGGGCGGGGACGGCGGGAGTGGGACAGCAGGGGTGGAACGGCGGGCTCAGGACAACAGGCTCAGCGCAGCAGGCTCACCATCCCGCTGTCCAGGTCGAATCGCGCGGCCTCCACCCCGGCGGAGCCGAACGCCGGGTCGGCCCGGATGACGTCCCGTACCCACGTGGTGTGCGCTCGCATGGTGTGCTCGGCCCAGTCCCCGCCCTGCCCCCGGGTGCGGTGCGCGGCGGGTGTGATCTCGTCCACCAGCAGTTCCAGATGCCCCGGCACGGCCGCCCCGGTGCGCAGGTGCTCCAGCGTGGCGGCGACCGCGCCGCACCGCTCGTGCCCGAGCACCAGCACGAGCCGGATGCCGAGTTCCTGGACGCCGTACTGCACGGAGGCGAGCACCGCCTCGTCCAGCACCTGCCCGGCCGTCCTGGTGCACAGCAGGTTCCCGAGGCCCTGGTCGAAGACCAGCTCGGGCGGCACCCGGGAGTCGACGCAGCCGACGATCACCGCGAACGGCTGCTCCCCGGCGGCGGGCAGGTGCCGCCGGGAGCGGCCGGTGGTGTAGCGGGCGTTGCCGGCGAGGAGTTCGTCGAGCGCGGCGGCCGCCGTGGCCGGGAGCCCGGCCGGGCCGCCCGGGGGTATGGGGCGGGGCGCGGCCGGTGCCGGGGCGGCCGTCAGGAAGGCCTTGCGATCGGAGGCCATGACGCGTCCTCAGGAGTCGTACCAGTGCCGTAACCAGGAGTGTCTTCAGCGCCTTTCATGGAGCTTCTCTTCACGGTACGCAGCGGAATCGTTACGTTCCGTTTCCGTTTAACGACACTTGGCTGATTCGTCGTCAGATCATTGCGACCGGTCCGGCTACTTCACCAGTCCGTGCTGCCTGGCATAGGCGTCCGCGACGTCCTGGGGGTCCTTCTTGTCGTTGTCCACCTGCCGGTTCAGCTCGGTGAGCTGGGCCGTGGTGAGCAGGTTGCCCAGCTTGGCGAGGGCCTTGCGGACGGTGTCGTCGGCCTTGCGGTCGGCGATGAGCGGGACGATGTGCTGGCTGGGGATCAGGTGCTCGGGGTCGGTGAGCACCACCCAGCCGTTGGCCCTGATGTCGGTGTCGGTGGTGAACAGGTTCGCCACGTCCACGTCGCCCTTCTTCAGCGCGCCCTTGACCAGCGGCCCGTCGGAGTCGAGCGACTTGAACTCCTTGAACTCCACGCCGTACACGTCCTTGAGGCCGACCGCGCCGACCTGGCGCTTCTTCACCTCGGGCGCGGCGCCGATGACCAGCCTGCCGTTCTGCTTCTTCAGGTCGGCGAGGGACGTCAGCCCGTACTTCCTCGCGGTCTCGCTGGTGACGACGAAGGCGTCGGAGTCCTCCGCCGTGCCGTACGGCAGCACCTGGAGGCCGGCCGGGAGGGCCTGCGTGAGGGCGTTCTGCATCTCGCCCGACTCGGTGGCCGTGGCTTTCGGGGCGAGGTAGTTGAGGAGGGCGCCCTGGTACTCGGGCAGCAGGTCGATGTCGCCGCCCCTGAGGGCCGGGATGACGATCTCGCGGGTGCCGAGGTTGGGGCGGACGGTCGTCTTCACACCGGCTCCCTGGAGGGCGGCGGCGTACAGGTAGCCGAGCACCTGGTTCTCGGTGAAGTTGGCGGTGCCGATGGTGACTCCGCCCTTGCTGGAGCCACCGCCGCCGGCGGCGGAGCCCGAGCCGTTGAGGGAGGTGACGCCGCTCGCGCAGGCGGAGAGGGCGGGGACGGAGGCGACCGCGAACAGGCCGCCGAGGACGGTACGTCGATTCATGTCAGGGGGTTCCCTAAGCGGTGCGGGTGGGGGTCCCCCCGCTCGAGCGAAGTCGAGAGCGGGGGAGGAAGAGGAAGCGCTGGAGGGCGGCCAGGGTCATGTCCAGGGCGATGGCGACGACGGCGACCAGCACCGCGCCGCCGAGCACCTGGACCAGGTCGCGCTGGGCGAGGCCGTCGAAGACGTAGCGGCCGAGGCCGCCGAAGGAGACGTACGCGGCGATGGTCGCCGTGGCGACGACCTGGATCAGGGCGAGGCGCAGACCCGTCATGATCAGCGGCAGCGCGAGCGGCAGTTCCACCTGGAACAGGACCTGGTGGCCGCGCATGCCCTGGCCGCGCGCAGCGTCCTTCACGTCCGGGTCGACGGCCGTCATGCCGGCGTAGGTGTTGGTGACGATCGCGGGGACGGCGAGGGCGACCAGCGCGACGTACACCGGCAGCATCGACAGGCCGCCGGCCAGGAAGACCAGGACGACCAGGCCGACGGTCGGCAGGGCGCGGCCGAAGGAGGCGAGGTTGATCGCGAGGAACGCGCCCCTGCCGGTGTGGCCGATCAGCAGGCCGAGCGGCAGTCCGATGGCGGCGGCGATGAGCGTGGCCAGCAGGGAGTACTGGAGGTGTTCGGCGAGGCGGTGCGCGATGCCGTCGGGGCCGGTCCACTGGGAGCTGCTGGTCAGCCAGACACCGAGGTTCTTGAGGAGCTCGTACATCTCAGGCTCGCCTCCTGGTCCACGGGGTGAGGGTGTACTGGACGGCGACCAGCGCCGCGTCCGCGACGACGGCGAGGATCAGGGTGAGGACCACTCCGGCGATCACCGGGGTCGGGAAGTTGCGCTGGAAGCCGTCGGTGAAGAGCTGGCCCAGGCCGCCGTCGCCGATGTAGGTCGCGACGGAGACCAGGGAGATCGACATGACGGTGGCGATGCGGACGCCGGCGAAGATCACGGGGAGCGCGAGGGGGAACTCGACGGTCAGCAGCGTGCGCAGCGGGCGCGTGCCCATCGCCTTCGCGGCCTCCTTCACCTTCACGGGGACCGAGTCCAGGCCCTCGACGGTGTTCCGCAGCAGGACGACCAGGGTGTAGACGGTCAGCCCGGTGACGGTGGTGGTGCGGGTCAGGCCGCTGACCGGCAGCAGCAGGACGAAGATCGCGATCGACGGGATCGTGAACAGGACGTTGGACAGGCCGAGCAGCAGGCCGCGCAGCCGGGGGAGCCGGTGGGCGACCACGGCCAGCGGCAGCGAGATCAGCAGGCCGAGGGCGACGGCCGTGAGAGCGGCCTGGAGGTGGGAGAGCGTCAGGGTGGTGAGGTCGTCGGTGTGGGCCGATATCCAGGACCAGTCGATCGTCATGCGGCCACCCGCACTTCCGCGTGGGCGCGGCCGGCGCGCTCGTGGATGTCGTCGCGGGAGGTGACGCCGGTGAGGACGCCGTCGGGGTCGACGCGGGCGATCAGGCCGGTGGGAGAGGCGACCGACTCGTTGAGGGCGGAGAGGAGCGAGTCGGTGTCCCGCAGCGGGCGGACCGGGATCTCGGCGTCCTGAGAGGCCCAGTGGAGGGGCTTGCGCTGCGCGTCGAGGGCGAGGGTCCAGGGGCCGCCTTCGGGTGCCGGTCCCTGCGGGACATCGGCGAGGGTTGTCAGGGACAGCAGCTTCAGTCCGCGCTCGGCGCCGAGGAAGTCGGCCACGAAGTCGTCGGCCGGGCGGGCCAGGAGTTCGGCGGGCGGGGCGCACTGGACCAGGTGGCCGCCCGTGCGGAACACGGCGATCTGGTCGCCGAGCCGCACCGCCTCGTCGATGTCGTGCGTGACGAACACGATGGTCTTGCTCAACTCCGCCTGGAGTCGCAGTAGTTCGTCCTGGAGCTGGGCGCGTACCACCGGGTCGACCGCGCCGAACGGCTCGTCCATGAGCAGGACGGGCGGGTCGGCGGCCAGGGCGCGGGCGACGCCGACGCGCTGTTGCTGGCCGCCGGAGAGCTGGTGGGGGTAGCGCCGGCCGGCCTCCGGGGCCAGGCCCACGGTCTCCAGGAGTTCCGCGGCGCGGGCCCGGGCCTCCTTGCGGCGCCTGCCGAGCAGCAGCGGGACGGTGGCGATGTTGTCGAGCACCGTGCGGTGCGGGAAGAGGCCGGCCTGCTGGATGACGTAGCCGATGGAGCGGCGCAGCGCGGCCGCGTCCTGCCGGGTGACGTCCTGGCCGCCGACGCGGATGGTGCCGGAGGTCGGCTCGACCATCCGGTTGATCATCCGCAGGGTGGTGGTCTTGCCGCAACCGGAGGATCCGACCAGGACGGTGATGCCGCCCTCCGGTATCTCCAGGTTCAGGTCGTGGACCGCTGTGGTGCCGTTGGGGAAGCGCTTGTGGACCGCGTCGAACTGGATCATGAGATGTCCCTTGCCCGGCTGTATAACGTCATGCAGAGTTCTTGGTGTGTGAATAGCTTGTCAACGGTTCGGCGTTAATCCGCTGTAACGGATGACCGAAGGGCAAGATCGGGTGTCCGGATTGAGGGGAGCTTGGGCGTGTTGTCGTCTCGCATAGTGGATGCATCGCCGTCCGTGTCGTCTGCGCGATCCGCGACCGTGGTGCTGGACGGGTCCGGACTCGGTGTCGAGGACGTCGTGCGCCTCGCCGACGGGAGCGCGCGGCCGGTCCCCGCGCCCGAGGCGATGCTGCGCGTGGAGGAGTCCTGGAACGCCGCCCGGCAGATCGCCGCCACCGGGCGCGTCTACGGCCGCTCCACCGGCGTCGGCGCCAACCGGAACGAGGACGTGCCCACCGAGGCCGCCTCCGATCACGGCCTGCGCCTGTTGCGCAGCCATGCCGGCGCGATCGGCGAGGAACTCCCCGCCCGGCAGGTGCGCGCCGCCCTCGCCGTCCGCGCCAACCAGCTGCTGGCCGGCGGCGCCGGGCTGCGGCCGAGCGTGGTCACCGCGCTGTGCGAGGCGCTGGAGTCGGGCGCGTACCCGGTCGTCAACGAGTTCGGCTCGGTCGGCACCGGCGACATAGCGGGCCTGGCCCAGGTCGGCCTCGCCCTCGCCGGGGAACACCCGTGGCGGGGCGCGGGCGCCCCCGCCCCGCGGCGCCTCGACAACAACGACGCCCTCGCCCTGATCAGCAGCAACGCCCTGACCCTCGGCCAGTCCGCGCTCGCCCTGCACGAGCTGCGCGGGCTCGTCGCCGCCACCCAGGTCGTCGCCGCCCTGTCCCTGCTCGCCGTCGACGGTTCCCACGAGGCCTACGCCGCCCCCGTGCACGCCGCCCGCCCGGACCGGGGCAGCGCCGAGGCGGCCCGGCGGATGCGCGAGCTGATCGGCGCCGCCGACCGGCCCACTCCGCCGCTCGGCCGGATCCAGGACCCCTACGGCTTCCGGTGCCTGCCCCAGATCCACGGCCCCGCGCACGACGCCGCCGACGCCCTGGAGCGGGTGCTGGACGTGGAGATCAACGCGGCCGCCGAGAACCCGCTCATCGTCCCCGAGGACCAGGCCGCCTACCACCACGGCGGCTTCTACGCGGCCCGACTCGCCCTCGCCCTCGACCACTTCAGGCTGGCCCTCACCCAGGTGGCCCGGCTGTCGACCTCCCGCCTGTCCACCCTCAACGAGCCCGCCTACACCCGGCTGCGGCCCTTCCTCGCCGACTCCGCACCGGCCGCCTCCGGCGTGATGATCCTGGAGTACGCGGCCGCCGCCGCCCTCGGCGACCTGCGTGCCTTCTCCGCGCCCGCCTCGCTCGGCCACGCTGTACTCTCCCGGGGCGTCGAGGAACAGGCGAGCTTCGCCTCGCTCGCCGCGCGGCAGACCCTGCGCGCGTGCGGTGCGTATCGTCTGGTGGTCGGCTGCGAGCTCGTCGCCGCCGTCCGCGCGCTGCGCCTGCGCGACCTGCGGCCCGACCCGGGGCTGCCGGCCGGCCGGGCCTTCGCGCTCGCCGAGCCGGTCCTCGGCACCGACCCGGCCGACCGGCCGCTCACGGACGACGTGGCGGCGGCCGCCGCACTGCTCGGCCGGTTCACGGACATCTGGAGGGGGAGCGCGTCATGAGCGTGGACAGGAGTACCGACACCGAGAGTGTGCCGTCCGGCGCCCCGGACAGTCCCGCGGGCCGGTTGCAGGCGCTCTTCGAGGGGCACCGGCTCACCCCGACCCAGCGCCGGATCGCGCACAGCATGGTCCGGCGGGCCGCCGACGTGGCCTTCCTGTCCAGCGTGGAGCTGGCCGAACTGGCCGGGGTCAGCCAGCCGTCGGTGACCCGGTTCGCCGTCGCGCTCGGCTTCGACGGCTATCCGGCGCTGCGCAGGCATCTGCGCGAGGTCGTGCCCGCCGAACCGGCCGCCGAGGCGGGCGCGTTCAACGAGTACCAGCAGGCCGTCGAGGCCGAGATCGAGAACCTGCGGCACCTCGCCGAACTGCTCGCCGACCCGCGCCCGGTGCAGCGGGCCGGCCGGATCCTCGCCGCGTCCCGGCCGCTGCCGGTGCTCGGGCTGCGCGCGGCCGCCTCCCAGGCGTACGGCTTCTCGTACTTCGCGGCCAAGGTCCACCCGGACGTCCGGCTGCTCGACGAGGGCGGCACGATGCTCCAGGACCGCATCGACGCCGTCGTCCGCGCGGGCGCGTCGGCCCTGCTGTGCTTCGCGCTGCCCCGGCATCCGCGCGAGGTCGTCGACACCCTCGCCTACGCCAAGGACGTGGGGCTGACCACGGTCACGGTCGCCGACTCCGCGTTCGCACCGGTCGCCAAGTACTCCGACCTGCTGCTGCCCGCCGCCGTCGGCACCGGGCTCGCCTTCGACACCGCGTGCGCGCCGATGCTGCTCGGCCGGGTGCTGCTGGAGGCGGTCTGCGACGACCTGCCCGAGGCGCAGGCCCGGCTGGAGGAGTTCGACGCGAAGGCGGCGGCCCGGGGCCTGTTCGTGGAGTGACCCGCCTGCGGGCTCTCGCGGATGCTCTCAGACTCGTCTCAGGTTCGCCCACTAGCTTCCCTGCGACATAGAGGCGCTGTGGGAACACGTGACACGGGAGGCCGACGTGGCGCGCGCAGGACGAGAAGGACGCGGGGGACGCGGGGGACGCGGGCTGGCCCGGGTGGCCGTCGTCGTACGGGCCGGGGCCGCACCGCTGTGGTGGTCCGGGGTGGTCGCGGCCGGGATCGGGGGGCTGCCGCCCGGACTGACCGGACGCCGGACCGGGGTGCTGGCCGGGGCCGCGCTGTTCCTCGTGGCCGCGGCCGCCGTACCGCTCGCGCGGCGGGGGCGGTACGACGTTCTCGCGCGCGGCGCGGCCCGCGCGGGCAAGTACGACGTGCTCCAGGACCGGGCGGTGACCGTGCGCGTCTGGCGCCGGGGCCACCGCTGGCGGCTGCTGCTCGCCCTCGCCCTGGCGCTGGGCTCGTCCTTCGTCCTCCCCGCGGCCGGCGGCCTGCTGCTCGCCGGGCTCGGCACCGGACTGCGGCTGAAGGCCGCCTGGATCGGGCGGCGCGAGCGGGCCGGGCAGACGCTGCTGTGGGTGCGCGTCGACCGGCTGGGCCCGCGCGGCGGTAACCCGGTGGGGAAGGCCGTGACGGGCCTGCGCGGTACGGGCATCGCGGCCGGCGACGCGGCCCCGGGCGGAGCCCGCCGCCGCACCGCGGCGCTCGCCTAGAGGCTCAGACCTCCAGTTCCTCCTCGATCCTCCTCAACTGGTGCCGGGCCATCGCCAGGTTGGCCCGGGACGAGTCCAGGACCAGGTAGAGGAACAGGCCGTTGCCGCCGCGGCTGCTGAGCAGGCGGATCAGGTGGTACTGGTCGGTCAGCGTGATCAGGATGTCCTCGATCCCGCCCTTGAGGCCCAGCATCTCCATCGTGCGCATCTTGGCGCGGATCACGTCGGTGTTTCCGGCGGCGGCCACGTTCAGGTCGAAGGTCTTGCTGCCGCCCATCGTGCCCAGCGCCATCCCGCTGGTGTAGTCGACGAGCGCGACGCCGGTGGCGCCCTCGATGGAGGTGAGCGCCTCTTTCAGCGCGGTCTCGGTGTTCGCCATGGTGAGTCCTCTCGGATCGTTCAACTGTCGGTTGCGGTGCGCACGTCGGCGCTCGCGGTGCGGGTCGTACGGGGGCGGGTCGGGGGTGCGGGGCTGACGGCGCCGAGCGCCCTGCGGGGCGGGCGGGCGGCCCGGGCGGTGGCTTCGGCGGCGTCGAGCAGCTCCCCGATCCGGGCGCCGGCCCGGCGGCCCTCCAGGTGCAGCCGCCCGACGTTGACCCGGCCCTCGGCGAGCAGGGTCAGCACGGCGGTGCCGCCCGCGGCGTAGGTGGCGACGTAGCCGCCCTCGCCGCGCACCAGCAGCTCGCGGAAGCCGCCGTGTCCCGTCGCGTCGCTGACCCGGAGGGCCACGCCGAGCGCGGCGGCGGTCAGCGCGGCCAGGCCCTCGGGGTCGACGCCGGGGGTGTCGTGGGCGACGACGAGTCCGTCGACGCCGGCCGCCAGGGCGCCGGTGAGCTGCGGCACCCGGGTACGCAGCCGGTGCAGCTCCTCCAGGACCGCCCGGAGGTCCTCCTCGGACACCATCAGCTCTCTCCTCTCGGCGGGGCGGTGCTCGGCGGGGCGGTGCCGTTCAAAGCGCCTCCAGCGCATCCCTGAGCCTCTTCAGCAGCGCGATGTCGGGGTCGGCGACCGGGGGTGGGTACGGCGGCACGGGGTCCGGGATCGCGGGCGGCACCGGCGCGAGCCGGCCGGCCGCCGCGAGCCGGCCGGCCGCCGCGAGCCGGCGCACGTCGACCAGCGTGTGGAAGGCCTGCCGGCCCAGGTTCCGGGCGATCCCGGTGGCCGTGCGGACGCCGTCCACGCGGTCCAGGACCGCCCGCTGCCGGGGCGTGAGCGGCGCGGGTGCCACCGGGTCGGCCCGGATCAGCGGGGCGCTGTCGGCGGCCGGGTCGGGCCACAGCCGGTGCAGCAGCAGCCGACGGCGCAGCGTCTCGCGTTCCAGCGCGACGACCGGCACCGAGGGCAGCGGCCCGAGCCGGGGGGCGTTGTCGTAGCGGAAGCGGCCCGGGGTGCTGCTCGGGGCCAGCGCGAAGTACCCGGCGTCGTACAGCGCGTCCAGGTGGCACAGCTCCAGCGCGCCGGCGGGCAACAGCCCCGATTCCAGCAGGAGTTCGACGGTCCGCGGCGGGCCCGTGGTGCGCGCGGCGGCCTGTTGCCAGGCACCGGCCGCGAGGGTGCCGTGGGCCGTGAGGAGCACGTCGAGGCCCGGGGAGAAGGGGCTCTCGGCGTGCACCACCCGGCCCTCGGCGAGGTGCAGGACGCCGTGCTCGCGCACCAGGACGCCGGTGGCGCGCTCCTCGGCCAGCCGGGTCAGCATCGGTGACAGGGCCCGGCCGGCCGCCTTGTCGCGCACCGGCAGCGGAGGTATGTGCGTCACGGTCATCCCAGCACCAGCCGGGCGGCCATCTCGCCGAGGCGGATCCGGGCGAGCGCGAGGTTGCCGTCCTCGCGGCCGAGCCACAGGTGCAGGAACACGCTGCTGTCGAAGGACGTGTCCACGAACCGCAGCAGGTGGTAGCTGTCGCGGTTGCTGACGATCACGTCCTCGACGGGTGGCCGCCCGTCGTCGGCGCCGTCACCGTGGAGGGCGAACGCGCCGTGCTCGGCGGCCATCCGGGCCAGCTCGGCGGCCTCGGCGGCGGTCGTTTCGTGATCGCCGCCGGGCGCCTCCCCGACCGTGCCGAGCGCCAGTCCGCTCGTCCAGTCCACGAGCGAGGCACCCCGCGCACCGGGCAACCGCATCGCTTCCAGCAGGCACTCGTCGATTCCGGGCACCGTGGCTCCCCTCCCGCCTGGGACTCCGGCTGAGTGACGCCGACACTACGCACCGTGCGCGCCGCGGGTGAGGCCTTTGGCATTTTCCAGTGGAACATGCGTCCGGCGTACTAGTGTGGGCCAACTGGCCTCTGTGACGCTGGAGTTGATCCAGTTGTGCGCGGGGGAGCGGCGTGCGTCAACGGCTCCCAGGCGCCCGCAGGATGGTGAGCGCGTCCGCGTGCGCCCCTCCGGACTCCGCCACCACCTCGGCGACGGTCTGCGGCTCCCGTACGACCGCGAAGGCGACGCCTCCCGCGCCGTCCGGTGCGAAGCCGTAGATGCCGGGCCGGGCAAGGGAGTTGTAGGCGTAGTGGTGGGCGAAGTAGTACGCGCCCGTGTCCAGCGCCGCCGCGTGGTCGCCCTGCTCCAGCGCGGGCATCGCGCGCCCCTCGGCGAGCAGGTCGCCCGAGAAGCAGGCCGGCCCGGCCACGTCCTGCACCACCTCCGGCCCCTGCTTGGGGCGCCCCTTGGCGTCGTAGGCGGCGATCCTGAGCGGCCACGCCTCGGGCGCGTACACCGTCCGCGTCGCCACCTGCACGCCCGCGTGCGTCACCGCGATCCGCCGTCCGCCCGCGCTCTTGGCGTACTCCACCCGCGCCACCACCGTCCCGTGCCGTGCCATGAGCGAGCGCCCGAACTCGGTCACCAGCCCGTAGCGCCCGTCGAACAGTCCCGGCACCTGATCGGCCAGCACGCGCGCGTACTGCGCGTACGTCGGCTCCGTCACCTCCGAGGCGAAGTCCACGGACAGCCCGCCGCCGACGTCGAGCGTGTCGACCTGCCGCCGGCCGGCGCGCGCGTTGATCTCCTCCGCGAGCGCGTACGTCTCCGCCACGCCCCGCGCCAGCAGCGGCAGCGGGATGCCCTGTGAGCCGGTGTGCGCGTGCAGCCGGGTCAGCCACGGCCGCGCCAGGAACGCCCGCACGACCCACTCGCGCGCCCCCTCGTCGCGCAGGGGCACCCCGAACTTGGAGGTCGCCGTCGCCGTGGACGTCGCCCGGATCGAGCCGCCGCCGAGCTGCGGATTGACCCTGAGGCCCAGCGGGGAGCGGGTGGACCCCGTGCGGACGAGTGCGTCCAGCCGGTCCAGCTCCTGCGGGTTGTCGGCGTTCACGGCGATGCCGAGGGCCAGTGCCTCGCGCAGCTCGGCCGGGGTCTTCGCGGGCGCGTCCAGCACTGTCCGCTCCGCCGGCACCCCGGCCGCCCGCGCCAGCGCCAGCTCGCCGGGGCTCGCCACCTCCGCGCCGAGCCCCGCCTCGTGCAGCAGCCGCAGCACCGGCACCAGCGGGGTGGCCTTCACCGCGAAGGCGTGCAGCACCGGCGTGCCGGGCGGTACGGCCGTGTCGAACGCCGCCCGCAGCGCCGCCGCCGACCGCCGGATCCCGGTCACGTCCAGCAGTCCCACCACGGCCGCGCCCGGACCGAGCAGCCCCTGCTCCACGGCCGCGCGCACCGCCTCGTCCCGCCGGGCGGCGCGCTCCCGCGCCTCGGTATCGACATCCCGCTCCACGGTGTCTCCCCTCAGGTCGGCCTCAGGTGCATCCAGCCAAACACCGACGACGTGCGAACGCGCTCCCCCCGATGTATTGACTAGGTCTATTCAGGAAGTCAGGATGTGAATAGACATAGCAACAGGAGGAGGCAGACGATGTCGGGACCCCGCCCCGTACGAGCCCCGCGCGGCACGGAACTCAGTGCCCTGGGATGGCAGCAGGAAGCCGCCCTGCGGATGCTCCAGAACAACCTCGACCCCGAGGTCGCCGAGCACCCCGACAAGCTCGTCGTCTACGGCGGCACCGGCAAGGCCGCCCGTGACTGGCGCTCCTTCGACGCGATGGTCCGCACCCTGAGGACCCTCAAGCAGGACGAGACCATGCTGGTCCAGTCCGGCCGCCCGGTCGGCGTCATGCAGACCCACGAGTGGGCCCCGCGCGTCCTCATCGCCAACTCCAACCTGGTCGGCGACTGGGCCAACTGGGAGGAGTTCCGCCGCCTGGAGGCCCTCGGCCTGACCATGTACGGCCAGATGACCGCCGGCTCCTGGATCTACATCGGCACCCAGGGCATCCTCCAGGGCACCTACGAGACCTTCGCCGCCGTCGCCGCGAAGAAGTTCGGCGGCACCCTCGCGGGCACGATCACCCTCACCGCCGGCCTCGGCGGCATGGGCGGCGCCCAGCCGCTCGCCGTGACCATGAACGACGGCGTCGCGATCTGCATCGACTGCGACCCGCGCGCCATCGAGCGCCGCATCGAGCACCGCTACCTCGACGTGAAGGCCGACTCGCTGGACCACGCCCTCCAGCTCGCCACCGAGGCCCGCGACGCCCGCCGCCCGCTCTCCGTCGGCGTCCTCGGCAACGCCGCCGAGCTGGTCCCGCAGCTGCTCGCGATGAACGCGCCGATCGACATCGTCACCGACCAGACCTCCGCCCACGACCCGCTGTCGTACCTGCCGGTGGGCGTCGCCTTCGAGGACATGGCCGACGCCGCCGCCAAGGACCCGGCCGGCTTCACCACGCGTGCGCGTGAGTCCATGGCGAAGCACGTCGAGGCCATGGTGGGCTTCATGGACGCAGGCGCCGAGGTCTTCGACTACGGCAACTCCATCCGCGGCGAGGCCCAACTCGCCGGGTACGACCGCGCGTTCGCCTTCCCCGGCTTCGTCCCCGCCTACATCCGCCCGCTGTTCTGCGAGGGCAAGGGCCCCTTCCGCTGGGCCGCGCTCTCCGGCGACCCGGCCGACATCGCCAAGACCGACAAGGCGATCCTGGAGCTGTTCCCGGAGAACGAGTCCCTGGCCCGCTGGATCACGATGGCCCGCGAGCGCGTCCACTTCCAGGGCCTGCCCGCGCGCATCTGCTGGCTCGGCTACGGCGAGCGCGACAAGGCCGGCGAGCGCTTCAACGACATGGTCGCCTCCGGCGAGCTGGCCGCCCCGCTGGCGATCGGCCGCGACCACCTGGACTGCGGCTCCGTGGCCTCGCCGTACCGCGAGACCGAGGCCATGCTCGACGGCTCCGACGCCATCGCCGACTGGCCGCTGCTGAACGCCATGGTGAACGTGGCCTCCGGTGCCTCCTGGGTCTCCATCCACCACGGTGGCGGCGTGGGCATGGGACGGTCCATCCACGCCGGGCAGGTCAGCGTGGCCGACGGCACGAAGCTCGCCGGCGAGAAGATCCGTCGCGTGCTCACCAACGACCCGGGCATGGGCGTCATCCGGCACGTGGACGCCGGGTACGACATCGCCGAGTCGGTCGCGGCCGAGCGGGGGGTCCGGGTGCCGATGCGTGAGGGTGACGGCGCGTGACCCAGCGCTCTGCCGCGCCCCGGCCGGTACGGGCCGACGGCACACCGTCCGTCGGCCCCGCCGGCCACCGCACGCCCTCCTTCCAGGAGATGTGGCGCGAGCTTCTCCCCGTCGGCCGGAACTCCGACTCCGGTGGCTACCGGCGGTACGCCTGGACCGGGGCCGATGCCGAGTGCCGGGCCTGGTTCAAGGAGCAGGCCGAGACGCGCGGGCTGGCCTACGAGGTCGACCGGAACGGGAACCAGTGGGCCTGGCTCGGTGACCCGGCGGCCGGGGACGCCGTCGTCACCGGGTCGCATCTCGACTCCGTGCCGGACGGCGGGGCCTTCGACGGGCCCCTCGGGGTCGTGTCCTCCTTCGCCGCGCTCGATGAACTGCGCGGCCGGGGCGTGCGGTTCGGCAAGCCCCTGGCCATCGTCAACTTCGGCGACGAGGAGGGCGCCCGGTTCGGGCTCGCCTGCGTCGGGTCGCGGCTCACCGCCGGGCAGCTGACCGTCGAGCAGGCGCACCTGCTGGCCGACGCGGACGGGGTCACGCTCCCGCGCGCCATGGAGGCCGCGGGGTACGACCCCGACGCCATCGGGGCCGACCCCGAGCGGCTGGCCCGGATCGGCGCCTTCGTCGAGCTGCACGTCGAGCAGGGCCGGGCGCTGGACCTGTCCGGGGACCAGGTGGGCATCGCCAGTGCCATCTGGCCGCACGGACGCTGGCGGTTCGACTTCCGGGGCGAGGCCAACCACGCCGGCACCACCCGGCTGGTGGACCGGCGCGACCCGATGCTGTCCTACGCCGAGACCGTGCTCGCCGCCCGCCGGGAGGCCGCGCTCGCCGGTGCCGTGGCCACCTTCGGGAAGATCTCCGTCGAGCCCAACGGGGTCAACGCCATCCCCTCCCTCGTGCGCGGCTGGCTCGACTCCCGCGCCGCCGACCAGGACACCCTGGACACGGTGGTCGGCGGCATCGAGAAGGCGGCCCGGGAGTACGCGGACGCCCACGGCATCGACCTCGACGTCGTCCGGGAGTCCTTCACCCCCGTCGTCGAGTTCGACCACGCCCTGCGCGACGAACTCGGCCGCATCCTGGGCAAGGACACCGGCCTGACCGTCCCCGTCCTCGGGACCGGGGCCGGACACGACGCCGGAATCCTCTCCGGGAGCATTCCGACCGCCATGCTGTTCGTGCGCAACCCCACCGGGGTCTCCCACTCCCCGGCCGAGTCCGCCGCCGAGGACGACTGCCTGGCCGGGGTGCACGCGCTCGCCGACGTACTGGAAGGGCTGGCCCGCACGTGACCAAGGCGACCTACTGGCTGGAGCACGCCTGGCTCGACACCACCGTCGAGCCGGGCGTCGCCCTGGACGTGGAAGACGGGCGGATCAGCGCCGTCCGCACCGGTGTCACCGCCCCGCCGCCCGGCGCCGAGGTGCTGCGCGGCCTGACCCTGCCCGGCCTGGCCAACGCCCACAGCCACGCCTTCCACCGGGCGCTGCGCGGCACCGTCCAGGTCGGCAGCGGCACCTTCTGGACCTGGCGCGAGGTGATGTACTCCGTCGCCGACCGGCTCAGCCCGGAGACCTACCACGCGCTCGCCCGCGCGGTGTACGCCGAGATGGCCCTCGCCGGCATCACGGCCGTCGGCGAGTTCCACTACGTGCACCACGCGCCCGGCGGCACCCCCTACGCGGACCCCAACGCCATGGGCGAGGCGCTGATCGGGGCCGCCGCCGAGGCCGGCATCCGGATCACCCTCCTCGACACCTGCTATCTCTCCGCCGGATTCGGCGAGGCCCCCAACGCCCACCAACTGCGGTTCTCCGACGGCAGCGCGGAGGCCTGGGCCGAACGCTGTGCAGTTCTCAAGGAACGGGATCACGCACGGATCGGGGCGGCGATCCACTCCGTACGGGCCGTGCCCGCCGCCCAGTTGGCGACCGTGGGCCGATGGGCCGAGGAACGGCGGGCCCCGCTGCACGTGCACCTGTCGGAGCAGACCGCCGAGAACGACGCCTGCCAGGCCGCCCACGGCTGCACGCCCACCCGGCTGCTCGCCGACCACGGTGTCCTCGGGCCGCGCACCACCGGGGTGCACAACACCCACCTCACGGACGAGGACATCGCCCTGCTCGGCGGCTCGGGCACCGGCACCTGCATGTGCCCGACGACCGAGCGCGACCTCGCCGACGGCATCGGCCCGGCCGTCGCCCTCCAGCGGGCCGGATCCCCGCTCTCGCTCGGCTCCGACAGCCACGCCGTCATCGACCTGCTCGAAGAGGCGCGCGCGATGGAGCTGAACGAGCGGCTGCGCACCCGCACCCGGGGCCACTGGACCGCGAACTCCCTGCTGCGGGCCGCCACCGCCGACGGCCACGCCGCCCTCGGCTGGGACGAGGCCGGCACGCTGGAGGCGGGCGCTCTCGCCGACTTCACGACGATCGCCCTCGACTCGGTCAGGACAGCGGGTCCGCTGCCCCGACTGGGCGCCGAGACGGCCGTATTCGCGGCGACCGGGGCGGACGTACGGCACACGGTCGTGGGCGGGCGGCAGGTCGTACGCGACGGGGCGCACACGCTCGTACCCGACGTGCCGCAGGCCCTCGCGCGGGCAGTCGAAGCCCTCCGCTCCTGACCACCACCCACGAGGACACCATGAGCAGCAGCACCGTCATCACCAACATCGCCACGCTGGTCACCAACGACCCCTCCCTCGGTGACGGCTCCCCTCTCGGTCTGATCCAGGACGCGGCCGTCGTCTTCGACGGCGACCGCGTCGCGTGGACCGGTGAATCCAGCAAAGCACCCGCCACTGACAACCGGGTCGACGCGGGCGGCCGGGCGGTGCTGCCGGGCTTCGTGGACTCCCACTCCCACCTGGTCTTCGCGGGCGACCGCACCCAGGAGTTCAACGCCCGTATGTCCGGCCGCTCCTACACGGCGGGCGGCATCCGCACCACGGTCGCGGCCACCCGCGCCGCGAGCGACGCGGACCTGGAGGCGAATCTGACCCACCACCTGGCGGAGGCGCTCCGTCAGGGCACCACCACCTTCGAGACGAAGTCGGGCTACGGCCTCACGGTCGAGGACGAGTCCCGCGCCCTGCGCATCGCCGCGCGCCACACCGACGAGGTGACGTACCTCGGCGCGCACATCGTCTCCCCCGACTACGCCGACGACCCGGCCGCCTATGTCGCCCTGGTCACCGGCGAGATGCTGGACGCCTGCGCCCCGCACGCCCGCTGGATCGACGTGTTCTGCGAGAAGGGGGCCTTCGACGGCGACCAGGCCCGCGCGATCCTCACCGCCGGCAGGGCGAAGGGCCTGCACCCCCGCATCCACGCCAACCAGCTCTCCTACGGCCCCGGCGTCCAGCTCGCCGTCGAACTCGACGCGGCCAGCGCCGACCACTGCACGCACCTGACCGACGAGGACGTCGACGCCCTCGCGAACAGCGCCACGGTCGCCACCCTCCTGCCCGGCGCCGAGTTCTCCACCCGCGCCGAGTGGCCGGACGCCCGCCGCCTGCTGGACGCGGGCGTGACGGTCGCCCTGTCCACGGACTGCAACCCGGGCTCGTCCTTCACCTCCTCCGTCCCCTTCTGCATCGCCCTGGCCGTGCGCGACATGCGGATGACCCCGGACGAGGCGGTCTGGTCGGCCACGGCGGGCGGTGCGGCGGCCCTGCGCCGCACCGACATCGGCCGCCTCACCCCGGGCGCCCGCGCCGACCTGACCCTCCTGGACGCGCCGAGCCACGTCCACCTCGCCTACCGGCCGGGCGTGCCCCTGGTCAGCGGGGTGTGGCGGCGGGGGGAGCGGGTGGTCTGAACGGCCCGCGCCGTTCGCGGAGTTCAGGCAGCCCCTGCCCGCCAGCGCTGCTCGTCGCCCCCGTCCAGCGGGTTCAGGGAGACGTCGTGGCGGCCGTCGGGGGTCACCGCCGTGTCCGGGGCGATGGCCGGGCGGATCGTGCCGTCGGGGGTGACGGTGAAACGGAGGTTGGCGCCGTTGCGGCCCTGGACCGAGTCGCAGGTCCAGACGCCGACGCCCCGGTCGGTCGCGCCCCGGCTGTCCAGGCAGAACGAGTCGTCGGCCGCCGAACGGACCACACCCAGGCGGGTGTCCACGCGCCAGCGCTGGGTCGGGGAGTCGGAACAGGGGGCCGTGACGACGTCGTTGCCCTGCTCCGGGTCGCCGTCGCGGATGTCCAGACAGCGGCCCGTGGCGAGGTTCACCACCTGGGCGTACGACGTTCCCGGGGGTGTGGACGAGGGCGTGGGGCGCGGTGTGGGTGCCGGTGCCGGTGTGGTCGGGCCAAGGGAAGTCCCACTGGGGGAGGGGGAGTGCGAGGAGCCTGACGGGGACGCGGACGCGGACGGGCGCGGGGGCACCGAGACCGTCGCCGTCGCCGTCACCGGGGGAGGGGGCGGGGTCGCCGACACCGGTTCCCGCTCCCGGGTGCGGTCCGGGGTGAGCAGGAAGACCAGGAGCGGGATCAGGGCCACGCCCAGGGCCGCCGAGGTCAGCAGGGCGCGGCGCCCGGCGGGCCACGTCGCTCCCGGCCGGGCGGCGGGCGGGCCGGCGGTGGCCGGTGGCTCCTCGGTGCGCAGGTACGCCGCGCCGTTCCAGGGCAGCAGGCCCTCCGCCAGGGTCGGCCGGGGTGCGTCCCGCAGGGCCCGCAGGTCCTCGTAGGCGGCCGTGCAGTGCGGGCAGCGCGCCCTGTGGGCGTCCAGGTCGGCGCTGTGGCGCGGGCCGTCCGGCCGTACCGCCTCCTCGATCAGCCGGCGGAAGTCGGCGCAGCGAGGGTCGTCGGAGGCGGCCAGGCGCAGGCGCAGGCAGGCCCGGGACAGGGAGGTGAGGGCCTGCGGGGTGCCGTACGTCACGTCCGTGCGGCTCAGGCCGAGGAAGGCGGCGGTGCGCTCCTGCGGCTCCTGTTCCAGTACGCCGTACCAGAGCAGGCCCTGGGTGCGGGAGGGCAGCGAGCGGAACGCCGGGAGGAGGGGCGGCACGGGGCCGTCGGGCAGGCCGGACGCGTTCCGCACGAGCAGCAGGCCGGGATCGACTCCCGTGGAGCGCTCGTCGCGCGCCCAGGCCGTCGCCAGCCGGGCGGTCAGCAGCAGGAGGCGGTGGCGCAGCGGGACGGCCGGGTCGACGCCGCGCGCCGTTTCGCGGGCCGCCGTGGTGAAGGTCTCGGCCGCCAGCCGGCGGGCGGCGGACTCGCTCGCCGCGCACAGCCGGGCGTAGGCGAGGACCGCCGGGTGGTGCCGTCGGCGCAGTTCCTGCAACGCGGGGTACGCCGTGGGGATGGGTGTGCGGAGGAGCTCGGCGAGGCGCGAGTCCGGCGCGTCCGCCAAGCCGCTCTCCGATGTGTCCCCTGCCGGCATGCCTCGTTCCGGCGCGCCGCCTTCCGGTACGGCCCCGTCCGCCCCGGCCCCGTCCGCCCCGGCGTCGTCCCCCTGAGCCATCGTCCCGCCTCCTCGCGACGCCGGGCGGCCGCGCAGCCCGGGCCCCCGTCCGACCTACCGGCCGGTTTGTGGGCCCATGGTGGTGGAGGGTGCCGGGCGGGAAAAGAGGTTTCCCGGGGTAACCGGATAACGGTTGGGGGCACATGCGTCAGCCGGCCCGCACATGCGTCACCCGCCCGCACACGCCGCAGCGGCCCGGTGCCGGTGCGGGCCGGCGGCCGGGCCGTCGCTGCGGCGGTGTCACCTCGGAACGGCGTCGCGGGGTCGCGGGGCGGAGCTCACTCCTCCACCGTCAGCCCCTTGCGCAGGCGCACCAGTGTGCGGGAGAGCAGCCGGGACACATGCATCTGGGAGATGCCGAGTTCGTCACCGATCTCCGACTGGGTCATGTTCGCCACGAAGCGCAGCGAGAGGATCTTCCGGTCCCGGGACGGGAGTTCGGCGATCAGCGGCTTGAGGGACTCGACGTACTCGATGCCCTCCAGCCCGTGGTCCTCGTACCCGATCCGGTCCGCCAGCGCGCCCTCGGTCTCGTCCTCCTCGGGCTGGGCGTCCAGCGAGGAGGCGGTGTAGGCGTTCGAGGCGGCCATGCCCTCGACGACCTCGTCCTCGCTCAGGCCGAGCCGCTCGGCCAGCTCGGCGACCGTGGGGGAGCGGTCCAGCTTCTGGGCCAGCTCGTCCCCGGCCTTGGCCAGGTCGAGGCGGAGTTCCTGAAGCCTGCGCGGGACGCGCACGGACCATGACGTGTCACGGAAGAACCGCTTGATCTCGCCGATGATCGTCGGCATCGCGAAGGTGGGGAACTCCACCCCGCGCGACAGCTCGAAGCGGTCGATCGCCTTGATCAGGCCGATCGTGCCGACCTGGATGATGTCCTCCATCGGCTCGCTGCGGGAGCGGAAGCGCGAGGCCGAGAACTTGACGAGTGCGAGATTCAGCTCGACGAGAGTGTTGCGGACGTACGCGTACTCGTGCGTCCCTTCCTCCAGCGTCGCGAGACGCTCGAAGAGGGTCTTGGACAGGGCCCGCGCGTCGACCGGGCCGATCTCGTCGTACGGCGGGATCTCCGGGAGTCCCTCGACGGGGTCGAGGGGGTCGATGGTCCGATCCAGCTGTTCCGGTGGGGGTGTCGACGTCGCGGACTGGGTATGCGATGCGTCGAGCCGGGGTGACATGGTGTCCTCCATCGTTCTCGGCGTATGGCTGCCGATGCCAATGCGTGCACTGCGGAGTGCGGCGCCTCCAAAGCCGACGTGGGCCGTCGCGGCCCGGTGGGGTTTGTGTCCTTACTAGCCCTACCGGCTTCCGTGAGGCGATCGCAAGTGCGTTCCGTTCGCATATGTCCGAATATGTGAGGTTGTTCAGGTGTCGGAGTGCGTTCGGAAGGCGTAATGTTCGAGGGCATCAGCGGCCACGACCTCGGGAGAGAGAACGGCATGGACCACGGGATGGTCGGCAGCGCACAGTCGGGCCGGCTCCTGGTGGAGGTGCGGGAAGAGGGCTCCAGTGCCGTCGTCCAGCCGGCGGGTGAGCTTGACCACCACACCGCCGATCTGCTGCGCGAGCCCCTCGACCACCTTCTGGCCAAGGGCTTCTCGCGCCTCGTCGTGGACTGCACGCGCCTGGAGTTCTGCGACTCCACGGGCCTGAACGTCCTGCTCGGCGCCCGGCTGAAGGCCGAGGCCGCCGGCGGCGGGGTCCATCTGGCGGGGATGCAGCCGGTGGTGGCCCGCGTGTTCGAGATCACAGGAGCCGAAGCGGTCTTCACCGTGCACGACTCCGTGGCCGCGGCCCTGGCGCCCGGCGCCGACTGAGTCCGCCCGGCCCCGCTCGCCCCGTCCTTCGCGCCCTGCCCGCGCTCCCGCCCGCCGCTCCGTCGGACGGCGTTCGTGTCCCGCGCCCCCCTTGTGACGAAATCGGGGGGTGTTCCGCCGGATCGGTCGGGCAGGAGAGGGCAGGAGGGGGCGGGAGTGGACACGGGAGTGGGCAGAAGTAAGCAGGAGTGGGCAGGTGGCGGCCGGTCGGTGCGGACCGCTGTCGGCCTTTGAAACGTGAACTGGTGGATCGGTGAGGTGAAGCGCTGATGAGCACCACCCGGCCTTGCTCGCCGGGCGACCGCGGCCCGGAGTCCAGCGGCGCTTCCGGGGCGTCCGAGGAGGGTGCGCCGGGCACGGGCGCGCCCATGGAGGCGGCGGCCGCGGGCATGCCCGTGCGGGCGGAGACGGACGCGCAGGCCGGGGACGCCGGCGGTACGCAGGGCGTCGGCGGGCGGCAGACCCGCAGGCTGACCCTGGAGGGCGAGAGCGGGGTCGTCCCGCTCGCCCGCGACTTCGCGCGCCAGGCGCTGTACGCGTGGGGCTGGCTGCCCGCCGCCACCGCCGACCAGCGCGCCGCCGCCGAGGACGTGCTGCTCGTCGTCTCCGAACTGGTCACCAACGCCTGCCTGCACGCCGAGGGCCCCGACGAACTCGTCCTCGTCCGTGACGACAAGGTGATCCGGCTGGAGGTCTCCGACCGCGGCACCGGCCAGCCGGCCCCGCGCACCCCGCACCGGGCCGGCCGCCCGGGTGGCCACGGGATGTTCATCGTGCAGCGGCTCTGCCTGGACTGGGGGGTCGTCCGGGCCCCGGGGCGGGCGGGCAAGACGGTGTGGGCGGAGCTGGGCGCCCCGCTGTGAGCGCCGTCGGGCTGCCGCAGCTCCTGAGCTCGCCGCCCGCGGACCGTCTTCGTCACGAATCCTCCCCCGTACCGTCTCTTCCTTCCTCACGCGCCCCGGCGTACCTTGACGGCCCATCTGATGAACCGTCAGGAATGGGGTGGGCCGATCGTGTCGTACCCGAAACGAACCGCCGCGCTCGCGTCCGCCGCGACCCTCGCCGGGTCGGTGCTGCTGCTGGCGGCGCCCGCGGCGCATGCCGATGTCGTCGACGTCAACTACCGCTGCCAGACGCCGATCGGGGTCAAGAGCGCCGTCTCGCCCATCAGCATGACGGGCGTCAAGAGCGGCGCCAACTACAAGATCACGATGTCCTGGCAGAAGGGTGTCTCCTCCAGCCCGGTCGAGCTGGGCAAGGGGGCGATGACCCCGAGCGCCACCATCCGGCTGGGCGGCGCCGACAGCGGCTCGCTCCCGGTCAGCGGGCCCCCCAACGCGGCCGCGATCCCCGCCAACACGCCCATCAAGATCAGTGACTTGAGCGGGACGTACACCCCGAACAAGACCGGCAAGGTCACCTTCACACCGGGCACGCTCACCATCAAGGCGCTCGGTACGACGACGACCTGTACGCCGACCAACAGCCCGGGGCCGGGCCTGACCCTGGACGTGACGGCGGCCGGCGGTTCCTCCTCCTCGGGCGGCTCGTCCTCCGCGGGGTCGTCCTCGTCGGCCTCGGGCGGCACCTCCGCCGCCGGACAGCTCCCGCAGACCGGCCCCGAGGACTCGGCGGTCGCCCTCGGCACGCTCGGCGCGACGGTGTTCCTCGCCGGCGCGGCCGGTGCGCTGTGGCTGACCCGCCGCGGGCAGTCCGTACGCCGCTGACCCCGGTCGAGCCGTACGCCGCCGCCCCCTGGCCACCGCTGGAGCCGCCCATGCCGTCCGCCGCCCGCGCCCTGACCCGCCCCCTGCCCCTGGCCGCCTGTCTGCTCCTCGCCGTGCTGGGCGCGGCGCCGCCCGCCGCAGCCGCGGACCCGGGCTGGTCCGTCGCACCCGTCGGCGGCGGCCGGCCGTCCTTCTACGCCGAAGGCCCGCCCGGTACCGTCCTCCAGGACGCGGTGTCCGTCACCAACTCCGGGCGCGCGCCGCTCGCCGTCCGGTTCTCCGGCACCGGCCTGCGGACCGTGTTCGCCCGGCCGTCGCTGCGGGTCCCCGCCCGCACCCGCGCCGAGGTGCCCTTCACGGTGACCGTCCCGGCCGGCGACGCACCCGGAGTCCGCTCCGGCGCCGTCGTCGTACGGGACACGAAGGGACGCACCGTGAGCGTGCCGGTCCGGCTCCGGGTGGGCGGTCCGGCGCTCGCCGCGCTGACCGTCGAACACCTCGCCGTGCACGCCCACAGCATCACGTACGACCTGGTCAACCGGGGTACAACCGTGCTCGCGCCGACCCTCGCGGTGCGCGCGGACGGCGTGTTCGGCCTGGTGCTGGACCGCGCCCCGCGCGCCCTTGCGCTCCGGGTGCGCCCCGGCGCCCGGGTGCGGCTCACCGAGCCCTGGCCCGACCGGCCCGCGCTGGACGCCGTCGACGTACGGCTGACGGTCACGGCGCCGGGCGGCGCGCGCGACACGGCGGCCGCGTCGGCCCGGTTCGTGCCGTGGGCGCCGTCGGCGGGGGCGGGCGGTGTCGTCCTGGCCGGGGCGGGCGCGCTGTTCGCCGTACGCCGCCGACGGGGCCGCGCACCGGCGGACGTCCCGCAGGGGTCTGCCGAACTCCCGTGTCCTGACCTTGAGTTGACGGAAGGCGCGGTGAAGTGAGCGGACATGTGGGGCGTGCGCGGCGGCCGGTGGGCGCGACGGTGCTCGCGCTGCTTCTGTTCTGCGCGGCCCTCCCCCTCGCCGCCCCGGCGCACGCGGCGGACGGCCCGACCGTGAAACTGTCCACGACCCAGGCCGGCACCGGCGGCTCGGTCACCGCGAGCGGTACGGGCTGGCGGCCGAACACGCTGCTGATGCTGCTGGTGTGTGGTCGCGCCACACCCGCCCGGGGCGTGATCGGCGGCACCAACTCCTGTGCCAACGGCGACGGCCGAGCCGTGACCACCGACGCGCAGGGCGCCTTCAGCAAGGGACTCCCGGTCGCCGAACCGCCCGTGCCCTGCCCCTGTGTGGTGCACGTGGCCACGGTCACCGGGGCGCAGGCGACGGCGGACGCGGCCTTGGAGGTCGCCGGGCATCCGGTCGCCCCGCTGCCCGCCGAGCCGTCCGGCGGTCGGCTGGCGATCCTGTCGGACACCCGGCTGACCGGTTCGAGCGGCCTGCTGACCTGGTTCGGGGCGCCGCCGAGCCGCAGCCTGGTCTTCACGATCGGCAACACCGGCACGAGCGCGATCAAGGACCCGGTGTTCCAGGTCGGCTCCGCGCACGGCGTCTTCGCGCCGCAGTGGGACGACCGGCAGTGGCAGGGCACTCTGGCGCCCGGTAAGAAGGCGCAGGTCAAGCTGCCCGTCGAGCTGACGGCCGGGGCCCACGGCGACTACACCGTGTCCCTGAAGTACGACGGCAAGGTGCTCGCCGAGCAGCCGTGGGGCGTGGGCCGGCCCTGGGGCGTGACCCTGTTCTGGCTGCTGCTCTGCCTCGTGGTCCCGGCCGCGCTGTTCCGGATCGGCATGGCCGTCGTGGACCGGGTACGGCCCCCTCGCCCCGGCGGCGCCCACCGCACCCGCGGCGTGCGTCTGCCCGCCCTGCGCCTGCCGCTGCCCCGCTCCCGGACCGGCTCCGGCTCCGAAGATCCGCCCCCCTCGACCCCGACCCTGCCGTGGTTCGCCCCGGACTCCGTCCCGGGCGGCCCGGCCGGCCGGCTCTCCGCACCGCACACCGACAGCCCGACGAGTCCTACGACTCCCACCACGAAGGGACCCACGTGAGCAACAGAAGGAGAGGTACGGCCGCGGGCGCCGCGCTGGCGCTGTGCGGTGCGGGCGTCCTGCTCGGCTTCGCCGCGACCCCCGCACAGGCGGCCGAGGTGTCGTTCGCCACCCACTGCGTGCCGCCCGCGGGGATCACCCCCGTCGACGGCACCACCAAGGTCGAGATCACCGCACCGGCGACCGCGAAGGTCGGCGACACGGTGGACGTCGTGTGGAAGTTCGTCCAGGCCGCGTCGAAGAACCCGAACATCATCGACCTGCCCGCGAACTCGGTCCAGCCGTCCGGGGTGCTGAAGGCGGCCGGCGCGCAGAGCGCCGACATCGCCATGCAGGGCCCGCGGCAGAACCCGGCGATCCCCAAGGGCGGCGACATGGTGCTGTCCGACATGAAGGGCAGCCTGAAACTGACGACGGCCGGCGAGGTGACGCTGACGCCGGACGCGTACACCGTCAACGCGATGTCGACCGACACCAAGTGCACGCCCAAGGAGACCGTCCAGAAGGCGGCGACGATCCAGGTGACGGGCGCCGGTGGCGGCACACCCACCACGACGCCGACGACCACCCCGACGACCACGCCGACGGCCACCCCGACCCCGTCGGGCACGCCCACGGCCACGTCCACCGGCGGCGGCGGTCAGACCGACTTCACCGGCAAGGAGGTGCAGATCCCGTACGCCTGCAAGACCCCGATCGGCGACAAGAGCGCGACCTCGCCGGTGCAGATCAACGCCAGGAAGAACGGCGGGAACTTCGACCTCACCGTGCAGTTCAAGAAGTCCGTGATGAACAGCCCCGCCGACATCCCGGCGAACTCCGTGAAGCCGTCCATGGAGGTGGTGCTGGGCGGCGCGGACAAGGGCACGGTGCATGTGGAGGGGCCGATGAACGCCGGCCCAATCAAGTCCGGCGACCCGATCACCATCCCGGACCTCACCGGCACCTACAAACCGGGCGCGAGCGGCAGTTCGACGCTGTCCCCCGGCGTGCTCACGGTCAAGGCGCTCGGTACGACCACGACCTGCACGCCGACGAAGACCGAGGTCTCGCTCACCCTGGACACCAGCCAGCAGCCGGGCGGCGCGTCCGGCGGCACGTCCACCGGCGGCGGCACGAGCGGCACCACCGGCTCCGGCGGCGGCTCCGGCGGCCTCGCCGACACCGGCGCGAGCGACCACGGCGCCCTGAAGGCACTGGGCCTGGTGGCCGGCACGGCGATCCTGCTGGGCGGCGCGGTGTTCACGTTCATGCCGGGACGCAGGACGCGATAAACCCCTAGTACTGCAACCGCATCTGGGGTGACGATCAACGTCGCCTGTCGTTGATGTGACTGTGTGCTGATGTGCTGACGGTCGAGCAAATTGAGTCGT